>JBCBPW010000102.1:9252-23980 GCA_039820545.1 Bacteroidota bacterium | reverse complement strand
TACAAGAATCCGTAATTCGCATAAAAACAGCGGAAAGTTAATCTGTAGTTTTGACCTAATCACTTGATGGTAAGTGAGCGTATCTATCAGATTCATGCTATGCATACGGACAAAAGAATAGCCTTCTTAAGCCTTTTATTCCTAGGTTTAAGCCTAGCTGCATTCAGCCAAGAAAAAGTCATAAAGCCCTACTTCTCTGGGGGTATCAGTCCCATCGCACCACTTAGCGAGGGCTGGGACTTCAGTGCTTCACGACATTATCGCAAGTTCTCCCTCACCCTTATTTTTCGTGGTGGTTTTCGCTCCGAAGGTGGAGGCATACTCGATCAGATGTTTGAAACATATGAGACGGTCAGATTAGACATCAACCATACGCTGGCCTTCAATCCTCGCTATTACTTTTTCCACAAAAAAGGGGTAAACTATGGGCCTTATTTAGGAGGCTTATTGGCTTATGAGACCTGGACGATCCAGTCAAGAGCTACGACAACGCTTGGACAAGAAGAGGAGAAAGGCAATCCCTATGCAGGTTTCAATGTAGGATACATATGGTATCCAAGCTTGAAGAGGAAAGAGAATCCCAGGTTTTTTGTGGATGCCTATATGCATTTTATCTGGAAACTTGACGAAACAGAAAGGCAGGTGGTAGGAGATCAAAACTATCAGATTCGTACCTTTGCCCTTACACGCCTTCCTACGATTCACTTGGGCTACAGATTTTAGCCCGAAAAATACATACGCTTTGGCCCACAAACAGATCATGATACCATTCTCAATGGGAGATACATTCAATGAAGGAAAAAGTCCATATTCAATCGATCGCACAACTTCATGCTTTCTTACAGCTTGAGCCTCCCCGTCATCCTTTTATTTCCATCATACGCATCCCAAGTACAGAGACAACGGTTGACCTTAGTTATACGAGCTTCTTGTTCGACATCTTCCAGATCTCCTTTTATACCGATAGTAAAAACGTAGTCAAGTATGGAAGCAAAATCTATGCGCTCCCAGCAGGAACGATCGTCTGCTCTCGACCAGGGCAGGTATTCTCTTTTGTCAGTGAGCAAAATGTGGACGAAGCCGAGCAAGGCTGGACCCTCGCTTTTCATCCTGACTTAATCGGAGGCACTCCCTTGGCCTCCAACATTGATGCCTACACTTTTTTCTCTTACACCATTCAAGCATCTCTACAACTTTCCCAAGAAGAGTTGCAACCCCTAGAAAGCGTGCTCGATAATCTCGAAAGAGAACTGACGCTACCCACGGATGACTACAGCCGCAAATTGATCGTTTCCAATCTGGAACTCTTACTAGATTATTGCCTACGATTCTACAGTCGGCAACTAGATATGCGCCCCCAGGACTCTAGGGATATCGTTTCAAATTTTGAGCAATGTCTGACGGCCTATTTTCAGCTCCAAAGGCAGTCTGCCACTGGTCTGCCATCTGTCAAATTCTTTGCTCGCAAGATGAATATGTCCCCTAATTATCTGAGTGAGCTGCTGAAAAAAGAAACAGGGAGAGGGGTACAGGAACATATTCATTACAAAGTGATCGAACTGGCCAAAGCAAAGCTATTACGTTCCAATATTCCTGTGAGCCAAGTAGCTTACGAGTTGGGATTCGAGTACCCACAGTATTTCAGCAAACTATTTAAAACCAAGACAGGATGGACACCACGAGAGTTTAGAAAAAAGTCGTCATCGTAGTCAGGTACTCTGCTTACCCCCATCCGTAGAATCAACAAGAAGATAAGCATACCCCAACTCTTTGAATGTCTGCGCGTCAGGTAGGTAATAATTATTCATTGATTTTAATATTCAAAATTTCTACATTATGGAAATACATTAAGGTTTTCATATGAGACATCTTCTTTTCGCACTTCTCATGATCCTAGGGCTCCAAGCATGGAGTCAGGACTCTGCATGGACCAATAAATCGCGGGTACTCCCTGATGTACTACGCAAAGTGCCCGAGGCTGTCTTCATCAAACACAATCCCAATCCCAACTACCCAGAGGAAACCGTCCCTGAAGATAAGTCTGAGTTCACCTATGTCTGGAGACATGCCACAAGTGTGACATCTCCCGATATGACACTCACTGTGAAATTCGCAGGCTCATATATTTGGTACAATGAAGATGGCTGGAAGAAGAATGTATTTTATAACAAACGACAGTTTGCCAAAAAATTTAATTGTCCCAAAGGTATCCTCGTAAAAGGCGTCACCTATACATTCGAGAAAAACTATCGCTGGGGAAACCAACCCTATGGAGGCGACGCCTTATGGTATGTCATCGCGGAAGACGAAGAAGGCAACATGTACAAAGGCATGTCCATACTGGAAACAGAATCCGAAATCCAAACAAAATGAAATTATTGACCACTTTTCTCCTGATTTTTTTCCTCTCACTCTCATTCAACCACCTGCATAGTCAAGCTTATACCTTAGACAAAGATAAATCTGGTCAAATCAGTTGGACTGGATATGGCGAAGTAGGAGGATATGCGCAAACAGGTACGCTCGATGTAGAGGCCGCTAGCCTGGATTGGGATGTAGAAAAGAAACTCTCGGGAGAGATCACGATCGATATGAAAAGCCTCTATCACGAGGATAAAGAACTCATGAAGCATTTAAAGAATGAAGATTTCTTTGATGTAAAAAAGTATCCTACAGCCACCTTCAGATTTACCCAAAATGAAGATCAGACTGTCTCTGGTGAATTGAACATCAAAGGAGTAACGGGGCCATTGGCCTTTAGTCCAGAGATCACGGTAGAGGGTGGGCGAGTCATCGTCAATGGAAAGGTTGAAGTGGATCGAACCTATTATGGAATCAAGTACAATTCATCCAGCTACTTCCAAGACCTAGGCAGTTATGCGATAAAGAATATTTTCGACATCTCCTTTCAATTGGAGTATGTGTTGGATGAGTAATTAGCAAGCTAAGCTGTGGGAAATCGCATGACATAGGAAATGGGATATATGAACTTTCCTGAGTTTCATTAGGTTAATATCTCAAATATTCTACTCAAAATGAGAACACTTATTGTTATTTTATCTCTGTCCATACTCGTGGGCTGTTCATCCAATTCTCAACCAGACGCTGACACCCTCTTAAATGAAAGAATAGAGAGAATTGAGAATGGTCTGCAACCCAATCTTCAAATCCAGGGAGAAAATATCCCTCGGTTCAATATCGAGGAAAGGTTGGTAGAACTAGGAATACCTGGTGCCAGCATTGCGGTGATCAACAATGGCAAGCTCGAATGGGCCAAAGGCTACGGCATGGCAGATATTGCCGAAAATCGCCCCGTGAAATCCGAAACGATGTTTATGGTAGGATCGGTCACAAAGCCTGTGGCTGCCATCCGCGCACATCAACTTGCCGAGGAAGGTCGGCTGGACCTAGACGCCAATGTCAACGATTACCTCAAAAGCTGGAAGCTGCCCGACAACGAATTTACAATCAATGAGAAGGTAACGACTCGGAGAATCCTGAATCATACAGCGGGATTGACTGCTTGGGGATTTCCTGGGTATGACAAGGGCGACACGATTCCCACAGTCGTTGAGGTTCTAGATGGCTTGGGAAATACAGATCCCGTCCGAGTCTACAAAGAGCCTGGTGAAAGCTGGATGTACTCAGGGGGAGGCTACACCATCATGCAGCTCCTAATCACAGAGATGGAAAACAAATCGTTTCCTGATATCATGCAGGAGAGCATCCTAGATCCTTTGGGGATGACATCCAGTACCTTTGAGAATCCACTTCCCGAAGCCTATCATTCCATTTCTGCGACAGGTTACCGAGCCAATGGGGACGAGGTAGAGGGAAAATGGCCCATTTATACAGAACTGGCTGCAGCAGGTCTTTGGACCACGCCCTCTCAGCTCAGCCTCTTTGCAAAAGAAATCCAGGAAATCTATCAGTCCAAGAAAGACGGACTATTGAAGTCAGAGACCGTAGAGGAAATGCTCATAGCTGGCATGAACGATCATGGTTTAGGCTTTGTGGTCAACGAACACACCTTTGGGCACAACGGCGCAAATGAAGGCTTCAAGGCGGATATGGTCATGTGGAAAAAATATCCTATCGCCGTCGTCGTTGCTGTCAACTCGGATAATGGCAGCATCATGCGAGAAATCATGCTCAGCATTGCGGAGGAGTATAAGTTGCCAGGAATCGAGCCTACTATGCGGATAGTCAGTCCTAAGACTGTCGAGGAACGAGCGCGTTTCGTAGGCACTTATGTTTTTCCAGAGCAAGGAGAAGCCATCGTATCTATCAAGGACAATGGATTGGAAATCACGGGAGAGTTTGCCATTGAACCTATCATATTGCTCCCTGAGAATGACAGTACTTACTTCAATCGAGCGACGGGGACGTACTACACATTTGTCTCAGAGAAGGGAGCGGTCACAAGTCTTCAATTCTGGCGCTTTACGGGAGAGAAAACCGAGTAAGCAAAATATCACGCTTCACTTAGGAAGTAAGAACGCTAAGAAAAGAAGCCCTGCGTAGGTGAATGACTGCGTAGGGCATTGTATTTTAACTCTTCCTAAACAAGAATTTAGGAAAGGCTCCCTATCTTTAAGTATGTTATTGGACATTTCCCCAAAAAGAAACATAAAATGGAAATAGTAACAGCAGATCTATGGGATGAACACGCACCTGCCCTACGCCTACTGAACCTCGAACTGAAAAGTTATGGTCGGCAAACATCCTTCTTTGGAGAAATCGTCACCCTCAAAGTCTTTGAAGACAACTCGTGGGTTAGGAAAATATTGGCAGAAAAAGGAGACGGAAAGGTGCTGATCGTCGATGGTGGAGGCTCCAAAAGGTGCGCCCTTGTAGGGGATAACATCGCCCAACTCGCCATCGAAAATGGCTGGGAAGGCATCATCGTCTACGGCTGTATCAGAGATTCCAAAGTGATCAACGAGATGGATATAGGGATCAAAGCCGTAGGAACCTGTCCTGCGAAAAGCATCAAACGGAATGTAGGCGTAGAAGGCGAATCCCTATGCATAGAAGGAACGGATATCGTACCAGGAACTTATGTCTATGCGGATGAAGACGGAGTCTTACTATCTGCAGAGAATCTTCTCTGATAGTATCACGCATGGAACCTATATCCTCCTCTCAAGAGGACTCACCTTTATAAACCCACTGTCACATGAAAAATTTTCTTCCTATCCTCATAGGCTTGAGTATCTTGCTCATCAGCTGTGCAGAATCCAACAACTCCAAGACTCAGTCAGCAGAACTACAGAAGCTACAAATGGAAAATGACAGCCTCAAGCAAATAGCCAAGCAATCGAATCATAAGATCTCCACCTTCTTGACCTTTCAAAAAGGAGATGCAGAGCAAGCGATGAACTTCTACATTAGCCTATTTGATCATTCGGAAGTAGTCCAACTTACTCGCTGGGGAAAAGACGCTCCAGGGAAAGAAGGAACCATCATGCAGGCCACATTTATCCTAGATGGGAAGTCGTATATGTGCAGCGACAGCCCACCCATTCATGAGTGGGACTTCACACCTGCTGCATCGAATTTTGTGATATGCGAGGACGAAAGCGAACTCAAGCGATTGTTTACCAAGCTATCGGAAAACGGGGAGGTGATGATGCCCTTAGGTAACTATGGATTCAGTCAGCAATTCGGATGGGTAGTGGACCCCTTTGGGATCTCTTGGCAGTTGAATTTACCCTAAGCCATCATTCCCGTTTTACGCACGACATACGTGTACTGCATGAAATACATAAAAATGAAGCATATCCTACTCCTTTTTGTCTTAAGCCTTACCATTTCCTTTCAGAAAACCGATGCACAGGAAAGCGCGCAACATGAGCGTATCACAAAGGTCATCGAGAAGCAGGGAACATCCTTTGTTAAAAATGAAAAGATCTCCTCGGTTTCTATCGGTGTGATAAAGGATGGGAAGACGTACACCCAACATTTTGGAGAATTGGAAAGAGGGAAAGGGAATGCGCCAAATGACGAATCAAGGTATGAGATTGGCTCTGTCACGAAGACCATGACAGGATATATCGCAGCAAAGGCCGTCAAAGAAGGAAAAATCGACCTCTCTACAGATGTGCGATTCTACCTCCCAGGAAATTATCCCAATTTGGTCTACCAAGATCAACCCATCACGATCCAGCACCTACTCACGCATACGGCAGGACTACCTTTATTTTTACCATTGGAACTGAATGAGGTATTCAAAAATCTGGATGCTCAGATTCCACAAAAATATCTGCAAATGGAACAGACCTACAGCAAAGACCAGTTCCTGGAAGATCTGAAGCAAGTGAGCCTGACCACCGTACCTGGAACACAGTATTCATATTCTAATGCAGGAGCAGAACTGATGGGATATGTGCTCGAACGTGCTTATGAAAAAGAGCTGGATTCCTTGATTGCGGAAAATTTTCGCGAGGTCCATCAGATGTTTCAGACAGGTATTGTTCGTATGGACACACAGAGAAGTGGCTTGGTGCGTGGCTATTGGATGGAAAATAGCCTGCCTTCTCCCAATCAGCGCAACACATTGTGGGCCTCAGGGGGAGGCGCGAGTATGAGCATGTCTGATATGCTTCGGTATATGGAGTTACAATTATCCATTGAAGATCCTATCGTCTCCCAATCTCACCAAGTACTCTTTCGAGGAGAAGGCACACGAAAAGTAGGATATTTTTGGAATATATGGACCGACAAATACGGGACATCTTACAATCACCATGGAGGAAGCATCGGTATGCAAAACTGGCTGTTTATCTTCCCCGATCACAAACTGGGCATCTCCATCATGACCAATCAAAGTGGTCCCGAAACCCCTAAACTCCTGAGTAAGGCCGCGAAAAAGATCTTGAAGGAGGCAGTGAAAATATAGAGAATGATCTACTTATTAGAAATGGATGAAAAATGGGAAGCATCCATCAAAGAAAAACTTCAGAATTTGAGAGAAGAAATGATAGCCAATACCCCTTCATATACATAATGGGACATGATCCACTTTAAGTTAAAACACATAAACGAACTACAACCTGCAGGATCAATCGATGCTCCAAGCTTGAGTTGGTTTTGGATGACAGATGGGACGTTGTGGTGGAATATAAGTGAGTTCACCTTGTACGAGTATACAGAGCAGGCACAAGCGTATTTTAGTGCGACAGGTAAGATGACTCAATATAACGAGTACTTCATTGTTCGTTTTTTAGAAGACTTTACAAAGCTGTTTGGCAGAATCGGCGAGCCTGTGACAGATGAACTTTATCCCTTGACAGAAAATTTAAATGATTTTTTGAGAGATGCACAGAAGTGGCTGGACTTGAATGATACAGATGAGGAAGACTACAGTGATTTTTACTTTGAGGAATTTGATGGGCTGATTTCATGGATTAAAGATAGATCATTTGATTCTTTACACCTTGTGGGAGGGCCGTATATTTCGTTCTTTCGCAATCAGGATTCTATGCGAATCAGTTGGGATACAGACTATGAGCTAGAAGAAGGCATTCAATTGTGGACAGCTCCTAGTGGAAGCGTAGAAATTCCCTATCAGGATTTTATACACATGGTCAAAGATTTTGGAAAACGATTCTTTGATGCGATGGGGCAGCAGGTTCAATTGGGTGTTCAGAAGGATTGGGGAAATATTTACCTTGATAAAAAACGCTTGATAGAGGAGCACAAAGAAAGAGAAACAGCATTTTGGGATCAGGTAGCCTTGTTAGAAACTAAGCCTGCATCTATGACAGATTGGGAATCCATTCGAGGGCTAAAATCTCAGATGGATTACGAGATAGATACGACCTCTCCATAGACCAACGTACGAAGCAATATGGAAATCCGCCCCCTTTCAAGCATCTCCTTCGATGAAGTCCTTGCTTCATTCCTCCAAGCATTTGAAAACTACTTCGTAAAAATGCCGACGGACAAGCCATACTATGAAAATAGATGGAAGGCAGCCAAAGTAGATTGGGACGCCTCCTATGGGATGTTTGACCAATCGCAACTGGTAGGCTTTATCATTCACGCCATCGACCGCCGCAATCAGCTCCTCACAGCCTTCAATACAGGTACAGGTGTCATCCCCGCCTATCGAGGCAAGCGAATCATCCAGTCCATCTACACGCACGCACTCAAAGACCTGGCTCAACGAGGAATCCAAAGAACCACATTAGAAGTCATCACAGATAATCATATCGCCGTTCGCCTGTACCAAGGGGTCGGTTTTGAGATTGTCAAAAAATACATATGCTTCAAAGGCACCTTGCCCATACTGGATATTCCAACACCTTCATTAAGAGAACTGAAAAAAGAAGCCATCGATTGGGATGCCTTACCTAATCAGGACAAATATTCATGGGACAACCAGCAAGAGTCCATTGTGGAAGGAGACTATCGCTATTTTCAGGTCTTACATGAAGGAGAGGCAGAGTCATTTTTCATCATACAGCCAGCGCAGCACTATGTTGCACAACTGGATTTGTTGCAAGAGAAAAACCAGAGCTGGGACAGGCTGTTTGCAGGAATCAGACAGATTTCTCCTGCGATGAAGATCAACAATGTAGACAACCGATTGACAGAAAAGATCCATCAGCTCCAGCGTATGGGATTGGAGCATACGGTCGATCAGTATGAGATGGAGCTAGAAATAGAGAAAATATCATCGCCTAGCAGCGCATGAATACTGAAATAAAAAATGGTACACGCCCCATGAGTCCTTCTCACAGCGCATGTACCCCTTACATCAAATCAATTATTGTTTGGTAAACTTCAGCGGTGCTTTACCTTCGACCACCACAGAATATATCCCTGCACTGAGCTCGGAAACATCGATCTTTTGGGCAGACGTCTCCATCACCAGTTTCCCTAGCACATTGAATATGCGGATGGATCTCCCTTCTTCAATTCCTTGGATTTGGAGCGTACGAGAAGTGGGATTGGGGAATAATCGAAACGGTTCCTCCGCCTCCACTTCGACCGCTTGCATCCTTGCATTGACAGCATCAAAACGCCAATGTTGATTTTGGTTGGATGAATTCACCGACCATAGCTTGACATTTTGGTTCTGTCCCCCGCCGTTACCTCCATCTATGGCATAGCCTGAAGCATTTCGTTTGATCAACATGTAGTGTCCGTTGCCTACGCTGACCTTCTGCCAGTGCTGATTTTGGTTATTGGCACCACAAGTCCATAGATACACATTTTGATTGTTGCTCCCGCCATTTCCACCATCGATACAGTAGTTGGTATTCAACTTCTGATACGAGTAATAGCCATTGCTACGGTCGATCTCTACCCATGTGAGGTTGGGATGATTGATGTTGGACCAAAGCTCGATAGATTGGCCGTTGGCTCCTCCGCTTCCTCCGTCCATGGCATAGCCTGTGGCATTTCGCTTGACAAATCGGAAGCTGCCTCCCGAGCTATTCCCGCTATTTCCTGAAGTCGTAAAGTTAGGTCCAGGACCTGCGCCATAAGCAGCTCCTGAATTATCCGCACACTTCGATCTTACTTGCCACTGGTACGTCGTGTTGCTGCTGAGCCCTGAAATAGTGTGCTGGGTACCGTTGCGAATACTTGTTTTGTAGCTCCATGAGGAAGTTCCTACTTTGCGCCAGCGTACATTGTAATGATCGGCATTGGAGACGGCGTTCCAGTCCAAGGTAGCAGAAGAACTTCCGATATTGTCCACATGGCGGTTAGAAGGTACAGCCGTATTGTCACAGCCACTCCCACTACTGCTCCCATTCAACGAAATCTCACTGATCCCAACCAATCCATAGTTGCTCGTACTTTTTTGTGCGATGTCAGAAGAACTTTTCACAGACTGTAGATAACAACCCGCCTTGAAATAGCACCCTGTCGCATTGACAGCGTTAGAGGTAAAAATCGTTTGATTACGAGACCCATTGTTGTTCAGTACATAGAGCTTGATGATGCTGTTTTGCATGGTCAACTCCAAGTAAATTTCAGAGTCCATCGAGAAATAATGGCCTGTTTCATCAGAGACGGCCGTAGGGTTGTCATCTGTATCTGTCGCAAAGCCCAATACACGAATGCGTATCTGTCCACTGGTCTGGTTTCCAGAACCTTGCGCCTGTATACGTACAGCGTCATCGATGGAGCTTGAGTTACTGTGAATCTGACCAAAAGCGAGCTTGCCTGAATGAGGGAGTCTGTCTACCCTCACGCGCCATTTCATAGAATACTGTGTGCTCGTCGTACCGTTCCAGTAAATTTCTGTGTTGCCGCTATTGGTCACTTCCATCTCGCGCAACTCTGTACGGGGATTCCCTGATCCTCCTGAAGAAGGATTCCCTACATAGGTTTTGAACCATGTATATCCATTGGAGTAATAAAACCAGTTGTTGTTGCTGTGTGTGCTCAATGGCTGTCTGTTGTCCACATAAGTCAGGCCATTGTTATTTTGGTTGATGTTGAACGACCCGCTGTAGGCATTTAACTTCCACGAGGCCAAGCCACCCAGATTGCTTGCAGGTGTCTGTGCAGGCAAAAACCCGATCGTTAGCATAAAGGCCAGGGCGACCCAACATGAGGTGAGCGGTGTAAAACCACTTTTGCGATTGTGAATAGTCCTTTTTTCCATTGTGATTGGTTTAGTTTTAGAGATTCATTGTGTGTCGAACCAAAAAGAACGAAGCGTGATGTTTCCATCTACTTTTGCACCTAGTGTAGAGGCAACAGTCAAAACATGCACATCCCAATGGATCATGAAGAATGGAGTGGTCCCTCCCCTCGAGGAACCAACTCCTTAGGGTACTTCCATTACCAAATAGAATGCACCAGACTGTCTATTTCTCGTCTGAGATATATGTCCAGATATTGAAAAATGTTACTCAACTCATGAAGGGTAGTGACGTACCTATATTCTTCCGAAAGCATACATCAAAAAGCATATTTTCGTTACATAAAGGCTTGTTCCTGTCAAATCAATAGAAGAGAAGGTGCCTATCACGCTTCCATTCTGATGATAATGACTCTCTGTATCCTACATTTCGCACAGACGATCTGCAAGAAAATCATGAGTATACGTTCTGGTAATTGCTGCTACAGGTTATAAGAGGGGCAAACGTATAACAGCTTCCTGCTTGGTAATGGAATGAATAAGGAGAGATGAAAATGTTTTTTTGTCTAAATGTTGTGGATGAAACAAAAAACGTAGAATCAGCTGTGTCAACTCGGAGCAGAACAGAAGAGATGAGGGTGGGGGAACTTTCTTCTGTCAGGAAGCCCAGAGGACTGTGCGAGTATGGTAGAAATCATGTTGCAGTAGTTAGTGTGCATAATTGGTTAACCAATTATTGGTTAACTAATTATAGGGTATTTTTCTCATATCGCAAAAAATAATTTTAATTATTCTTCCACTCATGAGCGGCTTACTTCGCATTTATTACTTTTGTTATAGATCGATTTGATATTGAAGACTATTTAAATAATTGATAAAAAGAGATTTACACCATACTTAAGTAGTCGTTTTATCTGCTTTTAATCCTAAAACTTAAGTTTCCACACAAATAAAAAGGTAGAACACAGCATGTTCCAGTTACGAACCGAATGGGACCAGTCAATCCCTCCCCGTAGGACCACCGCCACAACGTGGACAACCCAACCCCTCTACGACCTGGTCGTATCATTCGCAATATTTATTTCTCCTCATACGTAAATAATTTCGTCAATTCCCGTATATACAACCATAACACACCAAACTGCCATGATGGAATATATCAACATCGGAATTGGACTCTTCCTCATCTTAAGTGGATTCCTTGTCCAGAGATACCCCAATCTCATCGCAGGTTATAATACCATGTCTGCTGAGCGCAAGAAAAGCGTCAATATAGAGGGACTTTCCATATGGATGCGAAACAGTTTCCTAGGCATGGGCGTACTCACCATCTTGGGCTATTATGCCCTACACTACATCGGCCTCGAAGGATTCGCCAACAATGTGATGCTCATCACCCTGATAGCAGGAAGTCTGCTCTTGGTCTTTACGACCAGCCGCTTCGATCATGGAAAGGCTGAGTGAAGGTCTCAATCATAAGCAAGAATGAACCTGATCCTAAGATAGACCAAGTCTTTGATAGAAGACGAACCATTCTTAATTTCTCTAAATCGTTATCCTTCTCCAAAGCCTCGTAAAGGCATGAGGTATCCACATCTCATTTTCTCCTGTCATTTCTTTTAGTCTTCCCGTAAAATCTTTAAGAATCCGCTCAAAAGAAGCGTCAAATTTGTCTTGTCACTACTTAAAAAGGTGACCTGTTTACATTTTATTGACGATTCAACAACAGGAAAATGAAAATAAGAACATTGTGGCTTTTGGTCATGCTGATATTGGGAGGCTCTTTGAGTTTCGCCCAAACAGATCGTACAACATTTCAGAACAATCTAAAAACAGAAGAGATGCCTACAGAAGTAATTAGAAGACGTGCCCCATACAAATATCCCAAAAAGAAGATTCTATACATTGTCTCCAATCCTGCGATGCTCAAAGGGATGCTTCCTGTAGGTTTTTTTGCTGAGGAAATGACGGGCCCTTTTTTCGAATTTATCCAAGCTGGGTACGAAGTCGATTTAGCTTCATCCAAAGGAGGAAAAGTAGCTTTTGATGGGTTCTCCGATCCAGAAAATGCACAGACCATCTATCCTAATGACCTTGTGACCATTGGGTTTCGCCACCACAAGGAATTTGGAAAGCTGATGGAGAATACATTAGCGATCGCCGATATCAATATCGCCGAATATGATGCCGTATGTGTGGCAGGAGGAGGAGGACCTTTGATTACATTCAAAGATGATGTGAAACTTCACCAGTTTATAGCCGATTTCTATGAGCAAGGAAAAATCGTTGGAATGCTCTGCCACGGGAGTAGTCTGCTGCTTTGGACGAGGCTGAGCGATGGAACCCTCCTAGCTGATGGTAAAACTTGGACAGGATACTGTGATGCAGAGGAAGCCATGAATAATGAAGCTGCAGGTTTCGAATTAAATGACTACACCATCGAAACAGAAGCACGTAAAAATCCTCGCACGAATTATGAAGCAGGTGCCCCTTTAGAACCATTTGCCATTAGAGATGGTCGACTGATTACAGGTCAGCAACAGCACAGTAGCCATCTATTTGCGGAGTTAGTCATTGAAGCACTTTCTGAAATGGATAAGGATTAATCTTCATAAGATCATTTCAAGAATCTACCTATTTGATATCCTCAAAGAAGCCTTGGAATTGCATAACAAACATCTCTTGTCTGCATGAAACGGCCTCCTTCAGTTTGTAGCTGAAGCTACATAGATGCTCCAAATACAATCTGAAGGAGGCAGTGTTCTTCGTTTCAATTTGCGTAGGTACTAAATATTACTTTTACTTTACATGGACACTCCGTACAATTTCTGGGATACGCTTTAAATTCATTCCTACTGCTTACATATCCCATTCATATAGAGACAAAGTTAGCGGTAACCGAGGCCTAAAATCTAGACGGTCATGTCAAAAGTATTAGAACTAAATTCGATAGCTCAAGCACATCAGATACTAGGATTGCCAAAGCCAAAGCATCCATTAGTGACAGTTGTGAATGATAGAGAGTTTACGGGAATGGGGCATTTTCAGGGAGAAAAAGTGATCGTGAACCTCTATCAGGTCATATTCAAGCAGGGAGGTTGTGGGACCATTTTATATGGTAAAAATGCCTATGATTATCAAGAGGGAACATTGATCCTCACAGCTCCTGGACAGGTTATGGCGTATCAGGATAGTGACACTAATACTGACTCAATAGAGGAGGCAGGATGGAGATTGGCCTTTCATCCTGACTTGATTCGAAAATCTGACCTAGGTGAGAAAATCAATGGCTACTCCTTTTTTGATTATGATGTCCATGAGGCGCTCCACCTCTCTGAAGACGAAAGAAAGACCATCGAAGGCTTAGTAGATATTATTATTAAGGAGTATAGCCTGAATCTCGATAGGCATAGTCAGCACTTAATCATTACCAATATTCAACTCCTATTAGATTATTGTCGCCGATTTTATGACAGGCAATTTTATACCCGTACCAATATCAACAGTGACGTTGTATCTAGGTTTGAGCGGTTGATTCGAGATTATTATCAAACAGAAAAAGCCATAGACTTGGGAATACCCAGTGTGAGCTATTGTGCAGATAAACTGAACTTATCTTCCAAGTATCTAAGTGACCTCCTGAAAAAGGAGACAGGCAAGACTGCACAGGAACATATTCATTTACACATTATCGAACGTGCAAAAAATAGCCTGCTACACAGTTCTCAATCTGTAAGTGAAATCGGGTTTATGTTAGGTTTCGAATACCCTCAGCATTTCAGTAACCTCTTCAAGGCAAAAACAGGATATAGCCCTAGAGAATACAGAAATATGAATTGACATCTTTCACCTGTACATCTGCTGATGGATCTTGATTTTCTAAACAAAAGTAACCAGACGCCAAAGGCCTGAAAGGTACTGGTTATAAATCTCTTCATGTTATCTACCTGTATGTCAATCACTTGTATCCAATGAAAACATTAATGAGAGGGATAAAGACGGCCCTGCTTATCTGCCTGATCTTTCCAATCATCGGGAAAGCACAGGACAGTTTGAGGAGCGAACAAAAATTGAGCTATCAGGTCAATTTGAACATCAATGGGAGAATCCTCACAGGGACAT
>JBCBPW010000102.1:0-9242 GCA_039820545.1 Bacteroidota bacterium | reverse complement strand
GTCTTTGCTAGCGCCTTAGAAATCAAATTGGTCCATGGAAGATGGGAATGGTTCAATACAACATCTTATCGATATAACAACTTAGGAGGAAGTCGCGTGGAGGATAATTGGTATGAGTTATTCACTCTGACATACTTTGCCCAGAAAAGAAAATCTTTTCTTACTGCCTACTATGCCTTTGATAATAACTTACTGCTTAAGGTTAACTCAAGGCATTTTGGAGGATTAGGGATGGGGATCATCCACGATAAATGGACACATACCGACCTACGCGTAGATATGGGACTTGGGTATGAAAGTACGCTTTATGGTGGCAATAATTTTGAAAACACGCGTAGTTTAGATCCTTTAAGAGCCCGGTCTGTCTTCTTGGTAAGGATTATAAATGGACACAATTTTTTTAAAGGCAAGGTACGAATTGATAACAGGATCTTTTATAGACAATCCTTGATTGAAGGAGCTGATTATTATTGGCTGATTAAGCCCACGCTTTCTTCGACAGTTGCCAAAAATCTATCGATCACTATCAGCTATGAGTATCGATTCGAGAATGTGTATTTGTCAGATCTATCGCCGACGAACACGGTACTTTTGGGAGGCTTGACGTATCGTGTACGGAGAGAGTAGCATAACCATTACATGCTTGGGTGCAATGAGAGGTCGATAGGGTAAGAATCATACACTTGGATTTCTGCTGCAAAGGCAATTCTTGCGAGATTATCAAGATTTCCTGATTCTCATGCATTTCTTCATTCCTTACGCTTAACTTACTTGCACCGAGAATCGAGATTTAAAAATAATGAACCTCCGCATCTCAGAGACTAGAGACATCTCGCTGCAATCCATACTCGATCTGTATCAAGCCAATGAATGGAGTGCTGCCGAGAAACCTACCCAGCTTTATCAGGCATTGATGCATTCCCATTCATTGGTATCTGCTTGGGTGGGAGCAGAACTAGTAGGTTTGGGCAATGCCATTTCTGATGGACACTTGGTCGTATACTATCCACATTTATTGGTACATCCTAGCTATCATGGCAGAGGTATCGGTCGAATGATCATGGATCAAATGCAGGAAACATACGGAGCATTTCACATGCAGATACTCACCGCAGATGGCAAGGCCATTGACTTTTACCAAAAGGTGGGGTTTGAAAGAGCAGGTGAAACAGAGCCTATGTGGATTTATAAAGGAAACGAACACTAAAATATCATGATAGTAAGAGTCTGGCACGGACAAACGAAGGTAGAAAACTTTGAGGCTTACACCGAATTCCTCAAAGACAGAGCCATACCTGATTACCAGCAAACCGAAGGATTTGTGAAGCTCTCCTTTCTGAGGAGGATTGTCGGGGGCACCGCCCACTTTACCCTTCTTACCTATTGGGAAAATCTAGAAGTGATCAAAAACTTTGCAGGCGAGGCTTATGAACTGGCGAAGTACTATCCCGAAGATCAGGAGTATTTATTGAAATTCGAGGAGAAAGTCACGCACTATGAGGTGTTCGCATAAGTTTTAGTGGCATAAGCCTAATGCTATCATCTAGTCATCTTTCCTAAAACCCTCACCCACATTTCCTCCTCTTATTTTTCAATTTTTCAGACTTCCTAGTTTATTCGATTTTTCTTAAAAATTTTCATAAATATTAATATGAATGCTAAATCATACGTATAAGGAATAAAATGAAGAAAATATAGGTTATCCACATTTTGATAAAGCTCAAAAATAGATGTAAGATTCCTTGAGATGTTTCCTAATTGTCTATTCAAAGTTCATTTGTTGATAAAATGTTGATATTTAAGGTTTTGGTATTCAGTTTTTTAGAAAAAAAATAATTCATATCTCACTTCTTCTACAATCTCGAAGGGTCTACAACGTTGATCTATTCTCACGAAAAACCATACATATCCCAGAAGACAATTTCTTCAAATGTATGAGAGAGCCTAGGGGATGTGCATAAATCAGATTGGCGAAAATGGTTGTAGAATCTAATTTGATTAAACAATCTCCCACCATACACCAAGGGACTCCACACGACGTAAAAAACGATCGCAACACAGAAAGAAAGATATGGTTATCTCGAATCAGACTCAGGGTATCAAGCCCTTGACTAAGCTCCGCTCCTTCACCTATGAAGAAGTGCTGACTGCTGCCAAAGACTACTTTGAAGGCGACGAACTCGCTGCCAATGTATGGATCAACAAATATGCCCTCAAGGATTCCTTTGGGAATATCTATGATCGTACACCAGATGATATGCACCGCCGCATCGCCCGCGAAATCGCCCGCATAGAGTCCAAATACCCCAATGGCTATTCTGAAGAGAAGATCTATGAAGGCCTTCGCCGATTCAAGCATATCGTACCCCAGGGAGGTCCTATGGCTGGTATCGGCAACAACTTCCAAGTAGTCTCTCTTTCTAATTGCTTCGTGATCGGACACGACCACCGCGCCGACTCTTATGGAGGAGTCTTGAAGATGGATGAAGAGCAGGTCCAACTCATGAAGCGTCGAGGTGGAGTCGGACATGACCTGTCATACATCCGTCCCAAGGGAAGTCCTGTCATGAACTCTGCCCTCTCTTCTACAGGTGTGGTTCCCTTTATGGAGCGCTACTCCAACTCTACACGTGAAGTAGCACAAGATGGCCGCCGTGGAGCGCTGATGCTTTCGATCTCTGTGAAGCACCCTGATTCGGAGCACTTCATAGACGCCAAAATGGACGGGACCAAGGTGACAGGAGCCAATGTCTCTGTACGGATGACCGACGAGTTTATGGAAGCTGCCGTGGGCGGAAAGAAATACCTACAGCAATATCCGATCGACTCCGATAAGCCAATGTTCACAAAGGAGATCGATGCCAAGGCGCTATGGGATAAGATCATCCACAACGCATGGGCGTCGGCTGAACCAGGTATCCTATTTTGGGATACGGTACAGCGAGAAGCGATCCCCGACTGCTATGCAGACCTAGGCTTCAAGACGGTTTCCACCAATCCTTGTGGCGAAATTCCTCTGTGTCCTTATGACAGCTGCCGCCTCCTAGCCATCAATCTTTACAGCTTCGTCCAAAATCCGTTTACGGCAGAAGCCTCCTTCGATTTCGATCTGTTCAAGGAGTATGTAACTATGGCACAGCGCGTGATGGATGACATCGTAGACCTCGAGCTGGAGAAAATAGAGCAAATCATCGCTAAGATCGACGCCGATCCCGAAGATGCAGAGATCAAGCGTGCAGAACGCAAGCTATGGGAGAAAATCCTCGATAAGTGTCGCAAAGGTCGTCGTACAGGTGTGGGCATCACGGGAGAAGGAGATATGCTAGCATCTTTGGGACTGCGTTATGGTTCTGACGAAGCCACAGAGTTTTCGGTTAATGTACATAAAACATTGGCATTGACAGCTTACCGCGCTTCTGTAGACATGGCCAAAGATCGTGGGGCATTTCCTATCTATGATGCCAAGCGTGAGGAAAATAATCCCTTCATCCTCCGTATCAAAGAAGCAGATCCCAAGCTATACAAAGATATGGTCAAGTATGGCCGCCGCAACATCGCCCTCCTGACGATCGCACCTACAGGGACGACTTCGTTGATGACACAAACGACTTCGGGTATTGAGCCTGTATTCATGGTGTCTTATAAGCGTCGTCGGAAGGTGAATCCCAATGATAAAAGTGTCCGTGTCGATTTTGTAGATGAAGTAGGAGACTCATGGGAAGAATACCACGTATTCCACCACCACTTTGCTACATGGTTGAATGCCAATGGATACGATCTGGATCAAGTGGCAAAGATGGAGCAAGATGAGATCAATGAGATCGTGAAAAAGACGCCTTACTTCCGTGCTACAGCCAATGATGTAGACTGGGTAGCCAAGGTCCGTATGCAAGGTGCCATCCAGAAGTGGATAGACCACTCGATCTCCGTGACCGTAAACGTGCCCAACGACACGACAGAAGAGATGGTCGCCAAAATCTACCAGACAGGATGGGAAGAAGGCTGTAAGGGAATCACCATCTATCGCGATGGCTCACGCTCGGGTGTATTGATTTCCAATGACGAGAAGAAAGAGAAGAAAGAGTCCGCATTTGGTGAGACCCACGCACCCAAGCGCCCACAGAAACTGGAGTCTGAGGTGATCCGTTTTACCAATGGCAAGGAAAGCTGGGTAGCTGTTGTAGGATTATTGGATGGCCGTCCTTATGAGATCTTTACAGGCCGTGCAGAAGATTCTTTCTCTATCCTCTCACATGTAGACAAAGGCTGGGTGTTGAAAAATCGCGATGAGGAAACAGGCGAAAGTAGATATGATTTCCAATATTTGGATCGCGGAGGCTATCGTGTAACAATTGAAGCACTCTCTAGAACCTTTGATGATCAGTACTGGAACTATGCCAAGTTGATCTCTGGTGTCTTGCGCCATGGGATGCCGATCCAGCATGTGGTACACATGGTGAGCAACCTCCACCTCGATGCAGAATCCCTCAACACCTGGAAGAACGGTGTGGCGCGTGCCCTGAAGCGCTTTATCCCAGATGGTACAGCCCCTGTGGATAATGAGTGCCCGAACTGCGGAGCTGCAGCCTTAGTATTCGAAGAAGGATGCTTAAACTGCAAAAACTGTGGACACAGTAAATGTGAGTAGTCTTTTGGCTGATGGATGCAGCCTGTATATATTAGTTGATATGTAGTCAGAGACGCAGTTCCCGTGGAGCTGCGTCTCGTATTTTTTGAGTACCCAAACAAATAAAAAAGTGGAACACACTACACAATCTCTTTCAACTAGACACTTAATTTACTATAAACTAATCTTCTAGACATAATTTTCGAGCGCAGTAACAAGCTACTTGGGGTCCCAAAGTTAACGCTCGGAATGCTGAAGGCGATAGTCAAATCATTGAAAACTTAGTGTATAATCTACTCAGGACTTTCGATTCCAAAATGTATCGGGAACTACTTCTACGAGCTTATGATGAATGGCGTATACGACGAGTCCTGCGGTATTTCTACAACTCAGTTTCTCAAGTAAGTTGTTTCGATGTCCGTCTACTGTGCGAGGAGAGATAAAAAGTTTTTCTGCAATTTCAGTAGAAGAATATTGTTCACATATAAGCTGCAAAACCTCCAATTCTCGCCGTGTCAGTTCGGGTAGGAAACGCGCTTTGGGCTTGGACTTACGCATCATATTTTCGCGAATCACCATCATGACCTCCGTGCTGTAATAGAACCCTTTTTCAAATACCTTATGAATGGTATTTTCCAGTTCATCAGGCTTGCAGTTCTTGGGGAGATAAGAAGAAGCTCCAAGCTCTACCATATTGAGGATAAATGCCTTATTGAAATGAGTGGATAGGACAATGACCTTCACATCTGGATATTGTTCTCTCAAGACCTTGGTCGCCTCAATACCTGTCATAGCGGGCATATTCAGATCCAACAAAAGAATATGGGGAAGCGCTTCCGTAGCTGCTAGCTGGTCGATGAGGTTCGCCCCGTCGTAAGCTTCCATTGTCACAGTAATTCTCTCAAAGCCTTCGATTAATTGCTTCAATCCTTCTCGGAAAAGTGTTTCATCATCGGCAATCGCAACACGAATCATAAATTTGAAGTTTGGGGAAAGTAATCGGGGAATAGGGAGGCTTTGACATGAAATTTGATCCCTTCATTGGGGACAGGATAAAACTCATACTTTCCACGGATCATCTGCAGACGACTTTCGATATCTGCTAGTCCATGACCTCTCTGGAATCCTTTGGCCTTCATATCGAATCCCTTTCCATTCTCAAAATAAGCCAATGCACATTGATCCTTAAATTGCCAAAAACCAATTTGGATTTCGGTAGGATCGCCATGTGTCAATGCATTCGCAATCAGTTCTTGTAAGATACGATATAAATTAAGCTCTGTAATTTTATCTCTTTGAGCAGGCACATCTCCATCGATCTGCACATATACATTCAGCCCTTCTCTTTCTTTGATGGAATCAGCCAGTTCTTCTACTGCATAGGCAAGACCAAAATTATCTAATGTTGGAGGCAAAAGTTCATTCGAGATCTTACTTGTCGTGTGCATCATCTCATCCAGCGCTGCCATGAGTGGGATGAGATAGTCTTGAACTTGGGGGAGCCTCTGGCTGAGCTGATGCAGATGAATATTCAAGGCACTCAATTTCGATCCGATATTATCTTGAAGATCTTTGGTGATCCGTGCTCTTTCCCGCTCTTGATTTAATATGTAATGCTTGAGTAGATCTAGTTGATTCGCAGAAATATGATGGGATTGTTGTCCCACCTCATCCCCTAACTTAGACGCGTGCTGCCGTGAAGTCAAAGGTAGTGCAGTCGTTCGCCTGTGAGGCCAAAGTGTGCTCAGGAAAGATCTGACTTTTTCCATTATGTAGTAATTAGTTGTGTGTATATCCCTACATAAATCCATGAAAAATTCACCTTCCATTATGAAATATAATGGTAATTTTTAGGAAATCGTAAAAAGTGAATATAATAGATATGAAGTGGAATTCAGTTGAATGCGTTTATGTCTATTGTATGCTAGTCTACTAAAAATCAATATGCTTCTCATTAGACCATATGATAGAGGCCTCCTTAGCTTTCGTGTCATCTGGTTTCATCTGTTAGGCTCCCTCAATATCTCGTTTTTCTCAGCCTTGGGATAGCGTATATTTTCTTAAATTTCAATAACAGGTATTTCTACCTGTCTTCGGAAGTGAGCATTTCATAACATTTATTACATCATTTCTCCATAAAAAATGCTGTCTAAGTCCTTCATATGACTCAAACGGCGCTTTTCCATTAGGCAGCTTCAACGAACGCTATCAGATGTCTGCAACTATCTCAGGCACGACACGTGGCAATTGAATGTAAAATGTAGAGCCTTCTCCTTCTACTGATTCAACCCAAACACTCCCTCCCAACTTTTCTGTAGCTTCTTTTACAATGTAAAGTCCTATGCCTGAACCGTGGCCCACCTGTGTACCCCGATAAAACATATCGAAGATCTTATCCATGTATTTTTGATGAATCCCAATGCCATTGTCAGAAAATTTGAGTAGGATATGATCTTCATCTGTCTCCGTCACAAGGATGTGTAGATAAGAATCGGACTTGGCCCTGTCACAGTACCGGATGGCGTTGGATAGGATATTGTTGCATATGATTTCCAGCCGCGTAGGGTCTGAATAAAAAGGAGACGAGAGGGAGACCTCAAGTTTGTGTGTCACAAACTGACGTTCTTTAAGATAGGCGAGCGACTCAAGTGATCCATCTATCAGAGACTCAAAGTTGATATTTTCTCGCTTGATCTGTAAGCGCGAGTTACGACTGTAGCCGATGATGTCTCTGATGAAGTTATCGAGTTTCAGGATACTAGATTCCATCAGATTGAGATAGCGTTCCCGCTCTTCCTGGCTATCTGTCAGACGAGAAATGTCAATCAATCCTTTGATAGACACTAGCGGTGCTCTCAAATCATGCGATGTGCTATACACAAAGCTGTCGAGTTCCTGATTGACTTTGCGGAGTTCTTCGTTTTGCTTTTGCAGTTGATTCTTGGTTTCATTTAGCTCTGTAATGTCACGAACTGCTCCATCAAAGTACACTTTCCCTGTTTTCTCATCTACAGATTTTATACTGCTCAACAACACCCTGAACGTGCTTCCATCTTTTCGCTTGAAGAGTACTTCTTCATTGGTAAACTCGTTTTTCTCCGACATGATGCGATGGAAGTCGAGTCTTCGAGAAGGATTGACATACAGATCATCTAGATCCATCGACATCATCTCTTCGACGGAGTCATATCCAAACATGTCGACGAAAGACTTATTGATGTAGATCATCCCATCTTCTCTAGACGTGCGGAAGATTCCTTCTTTGATGCTGTAGTTGATGGAAGAAAGGAGTTGTTCCTGGCGTACTTTGTCATCGCGAACCGCCTCCTGTTGGGTGATGTCTTTGCAAAAGAACGATACGCCCACAATCGCTTCATCTGCATCGAGGATTGGATTGAGCGAGTACTGAAATATCTGTGGTTCTCCCCAGAGAGCGGTCGTGAAGATTTCTTGGCAGGGTGTCCCTTCTAGTGCCATTCTAAACTTGGGAATCCACTCCTCCAGCAAGGCTTCTGGGAGCACGCGGCGCAAGCTGATTCCAGGCTGCATCTCCATATTCATGAGCTTCATGGAGAGCTTTCGGGCGGCAGAGTTGGTGATGAGGATTTTGAGGAACTTGTCTACAGAGAATATAATATCCTGAGTGTTTTCAATGATCGCGGATAAGTTGGCCTCTTTATGAGCAAGTTCTCGGGTACGTTGTTCGATCTGCTGTTCCAGTTGTCCAAATTTATGAATGGCTTCGAAAATATCTTTCTGGATAATATGTGCTGCACTGACGAGGTCTGCAAATTCGTCCTTGTCGGTGTATGTATTCCTTAAAAAGGCTTCCTGTTCTTCCTTAGGTTGTTGCGCTTGTTGTTCCATGACATTCAAAAGCTCGTTGACTTTGCGCTGCTGCTGATGTTTGATTTGCTGATTTTCACTCATCAGATATTGGACCTTTCGATACAATTCTTCTTTAGAATAGGTATCAATGGCATGTAATGGCCGCGTTTCAGCACTGTTGGGCTTCAGAGACTTATCTTTTGTGAATGATGTAGATCTATTCTTTCGCATGATATTCTAGGATGCCTCCCCTTTTTGCAGTGTAATCGTGCGTGGGGGATGGTGAATCTTATAAATTGTGACAGCGACCTATCATGGGCCTTTTGAATCGCTGTATGTTGGATTGACAAAAGAAATGATCGATTAATTTGCTCTCACATACAGAAAACCACTTGACTACTTGAAAATCTAATATGCTGATCCATGAAAAGAGAAATGTATGAGAGAGAAAATTAGCGGGTACACCTAGTGGATTTGCAAAGGATTTACCATCTAAATTTTCTACAAGGCCAAAGTTGATATGGATATTCCCCACTCGTAATCGCTTTAAAAAAGATAGATACATACTGTTGGTAAGGAATCTTTTAGCGAGAGATAGCGGTTGGAAAGCATAGAAACCTGATGCAAAAGGTTCAATTTGAAATGTCGAGCTCACTTTCACACGCTTTCTCTAAAAATCTTAGGATAAGTGACAAGGGTTTGGGATTCATTTCAATATCTGATGGGCTGATTACATTAGGTTTCTATGCTTTCCAACCGCTATCTCTCGCTAAAAGATTCCTTACCA
>JBCBPW010000101.1:0-24098 GCA_039820545.1 Bacteroidota bacterium | reverse complement strand
GAGAATCAGCTCACCTAGTGCTTATTGGTATACTTATGAGCAAGGGGTACTTAAAAAAATGATCGTGGGAAGGGGAAATGATGAGGGTGTAATCATAGATAGCCTTAAGTCCTATACAAAATTCTTCTACCGAGATAAGAATCTAGTTAGAATGGAATCATACAGTAAAAATCAAACCAAACCTGGGACGATCAGAACATTTGAGTATAACAAACAAGGAATATTCAAAGAGACTATGGTCTTTATTTCGACCCATACTTCTGATACTACAAGAGTTTTCGAGTACTATTTTACACTTGACGATAAAGGACGGATCTCGAAAGTGGTATCAGAGGGAAGTGAAGACTACTGGGTGGGAATTTACGATGAGAAGACAGGCTACTTATCCAAGGCCTCCTATTATAGGGGAGAATTAGAAGCCAGTTATGTGAAATTTGATTTTAACGAGTTAGGTTTCATCATCAATGTTGAAAGAAATGATCTTATCAATCGCCATACTAAAATCTACAGTGTAAGATACAGCAATTTCTAAAGGGACCATTTTACAAGTCTATCGGTTTGATAACCTTAAAGATCGTTAACCATATAAACGAAATGAAATAGCTCCCAGCCAGCACCAACGTGTCCTCTTCCCCTAAGCTCCCTCCAGATTGTAGCTGTAGAATTTGAGCTTCAGTTACAAACTGAAGGGGGCGGGGTAGTTGTCGATAACTCCTACCAGACGGTAGCGCTGGCTAGACGGATAAGCTATATCATTGAGCTCCCTCTAGCATACAGATGATGTATCTACGCTAGAGGGAGCCAACAGTATCCGACGAACAATACTTATTCTCTTAGTTCTTCAAGAGCTTCTCTGTCCAAACCTGATCTCCTTGTCGGAGGCTGACGATGTACATACCTGAGGTCAGACGGCTAATATCAATCTTGCGTACGCTTTCATCCTGAAGCTGGGCTTGATAGACCCTTTGCCCTTGCATGTTGTGTATCGTCAAGAAGCCTGAAAGCACTTCGCCCTCTCCAGCCTGGATCTGCACCCAGCTGTCCGCAGGTTGGGGACTGAGTTGAATGGAAGCCTCTAAGGTAGGGCTCTCCATGCGGGCCACTCGTCTTCTGGTACTTTCAATGCTGATCACCTTACACACCTCCGCCACGCAAGAATCGACGCCTCCGCCTGGACAGGGAGAAGCGATATATTTGACCATAGTCAAGCAAACCTCATAAATCCCAGGAATTTTGTAATTGTGGATGATGATGGGGCTGGTGGTTACATCTGATTTTCCGTCTCCAAAGTTCCAATACACCACATCTGCCTCTCCCAGAATGCCAAACACAACTTTCCCACCTGAAATTGAATATTCAAAATCAGCTACGTACCCTTCGCAAGAGTCGGCTACGGTCAGGGTATCACACCATTGGTTTAGGCAAATCGTACTGTCGTTGATCGTATCAGAGACGGTCAAGCAGACAGGATACGTTCCCCCGCTTGCATAGAAGTGAGAGGGATCGGTGGCTGTAGAGGTATTGCCATCCCCAAAGTCCCATGTGTAGGCTGCGGAGCCTGACGACTGAGAGGTATTGGTAAAGCATGCAAACAGATGACTGGTCGTAAAGGAAAAGCCTGCCTGTATAGAATCACAGGGATTGAGCGAGTCTTGCACGGTGACGACCAAACAAAGGGTATCGGTACAAACTGTGCTACTATCGACCGTATCGGATACCGCCAGACACACAGTATAACTCCCTGCACTGGCATAGGTGTAGGAGGGATCCGCCTGGAAGGACGAACCGCCATCCCCAAAGCTCCAGTCGTAATCGTCTACGCCACTAGAAGAGGTATTGGTAAACTGGACCGTGAGGCCCGAAGTGGAAAAGGCAAAACCTGCCTGTAGGCTGTCGCAGGGACTGAGGCTATCGATCTGTGTCGGCTGATAAGCCCATGTCTGCTGGAAAAATGCTAGCATAGCCAGCATCCATAATACGCTTGTGTTTTTCATTACGATTGTGAGTTTAATGGTTAATATATGCTGAAAGAACGAGTTTCTATGGGTTCCTAGCTAGCACCAACGAGACGTCGGCGCTGGCTGGAGGAGGAAGCGGGTGTAGGTTTGTCCATTCACGTACCGATAGCACTAACAGGACGTTGGCGCCAGCTAGGGGAAGAATACCTTTTATCCGTCAGTTATTTGAAAAGCAACAAATTTATTACAAACAGTATCATTAAATTTCAGGTAGAAATTTAAGTCTAATGTAGAAATATAATTATCTACAAAGTGATATTTAGGGTTATCCTTATCTGAGAAAACATAACTGAATGGTATTTTTGATTTTGGCATGTATTCTGATTCATACTTTTGAATAGCCTCAATCAATTCATTTATTGTGTAGTCTGGAAACTTTAAATCTTCTTCAGAATAATTTAATAGATTAAATTTTTGGCTGGAGTTTGAATTTAACTCTTCCCAGTTAGAGTAAAAATGTTTCCAATCTTTCAGTAAGATATGTCCATCACCGTCACTAAAAAGAAGAGTAGTTTGACAACGTTGAGTAACTTTGCAATCCAAAATTTCGGGATTATTATTTATTATTTGGAATGACAATTTATATGGATCAAAAAAAATATCTATTGAAATAGAATCTTCATTTGAAGCATCTATATTTTGACTTTTCCATCTTTTAGCTCCTTTAAACTTAACAACTACATCGTCTGATAATTCTATCTCTAAATTATTTTCTAGTGAGAGGAGATTAGACGAATTATCTGAAACTTTGGGTGACGCTGTTAAGGCAATAAAAATGCCTAAAACCAAGGTAATATATATTGCTACTCTTCTCATTTTATCAATCATTACTCATATTAATATATCTTAATCCAAACCAACCAATTCGATTTGTATTATTTCTCAAAGTATTAGCTTGATTAGCTCCTTGAATACCATTTATTATCTGACTTCCACTAAAGCCTATATGAAAATGGTCTCTATGCGCCCCTTGATTTCCGTTGGTCAAGAAATTATCATCATAGATATTACCATAAGCGTAATTGTTTAAAAAGCCCTTATTGTGAGCTATTCCTAAAAACTCATTCATTAATGCTATGTTTCCATTCCGATATGCTCTGTCTCCACGTAATTCTATCCCATTATCCCCAATATAATGTAAATCAATTGAGTGACCTGAATAATGTGTAGCATGTCCCAAATTTATCAATGGATCTGCTGCTGAGATATCGCCATAATGAACGGTGATTCCAGGATGTCTTTCTGAAAAGGCTACGAATGTATTATACAATTGCGAAGCGGCAACAGGATCCGCATAATTATCTCCATGAGCAGTCCCGTAAGGGATATTACCAAACATTTTAAGGTATGTATTTATTTGGTAGTTTTCATTATTACCATTATTCACACCTGCGGCTGTAGTATATCTAGCAAAGCCTGGCCCACTCTCAGGAAACCTAACCATTCCGTATTGATTCCCATTAATCCTATTAATTGTCCCATCTGGTTCATAAATAGTTAGTTGCCCTCTAGAATACCAATACTGATTTCTGACAAAAGCTTCGGCATGGAAGTATCTATTACCATAGGCTTGAGTTGAAAAAGAAACTTTTGTAGAACCAGTACAATCTTCAGAAAAACTGTAATATCCATCAGAGTCTTTGTAGACATCCGCACCAACCCAAACATTATGTCCATCACTATACCCAAATCTTCCTTGAGTATTTGAGCTCTTAATTCCCCAACTTTTTGCATCTCGTAGTGAAATCCATTCCAACCCTTCTAGCTCTACACCGTCCATCACTCTATTCTCAGAAAAAGCATAAGGAGAGTTATGTGGATACTTGGGCGCTAGCGGATCAATTGAAAGGAAACGGCCTATCCTGGGATCGTGCACTCGGTACTTATAGCTCACTGCCCCTGCATAAGCTTCCCTATCCACTTCCTGCCCCTGAAATCCATAGCGATAGTCGCCCACACTTAGTTTTCTTCTAGGTACTTCCATCCCAAATGGATAATAATCTGTCGCCATCCGTACATCGGGTATCACCTCGACTACAGGATCGCCCAAGGCATCTGTAGAGAAGGTATAGGCTCTACGATCAGATAGCGTCACCATGACATTGCCTCGATGCTCGCTGAGCTCGTAGTGTTTTTTCCCTCGGGTGAAGGCCAATCCCAGCGTCGCACTTTGTGGGAGGATACTCAGGCTGCTACTGGTGCTTTTGTTAAGGTAACCTTGACTGTCATGACTGAGATTATCATATCCTTGGGCTGCGAGCAAGCGTCCATCATAGGAAATACCCAGTCGGCTAGAACCATATACCTCATGCGCATCTATGGTCAATTGCTCCACATAGGCTGTCCCTGTAGGAATGGTAATCTGTGGATTGCTGATATTGCCGCTAGGCTGGAAGTCTCTGGAAAGAGTCAACAGATGGTTGCCATCAAAGTCCGTGATGTAGTACGTATATTTCCATGTCTCTTCCGTCGCGTCTTCTTTGACGACCTTGGTCACACGGTTGCCGCCCACATCATAGAAGAAGGAGAGGTCGGGACGTGGATCGCCATTGGGATCGAAAGTGATGCCTCGAATCTTGCCGTCTACATTCCACTTGATTTGTTCGATGCCCTCTATCTGGTCTGAGATGAGGTTGCCAATTTCATCGTAAAAATATTTCTGCTGCGTGGAATCTTGATTGTCAAAGTCCTCGGTTCCATTTGTAGCTTGGGAATAATTATTGGCATCGACTGCGTCATGCACCCATAGCAACTGGTTAGTATTGGGCTTATACTTATAGCGAAGATTATCCATCGCCAAAGGATCGCCATTAATTGTGTTGCCATTTCGGATCAGCGAAAGGATGTTGCCATTGGCGTCATACGTATAGTCGGTGGCAAGGTCCTGCATCGGCGTGCTGACTGTCCATTGGTTTCCATTCAAGCCCTGATAGGCACGCTGCTGCTTCAGGCGGTTAAGCTGGTCATGATGATAAGTATACAGCTGCGTCGGAAAGAGATTGCCCCCTGTCTCCTGGAAGGCCGTGACCATGGCGCCTATGTTGCCATTGTAGAGACCTCGGAAGTCCTGGGCTTGCTGCCACCCGTCTGCCTCGAAGTTGGAGACACCTACCAAGCCTGTCCCAATAGAGCTGTAATCCGCCTCATGGTTAGCATCTGCTGCATAGTACTTGAGGGTGTACCCGAAGGCATCACGCACAAAGTTCTGGTTATCTAGATTGGTTCCTGCGATCAAGAAGTTGGAACGCCCATCTCTCCCTATGTCACTAGAGATACTCAACTGATCGGAGTTGACACCTTTCAACATCCCATTGAGGGTATAGGCATAGTCCATCCCCTGGATGTTTTGCGCCCCAATTTCCACTCTAGCCAGCGGACCGTGGTTGTAGTAGAAGTACTCCGCTTCTCTCTCCTCTGTCTCTCCTGCCTTTTGTGTCATGACACGGGTCAGACGATTGTCTGCATCGTATTCGTAACGGTGCGTGTAGGCCATCTCAGGATCATCTGGAGCCAGATGCATGGCATGCAGGTTGCCCGAAAGCAGATCAAACTCCGACTCCGAATGGATGTAGCGATAGCCTAAATGCTCGAGCGACGGATACTCCTGTATCATGTGTATGACATGTCCATGCTCGTCGTAAGAGAAGTGCCTGGCAAAATCGCGATTGTCGTCTTCTCCATCGACGAAGTAGGTCGAAGCAACGCGCCCACGCAGCTCACGCTGCACGCCATCGGGAAATAAAGCTTCTATCGCCGCATCAGACTGGAAGTCGTAGATGGTACGCGTCACCCTACGCGTGTTTCCCTGGTCACGCCATAGTCTGAAGCCCACCGTATCTCTTGCGAGGGCGACTGTCACGGCTTGCATCCCTCCTGTGACCGTGAGTTCTCCTCCTTCTATGGATCGTCCTAGTCCATCGTATTTGATATAAGAATAGCGCTGTGGAATGGCGGCAAGCTGTCGCGCATCCTGAGAAGCGACCACACGCCCTAAGTTGTCGTACCACATCCTAGCTTCGCCTCCATCAGGTGTGCTCTGCCAAGTCATGTTGCCAAAGGAGTCGTAAGCATATTGCGTGCGGAGCTTGTGATCGGGAGTGAGGCTCGTACCGTCATTCGCTTCACGCGCTGCCTTGACAGCGGATAGCTGAGTTGTTTCGAGATAATCTACGCCTGCGGGGGGAACCGTCTGTACAAGATTTGCTGCCTGATCATAGAAATACATCATGTGATGGCGCTGGTTGTAAGGATGGGTGAAGGTAAAGGTCTCCTGCACCGAGTCTATACATTGGCGTTGGTAGTTCGCGAGGAAGTCTTCGGATAGATCCTGGAGGTAGTCGTTGTAGGCACGAATCGCCTCATACTCTGCCTGTGCCAGCAACTCATCCTCGCACGAAGGTAAGTCTACCTCTACAATCGGAACCAAAGGATTGGCGCAGATCTTTACGCTGGCTGTGTCGCAGAAAGGCAGACAATCGGATATCCCTGTCAGCCTTACAGAATCTGTTACACCTCCGACTGTATACATCCCCCACAATTGGAAGGTACTGTCCGTCAGGATCTCTGTACTTGTCAGTAGCTCAATGTCATCAAAGGTCACGCCTGTAGGCGCATCCATGCTCAACGTCGTCTGACAGTCTACGCAATCCCCATCCAAGTTTACGACCATGGTCTGAGGACCACAGGTGAGGCTGGTATTGTCAGCTACAGGTGTGACCGTTGTGGCTAGATTTTGTGTATTGATCTTTTGAAGATCACGGTAATACACCTCACTATTGGTCGTCAATTGTGTCGTCAAGGTTCCCCACGATCCTATTTCCACTTGGCATGCAGTGATGTCCCAATGTGTTGCCGCACTTCCAGCAAATACTTCTTCCTGTCCTACCAAGACATCGAGTTTAGGGAAGGTTTGTACGACAAGCTTGGCATCCTCCCCTCCATTGGGTATACGGATATACTCAGGGTCTGTACCCAGAATCAAGCTCATGAAGAAAGGCTCTTTCCCACCGCCTGTCAAATTACGTAGACCTGAGAGATACAAGGGACCTGCAGTACTCCCTGGATTGCTGGACTCAAAGTTTAAGATCTCCGCTCCATCCAGCTCATTGCTGAAGTTGACAAGGTAAGACCAGAGCTGTCCGCCTGTATCGGAGATATTCATCACGTAGGTATCCCATGTAGTAGTACTCACGTGATGACGAAGCAATACATATACACCCGAAGGATAGGCTGGCGTGATGCTCATCGTGACAGAGTCTGCATCACAAAACTTCTGGAAAGGCTGGATTTTACGGTTCCATTCTACCTGAAGTTGGTTGTCCAGTTTGAGGAGTTGGACACCGTCGGCGCTATCGGAGACACCGATCATATAGTATCCACCCGTCGCATCTTCGACAAACTGCTTAAAGTGCGGATGACGCGTGTCCTTTCTGAACGTGTTGTACCCCAACTCTGGAAACTGTGGGTCTGACCCATTGACGAGATTACCGACATTGTCGATCTCGATCATCTGGGTGCTCAAACTATGAGGGGAATTCGTCGATGTATGGGTAAAGGTAAAGATCATTCCTCCCCCACTCAACTCTTCTGCTCCTGTGATATCTTGAGGGACTCCTGTCACCCCCTGAATGTCATAGGTACGGCCAAATTGGATATTACCCGTCTCAGAGAGTCGGATGATTCCTACCTTTTGAGGATTGGTTCCATCTTCGAAGATCCCCAGTACCGCTATGCCTCCATCTGACAAGCTTTGGAGCATGATCCCCTCTGCTTGCAGCGTCAGGCTTGGATTGAGCTGGACCTTCCATTCGATGATGCGCTGAGGAGATTGCTTGTACACGAAGAACTGATCCGTAGCATCTTTCCCTATCATGAATAAGCCCTGGTTGACACTCGCCACCATATCCAGCATGGTCTCCTGGAACTGGAAGTTGCCGCCAAACTGGGTTTGATAGGTCATATCGGTACAATTTGCTCCTTCATATATGCCATTGGGATAGGTAGGTAGCAGGTCCAAATTGTTGCTGGTCCACTGCCCATCTTGAATCAGTTGGTTGAAAAGTCCTGTCAACTCCTGGGCAGCCACGGTCTGCGGACAGGTAAACTTCACCACACAGGTATCGTAGAAGTCCTGGTACTCAATGAAAGTCAAATTGAGGTCCAGCTCGCGATTCATCATGTTGGCAAACATATCAAAGGCTCCTAGCGAAATGAGCGAGTCATAGGTGGGCCATAGCGCCGTCACCTCTTGACAAGTGGCACACTGTGGACAACTGATATCTGCAGGTACTCTTGACTTAGTCTGTTTCAATGCATCGTTGGCCGTTGCGGACCATGATCCTGCCTCTGTCCACGCCGTACCATAAAGCGCGAAGTACGTATCCTGGCAGTCACAAGCTACCCCTGTCGCATTGGGAACGGTCGTCCCTGTCTGCGCCGCCAACCAAGCTTGGAAGGACACACTGTCTATCAGAGAATCTCCTTGCTGGTAATAGGTTTCTTGCATCCCCAGGATGAAGTCACAGGCGCAGGTATCCACCTTGGGATATGTCAGGGTTTCTATGTTATTGAGTACACTTTCATAGGGTCTCGGAAAGTCTAACATGAAGACATTACAAATGGGATCTTGTATGGGATCTGCTTCCATGGGTCCATTAGGGAAGAGCATAGGATCTCCTAATACATCTTCGAAGCTCGTGTGCCCTCCTGCTGTAGGAATACCATCTTTGGTGGTGCTCGATCCAAAAGGATGCAAGTCATCAGAACCTGCTACACATACATCCACGAGCGCTTGGATGATGGCGGCTGAATCTGCAAGATTGACATTGCCACAAGCGGAGATTTCCTCCCACCACTGCACGGCATATCCTTCACAAGTAAGTTCATAAGCCTCTCCTAATCCTGTCTGCACGATGTTTTGAAAGTCTGCAAAGAGGTCATCATCTGACTGCGTCATGTCTACTCCCGTCAGGTCTTCTAGCGAGGGAAGCTGTGTCTCATAACCTGGAGGAACTAAGGCAGCATCTAGACAAGGCAAATCATCTACATACTGATCAATCAAAGACTGTTTTTTCGATAGATACAACCCTCTAGCAATGTTCCAAAAACCATCTACTTCACAAGAATCAGGATCTTGCGGCAGGCTGTTGAGACAATTGATCATTTCCTGAGCTGCATCTTCCGGGCTTAGTGTTAGATCGGGCTCACAATTGGCCAGCATACGGATATAATGCAGAAGAGACATTGTATTTGTGAAAACGGTTATGGCATCGGGAGCTGTCAAGTATGTATTCATCGTTGCCTGATCAGCCGCTCCCAAAGCGCCTGCTTGGAAGTAGGGATCTGCATTGAGGATATCCAACAGAGGATTGGGAGATGCGACTAATGTACTCGGTATGTCTTGAAAAGTCTCATAGCTCAGTAGTTCTCGATCAAACTGATCGCTGGCCCGCATGTCCACACACCAGTCATAGATGCAATACTGGGGGTGTAGAGTCACCAGTTCATCTAGCATGTCATCGGTAAAATTATTGATGAACTCCTCTGCTGTGACATTTTGGGCTGGCACCCCATTGATCAAAATGGGCTGTCCATAACGATCTTCAAAAACAGGGATCGTAGAAAATAGCGGATACTGTGTACCTCCAAAGATAGAGTAGGCGTCGTGAGTCATATTCCCTGTACCCGGATCTACGGTATAGCCACCAAAGATGGCGCCAGGACGCACTTCCTCCATCAATATGGCAAGGCGTTCATCACAGGCGTCCTCGGGATCACAGTTGTCTACACAATTCTGGATCGCATTGAGATAATCCGTGGTATCCGCTCCTGGATTCGCTAAGAAATAATCTTGAATAGGGCCTATTTGGTATTCGCATTCTGACTGACAGAAGCTTTTGCCGCAACCCGAAAAGTCGATGGCCGCCTGATATTCATCAATGAAGTCGGAAAGCGTACGAATACAAGTGTTCTTTTCAGGATCTGTGTACCAACTCAAATACTGCGACTCATAATCTTCATTGAGTGTCAGCGTTTTCGTGATGGTGTACAGCCCTTCCGTAAGTACAAAGTCTAATGCGATAACGCTATCTGCCGCATTTTGACAAAGCGAATCGATTTGTCCTGCAGGTGGGATGGTGCGCGTGATCGGCCATCCAGTCAAGACCTCTTGTCCATTCTCGTCCTGGATACTCAGGTACAGATCATACGCACAGTCCAGACAAAGTGTACTGTCCAGACAAGAGTCGATGTAGTTTCTATCCTCTATGAGGTAACAAAGGGAATGCTCCCCTTCTACTGTCGCATAGTAGGTAAAATTGACTGAATATCCTCTTCCGTCATTGTTGAGCTTGTTATAGACAGGGTCAGAGAGGACAAGGGTCAAATTATCTGTGGGTCTCTCGCCAGGTAGCTCGTCGAGATTGGCAGGCACGTCCCCGTCTAGTGCTGTCAAAATCACATTTCCTGCCAGATCTGTGATCGACAGGCTCATTTGGCCGTTGGGATCGGTGACCAGCTGCTTGAAATAGTGGTCTGCGAAGCCCACATCTGTTCCAAAAACTAAATCCAGCTCTTCTTGTGAGGGCGTGACAAATACATTGGTCGTGGCATGCCCATCGACCTGGAAGTCAGGGCCCGCAGCTCCCTGGGTACGTACACGACCTTTCCGATCAAACGTCGTCTGGGCAAATGGATAATCATGTGCATCTGGTAAGTAAGCTTCCTGCTTATCTTTATCAGGATTATTGGGACTGAAATATTTGGACGCGCCTTGGGCATCGCTCATACCTGTGGCCACGGTCGTACTCCCCCCCGGCTGCACCACATCAAAATCCCGCCAACTGTATTTCTGTCCCGCCAGATTTTGATTGAAGTTTTCTACATAATCGAGTTGGGTACTTTCAGAGGAACCTGGAAGAACTTGCAAACTTCCTCTCCCCAGATGGTCGTACATCGTCTCGGATATATAAGCCGTTTCCCTTTGAGAAAATCTAGAAACCGACTGTCTACTTCTAAGTGAGCCATCTGCATACTCCAATCCTGCCCCCATTTTCCCATCCTCTACATAAGAAGCCGTATAAACCCAATTGAGCCTAGGACGGTGAGAAGCACCGATATCAAATCGATGATTCTGAAAATCTGGACTGGCAAGATCACCAATCAAACCATAAGAAGAAGGCAAGCTCCATACGCCATCATACTTCTTGTAAGGTGCCTCGATGCTTCTACCCACAGGAGCTACTCTGAAGATCACCGCTCCCCGCGGAAACACATCGTCTATCTCATAGAAAGAATGTGGCACAATGACGCGCACCGAATGCTTGTCAAAATCATAAGGCAGTTTATTCAGATCCTTGTAGACGATTACGCCATTGGGATCTGTCGTATAATCTACGTGAGAATAATTGTCTATGTAGGTCCATTCCAACTTATATGCTTCAGCTCCTACTACAGGTGCCCACTCTACCAATAGTTTGCTACGATCCGCATCCACGCTTACAGGATAAAACTGAATGCGTTGTTGGCGATCTATCTCATAGCTTCGATTGACCTTGATGTTAGAAGAAAGATGAAGGAAATCTGGCGTCTCAGTGATCGTCACGTCGGGAGACTGGTAATTGAATATCAGATTGAGAATTTCTACCTCAACTTTGTAGGCATCCGAAAAGAAATGCGCACTTTTCTCGATGTAATCTGTTCCCTGTTCTGGATCGTAATTGATGTAGAATGTCTTGTCTACGCTCGTGGTTCCACCCGCTGCATCGTAAGAGGTAATTCGGGTTCTGAGCGTCGCATCAAACGTGATATTCATCTCCAGCGCAAAAGGATCCAGGCTGAAAACAAGTTCATTCTCACACGATATATTCCTAAAACCCCAAGTTGCTTGGGAGGTAGTAGTCATCAAGTCGTACTTATTGTCCTTCATAGTCAGGACATTGCCGACATCAAGATCTGTCCCTGCCCACTTCATGTAAGCAGGTGGATCCACTCCAGCACAGACCCATGGGGTGGAGAAGAAAAGTAAGAGTGAAAGGAGGTAGGTTTTCATGATATTATGGTTGTGCTGTAAGGTCTATGATTTGAAATGACTCAAAAGGGGCTTGAGGAACCAATCCACGGGATCCTTTTTTGATGTAGGTATCCAGCTTAAGCTTTTCGCGGATTTCTCCCTTCGTCAAAGCCATAGGCTCGTAAAAGATCCGAACAGATTCTTCTGAGTCTCGCGAGCTGTATAGTTCATAGCTCATCAGTTGATGCGAAGACATATCAAAAGAAAACTTGATTTTTGGAAACCGCTGCGGTCCTTCCAAAGAAAACGTGTAGATCCCCACTCCTTCCTTCTCACCAAAAGTATGATTCTCAATCCCTCGAAAAGCGCGAAGGATCTCAGTGGGACTCTGGGCAGACAACGCTTCAGGTGGGTAAAGCACCAAGGTTTGATCTGATGGAGTGATCGATAAAAGATAATCTTGACTATTGACCATTGCCTCCTCTCCCAACTGCTGGAAAAACTGCGCGCCTTTGAAAACTACGTAGCCTTCTACTTCTTCTCCCTGCTCAGGGATCCCTCGGGCGTTGTAATACTGCATCTTCATGGTCAGGCCAAAACCTTCCTTGCCAGAAAGATGAGCATATATCTTATCGAGGTCTGCTTGTAAATCTTGCGACCATAGGACAGGTATCAGCATCCAGATGACCACCTGCCCCCCTATGTACTTGATGTATTTATTCATAGCGGTTGTACTGATTGTAGCGAACTTCCTGTAATGACTGAATTCCGTCGCGTGTTTCTACTTTGACGCCAGCAAGCTGGCCTGCCTCGTTGTACTGGTAAATCTTCGCATAGTTGTTATTATCCAACTCAGCCAGCACCTTGAGGTCGGTGGGATCGTATACATAGGTTTTCATCCCTGTGAGGAATCCGTGGAAGCGGAAATCATCTATGTAGACTGTTTCTCCATTGGGATTATAAAAGGTCTTCATTTTGAGAAACTGCCCCTCGCTCCCAGTAGGAATTTCAAATGTATACTCGTGGCGCTGCCAACCATCGATGACATTGCCCCTAGTAGATTTAAGCATCGGGACAGGCACTGAGTTGACTGTTACCTCCAATCCTACTTGTGGATAGTCCGTGACAGGCTCAGTAGATTCGTTGTATTCATCCGACTTCACCCAGAAGGATGCCACATACTTTCCTGGCGATGGACTGAACTCATCTAGACAATCACACTCCTTGATTAGGTAGGGTATATTGTCAGCATCAGGAACCTTGGTACAAGGATCATCTGATCGGATTTCCGCTTGTACCGAACTTGTACTCCCCCAAGGATAAAGCAACATGGAAGAGCTTCCTGTGTGTGCTTCATCGTTTGAAAACTGTGGCTTATCTCCTGCATTGGTAAATCGTAGATGGTTCCCACACTTCTCCATGACTTCTCCAGGCTCTTCAAATCCTGTAGCTCCCATGTTCTTAATGGGTGAGTTGGCGGCGACAGCAATCGGAACCTGATAGTTGTGTCCATACTGGACGGAGGAATAGCGATTCAAGACATCTCTACTCTCAATATCCAGTCCTAGTGGGATGTGGGTCATATTTTCACTTCCCCAGATCCAATTGGTAGAATTGGCTGTCCATTCATTGTTCTGATACTGCCAAAATGCGGAGAAATCAACGTAGGAGCCCCCGTTTCGGACATCAGGTTCGTTACTGGCTTGATAGCTTGTCTGCTCGGCTGTACGATCTGTCAGATAGGTATAGGACATTTTGGGGAGATAAGTTCCTCTGATTCCTACTACATAGGGATTCACCTGATCCCCAATACCTCGACATACAACCAGCTCAGGCACTCGTGACGGACATGATTTGGCATCGAAACAAAACCCTGTAGCAAGTAAGTCGTAGGTCTGTCCTCCCATTTCGGCTTGAATCAGAAAATTTTGGGAATTGTTGCAGTCACTCACATTGGCGTCTACAATTCTCAAATTTGTCATCCCCTCGAGATCCGTCGTACTTAGGTTGGAAGGAATGTTTATGTTCAGATCACAGACAGAGCTAATGTTACATGTCGCAGGCCCATCATCTTTGAATAGCTCAAACTTAAGCTGTGTCAGTGCATTGGGATTGCCGCCTGTGATGGTTGTCTTCCAATAGAAATCTTCTCCAAAATTGTAACCCAAGGCCAAAGCAAGCTCAGAGGAACCATTGAAATTCTGGCTGACATGGCTTACAACTGTCATGTTAGGGCTAAATAATCTACCCGAACTAATCACATCTTCGAAGACATCTAGGAAATCCCGCGCTTTTTGATTTGGTACTTCACAATCGCAGGAAGGCGTAGTAATCGTATTGCTACAGAAGGTCTGCCACTCGTCGCTAAACTCTGTCGCACCCGCACTCAGGATATCCTGGTAATTCAGCTCTGTATCATTGACAATTGGGTTGGATTGCGTACTGATATTTCCGACGGGCATCTGGGCCATATTGCGATGGCCTGAGCGTATGATTTTGATAGCAGAATAACTATCGAAATTCGTGTTGGCATTGGCCACGCTGACCAATGTTCCTTGCCTATCAACCACTTTCAGCTCGTTGTTGGTCTCATCGACATACAGTACCCAGGCCTTCTTAAAGTTATTGTTGGGATACTGTAGGATGAGCTCATCGCCTTCCTGGAAGAGCGACAATACAGGAGCCAGATTGGAGAAAGTTGGCAGCAATCCATTCGAAGTATGGCTACTTGTGATCTCAATTCCTTGATTTTGATACGCTTGTGCCATCCCACGATATACCCAGTGTGCAGGCTGTGTAGCGCTGTAAAGGTCGTCGTCAAACTCATTGGTCACTTTCGTGATGAGCGGTGCCCCTGTTTCTGCATCGTAGGCTAGATTCTTTGTTGTAATGACAGTTCCATCTCTATAGGCCTTGGTCTCTTTCAGGATTCCGACTTCTGCGATCACCTTGTTGGTAACAAGGGAGCGGAAGCGTTTGGTCGAGACTTTCACACTGCCATACACAAAAGGTACTGCTGAAGGGAAAATTAATTCCCCTTCTAAGTTTGCCTGTACATCGACAGCCTCAGTACTCGAAAACTGCTCTCTAGAATCAATCGTAAGGTCAAACTCTCTTCCCATGGTTTTCTTCCGTAGGCTTCCATCTCGCTCTATTACCAATAGATCGTCATTGGCAAGACCTTGATAGCCCACATATTGAACCACCGAATCTGTTTCCACTGTGAGGTCATTCGTATTTTGATTCAGTAGAGGGGTATAAATGACCTGACGCTTCGTTCTAGGCTTGGTATGATAGATGTACTCAGAACCTGCATAAGGAAAAGTATCTCCTTCGGCAAAGGATAATTCTGCTTTGGGTACTCCATGCATGGAGTTTATTTTTATAGAGTAACCCTGTGTATTCGTAGAAAAGAAGTTTCCCAATCCAAAAAACTTCTCAATCTTATTCGGCTCATCTACCTGACTCACCAAGCGAGAATGTTGAGTAATGACAGGAAATTCTTTGGCAGTATAAAACTCATACTGCTGATAAGGTTGGGAAGCGTAATTATATCCTGTGTCCTCCGCAAGCCCTCGGACTTTTACTTGTCGATATGTCACTGTAGGGCTGGGGAAAAATTCCTCTCCGAAGGGTCCTTCGATGTAAAAGGCATCATCTGGGTATAAAATTCGCTTAAGCTTATAGGTAATAGGCTTTCTCAGTGAAATTTCATCTCCTCCTATCATAGGTTCGTAGGCAGCAACACCACTACTAATCCTTTTAGCCTTATCTCCCCCAAAATCCTCGACCATCGTATAATCATAAATCGAGCCGTATGCTTCTTCCCGTTCTCCTGTCATTTTATCTAGGCCATCGCGCATGGTGATTTTCCATACTCGACATCCTCCACCTGCTTTGAATCCGTTGCCATTATAAAGTCTGATCCATGAAAGCTGAGGATCGATTACCTGACAGTACTCTTTCCTGATCATCGCTCCATTTATATTGGTGAATAATTCCTTAAAGCCTTCTTGGAGCAATACAAGGTGTGAAAGTGCTGACTGAATATTTGCAGTATCTACTGCCAGAGGCGCTGAACCTTCATATACATACTCTGGTAAATGCATTCGCGTATAATTCATGAGTGTCATCAGTAGCTCAGGAATTTTCTCACCCGAATCTTTCTTCTTTTCACGATAGGTAAGCATGGGTAACTCCAAAACCGCTATGGATTGATTGGTAGGATGTACACTCACTTTAGAGATTCGTACCCAAGCAGGTACACGTGAACGTGTACCCTTGTCGGGGGATATCTTGACTGAGAGATTCATGAAGACCAATCCGTCTTCATTGAGATACTTTTTCTTAATATCAGTAGCTATACCCACCTCTTCAGGTAGCTGCACATACACAAATCGATTGTACTGTGCCTTTCGCACGCGTGGAACAGAAGTCGTATGCTCGTATATCTTATCTGAAAGCACCGCTAGATCCGTATTACTTGTATCACTAAAACCCAATATCTTCATCATTTGCCCCGCTCTGTGATCTTGCACATAGGCATAGTCATCAGCTTCATAGTGTACATTGATTTCTGCTCCTGTAGGCGTTTCGATCTTTTGTAAGTTCCAAGCCTGTGCGTAGATATCTGATTGTGTCCAAGGCACATTAGGAGAACCTTGACCTGATGGAAGCGACTCCTGATCTACATATGGAAACTCCCATGTAGGCAAAGAAGCATTCATAGGCTTGTAAGATCCCCAACGATCATATGCCTTTGGATGATAATTGGGATTATAGGCTGGGTCATCACTATAAGTAAATCTATACGGATTCAACGTTGCGCGCCCCGATTCTTCAGACGACATCTCAATTCGCTTCAATGTGAGTGCACCTCCCTTATCTGAGGGATCATCTGGATTGTCATAATTAAAAGGCGCTTTACGAAGCGAGTAATCGTAGAAAAAGCTTACCGTTTTCAGTGGCTTTGCCTCATTCTTGTGTTCTTTCCAATCTTTATAAGTATGTAAGGTAATACGATCTAACTTCAATAAGCGATTTTCGGTATCGAGCTGGGTGCCTGAACTATCGAGCACCCCTAAGCCATCATTTCGTTCGCTGTAATGAAAAATTGCAATTCTATTACGCGATACAACTTGAGCAAGTGCCCAGTTTTCTCTATCTCCATGCAGGATATTCGCTTTGTCATCTTTCGGCTTCATCTTGAGTCCTGGATCGAAACTGGCTACAGGTCCAGATTCTCCTCTGGGCGCAAGGGGCATACGCCATTTATAGCTTTTGTGTAGCCTATGATAGCGCATCTCATAAAAAGTACCTAAGTCGTCGTGGCTAGGACCATTCCCTGTCCTATCTACATAATCAGGAGACAGCACGGCTCCCAGCAGATAACCCGTCGCATAAGCAGGTGTCTCTACTTTATTGAAAAACTTATCAATTCCTCGCTTATTATTGAGATTATCATCTTGTCCTAATTGATAGTTTGTAAGTCCGTAGGGTCTCAGACCCGTTGTGTCTCTTCCAGAAACATTAAAACTAGTCTCGACTTTGTGATTATTCTGCGTCGGAATATTGTACACATATCTTACCCCATCAGATTTTAAGACACTGATCTCAGAAATATGATGTGGTTGTCTACCTTCTGATATATCTACACGATCGCTAGAATCTGCCAATGCCTCCTTCAACTGATTTTGGCTTCTTGGTTCACCTGTTGCAGGATCTGTCGCTAACTCGTAACTGTAGATACGCTTCTTAAGCCCATACTTTTCTGCCTCTCCACCTGTTAAGTAGGTAAATAACTGGTTGCGCTTTTCTCTTCCTGAGCGAAAAGATTCAGGTTGAAACGACTGCCCATTCCCAATGAAGGAGGCCTGCGCATAGTGTCCACCTCCCCACTGCTTTTCATTGAGTTCTACGGCCAAAGGCTTCTCGCCTCCTAAACTTGCTAGATAGTCCTCGTCATTACTTCCCGTTAATTCTCCTACTTGTTTGAAGTAGAAGGGCTCATACTGTGCCTGAACTTCCTTAGAAGTTGCTCCATCTGGACGCCTACCATAATGGTATTCACTTTTCAAGGCATTGTCATCCTGCCACTCACTAGCATAGGATAAATATTTAGAAGGGGCTACATCAATCCCAAAATCAAAGCCTACTCCCCCTCCCAACTCAAGTCCAAGTGAACCATTCAATGTGCGGTCCTTTTGATAAGAGTTGGTTACAATACCCAATTCATTGCGATACGGACGAAATGTACCTGAGATTCCATGTCCTGAAACACTGTAGGTATCAAAAGTGAGGTGTGAAAAAGCCAAATTAGGTGTAGCATCCTGAATAAAGGGACGATTATTTACTCGATTATAATCTGTTAAAATATGTTTTCCCTGATCTCTTTTGACCTGTTGTTGTCTGTTTTCATTGTGCCCCTCGCTTAGATGTAAATAGCCATATGCTTCGGAAGATCGCTCATTAAACTTTAGATCTTGCTCTGTGTAGTATCCTGAAAGATTAGACTTGGCATCTGTAAATAATGGAACCTTAAACCCAAGCCCTACCCCAATAGTTGCACCGAAATTTTTGTAAGGAAACGGAGCAGAAGGTGTAAATGTGGGAGCCAGTAATTCGTAAAGACCAGAAGCCCCTGCGCCTACAGATCGAGAAGAAGCAGAGAATTTATAACTCGCTCCTAATGGATTATCTTTGAGGAGTTTAATTTTAAGCGTACTATTAGTTCTAGACCTAGAAGCTTTCAAGCTTGAATTGTAGTAGCTGATTCCTGACCTAGAATTATATACTGAAGAAAGGCCTAGGCTAATTGTATTTGTGCGGGTTACCCATGAAGTTTCTGATCTATCCTCTTCAATATCTTGATCTATCATATCCTGCTTAGATAATGAAAAGCCTGCATTGGCGCTTGCACCTATACTACTACCTGACTGGGAGTTAAATCCAAGATTCAGGCCTCCTCCTAATGAGCCCACAAGATTTCGTGATCCGATCTTGCCTAAAGATCGATCAATTCCCACTCGAGGACTTACCCCTAATTCTCTCCCCACACCTGTATAGCTATCAAAAAATAATCCTACATTCACCGAAACTGATGCCGAACCTGTAAACTTTTTAAACTCCTCAAATTCTATCCCTAGTGCTTCTGGTGCTACACTTAAGTTCAACCCTACCTTCCATCGCTTGGCTTGCTTCATGGTTGTTACGATCTCTTCCCCCTTAAAGTCATCAGGCAGTCCCCGCACATTTCGGTTGATCTGTCCGATCGAGAGGTTCCAGCCCAAGCCGACCATCGAAGCCTCGTCTTCCATGCCCACACCCGACTGGTAGGTGATGTTGATGGGGTAGCCCTCTACGGACATGAGGGGAATGTTGTAGGTAAAATCTCCTGTAGCAGGATTGACCATCTCTGTCATCCCTACGGGTGTAAATCCCTGAATCTCTGGCTGCTCAGGCCCCGAAGTCAAAGCCAAAGCCTCTAGAGGCACAAACAGCTGCGCCAAAAGCGACCCAAGGCTGTAAATAGCGAGAATACGTGCGAATAAATAATTTCTGAAAAGCTTCATGGATGTGCTATATATGGAGTTGCGCTTTTTGCTCGATTGTATGATCTTGAATGGATATCTGGAACTCGCCCAAACCGAAGAAGTCGTCTTTTATCTGAAGTCTTCGATGGGTCATTGGCTGTACTTTTGTATCAAATGCCAACAGACAATCGATGCCCTGTGACATGCCCAAACCCTGATCGAGATGATACAGCATGCAAGGAATCTCTAGTGAGTCTGTCTTGAGTAGTAAGTTTTGCTGTAAGTCAAAGGAGAAATACAGCTTGGGATCTACATCTGCATAAGGATGTTGCATGTCCAGGACCTTTCGCTTAGGATCTTTGGATTGGATCTGTAGGCGATAGTACTCGATACCTGTCTCCTCTGCGAGTGCCGCACGAATCGCTTCGTCGCCCCCCTCACCTCTTAGTCTGCTCAGTACTTGTACCTCTGTAGGAATGTATGTGAGACGAAATTCTAGGTCTTCTACAGATTTTTCTACTGTAAATGACTCCACATGCTTCCCATACCAAGGAATGTACTCCGAGGTAGAAAGTACCCGATCTCCTCCGCATCCGCTCACCCAAGCGGATAGGATTAGGATTCCTGCACACAACAGGAAGGAAAATCTATGTTTTTGTATGTTAGTCTGCATGCTTAAGGAATGAGGAATCTGAGCCAATAAATACGGTCTTTGATAGTCTGAACCTTGACTGTGTAGAGCCCACTCGATGAGGGGGTGCCGATCGCAAAGTCCAACGTGAATAAATTGTACCCATCGTGCTGAAGGGTCCAGTTCGAGAACAGGGCACCATCAGGCGTACGAACCTGAATCTGTGCAATATCATTGGCCGCCTGACTGCCTTTGTAGTAGATGTTGTCAAAGCGAAAATGAAGGTCATCCGTATCGAGCAAGTGATAGCCAGCATCGGGCTTAGTGCTCAAAGAAGCATACTGCATGCGAGGAGGATCATCAGGCTGGCTCGTAAGACCAAATAGCCAGATTTCACTGCTCCCCATCAAGTTTCCATCTAGGTAAGCCTCTATTCTCCAGACATATTCTCCCCCAGCCGTCAAAGGTGTACTCGCCCCGCCAGATCCGTATTGGACAAAGTTGGCAGTGATGCCAGACTGCGTGTAGACAGCTGCATTGAACTGCATAGCATCTGCTCGACTCTGCCCAGCATTGATCGGTACGATTTTGATCGCATAGGTCACATTTCCTGCGGGCGCTGCTGGCCATTGCCAGTTAAAGATGGGATTGAGAGAGCTCAAAACAGCCCCATCTACAGGAGCAGTCAGTGTGACGATGTTCACAGCTTCAAGATCCCCTATCTCCCTGTCTGGATTGTAACCATACAGGTCAAAGAGGCAGAGAAATGCTCCCAAAAAGATCCATGATTGTATGCTGTATTTCATGATTTATATTTTTGCTTGTAAAGAGGTCCTGATAAACCACCCTTTCTCATAAGTAAATTCTCGAATGCCTCGCTCGATGGGGATGTCTCCATAGGAGCCATTGAGTTGAATAGAAATATTGCGCGTCAATCCTCCATTGATGCCTCCAAAGAACTGATGGTATTGTATACCTTGTTGACTGAAACTGGTCCCCCCTCCGTTGATCTTAAGATTTTTCCAAACGCGCATACTCAACTGCCCATTTACATTGCTTACAGCTTCTTCTCCTAACACATAGTCTTTGGCGAAGTAAGAACCCCCTAGTTGTATCTGGCCCCAATCTCCCAATGATAGTCCCAATGTAGAATTGATATTGGGGTGAAAGAGCGTCTGTCCTTCCTTCTGGCGAGACTGTAGATAGATCGAGTTGTACCAATTGAATCGAATAACCCCTCCTTTCTCGAAGGTCCAATCAGAAGTCGCACTGAGTAAAGAACCTGTTGCATTATCATTCGGGTTGTTAGGGTTGGTTACAATCTGATTGAACACAGGCGCATAGCTAAGTCCTAGATTCAAATTTTGCATCTTCCAATTGGAACTGACACCTGCCAAGACCTGTATAGGTGGCGTACTTCCTAGCGGAAGCAGGGTAATAAAATCTCTTCTAGCAAAAGCGTTGAGGGTCCATTTGTCAGTCATCAAACTTTGGTTCAGCTCTGCTGCATATTGAGAAAGCGGCTGTAAAAGCCAAGGATTAGCAATAGCAGAAAAATCGACAGATCTTCCTTGATATCTCACCGTAGCCTCTCCTCCTTTCCAAGGTCGTAAGTCCGCCTCTACGCGTCCACTGTATGCATATTCCGTAGTCGACGTGGGCAATTGCGTAACCCACTCTCCTTTTATGTATCCTTTCTCTTTGGCTAATGGAAAACCACCTGTAATCCCCACAGACTGATAAGTAGCAGAAGTATAGTCAGGGTGGAAGGCCCAACTCGCCGTATCTGATCCTGCATATACGAAAGTAGCCCCTAGATAGGGTTGCCTTCCTTTTGCATCTCCCCATATCAGGCGACTGACAAATAGCCTAGGAGGTGTAGCAACCTGCAAAGTGGCAACGTCATTCCCCGCAATTGTCTGCGGATAAATCCATCCCCCTCCTGCCAAGTCGATCTGCCAATTCCTATAAGCATAGCGCATCAATGCTCCCTGAAGGGCTGTACCATTGATCGTAAGCGGAGAGAATGAAGGATAGACGGTTCCTATCTGTAAATCCCTAAATGCCAACAACTTGTACAGCTTATCTTTACTTGCGAGGGATCGTGGATCGAATTGCCTAGCTTTTTCGTATTGCTGCTCAGCCAATCGCAGTTGCTCCTTGAGTGCAAGCCCCTGCTCGTATGCTTGTTTGTACTTGGTATAAGAAGCCAGTCTTCCTTGATACTTCGCAAAATCCTGATAGGCCTGAATATCCGTTCTTTTCAAGGAATCCTTAATTCTAGCCAGTTCATTCGCGGGTGTTTCAGCTGAAATACCATATCGATCTTCTATCTCAACTTGTAGGGCTTCAAAGTCCTTGTAGGTAGGAGAATTTAACTTATTCTCGTAATAGGATAGGCCATTTACTTCCTTTTGGACATTTTCCCAGTAAGCCAAAGAATCCAAGTTTACATGTTGCTCCACTTGTTCGCGCGCCTGCTCTTTGGCCCTTTCTTTGAGAATTCGCATCAGTTGCTGCTGATCGAGGGAAATTTGAAACACGTTGCGCCACCAAGCACCTTGTTGCTGTGTGCGGAAAGAAGCATAGTTGAAGCGAAGCTGTACAGGCACTTCCGAAACAGAGAATGGAACATTGCCTGAAACCTGATAGAAATTTCCTGGAATTCGTGTTTCTGTGTCGTCCCAAGAGCTCAACTGCCCTGTCACTTGGACCTGTATGGGTTGCCGTTGGATCATGGAATTCTTAGGGTCTTCTGTATTTTTTCTTTGTTTACTGATGAGTTCAGGCGTAAAGCTCGAAAGCTCCACATTTTGACACGCTCTTGCCATAACCTCACCCGTCTCTAAAAGTAGTACCTGCAGACATAAAGTAGCCTCTCCTGAAATCGCAACTTCCGTGTAGTTTTGTTCCTCAGCCAAAGTCAAACCCAAGGCAGTCAAGGTACTCACGCCTGTCCCTACCAATACCTGATTGGAGGTAAACCTATGCAGGATTTCTCCATCTTGGCTCAAGGTCGCCTCTGCAAATGCTTGGACAGGCTGCCCTTGATTGATGATCTCTCCCTTCCACAATGGATTCATAGCCGTAGGCCAAGCCCCTTCATGATTATTTCTCACCTGGATTTGTTGGGCATAAAAAGCGCCTCCCCAAATCCATAGGAAAAAGATCCATATGTAGTGATGTATTCTCAAAAGGGTTTTGTATTGACTACATGAAAAGAGTGTCTAATTCACAATTGCTTCCTGTAATGCTTAGGGTGTAGGGGTTACCGTCCATCCAGCATTATGGATCGTACCAAGATCCGTTTGTAAGGGTGGATCATTGAAATCAGCAATGGTCAATATCGTCATCCCTACCGTTTTGAAAACCTTCAAACTACTTCCGCTAAATGTGTAGTTTAAGCTTGGATTATTCATCCAGTTCAAGATGTGGTCAGCCACTCCCTGTATATCCGTTGCATCTAAATTGGAACATTGATTAAGACTGATGTCCAAATCTTTATTGGAGACTGTATTCAAAGAGGTTGGAAGCAAAATTTCGGTAATTGGCGTAGCATCTAAAGTGATAGTTTCAATATCCGAAGCATGTGTTAGGTCCAAAGTTCCACTCAGCAGGCTTCCAGGAGCAGTGATAGTTTTCAACAGATGACTGGTATTAGGCAAAATGAGGGAAAAAGAATTCACATTGTTGTAGTCAATGTTCAAGCTGCGCATGTTCACTTGATCAGATAAATCTAAAGTTCCTGCAAGGGCATTGTTAAGTATTGATAGCTCATCAACTAAAGGTGAACCTGTAATCTGAAATTGAGATATGGCGCAGTTTCTGGCTCGGACCTTGAATAAGCTAGGAAAATCTCTTAGATCCAAAGAGGTTAAGTTAGTAAACTGTGCATTAAAGTCGGTCAG
>JBCBPW010000100.1:0-24468 GCA_039820545.1 Bacteroidota bacterium | reverse complement strand
CGCAAAAAACTCAATAGGCGATATGCAGAGGTAAATTCTGTCAACCTGAAATATAAATAAACTTATTACACGGTGTATTTAGTCTTTTAATGCAGAATTAATTTCCTAATTTCCGAAATATCGCGTGGAGCATATGTTCCTTTTCTGGTTACTACTACTCAAATATGAAGAATCTCATTTTAATTTTAGGGATACTGCTTCTCCTTACCTCATGTGAATCTCCCCCAAAGGACACACAAATGACAGCAGATGAACAAATTACACAATGGATGGATGGCCTTTCATTGGAAGAGAAGGTTAATATCGTCGTAGGGAATGGTATGCGACTCCCTGGATTGCCAATGAATACCGAGCTAAAGGAAAAAGTGCCAGGGGCAGCTGGGAGTACTTTTGCTGTAGACAGCCTGGGGATTCCTTCCATTGTACTCGCCGATGGACCCGCGGGCCTGCGGATCAATCCGACGCGTGACAGCGCTGAAAAAACCTATTACTGTACGGCTTTTCCCATTGCGACATTATTGGCTTCCTCCTGGGATACAGAGCTGGTGGCGAGTGTCGGGAAAGCGATGGGCGAAGAGGTCAAAGCATATGGCGTAGATATCCTGCTAGCGCCAGGTATGAATATTCATCGCGATCCACTGGGAGGGCGCAACTTTGAGTACTACTCGGAAGATCCCCTGCTCTCAGGTAAAATGGCGGCGGCCATGGTCAATGGCGTCGAAAGCAACGGCGTAGGTACCTCCATCAAGCATTATGCAGCGAATAACCAGGAGACCAACCGCATGCTCCTCAATGCCAATGTCGATGAAAGGACCCTCAGAGAAATCTATCTAAGAGGATTTGAAATCGCTGTCAAGGAGGCGCAGCCTTGGACGGTCATGAGTGCCTACAACAAAGTGAATGGCACCTACGCCTCTCAAAATGCCCGTTTGCTTACGAAGATATTACGTGAGGAGTGGAAGTTTGAGGGCCTGGTCATGACGGACTGGTTTGCAGGAGATGATCAGATCGCCCAAATGGAGGCAGGGAATGATCTGGTTATGCCAGGAGTGCCTGGACAGCGTGAGGCTATATTGGCAGCTGTGAAAAGTGGCAAACTATCCGAAGAGGTACTAAATACCAACGTAAGACGTATTCTAAACATCGTTTTTCGCTCTCCCGCCTACCAAAAATACGCCTACACGGATGCGCCCGATCTAAAGAGGCATGCAGAGATTGCACGTGCAGCAGCTGCGGAAGGGATCATTCTCCTCGAAAATAAAGAAGCACTTCCACTTACAGGAGATCAACTCAAAATTGCAGCTTTTGGTATTGGGTCCTATGAATTCATTGCAGGAGGAACAGGAAGTGGTGATGTCAATGAAGCATACACGGTCTCAATTGTAGAAGGGCTGACAAATGCAGGTCATACGCTCCACGCGACCACGCAGGAAATGTACCTCCCGTACATCGAAGCAGAGCGTGCCAACCTCCCCAAGAAGGAAACTATTTTAGACGCAGAAATTCCGCTTCCTGAGATGCCTTTGAAGACTGAGGATATAGCAGCAGCAGCGAATGAAACGGATGTAGCCTTGATTACCCTAGGCAGAAACTCAGGTGAATTTAGGGATCGTAAGACAGAGGGGGATTACTACCTGACGGCTGATGAGCAAGCGATGATATCCAAGGTCTCTGATGCCTATCACGCTGCAGGTAAAAAGGTCGTGCTACTGCTCAATATTGGGAATGTCATCGAGATGGACAGCTGGAAGCATAAAGTAGATGGAATCGTCCTGGCTTGGCAAGGTGGTCAGGAAGCAGGCAATGCGCTGGCAGATGTATTGACAGGCAAAGTGAATCCCTCTGGTAAGCTCCCGACTACCTTTGGTGTATCCTATGAGAATGGACCGAGTTCGGCCAGCTTTCCAGGAGAGGCAGTACCTGGAACAGAGGAGGTGAAACTGGGACCTATTTCCCTCGGCAGACCTGCCAATGTTACCTATGAGGAAGGCATTTATGTAGGCTACCGTTATTATTTGACAAAAGAAGTACCTGTAGCTTATCCTTTTGGGTACGGACTTTCTTACACTTCATTTGATTACGCAGATCTGAAGTTGAGCGGGGAGACCTTTGCAGGAGGCATAACGGCTTCGATCACCATTACCAATAGTGGACAAGTGGCAGGAAGAGAGGTGATTCAACTGTATCTGGGTGCCCCTAGTAACTCGATGGATAAGCCTATACACGAACTCAAAGGATTTGGAAAGACGAAACTCCTCAATCCTGGCGAAAGTGAGACACTAACATTTACATTAGATGCAAAAGCGCTGGCTTCTTATAATACCGAGCAGTCAAGCTGGATGGCAGAAGCAGGAACTTATCTTGTAAAAATTGGAGCTTCGAGTGTGGATGTAAAAGCCCAGGCTAAATTTGAGTTGAAAGAGGAGCTGAGGGTAGAGTAAGAAGGATTAAGTAGGTAGACAGAGAAAATAGAACTTTGTAGCACCCGCTTTGAGCATGGGACTAAACTCCACATGCTGTAGGACACTGTCCCTTCAGGACAATGAACCATCTTTGAACCCTGAAAGGGTGGCATCATGTAGGCTAGTGGTTTCAACCCTAGACTAAAGGATTATTTTCTATCGCCACTAGCTCAAAAAAAGGGGCTACTAACATTCTAGCAGCCCCTTTTATTTTTATCCTCCCATCATATCACTACCTGAAGTGTTGTAGTTCATGTTCTTTCTTCTAAAGAGAGACATATCTGTTTTCCCAAAACGGTAGGAAAAGTTGACACGAATCAGCTGTGGGTTGCGAATACGCGAAAATTCCTGGAAAAAGAGATCGGTATCTGTCACAGTACCTGAGCGACGCGTAGCAAATATGTCTGAAGCACTGACGGTGATATTTGCCTTTCTATTCCAGAAGCTCTTCCTGACAGATACATCTAGGAACCAAAGCGGGATGCGGAATCCTTGAGCAGTCTGGGTCGGTCCTCCTCTCCAACTTCTGTTGTTGGGATTGGCAGGGGTAAAGGCAGCGCGTGATCGATACGTTCCGTTGATCTGCAGCGAGTAATCTTTGGGCAGGCGGATCTGGATATTCTCCTTGATAAATGCACTCAATTGATCGACTTGAAGGGCATTCTCCACATTCGTCGCATCTACCTGCGCCTGATAGACATTGATATTGGTCGTCAGTTCTAACCATCCAAAGAATTTGTTGCGCATCGTCAACTCACTACCGAATGCATAGGCGTTGTCTGCATTGATGTAGCTCGTGACGATGACCTCACGATTGAGTACAGGATCAAATTCGTTGAACTGGTACGTCGTGATCAGGTTGCTCGCTTGCTTGTAATAGACAGAAAGTAGGGCACTGTGATTTTTGCCCAAAAACTTCTGATACGTCAATTCGATGTTATTGCCAAACTCAGGCAAAAGCCCCACATTTCCTCTTCTCAAGTTCAAGGAATCAGAATAGTCGGTGTAAGGCAATGTCTGGAAGAAGTTGGGGCGGTTGATTCGACGTGTATAAGCCAATTGAATCTCATCTTTCCCTTCCTTAAACTTTCGCGAGAAGAATACACTGGGGAATAAGCTGATGGGGAAATTGATCTGGAAAGAAGAATCAATCTCCGTCAAAGTCCCTGTATAAAAACTGCTCTCCGCCCGAAGTCCCGCCTGTACACCCCAGCCGTTTTTCTGATATCCAGTCTGCAGATAAGCTGCGAAAATATTGTTGGTGTATTCGAAACGGTCGGCTACTTGTGAGAAGAAAATGAACTCGTTGCGATCGGGGTCCAAAATGGCATTTTCCTGCTCATTTCTATTGGTCTGAATGATGGTCTTCAATCCACCTTCTAGCTTAAGATTCTCCGACAGCGGATTGACAAAATCAGTTTGGAGCGTGAGGAAACTTCCACCTCCGCTTGTGAACTGCTGCTCGCGGGTAGTAGCCCCATCGTCAAAAGTAGTCAGGAACTGGTTATCTCCTTCAAATGTCACCTGATTGTAGTTGGCGTCTGCTGTCAGCTCAGCTCCTTTCTTGGTGAAGAGGTGCTTGAATTGAACAGAAACCCCTGCATTTCTGAACATACGATCCTGATTGGCGTCACGCGTGTAGGTTACGCTAGAGGAGTCTGTCTCGGTCGTATTGATCAGCTGTGAGACAGGGAGAAAGCTGCCCTGTACAAAACTTCCGCTGACTGTCAGTGTATTGCGATTGTCCATCAGGAAGTCAAATCCACCTCTTAGGCGAACGAAGGTCCCTCTCGTTGTATCATTGGAAGTTTGTACCAAGGAAGAGATGGGAGCCACAAGATTGTCACGTTCTGTCAAGGCGTCACCGATGCTCCTGAAACTGTTGAGACCACCTGAACCAAAGACATTGATTTTGCCTTCACGTATGTTGAAGTTTCCTCCTACATTGTATCCCAATCGGGTATCTCCTCCAAATCGAATGCTTCCATTGTACCCCAATCTTCTTTCTTTCTTCAGGACAATGTTCAATATTCCTCCCGTACCTCCTCCTGCGTCATACTTGGCTGAAGGATTGGTAATGACTTCGATTGTTTCAATTTCATCGGCAGCAATCTGATCGAGTGTAAGCGTCGTAGGTCTACCATCGACAAAGATTTGGGGAGAACCATTTCGCAGCGATACATTGCCATCCAGATCGACGGAGATCGAAGGGACATTTCTGAGGGCGTCTTCCGCGGTTCCTCCTACGGTCGTCAAGTCCTTGTCTACGCGGTAGATTTTTCTATCCAATGCTAGAACAGTACCTGTAGCAGAAGCTTCGATGGATACTTCGTCCATGGTGACACCTTCCTGCACGAGTACGATCTTACCGAGGTCCTTCTCAAAATTGGCAGGGTTAAAACCTCCACCAAATCCGCCTCCTGGACGACCTGAGGGACGAGCACTTCCTCCTGGTTTCCCTTGTCCTCCGCCAGGGCGTTTCATCCCGAAGTCGACTTTCTGGCTCATTTTTGTATATCCGAGGTAGGAGATGATGAGATCAAACTCGCCCATGATGGGGAGCTTCTCCATATTGAATTCTCCGTTTTTCTTTGTGAACTGTCCTGCCCAGAGCGTATCCTTCAGCGTGCGCGTTGCACGGTCAAACTTTTTACCCATGAGTTGGACATTGGCATAGGCCATGGGCTTGCCTTCCTCATCGACCACCTTGCCGTAGAGGCGACCAATCATAAATTTTGAAGGATCGAATCCTCCCTTACCTCCAGGGCGTCCTCCGCTAGGAGGGTACTGGGCCATGACCGTGGAGGCACTGATTAAGATGATAAGCCCAAAGAGGAAAACGTACTTTTGCATATTCGCGTGCTTAGTTATTTGGAGTGTAAAATGCGGTGCCCTTTCAGTCAATGTGCAAACATGGTTTTTACTGAAAGAAATGAAAAGGCTATCCGACGAATCAGGAAAAATTATCGATGAGTCTTACTTTATTGTCTGATTCCCAACTAGCAGAATCAGATTTTTGTTGGTCTTCCATTCATATTTCAATTTCTATGATTAGACAAAGTGTAGGAATATTTTATTCCCTTAGAGAAGAGAAAATAGTGGGTAAAATGTATGTCTGGTAAAAAATCCTGCAAAGGAAATACATCCTGGGTCTATTTATTTCATGATCATTTTTCAAAATCAGAAACCATTTCTATCCTGAAACTACATATGTTTATTTGGTGTAAATTTTAAGGTGGAAAATATTGGAATTGGAGGGACTTTGTATGAAAAATAAGACGGTTAAACCCTTATCCCAATGAGCGCGCTTTTGCAAACGCCTAGACCCCAAGGATCTGTAAACACGACTTTAAGAAGAATTCTGATAAGTGGTCCTGCCCTGTTACTGTTGACAGCGGTGTTATTTTATGCGACAACCCACAATGCAGTCAATGATACGGATGGTGATGGCATCACCAATGACATAGACCTGGATGATGACAATGACGGTATTCCCGATAGTGAGGAGGGGAGTTATGTCAAAACCTTGCTCAATGGAGATTTTGAAGAGTTGGATGCGTCTAAGGCAACCCATGTGTGGGGACGTGCGCCTAAGCGTGCGATGGCCTTGTGGGAGAGCGACATTCCTGGCTGGAATACGACGGCTCCCAATAACAGAATCGAAGTTTGGGAGTCAGGCTTCGGAGGCGTCACCTCTGCCAGCAACGGGCATCACGCCGAGATCAATGCCTTCACGAATTCAGAGTTGTATCAAGATGTCTATTTTGCTCGTCCTGGTGTGATCCACTGGTCGATCAAGCACCGAGCGCGGAAGGGGGTAGATTCAATGAATATCCTCATAGGACCTGTAGGGAACCAGACGGAAGTCGCCCGTGTAGGCACAAGTACCAGCGGCTGGAAGCATTATGAGGGGACCTATACCTTGGTCGCAGAAGGGACGGTACGTTTTTCCTTCAATGCTGTGAGTACAGGCTCTCGCAACGCAAGCATAGGCAACTTCATTGATCTATTTGAAGTGTACATCGAAGAGGACTTTGATGGAGATGGAATCGTGAATAGCCAGGATCTGGACTCGGACAATGACGGGATTCCCGATGTCATTGAAGCAGGTGGGACCGACGCAGATGGAGACGGGCGTGTGGATTATGCTACACCAGGTGATCCGCTGTCTATGGTAGATGATGATGGAGATGGATTGTGGGATGTGATTGACAATCGGGACAGTGGAAGTGGTACGGGGGAAGTGACCAGTGGAACTCCGCTCAGCCTACCAGATACGGACGGAGATGGTTTGAAGAATTTCACAGATATTGATGCTGATAACGACGGGATCGTAGACAATGCGGAGGCTCAGACGACTTCGGGCTATGTGCTTCCTCAGGATAATGACACCGACGGAGATGGATTAGATGATGCTTATGATAGAGATTGTACGCCTTGTGGATCGGTATCGGGTGCTGCCATCATTCCTGTAGATTCAGACTTCGATGGAGCACCTGACTACATTGACATTGATTCAGATGATGATTATATCAGTGATGAAATAGAGGGACACGATACCAATGGAGATGGCCAAGTAGACGGGTATGATGCGCCGATGGCCAATACAGGATTGATGGGAGATACTTCTGACATAGACTTTGATGGTCTCATGGACGGATTTGACAATAACATCGTCTCACTCGATCCTACCAACGGCATCAACTCCCCAGGAGCCTATCCCAATAACTCTACCAATCAGGCTGATCAAGACTGGCGTCATTACAACATCGAAAACTTACCTGTAGAGTGGCTGGACTTCTCCGTCAAATGGAATCGCAATACCGCTGAAATCCAGTGGGCGACAAGTGTAGAGGTCAACAATGACTACTTCAGCGTCCAGCGATCAGAGGATGGGACAGTATTCACAAATGTGGGTCGAGTACCAGGAGTCGGGAATAGTAAAACGCCTACAGAGTATAATTTTGATGATACAGAAGCCCATGTGCTTGCATCCAATCGATTCTACTACCGCATCCAGCAGTTTGACATAGACGGGGCGAACAGTTTCTCTAAGATTGTAGAACTCAGCAGAGAGGCAGTCACCGACTTGTCTGTGAATGCCTTTCCCAATCCTGCGGTCGATCAAGTGACCATCAAAGTTGCAGGTACGTCTGAGCCTGCGCGTGTATCCATTTTCGATCTCAATGGTAGGATTGTGTGGAAAAAGGGTAATATGACAGCGCCTACTCAACTGGATATTTCGAGTTGGGCGAGAGGTCCCTATGTGGTCACCGTACGAGCGGGGAATCAGAAAGTCAGTCAGAAATTGGTGTTGAGATAGCGTATCTAGTCTAGATATCATGCTCGAATGGAAAAATGAGTCATCCTGGAAATAGGGATGGCTCATTTTTTTGTGACGTTACACGCAACAATGCCCTTCGTACAGGCAATTTTACCTGTTTTTTAAACTAAGTAAATGCACGATGTGCTCGCATAGGAGAAGAAGCTAGTTTTGTTACATCAATTGAAAACAAAATCAACCCCAATTGTTATGAAACTTTCCATTCAAATCTTCTTCCTTCTACTTCTTTCGTTCGGCTTCTCTGTCCAGCTATCAGCACAAACTGCTTGCAGCAACATCAATAATAAAAGTGGGATCAATACAGGAGCGAATCACGTGTTCGGTCCCAAGTCTTTTGGCCAAAGTGTAGTGGCAAATGCAAGCTGCATGGGAGGAAATGCGTTTACCTCTTTTTCATACTGGGCACAAGGAAATTCTAGAACAGGTGTAGTTTTCAAAGTTTTTAAAGGAAAAACTACTACAGGAACAGCACTAGTTGAAAAAACGGTGGAACTTAACGCCCCCAACTTTGGTTCAAAGCAAAAGATTACATTTGATCCCATACCCTTCAACGATGGGGAAATTTATACGTTCGTCTGTCAGTTGAAATGGGGAAATACCATCGCCCATACTTCTGCTAATGCAGTGCCTGGGGAGGCTTACCTCCAAGGAAACTTCTATCCAGGCGCGGACCTAAAATTCGAAGTAGGAATAGCCCAATCACAAAGTACCATCGAGATCATCTCTGCGACATGGGGAGCTGACACCAGAATAAAAGAAGTGAAGTCTATCATCGAAGGAATGGTAGACAAAGGTACAATGAGCTTTGTTGCGAACAATGGTACCATGAAAGGAGATCCTGCACCTGGAAAAAGAAAGACCCTAACTGTAAAGTACATCAAAGACGGACAGTCATACACAAAGGAAGCCCTAGAAAGTCTCACGTTCTCCTTCTAGTGCGCTAGATAAACCTGACATAACCCCTGATATGAGTCATCCCGAAACTGGGATGGCTCATTTTTTATCTGTCCACCTACTTACTATGTCTCACAGACCTTCTTCGACTAGCCTTGATCCTCGCTTTTACTTTTCATTTGAATAAAATCAATCATCGCATTTCGGGCCTGACTATTTTCGGCAAAAGACATATCCTGCCATAGTCCTCCATGACTCTTGTCCAATACATGTAGAATCTGGCAATCTCTATACTCTGATTCCCAGATCATTTTCTCAAACAGTTGGGTGTATTCAAACAATCCCCCCTCTGATATCAGCAGCATGGGGATGTCCAAATTGTCGAGATAAGTCGCGGGAGAAGCCTCGGCAAATGCCTCAATGTCATCTCCAAATACGTCCATTACATGTGTTCGTGCCATCTCTCGAACGTTCTTGCGTTCATGATTGGCAAACACATCATAGTAAGCCTTGATCTCGTAGGTTCCTGCTACAGGAATGACTGCACGGATGTCCTCGTTGGTGAGTTTGTACTTCTTGAGATATTTTTCGTCCATCGCCAAAAGCGCGGCGAGATGTGCCCCAGAAGAAAATCCGCTGACGAAGATATTATTTGCATCGTAGCCATAGGCGTTAGCTTGATTACGGAGCCAGTGAAAGGCTGCCGCAACATCCTGGATATGTGCAGGATGCGTGACGCCAGTGGCATGTCGGGCATCGTTAAATTCTCCTTTGCTCAGTAGGTGTCCCACCGAGGCCACGGCTATGCCCCGCTTGGCAAATTGCTTGGCTAGGCCCATCTCTTGGTGCCGATTCACAAAGGACCAGGCACCCCCACCAATCCAGAGTAGGAGGGGCGGATTGTCGATTCCTTGGGGAATGACCAGATTCAGGCGTTGCAAGCTATCAACGGTGATCTCTTCCGCGGGACGATAGGCAAGGTCCTTGAATACTTCGTATGTGAGGGTATCCTGTGCGTGGCCCGCAGCCATGCATATCATGAAGAGAAACAGATATAACTTTCTCATAGGGAGGATTTATTTTTGAGATAAATGATCATGGGGGCGTATGATATCTTCTAAAATGGAGAAAGGCAGAGGGCCATGTGCGAGTAGCGCTGTATGGAATGCCAGTAGAGAAAAATCTGCTTGTTGTTCCCATGCTTGCTTCCAATCCAGGATCTTCCTCGTCCCATATTTATAGGTGATCACTTGGCAGGGCCAGCGTCTCATCCGTGCGATTTCTCGCCTCGCGATGTCATCTTGCCCTTGGATATATTGCTGCCAAAAAGCCAGGCATTCCGCATCTGTCCAGCCGTAGTAATTGATCCCCACATCTAGTGGCACCCTCACAGATCGGATGATGTCCCACTCCCACTTGCCGTATTCGTCATAGACATCTCGATATACACCCATTTCAAGGGCGAGATCCTCGATATAGGCAGCCCATCCTTCGGCATAGCCCGCAGAGTAAAAGAGGCTTTGGAGCGTGGACTGTGAAACGAGGTTTCGGTGGTTGACTTCGTAGTGATGTCCTGGGATGCCTTCGTGTAGATAGAGCCAACCGACTTGTCTCTTGTTAAAAGGCTTATCAAAGAAGTTGTAGAAGAATGTGTTATTGCGATAAAATCCTGGAACCTGGGCGAGCCTTTTGTCTATTCCTTGGGCGATTTGAAGAGGAGGGATTTCGGCTGTGTGCGGAAAATACAAGGGAATGCGTTCCTGAATAGAGGCGGCGTATGCTTCAAGGGCTGCTTGGGTAGTGGCCACATCTGGGTAGAAAAAATGATCCTCATTCAAATAGGCGTCAAATGCCAGACTATCCATACCTGAGGCTTCTTGAATGGCTTTCATGCGTCTCTTGATACGCTGGATTTCTGCTAGACCAAATTGAAACAGTGCATCAGGTGTGACTTCTTCGTCCAACCACCTTTTGAGAAAGAGTGCATAAAATGCCTTTCCGAGAGGCACCGTAGCTAGTCCTTTTTCTGAGATCTTCTTGGGCTTTGCCCTGGCCCATTGCATCTCCAATTGTAATCTTTCCTGAAAGAGCGGCAACTGATAAGAGAGGAGGGCGTGTTCTAGCTGTTGTTGTGGGGAGAGTTGTGCTGATGAGAATGATTGTAAGCGATCAAGAGACTGCACACAGAATGCCTGCTGCTTATGTAACTCTTGGCTATCAGGAATCGCTTCAAGATTTGTGACGTAGGAGAGTTGGAGCGGGGCAATATCTCGTCCTTGATACTGCGCTTGAAAGTCCGTCACAAACGCCTCCCATGAATCCTGAGCAAGCAGGATGGAAGAAGAGGAAAAGCACCACAGAGTGCAAAAGATGTAGGTATATATATGTTTCACCCAGCAAAGATGGGCACTACTTCCTTTCTAAACTTGTAGAATCTTGCCAAAAATGAAGGATCACAACCCTTTTCTGAAACTGCTAGGTGTCTGCTGATAATATTTTTTGAATTGATGGGAAAATGCGGGTAGGTCGTGATATCCCAGTTGGTAGGCGATCTGTGTCAGGCTAAGGTTGGGCTGTGTGAGGAGCCTTTGGGCAGCTTCCATTCGGAGTGTCAGTTGGTATTGTTGGGGGCTGATTTGGAAACAGGTGTGGAAAGACCGATTGAGATGAAAGGAAGAAATGCCTGTAACTGTCGAAAGCTGCTTTAAGCTGATCGGTTGGTCATAGTGCTGTGCAATGTAGTCCTTGGCCATCATCAACTTTGAAAATAAGGTTTGTTGCGTGCGTCTTCTCTTGGCGAGGGATTGGATGGCATGCTGCAAAGGAGCGATAGACCGTGTCAGCTCATCCAGTCCCTGACGGAGTCGTCCCAATGCTTCTTCGCCTTCGGCATCCCCCAGCGAATTCAAATCCAGTGCGGCATCTGGCAGCAGCTTTGCCTGCATGGGCATATGAAACCAAAAGGAATCCTCCATCAGGCTGGGTACTTGCGCCGCCACAAAATCGGGCGCTAGATCCACACAGATCCCTTGGGTCAGCGTTGCGTGGGTCTTTGTCTTCGCTTGATAAGGTTCATTCTCGCGCAGCAGCATAAACTGCCCCGCAGAGAGGGAGATATATTCATCTTGGATAAGGTAGACTTCTTGCCCTTGGAGGACATATTTGAGGGCGAGTCCCTTCGTCACGTTTTGGAAGACAGACCCACCAGCGGCTTGAGACAGCTTGATCTGTCCTGTCGGGCTTTGGTAGGGATGTCTGACGTGAAACATGGGACAAAGGTACAAGATAGAAAGAGGGATGAAAAGGATATATCTTCGTATCATCTGTTAAGACCATATTTAGGACAATGAAACGCTGGATAGAGAGCAGCGATTATAGGTTCTAACGGAAGTCATTTTGAAAGAAAAGACTTTTAACTGATTAGAAGTTCCTAATATGGTCTAAATGATTTTGCCCAAAAATATGATAGAAACAGCCAGAAAAAGTAAGGGACGAGAGGGATTCTGTAATCTGGATACGAATCGCAGTAAATGAGATACGTCTTAGGAGGCTGATACCTGTACTTTTATAGTGTTTGCTAAACATTAAACCAGACACCAATGATTACAGGTTTCTTATCTAATACCATCGTCAAAGGAGGGATGGCTCCTTTGTTTGACAATCCCCATAATTATGGGCTCGATTATAAAGAGGTAAGCTTTTATGCTGCTGATGGTACCCAAATTTCGGGTTGGTTGATTCATGGCGGGACGGATAAAATCATCGTTCAGTCTCACTTTGGTGTGCAGGCCTGTCGCGCAGGTTTTACCCCAGAGGGAAAAGGAATGGTGAAGTTGTGGGACAAAGAGATTCCCTTTCTGAAGCATGCCAAATATCTGGTAGACAAAGGCTATTCAGTATTGATGTATGATTTTAGGAGTCATGGAGAGAGCGAGGATGCAAAGGGAAACTGGGTTTCATGGGGCCCATTAGAAGCGCAGGATTTGGTAGCTGCCATTGACTATGTGGCCGACCACCCTATCTATAAAGATGCGAAGATTGGATTGTTGAGTATTTGCATGGGAGCGGCTGCTACTACCTATGCTTATGGAAGCAACGACTTGCAAAAGTATCCGAACATTCAAGCGATGGTCGCCATTCAGCCCATGCGTTACCTCGACTTCGTACAGGCATTAGGACTTCCTGGATTTTTGCAGCGATGGGTAAATGCGGAGAACAGCAAGCGTGTAGGATTCGATATGCCAACTAAGTCCTTCAAAGAAGATGTCTCACAGATTCCTGTCCCTACCCTTCTTGTGCAAAACGATCAAGACGAATACCTGAATAAGCAATCTATAGATGAATATTATGACAGCCTAAATGTCGAAAAAGAGATGCTTTGGTTATCTGGTATAGGGAAAAAGCGGGCAGCAGCTTACGATTATCTGACTCAGAACCCCGAAAAGATTCTGTATTGGTTTGACAACTTTATGAAATAATTCTCACCCAATAATTATATTTAACATGTTGAACGAACAACAAACGCAAATGCTCACTGCATTGGCGCAGGGACTTTCTACTCCTCCAAGGACCCCTATCCTTCGAACACCTTCTGATTACGGGATGGCTTTTGAGGAAGTATCTTTTACGACTGAGGATGGAGTAGGGGTCAAAGGATGGTTCATTCCTGCAGACTCTAACAAAGTGATCATCAGCAATCATTTTTCACCTGCCAATCGATATGGGTTTGCAGGCCATCTAGAAGGATTGGGTTTCGCAGGTGGGTTTGAAGTAAACTTTTTACCCAGGTACAAAGCATTACATGAAGCAGGTTATAGTGTCCTAGCCTACGATCTACGAAGCCACGGAGAGAGTGGAGATGGGAAAGACAATATCTCAGGAGTTGGGTATTACGAGTGGCAAGAGGTCTTGGCTTCTATCGCATACATCAAACAGAGAGAAGATACAGCGAATAGTGACATTTCCCTCATGAGTATGTGTATGGGTGCCAATGCGACCATCAATGCGATGGAGAAAAAACCTGAAGTATTTGAAGATATCAAATCTCTGATAGCGATTGCTCCCCTTAAAGGACAAACGACAATCGAGAGACAATCAGAGCAAATGGGAATAGCGCCAGATGCCGCCCTAGAAGCTTTTGAGCCGATCTATTCAGATATTACAGGTTTGACGGTGGCGGATCACAATATCATTCCCAAATTCAAGCATGTTCATCTCCCAACTTTCTTCTTCCAAGTGAGAGATGACTCGAACTCGAGATGGTCGGATGTGCAAGAAATGTATGAACTTACGCCCGTCGAGGATAAAAAAATCTTATATATGGAGGGCACTCCTTTACGATTCAAAGGATACAATTATTTTTCTGATCACCCAGAGGAAATGATTGAATGGTTTGATGCGCATATGAAATAAAGAATCTATTTGTAAGTGCTCAAAAGCATGACCTTATCCGTTCTACTAAACATATCTTCATGCCTAAATTACTTATAATCAGCTTGCTTATTATTATCTTATGGGTAGTGCTAGCTTGGACAGGTCACAAATCTGTTCATCACGAGATAGAGATTGAGGCACCACCAGAAGTAGTTTGGTCTGTTTTGATGGATGCCGATAGGTATGATGAGTGGAATCCTGTGATGAAATTGCTGGAAGGAGACTTGAAGGAGGGCAATCAAGTGAAATATCAATTCACGCAGGACGAAAACAATATCAGTGAGATCTCTTCGACGGTCAAGCAGATGGTCTCTCAGCAATTGCTCAACCAACAAGGAGGGGTTCCACTCATCATCACCTTTGATCATCAATATATCTTAACTTCCTCTGGTGAGGGGACCCTTCTTACGATCCATGAAGAATATCGTGGGATATATGTAAATTTTTGGAATCCAGATCCTGTTCAAGCTGCCTATCAGCGATTGAACCAAGCGATCAAAACCCGTACAGAATCCCTTTACATGCAGGAAGATGAATCAAATTATTAGAATAAAGAATATCACTGAAGTCCATGATCTCTATGGTTTAGAGAAACCTAAGCACCCGTTGATCTCAGTTTTACCCATAGATGAGCGCCTGACAAATTTTGACTACGGAGACAGTAAGTACACCTTTGATTTTTTTCAGATTAGCTTAAAGGAGGGGATTAAAGGTACTTTGACTTATGGTCGAAATTCCTATGACTTCAGAGAGGGTGTCATGACATTTATCAAACCCGATCAAGTGATTGGTGTAGGGGCTAGTGAGGATTACGAGGGAGGTAAGGGTTGGACCTTGCTTTTTCACCCTGACCTTATCAGACGGTCAGAACTTGGTCATGGGATCGCACAATATTCTTTTTTTGAGTATGAGACAAATGAAGCACTGCATCTATCTCATGGTGAAAAGGTGGCGTTAGGAGAGTTGGTCCAAAAGATTGAAAATGAATACCAACACAATATTGATAAGTACAGTCAGGAAATCATCATTGCCAATATTGACATGATACTCAAGTATTGTAAACGATACTATGACCGTCAGTTCTATACTCGGACCAACCTCAACAAAGAATTGGTCAGCAAGTTTGAACAAATCATGCGCGAGTATTATCAGTCGGGGAAAGTATTAGCACATGGGATTTTATCTGTAAAATATTGCGCCCACGCGCTGAGCATGTCTCCGAACTACTTTGGGGACTTGATCAAGTTAGAAACAGGCAGAAGCGCCAAAGACCATATTCAACACTTTGTCATTGACCAAGCCAAAACGAAACTCGTCAGCACATCCGAGACCGTAAGTGAAATCGCCTATGGCCTAGGCTTTGAATATCCCCAAGGTCTCAACAAGCTATTCAAGGCGAAGACGGGCATGAGCCCCTCTGAGTATAGGAATTTGAATTAGGGGGGGAACAAATACCGCAGCTCTGTATCTAAATACTCGCCCTAGTCAAACTAACAAACTGTTTCAAATGGTTTGGTGAGGGGAGGTTATTACATAAATGGATCAGAAAAAATGAAATCTCTTTTGTTATGTACGTAAATTTGCCGTACAATAGAAGAAAGTAATATAACAATGGAGAAAAGCAAGATGGCAAGGTTTGATGCAAGACTTCCTCAAGAACAAAAAGAGTTCTTCGAGCATGCAGCGAATTTGGGAGGATTTAGGAGTCTAACAGACTTCATCCTTCAGGCCGTCCAGGAGTTTGCCAATCGCATTGTCTCTGAACATGAGAAGTTCTTAGCTTCAGAGCGGGACAAGGCCATTTTCTTTGATGCGTTGATGAGTCCACCAAAACCGAATGAAGCCTTAAAGCAAGCGCATCAGAGATACAAAGATCTTCTGGATTAATGGAATATCTCACTATTCCCCTATCTTCTACCCACAAGAAGCAAGCATTTAGTTGTGGCAATGACTTGTTAGACCGCTATCTTCATCGGCAAGCCAAGCAAGACGTTAACAGGAAGCTCTCTGCTTGTTTTATCTTGACTGATGAAACGCATCAAGTCAAAGGTTATTACACCCTATCCAGCACCAGCATTCCACGAGAAGATCTCCCCGAATCCATCATCAAAAAGCTCCCTCCTTCCTATCATAACCTTCCTGTAACTTTAATGGGCGGATTGGCTGTTTCTCTTAACTTTCAAGGACAAAAGCTGGGAGAGTTACTCTTGATTGATGCGCTCAAGCGTAGCTACTCTGTCTTTCGGGAGATAGGCTCAATGGCAGTAGTAGTCGATCCAGTGGATGAATCTGCTACCAAATTTTATGAGAAATATGGGTTTGTCCTGCTACCTGATAGTGGAAAGCTATTTTTGGCAATGAAAACGATAGGGCAGCTTTTAACTGAATAAAAAAAAACAGCCGCCAATCGCTTGGAAGCTGCTTTTATACCGTCGGGATACCGCGATTCGAACGCGGGACCTCACGCCCCCCAGACGTGCACTCTAACCGGACTGAGCTATATCCCGAAACCTATTTGTCACCCGAACTGAATCGGGGATGCAAATATCTATAATGATTCCTTTAATTCCAATAAAAAGGTGCGCAATTTTATGAGCGTCTCCCGCATCTTGACCTCATGCTGAATGTCCTCCGTACTGGTTTTCAAACGCTCCTTCGCTCCCTTGATGGTATATTTCTTGACCTTCAACAGGTAGTGTATCCTCCGCAAAGTCTCAATGTCCTTCCGCGTATAGACACGGTTCCCCTTCCGATTTTTCTTGGGATTAATCTCGCGAAACTCTGTCTCCCAAAATCGAATCAAGGACGTTGTCAAGCCCAATTCCTTGGCTACTTCACCAATGGTAAAATACTGGCGCTGTATTTCCTCCGTTTCACGTATCTCCTCCATCTGCTTGGCTTTTTCTGTTCTTATGGATGATGAAAATAAGGCCCCATATCACTGGGCATGTCCCTGTTTTTACCCGCCTCCATTCATCCCCTATTTTTCTCTGTCTAAAGTACTGATTTTTGCGCTTACCCTCCAAAAAGGACCGTTAACTCCCTTTTTTCATCATGAAGCTGTCTGATCATATGTGCATATGAAAAAACCTGCAACCAAGAGGCCACAGGTTCTATATTTTTCTTCTTGTTGTCTAGTTTTGTGTACTAGTCCATAGACATATTGTCTACGTTGGCTTCTTCGCGGAGCTTCACATACTGCTCAGGTGTCAAGTCTCCGTAGAAATAATCGATCGGGTCAATCTTGCGATTGTCGCGAATGATCTCGTAGTGAAGGTGTGGACCTTTAGAGAGTCCTGTGTTTCCAGAATAAGCGATGATGTCGCCACGCTTCACCTTCTGGCCGCGCTTCACCATGATCTTCGAGAGGTGGGCGTACTTTGTGACGTAGCCATATCCTCCGTGATCGATCTCCACTTGCTTACCATATCCACCACGGCTCACACTTGCGAGACGCACAGTCCCGTCACCAGCTGCATAGATAGGCGTACCACGCGATGCCTGCATATCCAGACCCCAGTGCATACGACGGATCTTGTGAATAGGGTGCATACGCATTCCAAATCCAGAGATGATTTGTCCAGGTACGGGCTTGATCGCTGGGATGTGGCGAAGTTCTTCAGCTTTAGACTGAAGCTCCTGATATAGCGTAGCGTAAGACTTATTTTGGATAGAAATTTTATTTGTCAACCGATCTAGACGCTCTTCGGCTTCTTTCAAAACAGGGGACTTGTTAGGATCTTCGATATTCGCTCCTCCTCTACCTCCATTCCAAAAACCTTCTCCTATCTCTTTGGTTCCCAAAAGGCTACGATAAAAGCTGTTGTCTTGTACATGTAGTTGGTCAACGTCTTTCTCGATTTTGGCGAGTTCGACATTTTGCTCATTGACTTTGGCTTCCAACTGCGCAATCTCAGACTTCAAGTGAGCCTCTTTGGGATTGTCGTAGAAGAAAAACAGGGAAGCGATCATCAATAGAGCCAGAACAAGCGCACCTCCTACATATTTAGCTACATCGATAAAGACCTTTTGAGGAGTAACTTGCTCGGGTTTAAACGTGCAACTTATCTCATCATAATAATAGCGTATCCTCTTTGCCATAGGAACAGGGGTTATTAATACGTACCTTTAAGAACAACAAGAACAGGGAAAAAAGTATACCGAAGATCGCGCTTGTAAGGTTTTTTACTAATTTGTGCGCGTCGATTCACGTCGATCAAAATTAATAAAATTTTTATCAAACAAAAGGCCGCACTACGCGATTATTCGGCGATTGTTACAAACTTTTGAAAAAAAATGAAAACAGGTACGGAAATCCGGGATTTGTTCCTTGACTTCTTTTCGCAAAAACTGCACCAGATTGTGAAATCTGCGCCAATAGTCGTGAAAAACGATCCTACCCTGATGTTTACCAACGCAGGGATGAACCAGTTTAAAGATATTTTCCTTGGCTTAAAAAATCCCGAAAGTGGAAGAGTTGCTGATACTCAAAAGTGCCTCCGTGTTTCAGGAAAGCACAATGACCTGGATGAAGTAGGGCACGACACCTATCATCACACCATGTTTGAGATGTTAGGAAACTGGTCTTTTGGTGACTATTATAAGAAAGAAGCAATCGAATGGGCATGGGAACTCCTGACTGAGGTGTACCAACTAGACAAAGATCGCCTGTATGTAACGGTCTTCGAAGGTGCCGAATCCGACAACTTACCCATAGACCAGGAGGCGAAAGATGAATGGAAAAAATGGATCTCAGAAGACCGAATTCTCCTAGGAGATAAAAAAGATAACTTCTGGGAGATGGGGAAAACAGGTCCCTGTGGTCCTTCATCCGAAATACATATCGACCTTAGAAGTGAGGAAGAACGCGCCAAATTAGATGGCAAAAGCCTCGTCAATCAAGATCATCCCGAAGTGGTGGAGATCTGGAATCTGGTATTTATCCAATACAACCGCAAGGAAGATCGCAGCTTGGAAACACTGCCTCAGACACATGTGGATACAGGGATGGGCTTTGAGCGCCTAGCAATGGCCCTGCAAGACAAGAAATCTACTTACGATACAGATATATTTGATCTTACACGTGAGTTCCTGGAGACCCGTACAGGGCTGGTGTATGCAGAGGCCGAGGAACCCCAGCGTATCGCCATGCGTGTAGTCGTGGATCATATCCGCGCTATTACCTTTACGATTGCCGATGGGCAGCTCCCCTCCAATACAGGAGCAGGCTATGTCATCCGTCGTATCCTTCGCCGTGCTTCACGCTACGCTTTTGCCTACTTGGACATCAAGGAACCCTTCTTGAATCTTATGGTGCCCCTACTTGCGGCTCAATACAAAGGCATTTTTGAAGAGGTCTACCTGCAAATGGATTATATCCGTAAGATTATCTTCCAAGAGGAGCAGAGTTTCCTACGTACATTGGCCGCAGGGACGCAACTCTTTGAACAATACCTGAAAGAGAACCCCAGCTCTGAAACGGTCGATGGTGCTTTTGCCTTCAAACTCTATGATACCTATGGCTTCCCCTTGGATCTGACGATGCTCATGGCGCGGGAGCAAGGGAAGTCTGTCGATACGCCGAGCTTTGACGTCCTCCTCAAGGAGCAGAAAGATCGCTCGCGCAAGGCAACAGCCCTGGATGCAGGAGACTGGGTGACGGTCAATCCCTCAGAGGACTTGCCTGTATTTGTGGGCTATGATGTGCTACACTCAGAGACATTGATTCTCTCTCATCGTACAGTAAGTACGAAAAAGAAAAAGCTGTTTCAAGTAGTCATAGCTGAAACCCCCTTCTACGCTGAGTCTGGTGGACAGGTAGGAGATAAGGGGACGCTATCCAATGGAAAGGAGACCCTCAAGGTGATCGATACACAGAAGGAAAATGAACTCATCGTCCATCTGGTAGATAAGCTGCCCGAAGATCCCTCTGGGGAGTGGAAAGCCGTGGTGAATCCTGTTTTTCGTGCTAAGGTCAAGTCTAACCATACCGCAACTCACCTCTTGCATGCCGCTCTACGCAATCATCTGGGAGCGCATGTCGAGCAGCGAGGCTCCCTGGTAAATGATAAGTTGCTGCGTTTTGACTTCTCTCACTTTCAGAAGGTGACGGACGAAGAGATGGCGCGCATTGAAAAAGAAGTCAATCAAAAGATTGCAGCAGGAATCGATCTGGTAGAGTATAGAGAGATGCCTATCGACGACGCCAAAGGGATGGGTGCCATGGCCCTCTTTGGAGAGAAGTATGGAGATAAAGTCCGTGTCATCGTATTTGATCCCGATTATAGTGTGGAGCTTTGTGGAGGGATACATGTAGACAATACAAGAGAAATCCGTTTGTTTAAACTCGTCTCCGAAGGTTCTGTTGCAGCGGGTATCCGTAGGGTAGAAGCTTACACAGCTGATCATGCCTTCGCCTATCTGACAGAGAAGGCAGATAAGTTTGATAGAATGGGAGCTTTACTCAAGAATACAAAAGATCCTGAGAAAGCACTCAATGACCTAACGAATAAGACGAAGGAGCTAGAGAAGCAAATACAGCAGCTGAGTGCAGAGAAGGTCGGGCGACTGAAAGACGAACTCAAAAATAAAGCAACCGCTCTGGGCGATATTCAAGTGATTAGGGAGAAAGTGAATGTCGGGACTTCCGATGATCTCAAACGCCTGTCCTACGATCTGAGCAAGGTGACCGAAAATACCCTCATTGTACTGGGGGCTGTGATCAAGGAGAAGCCCTTGCTTTCAGTAATCATGAGCAATGACTTGGCCGAAAAGAAGGCTTATCACGCGGGAAATATGGTCCGCGAACTCGCCAAAGAAATCAAAGGCGGCGGGGGCGGACAGCCCTTCTATGCAACTGCAGGAGGAAAGGACGTACAAGGACTCGAAAAAGCCTTTAAAAAGGTGGAAGAGTTGGTGTGACGGAAAGAAATGCTATGATATCGGAGGGCCTAACATCATATATGTTCAGGCCCTTTTTGCTGTTCTACTTTACCTTCATTTTCATTAACCTCTAGTAGGTAGATCATACGTTTACTCGCAATGATACTTTTCCTCTAATGCTAATTTACCACTTTCAACTAATACAGTGTAACAAAAGTTTTATGCTATAATTTTCTAGCCTAGTAACAGGCTATATGGGGTCCCGAGGTTAACACTCGGGATGGGCGCGGAATTTGGTGTTAGGGGCTGATAGAAGGGTTGGGCTTAAATTCCGTCCCGAGATTCATCATCGGGATTGGTTCTTTTTGCCTAAAAATCCCGAGTCTAATGCTCGGGATGCTGAAGGCGACTGTTAAATATTAAAAAAATTATGTTATGGAGTACTAACTGGCAAGCCCCGCAATATTCATAGAGATGTCATTCTGACGCCCATTCCCGTAGGGAAGGAGGAAGGATTTAAAGTAGGATGGTTTGAGATGAAATCTCTCGTCTAGTATCATGTAGGTAAGACTCGTTTAGCTCTTTCTCCCGCTATGAGGATTGCGGAACTAACCGCTGTTTTAGTTCAATGATTTGTATGCTGAAGGGGACTGGTAAAACTAGGTAAGGAGCTACATTTTGAAGTACGAATGATTGACCTAAGATGAAGAAAAAAATATCTCGATCTTACAAAAGACATACAGAAGTATTCATGTAATCGTTTTCGGTATTGGACTGTAAACCAGCTTATTAAAAATAATTTCTTCTTCAGCTTCCAATTTATGTGAGCTTCTTTTTTCGACTCTTTTGTAAAGAAAAATCCCCAGAACTTAGCTTGGTCAAACTTTAAATAGTTCGATATTTAAAAATTATTAAAATCATGAATGATTAAGGGGTGTTCGTCATTGGAAACACCTGTGACATGATGATCTTTGCGCATCTTAATGAAAAGGAAGGATGGCATCAAATATTCAGGAAATCACAGTCGAGAATGGCTATATGAAAGTAGCGCTCGACGCATCTGTCAGGCGTGGCGAAGGTATTTCATTTTTCTCAAAGCTAAATGCTACGGCACACGAAAAAGGTTTAAGACATATCATGGTCGATGCACGTGGTCTGGGTTGTACAAATAGTCCTGGAACACAATTCCAGTTTGCCAATACGCATATGAGGAAAATAAACTTTGATCGTAGATTGAAACTAGGTGTATGGATTGAAAAGGTGGATCCAGAATATGAGTTTTTCGAACTTACTTTTTCCAACGCAGGCTATCAGTTTAAGGTTTTTACTGAAGAAAAAGACCTACTGAACTGGTTTGGATAATTCGATAGCAGGATTAAGGAAGCGACTCATTTCTATCATAGAGAACCTCGCAAAGGGCCTGTGCATTGACTTTCACAAAGGTAAACAGGACGTGAAAGCATGTGTCCAAGAACTTATATGATTTTTCCTATAAAAAGTACATTACAAAGACGAAATTTAATTCAAATTCCGTTACTTTTTCCTTCCTTTATCGTCCCAATTACCCATTATGTGTAATTAGACATAGGATCATGAGAGAAATGGACGCATTGGAAGTGAAAGAAGTACATGAGAAGTATGCAATGATCAAGATCTTCGAACCTATTGGTCGCCATTCTGATGGAGATAAGCTGAAGATGTTGATCGAGTTTGCAAAGAGCCAAAAACTCGAAGGTTTCTTGTTCGATGTGACGAGCTTCAAATGTGATATTCCCAAAGGCGTATTGTACCATTTTGCCCATACAGATCTCTACCAGGTAGGCTTTGATCGAAGATTACAGATCGCGATGTTGCACAAACCCGAGGACAAAAGCCACGACTTCTTTGTATTGGTCTGCCACAATGCGGGTTACCACATCAAGGCCTTTCACTCTACTGCACAAGCCCAGCGTTGGCTCACGAAGCAGCGATAAATTCCAATATATCTTTAAGCGGCAAGATCCGATTTGAGGTAGTGTAAGACCTTCCGCTTGGTGATGGGAAGCAAGGCAGATTCCTCTGGAAAAGGCTGTACCGCATGTACCAGAAAAGTCGCAGGGTTTACAAATTTCTGGTGGTCTCGAATCAGTTCGCGTTTCATCGCTTCGTAGGTGTTGGCGATGGAGTAGCGAAAATTGCGCACGGGATTCATCGAGATGCCGTGATAGTTGACGCCCACATTCTCTAAAAATACCACCTTGTATTCAAAGGCGCGTACTTCTTTGCGAGGATTCATACGCAGCAAGAGATAGCCTTCTTTTAGGTACAGCGGTCGGATACCCACAGGTTCAATTTGGAGATTCTCATCAATGAAATCATAAATCCCCTTGCCATCTTCTAGATAATGCTTGATTTCTGGCAGGGCATAGGTAACGATGGAGTTGATTTCTTGAAATTGTGGAGAGTCTTCGATCAAGGAATCTTTTACCAGATTTTGCTTGCGAAATTCCTCCTCATTGATCTGATGGGGAAACTGCTGGTTGAGCTTTTGTTTTTCATCCCGAAAAGCTCTGAGGTTGTTGTAATGAAAAATGAGATCCTGAAAAGATGGATATAAACGAACCTCCGCAAATTCTCGACTCACATACTGTAAATAAGCTAGCAATAGGTATTTCTTGTACTCAAAATCCTGGGTACCTTCCCAAAACCAATTGGGACTCAATTTTTTCACACTCATAACTTCAAAATTCCCCTAGTGAATATTGTAACATGGGCAGTCATTTCTCATATTCCCCATATTTAATATAAGCATTTTGAGTGATAGGGGCAATGAGACAGCTTCTGATACCGTCAAGCAAAGGGAAAGGAGATAAGATACACACTAACTATTGGCACTCAAACTGTACCATCTCCGTTACCGTCTCTACCAATTCGTGATTGTCAAAAGGCTTCGTGAGATAGACATCTCCCCCTGCGCCATATCCATCAAATTTATCTTTTTGGGTCCCTTTAGCCGTCAAGAAAATAATCTTGGTATCCCTGTACTCCAGACGTGTTCGAATCTCTTTAGACAGCTCAAAACCATCCATTCTTGGCATAGAGACATCCAAAATGATCAAGTCTGGCCTGAATTGCTCCACTTTATGAAGGGCCTCTAAGCCATCGTTTGCATGATCTGTCGCAAATCCACATTGCTTCATCAAGAATTCGATAGCCATCACAATATGGGGCTCATCATCTACGATTAGTATTCGGCTGTTTGAAGTTGTAGTAGTCATGAGGAATCAATATGCGCGTTTTATCTTTTTTACATATAAATGATATGTGAAAAGTATCATATACTAATATAAAGATAATTGTGCCTCTTTTCCTATTAATAGACCAATGAATAGCGCTAAGTACACTGTGTAATAAATAAACATATAAATTGTGATCCAAATGTGACTCACAATGAAAAAACAACATATTGAATTA
>JBCBPW010000099.1:0-24610 GCA_039820545.1 Bacteroidota bacterium | reverse complement strand
CGAAATAAATCGCATATAATGTCAGTCCAATGCGTGGCGAATAGGAGGAAGTAGGGTTATTATTTTCATCTTCTACGAGCAAAGAATCATCACAAATCACTGCAACATAAACGGGATAGTCTTTACAAAGACCTATAATCTAGGGTGAAATTGAGATACTGATCCTCTATTTTTTAATAGTCCATTGAATCTCTACAGTATGATTCATGATAAAGTCTAGTCTCTAAACATTAAATTTGTAGTATAGATCAGACCTTTACCCCAATTTCAAGTCTATTAACATATATGAAATATACATTTACATGCCTGATTCTGTCATTGTTGTGGTTGTGTAGCTGCTCATCTACTGGGAAGCAAGAAATGTCAGAGGAGACACCAAACGAACCCCTACCTGTCACCCAACCTGTACAGAAAATAGCAGGAGATAGTAATGTGCAGACTTACAGTTTGCCTTTTGACTTGACATCACCTTTGTCAAATATCACGTTGCCTACTGAACTTGAAGAGGCATCTGGTGCCAGTTTCGTTTTAGATTCTACTATGGGTAAAGAAGTTCTGGCCTTGGTGGAAGATGAATCAGGTATTGTATATTTCTTGGATATACCCTCGCAGCAAATCGTGAAGGAAGTACCTTTTTACAAAGCCGGCGATTATGAAGGTGTGGCTTCGCTTCCCAATCAGCGTGTGTTTGTGCTGAAAAGTAAAGGGACACTATATGAAGTAAGTACATTAGAAGGAAAGGAAGGATTGATGAATAAGTATCCAACTTTTTTGTCAGAGGATGACGATACAGAGGGACTTGTGTGGGACACCAAACGAAACCGACTGCTTATTTTCTGCAAAGAACCCTATATCAAGAATGGGAAGGAGCTGAGAAACTTTCGTGTCGCCTATGGATTTGATTTGATTCGGAGGGAACTGGATGCACAGCCTGCCCTTATTCTGGATTTACAATCGCTTAAGGGAAAGTTGGCGAGTTTTGCTGAGACGCGATCTCTTGACTTTGATCCTACGTCCAAGAAAGACTTTAAGCCGAGCGGGGTAGCGATAGATCCCTTGACAGGTCATGTCTATGTCATTTCCTCCACAGGAAAATTATTGGTTGTGATGGATGAATTTCAGCAGGTGATTGCAGCAGCGCCTCTCCCTCGAGAGATGTTTGCACAGCCTGAGGGCATCTGCTTCAGCCCCGAAGGTAATCTCTACATTGTCAGTGAAGCCCGTGATGATGTGGCACGCGTACTGAAATTTGAAAGGAAATGACTTCCGCACAAGTAAGTGATTTGATGGTGCAGATCTGGGAAGGACCCGTGGCGAGGGCCTATCTCAAAGGTGAATTGTGCAGCAAGGTCAATTTACAAGCGGAAATATACCGTCATGTCCAGGCATTGAACTTGCCCCAGCTGAAAATTTGGTTTTCGGTCCCCCTAGTTTTTCCTCCGTTTTTAAGAGAAGAGTATCTCAACTGGCGGAAGTATCGATTGAAGAAGGCACTGGATGGCCAAGTCCTAGATATGGTGGTCAGCCATGGGACAGATATTTTGATGATTGGGGAATTGAATTTTGATCCCGCAGGCTATGGCGACTATCGAAAAGATATGAAGCGACTCTGTGGATTAGCTCAACTTGCAGGAGAAGGTATTTTGTATATTTCTCGTACGCCTTTCACGGGGCAGATTGACGATGGTCTTCCTTTTTTACTACATGAAGAGTTGCTCACCACTTATATGGTGATCAACCAAAAAGCCTCTATGGGTTTAGAACTGACTACTTTGAAGAAAGCCTACACAGGAATTCAGTTTCCTTCTTCCTTTCTCCACCTCAAAGCCGCTGTACAGGAAGATAAGGTATTATTTGGACATAAGTAATCCTTCCATTTCTATTCATTTTCCTGAAAGAATCAAAATTGAAACCAGCGCTGGACCATATGTGTGGTATTCCCATTCCCTCTGAAGTGGGTGAACTCATTGGTTTGTGAGCTATAAGTATAATCCCTTTCCCATTTCATGTGCTGGTTTGCGACAGCTTCTATGGCATGTAGCAATTGGTCTATCTCTTGATCTTTCATCACAGGATGGATAGAGGCACGAATCCAGCCAGGTTTGACACTCAAAAGACCTGCATCTATCTGATTGGTAATGGATTTGGATTTCTCCTTTGAGATGTTGAGTAGATAATGTCCATAGGTTCCTGCACAGGAGCAACCTCCTCTCGTTTGGACGCCAAATCGATCATTGAGCAGCTTCACACCCAAGTTGAAGTGGAGATTCTCAATATAGAATGAGATCACACCAAGTCTCTCTTGTATGTGATCGGCTAGAACATGCACGCTAGGAATTGCTTTCAGACCGTTCATGAGCTTCTGAACCATGGGTTTTTCACGGACCGTCATGCGATCCACGCCCATTTCTTCCTTTAATCGAATGGCCAAAGCTGCCTTGATGGTTTGTAAAAAAGCAGGTGTTCCTCCATCCTCCCTTGCTTCAATATCCCCTACATATTGGTGTTCGCCCCAGGGATTGGTCCATGTCACCGTCCCTCCTCCAGGTACATCAGGGACACGATTGCGATAGAGTGATCGGTTGAAGATCAGGATTCCAGGAGTACCTGGTCCGCCTAAGAACTTATGGGGTGAAAAGTAGATCGCATCCAGTCGCTCAGCCTCATCTACAGGATGCATATCGATCGGTACGTAAGGTCCTGCACAGGCATAGTCTACAAAACAATATCCATCTGCTGCGTGAATCCGCTTGGCCACCTCTCGATAGCAAGATTGAATACCTGTCACATTAGAGCCAGCGGTGATAGAAGCGATTTTGAGGCTTCTATCTTTATATTGCTCCAAGAGGTCCTCGAAGTGGTCGAGATTGATGTATCCAGAGTCATCTGGCATGATGGGAACGACCTCTGCCAGGGTTTCCAACCATGAAGTATGGTTAGAGTGATGCTCCATATGTGTGATGAAAACTACGGGTCTCTCAGAGCCTTCCATTTGTATATGGCTGCGATGCTGTTCGGGGACTTTCAACCCCAGGATCCGTTGGAGCTTGGCGATGGCACCCGTCATCCCCGAACCTGCCATGATCAACACATCATCTTTAGAGGCATTGACATGTTGCTTGATGATGTGCCTGGCTTCGTGATAAGCCGTCGTCATGGATGTGCCTGTTACATTTGTCTCTGTATGTGTATTCGCTACAAATGGTCCAAATTCGTTGATGAGCTTTTCCTCGATCGGGCGATAGAGTCGGCCACTTGCTGTCCAGTCTGCATAAAGAATCTGTTGGGGTCCATAGGGAGAGTCAAATATTTGCCCTTGCCCAATGATACGTTCCCTGAATGGTGTGAAGAAAACTTTGAGGTCTATCTGTTGTGTAGTAGTATGCATGAATGATTATACAAATAGCCAAATGAAGATACATGAAAAATTTCCTATTTGGTAAGTTACATATGTTCAATGGAAGAAAATAGCCTTTTCCGCTAGCCTTCTAAGCACAAGTCTTCTGATGCATCAGGAAGTCGAAGGATACAGGCAAAAGCTTAGACCATGTTTGGAACAGTGAAAATCTAGGTACAAAGCAGAGATTATAGGTTCTGACGGAAGCTATTTTATAAGATTTAGTGGGGCTAAATCGATCATAATAGATGAAGTTCAGGTTCTGAAAGCACAAACTTTTCGCAGGTTTGAAATTGCAAACATGGTCTTAATGCGTTTTTCTAAGTTTTTTTGGAGACAAAGGGTCATTTACTAACCTTGGGATAAATGAAGCGGATACTATACGCTGTCTTGGATTGGGGATTGGGGCATGCAACGCGGAGTATGGTCCTAATCGATTATTTGGTTCAGTGTGGAGTTGAGGTGCATCTGGCTAGCAGTGGATCGGCGGCTGTGCTTTTGAGACAAACATTCCCTCAGCTTCCTTTTTTACCCTTACCTCCTTATCAGATTTCCTATAGCAAGGGTCTCGCACAGGTCTGGCATTTGACGAAACAAGTCCCAGCTATGCTGCATACCATTCAGCAAGAGCATCAAGCGCTGCAAACCTATCTACAAAAAGTCCCTATTTCAGGGATCATTTCAGATCATCGTTATGGTATATGGGATTCGCAGCTACCCTCGGTATTTGTCGGGCATCAATTGGCTTTGATCCTTCCTCCTGCCTTGGAGATTTTCCGAAAGGGTCTATATCGATACCACATGCATTGGCTGCGACATTTTGATCAGATCTGGATCCCAGATGTGGAGGGGGAGGAAAATCTTTCGGGGAAACTGACCCATGAATTTGCACTCCCTAGCCGTGCAAAATTTGTAGGTCCACTTTCTCGCTTTATGTTAGGATCAGAGAAAAAGAAGCACAAATCTACACAAGAGGTTGATGTGCTGGCAATTTTGTCGGGGCCCGAACCACAGCGCACACTGCTGGAGCAGAAGATCAGGCAAGCATTTTCAACAATGCATGGAAAAAAGATCTTGATCCAGGGTAAGCCAGCCTCTCAGAAGAGTGAAGAGAGTCAAAATCTGAAAGTCTTTCCGCATCTTCCCCATGCAGATTTTCTTGAATTATTATCACAAACACCCGTCGTCATTTCTCGCTCGGGTTATTCAAGCATCATGGATTACGCTTATTTGGGTTTACAAAACATCATTTGTGTACCCACGCCGGGACAGACAGAGCAGGAGTATCTTGGAAGGTATCTCCACGAAAAGCAGGCGATTTTGACTGTTTCTCAATCCAGTCTGAAGCTATCTGAGGCAATTCTTGAGGTGGAAAACTATCAAGGATTTGACTCTATGGATAGGAAAGAAATGTATCAGCCTGTGTTGGACGACTTTCTTTCGACTATTTGATAAAATGTGAGAACCCATCCTAAATGACTTCCTCCCGTAATGGAAGCGACAAACACCCCTCCATTTCATTCTCCCGAAAAAAGAGAAGACACCCCTTGAAAAGAGATGCCTTCCTTTATGTAGCTAAAATTGAATTCCCTTACGATATCCTATTCAAAAACTGTGTCAAAATGCATATGGATGTAAGGAAAGTACAAGATTACTTCTCAATGACGTATTGATAGACATTGCGATAGCGGGGATAAATACCCACAAGCTCGATTTCGCTAGACGATTGCTCCATCATCTGTATGACTTCTTGGGCAGTAGAGACGTTTTGATTGTTGACTTTCATGATGATGAAGTTCTCTTTCATATCAGTCTCCTGTTTGATTTTCCCTGCAAAGAGAGAAGAGACTAAAACTCCTTGTTCGATGCCCAGTTTTTCCAACTGGTAAGGCGTAAGATCTTGGAGACGGAATCCGAGGTCATCCAGTACAGCGATACGGCCTTGGGCCTGGACTTCTGTATTCCCATTGAGGTCTGTGAGTTGTACATTGAACATCTGGTACTTACCATTGCGGAAAACCTTAACGTCGATCACATCACCTGGACGGTTTCTCCCAATCAACTCCGTCATTTTTGCATCATTCTTGATTTTGATCCCATCGATACTCACGATGACATCACCTGGGCGGATACCCGCTTTTCCTGCTCCTCCTTCGTCTGCTAGTTTCTTCACAAGCACACCTTCAGTCAGATCCAAGCGCTCTTTTTTCGCAAGTTCTCCATTGAGGCTTTCTGCATTGATCAGGCCGAGGAAGGCACGCTGTACGCCACCAAATTCTTTCAAGTCCGTGATGACTTTACGTACGATGTTGGCAGGGACGGCAAAGGCATATCCTGCGTAGGCACCTGTAGGAGAGGCAATGGCTGTATTGATGCCGATCAGTTGACCTTCTAGGTTCACGAGGGCACCTCCACTGTTGCCAGGGTTGACAGCCGCGTCCGTCTGTATGAAGGATTCGATGGCCATGCGATCTTCGATGATTTCCAGATCGCGGCCAATGGCACTGACGATTCCTGCTGTGGCCGTAGATGCCAGACTAAATGGGTTTCCAACTGCAAGTACCCACTCACCTACCGAGACATTGTCAGAGTTGGCAAGTGTGATGGCTTCGAAGTTATTTCCTTCTATTTTGATCAAACCGAGATCTGTCGTAGGGTCTGTTCCGATGACCTTAGCTGTATAGCTTCTGTTGTCGCTGAGGGTGACTGTGAGCTCGTCTGCAGAGGCAATCACGTGATTGTTGGTCACAATGAATCCATCGCTGCTGACGATCACACCTGATCCACTGGAGACTTGCTGACGCGAGTTGCGGCGTTTGGGACGCATCCCAAACAACTCATAGAACGGATCACTCATGCTTTGGGATACCGTCTGAATCGACTTGATGTGTACGACGGCAGGCATAGAGACATCTGCGGCGACCTTAAAGTTGGCAGGTGCTGTCGTTTGGGTCGATCGGTAGTTGAGACTCGACTGATCGCTAGTCGTCAGAAAGTTGGCACTTGTATCCGCTTTTTCTTCAATAATTATTTCTTGCTTACCCATTCCAGAGAAGTGGTATAAGCCTAGTGTCAATCCGCTGACCATCAGCGATACGAGGGTATAAGACAATATATTTTTCATCGCGTATGTTTAATAGACATTTGATATTACGGAATCATCTCATGATGAGATGAACTGTAATGTGGGTTTTAGATAATTTTAACAAAGAGAGGTAAAAGTTGGAGCATGTATTGGATGGGGAGAAGTCTTTTACTGAAGTACGTATTTATCACTAACTATTCGCTGGGTAAAGGAGTTGATGAAAGAAAAGAAGTTGCATATGAATACGCGGTTTGGCCTACTCCTTTTGTGCTGCTTGTTGCCTCTTGGGAGTACCGCTCAGGAGTGGAGCTTGGATAAATCGAAAACTGAGATTCGGTTTGAAACAGAAAATCCTGCGGGTGATGTAGCGGGTACCTTTGATCCTCCTGTAGCCTATACCTTGCGTTTGGATTCACTCGATCTTCCCTCATCCAAAATCAAGGCCAAGATAGATGTACGGAGCTTACAATCGGGATTGGTGGCGCGCGATGCAGCCTTGATGAAGGAGGACTATTTCGATGTGGAGCAGTTTCCATTCATGACATTTGAGTCACAAAAAATAGAAGCTGTGGAGACTCGCTATCTCGCGACAGGTATCCTTTCGATCAAAGGAGTTACACGAGAGGTTTTGATCCCTTTTACCTTTCATGATCGGATATTTGAGGCTTCTTTTATCCTGAAGAGAAAAGACTATAAGATTGGAGGCAATAACTGGATGTTGGGAGACGAGGCCAAAATTTTGCTCTACCTACCTGTTAAATGAGAGAAACGAGAATTAACCCTTACCTTTGAACTCCATGCGAAAAATCCCTCACCTCCAGACCCTCATATTCTTATTTGCTGCAAACATCGTATCAGGTTTTTCTCAAGGAGTCACCATGCTGGCCATCCCCTGGTATTTGGTGCAATCACCTGATGGGAAGTTTCAGAATGCGATGATGGTTTCTATTGTGACATTGGCTTCACTTTTCTGGGGGATCTATGCAGGTACACTCATCGACAAATACAATCGCAAGCGCATCTTTCAGACATTGACAGGAGTAGATGCAGGGATTTTATTGACCGTGGCGAGTGTGGGGATGTATATGGGATATATGCCCTTGCCGCTGGTCGTTCTGGTATTCACAGCTACCATTTTTACGTACAATGTACATTACCCCAACCTATACGCCTTCGTGCAGGAGTTATTTGACAAGTCTTATTATGCAAAAGTCAATTCGGCACTAGAAATACAGGGGCAGACGACCAATTTCATCGGGATGATGCTGGCGGGTTTGTTGCTAGGAGGTACGCCTGAATGGTCCTGGTGGCCTGAGGCCTGGACAATCACACCTTGGAAGCTGCAGGAGATATTTTTATTAGATGGATTGACCTATGTGTTGGGATTTATCTTGATTAGCCTGATTCCTTATTCTGCGAAAACCCGTGGCAAGATTGACAAAGGTTCTATGGTGCAGCGGATCGTACAGGGTTTCCATTATTTGGGGAAAAGAAGAGAGATTTTAATTTTTGGGATCGCCTCTTATGTCGTTTTCTTCTCCCTCCTTATCATGGTCCAGGTAGCAGCTCCTGTGTATGTCAATGACTATTTGAAAGAAAAAGCCATTGTCCTCTCTTCCTTTAAGGGAATTTATGCCTTAGGAGCAGTGACAGCAGGCTTGCTAGGACTGGCAGCATTTATCCGTAAAGACCGCCCTGTACAACTGATCATATTCTTGGAGATTATGGCTGTGGCGACTTATCTATTATTGGCAGGGATGCAATCAGTAGCCATCCTGCTCGTGGGCGCATACATTTTGGGGATTTCCAATGCAGGTGTGCGTATTTTGAGGATTACTTATTTGGTACGCATTATCCCCAATAGAGTAATTGGACGTGTCAATTCGTTTTTCAACGTTATCAATGTCTTGATGCGTGTATCCTTCAGCGCTTTACTGGCCATTCCTTTCTTCTCCCAATCAGGCAATGGGGGCAACATCATCTATGCTATGTATATGATGGCGGGGATCATTGCTATTGCAGCTATTCTCCTGTATATCATGCGCGATCGATTTCCTCAGGAGCCTGAAGAAGATGAAACTCCCCTGCCTGAGATCCCTCCTAAAGTTCCTGTAAAGGCATAGTATACCTCTCTTTATTCACTTTTGGACTACATCATGACTACATCATTCCCTGTGATTGGAGGAGAATACCATGTATTTGAGGGTTGAGGATCATTTACCTATATGAATTCCCACATATATATGTGAAATTATAAGAAGGATTGAATCTATCTGGACTATGAGACTCAACTGCTAAACATGTACTTATGAAACTACACTACTTACTACTACCCTTTCTTTTATGCTGTTTTTCCTATGCTATGGGACAGGTAGAAGTATCGGGGCAGGTGACGAGGGAAGATACGGGCGAACCACTTCCTGGAGTCACAATTAGAGAGCAGGGAACTGCCAATGGAACACTTTCAGATGTAGACGGAACCTACAGCTTAAGGATAAGTGGGGAGAATGCAACCTTGATATTCTCCTATTTTGGTTCTGCAGATTACTCAGTGACTTATTCTGGTCAAACCGAGATCAATGTCAACATGTCGGAAGAAATCGCGAATGTAGATGAGGTCGTGATCGTGGGGTATGGTACGCAAAAGAAAAGTGTGGTGACAGGCGCTATTTCCAAAGTAAGAGGAGAAGATCTGGAGGATATGCCCGTGCCACGAATCGAACAATCGCTATTGGGACGTACATCGGGTGTACGTGTGACGACTGCTTCGGGTGCTCCGGGTGAAGGTGCTACGGTCCGCATACGTGGAACTAGTTCCATCAATAATGCCGAACCTTTGTATGTGGTAGACGGCGTACCTGTAGGGGGCGGCATTGACTATTTGAATCAGGCAGATATTGAGTCGATCGAGGTACTCAAAGACGCCGCATCGGGTTCGATCTATGGTGCCCGCTCTGCGGCAGGGGTGATTTTGGTGACGACCAAGCAAGGGACACAAGACCGCATGGAGGTCAACTACAATGCTTATTACGGAACACAAGCGCCCTGGAAGAAGCTCTCTCTTCTCAATGCCACAGAATATGCCACATTGATGAATGAGTCGTCTGTCGCCTCTGGGGGCGATATTCTTTTTCAAGACCCTCGCTCACTGGGGGAAGGGACGGATTGGCAATCTGCTGTCTTTAATAATAGTGCGCCGATCCAAAATCATAATTTGAGTATCAGTGCAGGATCAAAGCGCTCGAGTTACTTTGCTTCTTTCGGGTATTTCGACCAGACAGGGATCGTCTCGGAAGCGCAGTCGCGCTACCAGCGATTCACAGCCCGATTCAACTCGACGCATAAGCTTTCTCGATGGGCGAAAGTGGGAACTACCATCGGCTATTCACGCATCAATGGTCGGGGCATCTCCACTAACTCCGAGTTTGGCTCTCCCTTGAGCCGCGCCATCAACCTTGATCCCATCACACCATTATTAGAGACAGATCCAGAGGTCTTAGAAAGTGATGTATTCGTCAATAATGCGGTGGTCAGAAATGAAGATGGAGTACCCTATGGCATCTCAGATCTCGTCACCTCAGAGGTGTTGAATCCCGTGGCAGCTCTGCGTATCCAGCAAGGATACGGATGGTCAGATAAGATTGTCGGCAACGCCTTTGCGGAACTCGAACCCCTCAAAGGATTAAAGTTTCGATCAAGCATCGGTACAGACTTGGCATTTTGGGGAGGGGAAGGATTTACTCCTGTACATTATCTCAACTCTACCAACCGGGTGGACATCAATCGCTACAGTCGTGATCAAAACCGAGGCTTGTACTGGATATTTCAAAATACACTTTCTTACTCACGTACAATCAACGCGCACGATTTTACAGTTTTGGTGGGTACAGTGGCAGAGCGCAATCAAGGGGAAGGAATTGGAGGTTCGATTCAGGATATTCCTGTCAGTAGCATTGAAGATGCTTCCCTAGCATTCCCTACGACACCCGAAAGTCAGAGCTTCTATGGCTTTGAATATCAGGGAACGCTAGCGTCTTACCTCAGCCGCATCAACTATAATTATGCAGGAAAATACCTGATGACGGCCACTATGCGTGTAGATGGATCTTCAAAGTTTGGGAGCAACAATAAGTGGGGATACTTCCCTTCTGTCTCTGTGGGATGGGTGCTTTCAGAGGAAGGATTTTTAAGAGGAAGTGGGGCCGTGAATTTCATGAAAATCAGGGCTTCTTGGGGCGTAAATGGAAATGACCAGATTGGAGACTTCCGCTTCGTATCGACAGTCGGTGGTGGACGAAACTATACCTTTGGCTCGGATGAGCGATTGATCAATGGGGTAAGCCCTAACGCGATTGCCAATCCCGACTTGCGTTGGGAGGAAACAAGCCAGACGAATATCGGGATCGACGCGGTCCTGTTCAAATACTTCGATCTGACCTTCGACTTATTTGACAAGCAGACGACAGGTATGTTGCTAGACATCGTCGTTCCTGGCTATGTGGGAAATGCAGGTCCCGTGGGCAATATCGCGACCATGGTCAACCGAGGGGTAGAATTGGAATTGGGCTTCAAGAAAAATATCTCAGGCTTAAATGTCGATATCGCAGGGAATGTCTCTTATGTAGACAATGAAGTGACAGACTTGGGTCCAGATAAAGAGTTTTTGGTTGGGCAAACTTTCAGCCCGCAGGGATTAGAGATTACGCGTACGACTGTAGGGCAGCCCATTGGATTTTTCTATGGATACCAGACAGATGGCATCTTCCAGACGACAGAAGAGGCAGCTACCTATGTCAATGCGGACGGCGAGCGACTCCAACCTGAGGCAAGAGCAGGTGATTTCCGCTTTGTAGATACAGATGGAGACGGAGAGCTCACGCCTGATGATCGTACCTTCATCGGTGATCCTACCCCAAATTGGACCTACGGATTCAATGCGACTTTTGGCTGGAAGGGCTTCGATGTGGTGATCTTCGGACAGGGCGTAGCGGGCAACGAGTTGTTCAAAGCGACGCGTCGCTTTGATCTACAGATGGCCAACCTGACGTCTGATGCACTCGATCGCTGGACAGGAGAAGGAACTTCCAATACATACCCTCGCTTGGTGATGAATGATCCGAACAGAAACTTTAGCCGTAGTTCAAATTTCTATGTGGAGCCAGGAGGCTTCTTCCGTATCAAGACGCTACAGTTGGGGTATAGCCTCCCTCTGAGCATTTTGAGCAAAGCGAAAATTCGTAAGGTGCGTTTCTATGTCTCTGGAAATAATCTCGTGACCTTCACGCAGTACTCTGGCTTCGATCCTGAGATCGGCGGAGGCAGCTATGGCGTAGACCGAGGCATTTATCCCCAGCCACGATTCTTCCTGGGGGGTGTGAATATCACGCTATAATATAGACAATGGTGTGAAGGCATCATCCCGTGAGAGATCAGTTTTCTTAGTCTTCTAAACAGGTGGACAGAATAAAACGAGCCATAAGGCAAAACAGAAAATCCTCAACATCAATATGTTATATCTCTTGTCTCGTTTCTCAACATCTGATCTCATACGAATCTTTATTCTCATAAAAAATTTGAATCATCATTTTTCTCATGAAAAAGACATTAATATATATACACATCGGTTTGTTCCTTTTAGGGGGCGTGCTGGTTTCGTGTACAGAAAACTTCCTTACCCTGACTCCTAGAGGGACAGAGTTGGAGACCGCTTTTTATCAAAATGAAGAGGAAATATTTGAAGGGCTTGTGGCGGCTTATGATGTATTGCAGTGGGGAGGAACCAATGGTTGGACTATGACCTTAGGACTGCTCAATGCTGCTTCAGATGATACATACGCAGGGGGCAGCGACGCTTCCGATCAGCCCAATTGGGTCGCTTATGATAACTTCACCCTAGATCCATTTCTGGGACCTCAACTGGGGCTTTGGCAGAAGTACTACTCAGGTATCTACCGCGCGAATCTAGTCTTGCAAAAACTAGATGAGCTTCCAGATGATACAGAAATCGGTACAGGCTTCATCGAGCGTACCCGAGCAGAAGCAAAATTCTTGCGTGCTTTTTTCTACTTTGATCTCGTGCGTTTCTTTGGAAATGTACCTTTGATCACTGCTCCACTTGGAGCAGATGAAATCTATACACAGATACAGGCAGATCCTGTGGATGTCTATGCGCAGATCGAGCAAGATCTGAACGATGCCCGTAATTCCTTCGATTTACCAGAGACTGTCTCAGGGCCTGAGTTGGGGCGCATCACATCATGGGCAGCAACAGCGCTACTCGGCAAGGTGATCCTATACCAAAATGACGAAAGTCGCATGGGCGAGGCAGCTGAAGTATTTGAAGCTGTCATTGGATCAGGACGTTTTCAATTGGAGCCCAATTTTGAGGATGTATTCAAGACTGCCAACGAGTTTGGAATGGAATCCATCTTTGAGATCAATTACTCTAGCAACCAGCGTGGGGGCTGGCCCAACTTCGGCAACGGAACAGAAGGAAATTACAATGTACAATTCTTTGGGATGCGCGACTATGTAGGACCGACCTTCGCTACAGGATGGAGTTTTTGTCCAGTGACGCCCAAACTCGTTGATGCTATGCAAAATGATCCTCGCTTCGAGCATACCATCATTGACGGAGCCGAGCTGAAGAACCGTGGTGCCTCCTATGCCGAAGGATATCAGAATACAGATTACTTCATTCGCAAGTATGCAGGACTGTCCGACGAGCGTGCCTTGGATGGAGAACCTGCGCTCAACTGGACGAACAACATTCGTGAGATTCGTTATGCAGATGTCCTGCTGATGGCAGCTGAGGCCTACGCCCGTGCAGGGAATGACAGCAAAGCCAGAGAATATCTCAATGAAGTACGCACCCGCGTGGCCTTGCCAGCTAATACAGCAGACGCAGGATCGGCACTATTAGATGCCATCTACAAAGAGCGTCAGCTAGAGTTGGCGACGGAGGGACACCGCTTTTTTGACTTGGTGCGTACTGGTCGTGCGGTAGAAGAGCTAGGAGACCAGGGGTTTGTGGCTGGAAAGAACGAGCTGTTGCCCATTCCTCAAACAGAAATTGATGTAACAGAAGGAAATCTGAATCAAAATCCTGGTTATTAGAGATCTTCGAGAAGATATAGGTATTTTGTAATACTTATTTCTCAAAATGAGTCATTCTATTTTTCAATCGACTACAACGCGCAATTAATATTTTGACCACATGAACCGTATTTCATATATCTTAATCATCGGCCTACTCGCACTCATGAGTTGTGAGCCTTTTGTCGCCGAAAAATCTGAGCTAGGTCCTGTGCCTACAGCTTCATTTGAAATCATTCCTGGGAACACACCCAATGAGTTTACCCTTCGCAATACAACAGAAGGCGCCTTCTTGACGCAGTGGGACATGGGAAGTGCAGGAAAAGCGGAGGGGGAGGAGGCTCAGGTCACGATCATCTTCAAGGGAGACTATGAAATCTCCATGACGACTTTTGCCAGAGGAGGTCATGCCACTACCTCTCAAAGCTTGACGGTGACCCAAGATGACCCTAGTGCCTGTGGAGGCAACCTGAAACTGCTCACAGGCTGTGGAACCAAAGTCTGGAAGTTGGCACCTGAAGCAGCGGCCATGCACATCGGGCCCAGCTTGACAGAGACTTGGTGGGGAAACTCAGAGGGGGATGTGTCCTCTAGAGCCTGCCACTTCGATGACGAGTACATTTTCTCTTCTGATGGCACATTTGAATATGACAACAAGGGGGCTTTTTGGGCAGATGTAGATGGTAATCAGAATGTGACGCCTGGTGATCTTGGATTGCCTGAAGGCTGCAATGACGCTACCTCATGGCCTGCCAAGTACAAAGTCTGGGATTCTAATACTCATACTTTCAACATCAATGAAGATCAGCTTACAGTAGTAGGAGAAGGTGCATGGATCGGACTCTACAAAATTGGTACAACAGATGAAGTAGATCGTCCTCAGAGTTCTGTCACATACTCTATCCAAAGTATAACAGAAACGCGCATGGTCCTATTTGCCGATTACGGCTGGGGCGTATGGCGCATCACATTGACATCGAATTAAGTTTAGTATTCTGGTGAGTGGATGTGTCCGATGGATTTGTCTGCTCACTTTTTATGTAAATCAAAACTACTACTATAATGAAAAGGTCAATGATACTTTCTCTCCTATTCATATGGGGAGGCATTATGTATGTAAATGGACAAGGATTTCTAAAAGTCCAGGGGCAAGATATAGTAGATGAAAATGGAGAAGTTTTCATCTTGAGAGGAATGGGCTTGGGGGGATGGATGGTACAGGAGGGATATATGCTTCAGACAGCTGATTTTGCCAATCCACAACATAAAATTCGCGCTAAAATCGAAGAGACAATCGGCGCAACAGCTACACAGGAATTCTACGAGGCATGGCTGACGAACCATGTACAAAAGATCGACATTGATTCTTTGAAAAGTTGGGGTTTCAACTCCGTTCGTCTTCCCATGCACTACAACCTCTACACACTTCCCATCGAGGATGAACCTGTACAAGGACAGCACACTTGGCTGACCAAAGGCTTCGAACTCACAGATAGTGTGATCTCTTGGTGCAAGCAAAATGAAATGTATGTAGTACTCGACTTACACGCAGCCCCAGGTGGACAGGGGTATGACGCAGGAATATCGGACTATGACGATACCAAGCCTTCTCTCTGGGAGAGCAAAGCCAATCGTGACAAGATGGTTGCGCTCTGGAAGCGTTTGGCCGAAAGGTATAAAGACGAGCCTTGGGTAGCAGGCTATGACTTGTTGAATGAGCCCAACTGGAACCTGCCAGGCGGCACGCTCCTGAGACAGCTATATGTAGAGGTTACAGATAGCATCCGTACGGTAGATGCAGATCACATCATCTTCATCGAGGGAAACTGGTTCGCCAATGATTTCACGGGACTCACACCTGCATGGGACAACCAGATGGTCTACAGCCCACACAAGTATTGGTCGCTCAATGACAAAGGCTCTATCCAGTGGGTATTGACCATTCGCAACAATTTCAATCGCCCCCTGTATTTGGGAGAATCAGGAGAAAACTCCAATGTGTGGTTTCGTGATGCGATCCGACTGCTCGAAGACAACAATATAGGTTGGGCATGGTGGCCCATGAAGAAAGTAGAGGCAATTGCAGGTCCCTTATCGGCTATCAAAACACCAGAGTATGAGACTTTATTGAATTTTTGGCGTACAGGGGCAGGTTCGGTCAATGCTGATTTCGCAAAGGCTACCTTGATGACAATGGCTGACAATTTCAAAATGGCCAACTGTGTGCAGCAGCCCGACGTGCGGGATGCGATGTTTCGTCAAGTATATTCAGAAGAAACCAAGCCATTTAAAAACCATAGCATTCCAGGCGTCATTCATGCACCCGATTATAATATGGGGCGCAATGGCTTCGCTTACTTTGACAATGATGCCGCTACCTATCACGTATCGACGGGCAACTACACGGCATGGAATAGAGGGTGGGCTTATCGCAACGACGGAGTAGATATAGAGCCTTGTCAAGACAATGTGAATACCAATGGATATAACGTGGGATGGATCAGTGAAGGAGAATGGATGGAATACGACGTGGAGATAACGACAGATGGGGTTTATGATGTAAATTTCCGTATGGCAACTCCTGCATTTGAGGGAGCTTTCCATTTGCAAGCAGATGGAGGGGATATTTCTGACCTTAAATATATTCCCAGTTCAGGAGGGTATCAGACTTGGCAGACAGTGACGATTTCCAATGTGGTATTGACACAGGAAAATCAAAAACTACGGTTTTATTCGGATGGCAATGAATACAACTTCAATAGCATGGAGTTTGTACGTACAGGACCTACCACCGACGTGCCCACTGAGTTTCTGTCTGCGACCACCGTGAATGCACGTGTGATTCAACTCAACATCAACAAGCCGTTGAGCACCAACCTACCAACGAACCCTTCTGACTTTGAGATTTTTGTCAATGGCGTATCGAAAACCATTACTCAGTATGAGGTGGATGGAGACAACAACAGAATCTTATATTTTACCCTAGATCATAAGATTGATGCGCGCGAAGTCATACGGATGTCGTACAGTGGCAGTCAAATTGAGGCCAAAGATGGGACCGTTCTACAGGATTTTACGCAAGAAGAGGTCCAGAATGATGTACCTATTTTGCATACGGTACCAGGGCGTGTGGAGGCAGAGGAATATTTCTATCAGTTAGGGATTGACACAGAAAATACGACGGACAATGGCAGAGGGAAAAATATTGGAAATCTAGACCAGGGAGACTATCTGGATTATATGTTGCGTGTCCCTACCCAGGGGACGTATGACATTCGATTTCGCACCGCTGCTCCTTCAGAGCAGGGAGAGATCAAGATTTTGCAGATAGATCGCGACGGCATCGGGACTTTGTTGGGGACCTATAGCTTCGATCCGACAGGTGGATGGCAGACATGGACGACAACTTCAAGCAGTATCAAATTGCCTCATGGAGAATATCAACTCCGTGTGGAGATCTCTCAGGCGCAGTTCAATATGAACTGGTTCGAATTCTCACTTGTTACTTCCAATGATGAACTGGAAGACGCCTCTGGCCTCAACGTATTTCCCAATCCTGGAAAAGGTCTGTATGTAGTAGAAACCGAATGGGACAAGATATCGGATGCTCGGATGGTTGTTTATGATATGACGGGAAAGAAAGTACTTCAGCGTGCATTCAAGGATGTACGGGCCATCCAAGAAGAGATTGATCTTCAGAATCAGCCTAATGGAGTGTACACGGTACGCCTGGAAAATGAAGCGGGTCAACAGATGACGACACGCATTTTGAAAGAGTAATTGATAAGGTTTTTTTATTCATAGCGTAAGGGGAGGGAAATTTTCTTTCCCCTTTATTTCATCCCACTCTATTACTTTAAAAACACATGAAAGAAGGATTTTAGCCTCACCTGTATGTCCTCCAATTTTTTGCGCTAGATCTTTATCCCCAGTGTATGATACTGATTGACAAAACTTTAAAGGCTAATGTCTTTTCATCTGCCGTCTTACTTACATCCTATGCCTTCCTATCATTTTCTATCCTCACAAGACCTCTCCAGCTTTCGCCAACTGATTCAGCTTTTCCAGCAAGTATTTGATGAGCCAGCAAATGATGGATTGACAGATGCTTTCCTTACAGAAAGGCTTTCGGATCATCGATTCATCGTACTTGTAGCCATGCAAGATGGACAGATTATCGGCGGAGCTACAGCTTTTGAACTCCCTTTATATACCCATTTCCAATCAGAATGGCTGATTTATGATGTAGCTGTCCACACAGGTTTTCGACGTCGAGGCATAGGGAGAGAGTTGCTCCAACACATGCAAATCGAAGCTCAAAAACGAGGCGTGGTAGACATATTTTTGGATGCCCATGCTGAGGATCTACACGCCGTCGAATTTTATCGAAGACTAGGTGCCAAGGAAGAAAAAGTCCATCAATTTATTTTTTCGTCTTGAGCAGCTCCCCCATATCTTGTCTTATTACGAATATTTGGAAGGACGACTTTCAAAAATCCTGAAAAATGTAGATATTTTAATATGAGCGTTCATTCTCTAAGAGTCTGAAGGTCACAGCGCATCAGCACCCCTAAAGGATAACACCTATCCCTTCTTCTCCATCACAGGATTCCCCTGTTTGACTTTTAATCCTAACCTTATGAAACCACTATATCTTATACTATTGACCATATGGGGTATCATACTTTGGATCCCTGCACATTCACAGACAGACAAAGGCTTCAGTTATCAAGCTGTCGCAAGAGATCCCAATGGAGCTCTATATAATCAGAGCGCCTTAGAATTGAGGTTTTACCTTCACGAAGGCAGTCCCACGGGCAATTTGGTCTATCAAGAAGTGCACATGCTGACTTCAAATGCATTTGGCTTGATACATACCACCATCGGCAAAGGAACAACTGAGTCGGGCACTTTTTCTCAAATCGAATGGGCACAAAATGACCACTACCTCCTAGTCGAAATGGATGGGCAGATGATTGATACAACCCAACTGGAAGGAGTGCCTTATGCGATGGTCGCTACCGCGATGGACCTAGAGGATCTGCGAGATGTCTCTACTATATCACCCACTCAAAACCAGATCCTCAAATGGAATGGGACAGCTTGGGTTCCCTCTGAGGATGAAACAGGTGCCAGTTTTAACGCAGGCTCAGGGCTTTCGCTTTCCAATGATACCTTGATCAATACGGCCCCCGATCAAGTCGTCTCACTTAGTGGGGGGGGAGCAACAACCGTTTCAGGTATATATCCTGATTTCACGATTCAATCGACAGACAATGTAGACGATGCAGATGCTGATCCCAATAATGAGATTCAGACACTCTCTCAGACAGGTTCCAATGTATTGCTTTCTCAAGGAGGAGGGAGTGTCAACATAGACGATGCAGATGCAGATCCCAACAATGAGATTCAGACACTCTCTCGTAATGGCTTTACCTTGACCCTATCTGATGGTGGAGGCAATGTGTCCTTGCCTACTTACACAGGCGGAACAGGAATCGATGTGACGGGGACAACTATTACCAATACAGGGGATACAAATGCTGGGGATGACATCACAATCTCAACCGCTGCGGGAGGGGATCTCAGCGGTACTTACCCCAATCCGACAGTCGACAGACTTCAAGGACAGGCAGTATCTGCTAGTAGTCCTACCTCAGGTCAGGTCCTCAAGTGGAACGGATCAGCTTGGGCTCCCTCCAGTGACAACACTGGGAGTTCTGTATGGTCTACTTCAGGCATTAATGCATTTTACAATACAGGCGATGTAGGGATTGGGACGTCCGCTCCTGATGCAGGCTTGGAGGTCCGTAAGAATAGCTCGCTTTCTGACCCTCATGTCTTACTGAGCGAAAATGGAAACGACTATGCGAGACTGAATTTTGACAATAACAATGGAAGTAATTATTGGACGATTGCTGCTTATGTGGCCAGTAATAACAGGAACGATCGTCTAAACTTTTGGAATGGGGCGAGTGGAGATCTCCTTTCATTGACAGGAGATGGACGCCTCGGACTCAATGTAGGCATCTCCCCCAAGACGACCTTCCATGTCGGCAATGGGCAACGCGTTTTGTTTGGGACAGATACACTCGGAAATGGAGATAAACTCATGTTTTTGCCCGATTTACATGCCTTCCGCGTGGGGACAGTATCGACAGGAGCTGCCAGCACCTATTGGAATCGCGACAGTATCGGATTGTATTCCTTTGCTTCTGGTTTGAATACACGCGCTCAAGGATTTGGGGCGACCGCGATGGGACGAGATACAGAGGCGACCAATAGCTATGCTTTCGCTTCAGGATTCTTTACCAATGCAGATGGACAGTACAGTACCGCTATGGGATTTAATACAGATGCCTTTGCTTTGGGTTCTACCGCATTGGGGTACAGCACTGATGCAGAAGCAAATTACTCCTTTGCCACAGGATACTTTGCGCAGGCTGAGGCCATTTATTCGATCGCCATCGGCAGCTCCGTTCAAGCCCAGTCCTTCGCCTCTACGGCTATGGGACGCTACAATGTAGGAGGAGGAAGTGCCACATCGTGGGTCTCATCTGATCCTATTTTTGAGATTGGGATTGGAACCAGCCCCAGTGCCCGCGCCAATGCCGTGACAGTCCATAAAAATGGAAATGTAGGAATTGGAACCACTTTTCCTCAGGATCTTCTTCATGTACTGGGGCGTGTACGGATAGGATCTATAGAGTATCTCGAAGATGGAGGAACCAACCAGATGTTAATCAGAGGATCCCTAAGACCTTTTTCCGATAATACTTATGATCTGGGAACAGGGAGTTTTAGATGGGATGATGTATTTGCCACCAATGGCACCATCAACACATCTGACATCAGAGACAAAGAAAATATCCAGGACATCCCTTACGGATTAGAAACGGTGCTTCAACTCAACCCCATCTCATTCACATGGCGTCACGATCCGCAAAACCAACCCAAACTGGGACTCTCTGCCCAAGATCTCTTGAAGGTGATTCCAGAAGTGGTCAAAACACACGATATACGCATCAATGAGGAGACAAATGAAAGGGAGGAATATGAAATGGAAAGAATGGGGGTGTATTATGCTGATCTCATTCCTGTCTTGATTCAGGCAACACAGGATCAACAAATGATTATTGAAAAGCAACAGTCGCTTATAGAGCAATTAGAAAAACGTGTGCAGGATCTAGAGGATAGATAATTTGATACAGAAGGTCAGGGGAAGTAGACATTACAGAGAAAGCACGGAGTATGCGCTTCGTGCTTTTTCACGTTCATTCCTAGCCTCCATACTGCTAAACTCAGCCCTCACTTTTCTCCCAAAGTCTCATTACATTTGTCTATTTACTTCATACTAACTACTCAAACATGTCTGAGATCAACGCAGAAAACGCGCCCAAACCCGTAGGACTCTACCCCCACGCCAAACGTGTCGGCAACCTTCTTTTTCTATCGGGAGTCGGCCCACGTAAAGCAGGAACTAAAGATATCCCTGGTGTGACCTTAGATACAAAAGGCAACATCACGTCCTATGATATAGAAGCTCAGTGTCACTCCGTATTTGAAAATGTACGCCTGATTGTAGAAGCTGCTGGATCTTCCTGGGATCAAATCGTAGATGTGACCGTATTCCTTACCAATATGAAGGATGACTTCGCCAAGTATAATGCGGTATATGCAGAGTATTTCAAAGACAACCGGCCCTGTCGTACGACAGTGGGAATCACCGCCCTTCCTACCCCTATTGCAATTGAGTTGAAAGTCATGGCGACCATTGAGGGTTAGGTCCTCTCCAATCCTTCACATAAAGGAGCAAATTCTCAAAATATGGTGGGTAAATCGACAATTTCCCTATTTTCGTTTTATGCATCGATACTTGTTCTACATCGCGATAGGCACGTTTTTACTCAGTGCTTGTAAGCAGCCGAGCCAGAAAAAGTCTCTTGAGACGACAAAAAATATTCAATCACTCGACTGGTTGCTCAAAGACGATTCCTTACATCGTCATGTGGAAATCAATGAGACAGGGATTGCCTTGTATGCTTCTGCCGAAGATCGGGAAGCAGGCTTGGTAGAGTGTCGCATTTACCCGCAAGAATACGCCTTTACAGCCCAGCTTTTCCAGCAACTAGCTCCCGACTCATTGCTGAATTTGTATCAAGCGAAAGGCTTAAAAAAGTGGACGCAGATCCTAGGAACAAATGTTCAAGTGGATTCCCTCACTCCATTCTCCTTTGATCCTGAGGCTACTCAGCCCATGAAGGGGCTGAAGATTGCTCTGGACCCTGGACACGTGTCTAATACGCTTGCCGATGCTGAGCTAGAAGGGAAGTACATGAAGATGCGAGGTAATCGAAAAAAAGGGAAACCTCCTGTTGCTTTTTTTGAGCCTCGCCTGACATTGGCTACGGCATGGCTGATCCGAGATAGCCTGGAAAAACTGGGAGCAGAAGTTCTGATGACACGTGAAGTACCTGGTGTAGGGGTGAGAGGGAGGACATTTGAAGAATGGAAAAAGGAGGCCAAAGATTCTACGCTGAGAGCTGTCGCCTTAGAAAATGACTGGCCAGCAGAAGATTTGACTTACTGGCTGAAGAAGGCAGGAGACAAAGAGCTGTTCAAGTTTTTTTATAATGCCGATGACCTTCGTGCTCGTGCGGAGAAAATCAATGCATACAAACCAGATCTCACCTTAATCATCCACTACAACATTCACTCTCCCAACTGGGACATTCGGGATGCTATGGGTTTTTTCCGCCCTGCTGACACGAATTATGCCATGGTATTCATTCCTGGTGGGTTTATCCGAAATGAGCTGGCCCAGCCAGAAGATAGACTGGCTTTGCTGCGGATGTTGGTGACAGACGACATTGCGCACTCCTACACGATGGCCAAAAGCTACATCTATCAGACAGAGAAAGTAACAGGTGTACCCATCGTCGGCCAAAACAGTAGACTCCCTTATCTCGATGTATTCAGCATCTATACAGGCGCCCCTGGCGTGTATGCACGCAATCTCTCTCTGACACGCAAGATTTGGGGACCTTTGATCTATGGGGAGAGTTTATGTCAAGACAGTCGAAGCGAGGTCTATGAGTTGAACCGCCAGGATTTTGAGGTACATGGTGTGAACACTTCTCCAAGATTAATCGACATGGCCAATGTCTACATTGGAACCGTTTGGGCCTACGCGCGACTCAGACATCAGCAAGAGCAAAAGCCTCAGATATAAGTATCGCCTGCGGATCACGAGGAAACACAGGCGATTGGAAGTTTATGGTTAGCTTTTGTCTAGGATGCAGGGACCTAGCGCTTCCCTTTGGCCACTAAGGGAAGTACAGAATAGTAGCGGATGTTACATTCTTCGCTTGCGACTCTCCAAAGACCTTTTGGATGACTTCTGATCCTAGACCTACGATGTGCGGGTTGTCATTGCGCAACTTGGCTACGACTGTCAGCGGTACATAATCCGTCGTCCCAGGCACTTCTAAAAGAATTTTTGAGCCGACGGGTGCCGTTTTGTGATAGGCATATAGCTCTGTCTTGGGATTTTTGGCTTTGACTGGCTGGATGGTTCCTGTCTCTCGTACACGCTGAATGACCTTCCCTGTCTCTCTATCTATGATGTCCTGCACCTCGTAGCCAGGGCGGTTATTATTTCCATCCTCTGGGATGGTTCCTAGATCATCGATCCCACCGAAAATATCATCTGCTACATCGTCCTCACCATTGGGGAAAAAGTCATCTACCCCTTCCTGTAGGTACTTCTTACCTGGCGAAAGTTGGTCGTCAGCAGGCATGGCCGTGAGCAATACCTCTTCCTTCACGACACCTGCTAGCGGAGAGGAATTGAATCCAGGAGTATCTCCGATGTTTTCAAGTGCAACGCGGCGCTGTGTAGGGTCTGCGATGTCCAGTGCGTCCGAGAGTAGCTTGGCAATTTCTAGATCTGTAGGCTCGACACTCAGTATTTCGTATCCTTTGATCCATCCGATCTTATGCTTATTCCTTCCGATGAGTTTGACCCAATTATCTTCATAAGAGCTAAGAATGGCAATTTCTCCTGCATAGAAAAACTGGCCCAAAGCTGTGGTATAATTTCCAGGACTTTCATACAGTCGTGCGTCGTCTGTCAGGACAACTACTCCTGCATCTTTGACGAGGAAACGATCATCTACCCAGCCAATTTTCCCTGTTTGGGTGCGCACGAGGATATAATTGTGGTTTTCTCCCTTGACAAGGGCCTCTTGACCTTCGTGACTCACCTCTTCTCCAAAAAAGGTCTGGCCTAGTGCGATATTCTTCTCTCCTGGTAGCTCTCTCAAGGTAGCAGAAGGTGATACACAGACTACTGTCATGCCTTTTTCTTGATCTCTATGATCAATATATACAGGCTGAGCCTGAGTCACTTGACCTGCGAGGGCGAGTAACAGGGCCAAGCTGAAAGTTTTCCAAAAATAGTTCATTTTACCAAATCAAATATTTTCTCAATTATACAAATATTTTAGCTCTTGTTAAAGCCTGATAATGATTTTATTATCCACACCTTATTCATGTATTACTTTCACATAAGAAATAAAATTAGAGGAGAGTTCCAAAGATATGAGAAGAGGATATGAAAAAATGTACATAAGGAATAGGTGAAGACAAAATACGTAGAAACACCTATATACATATCGTATTCATACGCTACTCTAGGATTTTGGGTGAGCCTAACTTAGGGAAAATTTCATCACACAATGTTCCATCTTCCCGACAGCACCAACCATAGGCATCCTAGGTCTCGCATAGTAAGATAAAACACAACCATTTCTCATCAGTCTCGATATCGAGAATCCAAGTGGCATCTCCCAATGTCGCTCCACATGTAGCCATTTTTTACACCGTTATGAAGCCTGACTCATCAGATATTCTGTCTGGTGAGTCGTTTTATGGTATCCATAAAGAAAAATAATTCTTACGGCTAAATGGGAAAGACCCTCGACTCTCAAGAAAAGTTGTCTCCCACAAATGCGATTTTTTTCGTTAATCTC
>JBCBPW010000098.1:0-24669 GCA_039820545.1 Bacteroidota bacterium | reverse complement strand
TAGAGATAATATTTTTGATACAGACTCGTGTTCGATCTGTATCAAAAATATTATCTCTATATAGCAGATGTATCTGCATTGAAATAAACATCTCCCCTACCGACGTCTTGCCCTTTCAAAATCTAGGCTATCATTTTATTTCTAAAGCAATCAACATGCTTCTGAAATAGGCGTATAATATTTTGCATTCTCCCTACATTCCTGTTTTTTGAAGGGCAATAATTGCCTGCAACCTTCAAATTACCCCACCTTCATCTTATGGATCTCGAACAACTGCGTGAATACTGTATCAGCTATCCTGGAACCAGTGAAGGCTTTCCTTTTGATGAGGAGACATTAGTATTCAAAGTCATGGGAAAAATGTTTGCCCTGATCCCGCTCGAACATGGAGATCGCATCAGCCTAAAATGTGATCCTGAATATGCTGTAGAGCTGAGAGAAAAATATCCTGATGCCATCGAAGGGGCATGGCATATGAATAAAAAACACTGGAATACGGTCTACATTTACCACGAAATCACTGATAAGCTCTTGCGACATCTCGTGAAGCACTCCTATGATTTAGTCGTGAGTAAACTCAAAAAAGCAGATAAGCTGGCTTTGAAAGTTCTTTCAGAAAAATCAGAGCTTTGAAGGCTCCTTACTTCCCGACTTCTTGTAGAAGTATCGAAATATCCCTGTACAGGTGGAGCAGGCTTCTCCCTTGTCATCGTACAACTCGCCATACACATAGGCTGTGCTCTTCCCTGCCTTTTGTACGTGGGCCTTTCCGATCACCACTTCAGAGACATTGAGTAATTGGAGATACTGGACGTTGAGGGTCATGGTCGCCATCGCCATGAGGTCCTCCCCTGCCAGAGAGCGAGCTGCGGAAGATAACAGTCCATCAAACATGTAGGCGATGATCCCACCATGTACAGCCTTGGTTCCTCCCCCTCCCCGATGATGACGCTGCACATTCAGCTTAAGCTCAGACTTCCCATCCGCGGCCTCCATGATCTCCAGATCTGCCCACTTAAAAAAAGGCGACTGATTCCACCACTCAATAAAGTCCTGTTTCGTTTGTTCCATGTTCCTTCCATTCCAAATTCCGACAAAGATAAGTTCCTCTCTCAGAATTTCACCTTTTTCCTAACAGCTTTCCCTTACAGGCGTTACCTTTTTACATCCATCGTGAAGAGAACCTCCATGTACCGATACATTGTTCCTATCTCTATCCTCATCTTTTGCTTTATTTGGGCATGTCGTCCCACTTGGGAGATCAGTGCTACAACCGAAGCAGACAAACGCATCGTCCCCTACAAACCCTACACGCAGGTCACCGATGGAAATCCCGATGCAGGATTCCAGTACATGATTTATGGAGACTTGGTCGGCAATGGCGTACCTTATGATGTACATACCCGTTTTTTTCCTGCTAGACCCGATACCATTCTCAGGCGGGTAGGACTCAACGGGGGCCTCCCCTACCATGCCATTGCCTTTGAGCGAGGCGAAGATGTGACAGTCGTTAGCGGCAATTGCTTTTCCTGCCATGCACAAAAACTCAATGGACAACTGATTTTGGGGTTGGGCAATAGCTTCAGCGATTACACAAGATCGTCTATGACCATCATACGTGGATTCAACTGGATGGTGAAATTGAAATATGGGAAAAAATCACCTGAATGGGCGGTCTATGAGGAGCAGGCCAAATGGTATGAGGCTATTGGTCACAATCTGAAGATGATCAATCAGGGGTTAAATCCTGCCTTTCGCTTGGAGGAAGCTGCTGTAGCCTATCGCAATCCTACGGATCTTGCGTATCAGGACTCCGCCAACTTTGAGCCATTGGCATTTCCTGTCGGGACAGATGTACCTCCGCTTTGGCATGCACAGAAGAAAGGGATGCTGTACTACAACGGCGTAGGCAGGGGAGATTTCACCAAATTGCTCATGCAGGCTTCGGTATTGGGCGTCCACGACAGCACCAAGGCTCGAGACATTCAGCAGCATTTTGCAGATGTGCTCGCTTGGATCAACACGATTGAGCCTCCGACCTATCCAGGGGAGATTGACCGCAAATTGGCGGCAGAGGGAGAGCTATTATTTGCGCGGCACTGCGAAGAATGTCATGGGAGCTATGGGGAAAAGGAGTTCTATCCAAATAAAATCATCCCCCTTCCGATCATCCAGACAGACTCTGCCTATGCCATCTACAACTTAAAGACGCCTTTATTTGACTGGTACAACCAGAGTTGGTTTGCGCAGACCGATCCACCTTCCATGAATCAAGCTTCCTACGGATACATGGCACCTCCTTTGGATGGCATTTGGGCTACCGCTCCCTACCTACACAATGGATCTGTTCCCGATTTATGGACGCTACTGGACAGCAAGGCGCGTCCTACCTATTGGCAGCGTACAGCTGATTCCGAAGATTATAATATGCAGAAAGTGGGCTGGAACTATACAGATCGCAACAATCCACGCGGTAAATGGACCTACGACACAACCCTTCCTGGCAGTAGCCATGTCGGACATTACTTTGGAGATACGCTCAGTACGAGCGAACGCTGGGCAATGATCGAGTATTTGAAGACGTTGTAGAGATGTAGAAAGGACTATCATTCAAGATCCTCCATTTGCCACAAGGCCTCTTTTAGCAACCATTCCTCTGTCCGACTATTTTCAATGGCAATCACAGGATAGGAGATGTGCTCCATCCATTTACGATGGCGGGTGATACTCTTTCCATCAAAGTCGGGATCGTCATATCCCGCGGCCCATTCCAAAAATTCTATAGAGGTCTGTTGTACAATGGGATCATGTTCCAATTTTTCCCCGTATCGTTCTCGCTCCCTTTTCCTCAATCTTTGCATTCTGACCTCAGGCGATAAATAGAGAAAAAAAGCTACATCAAAACAGCTCTCCCAACCTTCCCCCCAGTTCATCATACCTCCCGTCAAGACCACATCTGAATACGAGAGAAAGTCACGCTTAAGATTCGCTTGGCGTGTCTCAGGTGAATACTTGATCTGAAAAGGAGGATCCGTCATTTTCCAGTAATAGGTGTCTGAATCCAGAAATGGATAATCGAAATATTTTGCAAGTGCGCGTCCTAAGGTAGTAGTCCCTGCTCCAGAAGCACCAAATATATTGATTTTCATCACTTTACCCATCCGTTTATATGTAGAAAGTTTACAATTTACATGCTTTATCTCAGGTACAAGAAATATTTTTTACGACAGCTGTCGTTTTTTTATTTTGAATTACGACACGTGTCGTTTATATTGGGTCCATCATAGCACTTCTCTCAGCAGGACAACCATCTACACATAAAGAATAGACTGATTTCAAGGGCGATTTATTTCGTCCTTACAAGCAATAATAGATATGACTCCCTCTGATGCAGAACTGGACATCCTTCGTGTCATATGGGCAAATGAACCCATCAGTGTGCGTGAAGTGCACGAGGCGATCAGTGCCCAAAAGGATGTGGGTTACACTACGACCTTAAAGCAGATGCAACGCATGGTAGAAAAAGGGCTGATCCAACGTACAGGATCGGGAAAAAAGCATAGCTATCAAGCCCTCATACAAGAAAATGAAGTACAGACTTCCCTCTTTGACCGTCTTAAAGATGCAGCGTTCAAAGGTTCTGCCATAGACCTAGCCCTACACGCATTGGGTCAAAGTCAACCTACAGAAGACGAACTTATACAGCTAGAGGAATGGCTTCAGCAGAAGCGCAATCAGCAAGACTCATGATCACGCTAGACACACAGGCAATCGTCAGCGCACTAGGCTGGACGATTTTCCACTCTCTTTGGCTGGGTGGTCTCATGGCCATGATTTGGGCTTTGGGCAAAAAATTCATGTCCGATCATACTTCCTCTCATCGCTACCTGACACTTGTAGGGCTCTTGGGATTCTTTCTGAGTGTGCATATTGGGATCTTCTGGATACACTATCAGGATGCACAGCAGATTCATGCTTCTAGCACCTTATTTTCACCCTTTTCCCTTACTTCAGTCTCCTTACTATCAGAAGCAAACCCAGACCCATCTTTCACCATTTGGGAAGCTTACTTCACTCAAATTGAGGGCTGGTTTCCCTATTTAGCGATCCTGTATATAATAGGTTTGCTACTCTCAAGCCTTCGATTGGTAAGAGGATATTATCAGGTTCATCACCTACGAACTAAGAGCCAGCTTCCTTCTAGTGACGAGATACAATTACAAATACGCCATTTGTCTCTTCGTCTAGGCATTTCCCAAACGGCCCAGCTCAAAATACATCCTTTGGTACAGGAGCCGATGACCATTGGTTTTTGGAAACCCATCATCTTATTCCCTGTAGGACTACTCAGTGGACTGACTCCAGCACAGCTAGAGTCGATCTTACTACATGAATTAGCGCATATCAAACGAGCCGATTTCTTAATCAATCAGCTCCAGGTATTTATAGAAGTTCTTTTCTTTTATCATCCTGCTGTCTGGTGGATCTCTCGCGAGATTCAATTGGAGAGAGAGAAGTGCTGTGATGACATCGTACGGCGTGTGGCGGGCGACCCTTGGGTTTATGCCCAGACGCTCACACAATTAGAACGTTTTCGTCAATCTCTTAATCCGATTTTTACTATGCAAGCAACTGGTAAGCCCTCACAATTGGGCATTCGTATCCGAAGATTATTTGATCCTGTTCCGCAAAAGCGTGTTCCCATGCGAGGAATACTGGCCATCTTAGTAGTCGTGGGCCTAGCCTTTAGCCCCTTTTTCTCCAAGAATCACGCTATAGCGATGGAACCTCCTACTCTGTCTCAGTCGATAGTTGAACATGAGGTTTATCCCTTATCAGACTTACCTGCTCCTGAACCCGATCCTGCTCCCACGCCTACTTATCCACCTATAGCACCGGAGACAAACATGAAAATTGAAACCGTTACATCTGGTTATTTTATTTCACTCTTTCCCTTGTCAACGAACCGTATCGAAGCTCCTGCTTTGATCGATCCAAATAAACCGATTCAAGTTGAGGCTCCACAAATTTTGACTAAGGTAGACTCTCCCATCAAACCCCTCACGGTCATTGGATTTGAACAGGGAGAAACTAAGTTCAAAATCAAAAGTAAGGGTAAAAGCAAAGGCACAACACAAGAGGAAGTTCGATACTTCATAGACGGGGTAGAAGTGGCCAAGGAGGACCTCAAGGAAGCACTCAGGCCCAAGGATATCAGCTATATGGAGATTCTTACTTGCGAAAGTGCTCAGGAACGTTTCCCTGTCAAGGAAGGAGAAAAAGTCATTGCCTTCTTTACGAAAGAGAAAGCTCCCAAAAAGGTAGAAAAAAAGAAGAAGAAAAAGGCAAAGGTGAAATCTGAAGGGAGCTTTGGATATGTAGAAAAGGAAGGTAAAGCTGTTAGCCTACTTAAGGTGCGACCTGTAGCAGATGTCGACCCATTGATCGTCTTAGATGGAAAAATAGTCGATCGCTCCAACTTCGAAGAGATTCCTACAGATCAGATCGCCACAATAGATGTCTTGAAGGGAGAATCTGCTTTGAAAATATATGGTCCCAAAGGGAAGGATGGTGTCGTGGTCATCAACTCAAAAAATCGAGTAAAAGCAGAAAAGGAAATCGAACTCAAAGGAATTATTATTCGTGAAGGTCTCAATCTCAAGACATTTCCTAATCCCAGCACCGATCGTTCGACCATCATCTCGTTCCAGCTAGAGAAAACCTCACAGGTTCAGATTGACGTTGTAGATTCTTTTGGCAAAAAGATTCAAACTCTAGTCAGTGACAAGCTCAAGCATGGGACGCATAGGTATATCTGGGATTCCCAAGCACTGCCCGCGGGGACCTTCCTAGTGAAGGTATTGGTAAATGGAGAGCCTACGGTGAGTAGGGTGGTGTTAGAGTAGAGGGGGAAAAGAAAATCAAATAATATGAATGGCTATCCTTTGGGGTAGCCATTTTCTTTTGTATTGAAGCCACTTACTGTATCAGTGCCTCATATATCTAACAAAAAAAGAGACCCCCCTCACGAGCGGCCTCTTTCTATTTATATCTCACCAGCCGAAGCCAGTTTCAAATCAATTAATCGTACATCGCAGCTTCGCGTGCGGCGCGGCGGTTTGCGCGATCTTTGTACTCTTTCATCTCTCCTACCAGGAGATCCTGATAGTTGCGGAGACCAGTACCCGCTGGAATCAAGTGTCCGACGATCACGTTTTCCTTCAAGCCTTGGAGCTCGTCAGTCTTCGCCATGATCGCTGCCTCGGAAAGTACTTTGGTCGTCTCCTGGAAGGAAGCCGCAGATAGCCATGACTTCGTACCCAAAGATGCTCGTGTGATACCCATCAATACAGGCTGACAAACCGCAGGACGAACCCCGCGCGCTTTGACTAACTCCTTGTCCTGACGACGAAGCTGTGAGTTCTCGTCTCTCAATCCACGTTGTGAAATGATCTGACCAGGACGCAACTTCTCAGAATCACCCGCATCTTCTACTACCAACTTGTCGTAGATCCAGTCGTTCTCCTCCTGGAAGTCCAGACGCATGACCACTTCTTTCTCCAAGAAGATCGTATCACCTGGATCGACTACTTCTACCTTCTGCATCATCTGGCGTACGATGACCTCGACGTGCTTGTCGTTGATCGGTACCCCCTGCATACGGTATACTTCCTGAATCTCATTCACGATGTAGGACTGCACGGCACTAGGTCCTTTGATAGACAGGATGTCACGTGGCGCAATCGCACCATCAGAGAGCATCTCACCCGACATGACGTAGTCTCCGTCATATACCAGGATGTGCTTATTCAAAGATACAAGGTAGCGACGCTCATCCGAGTCATCGGGTGCTTTGATAAATACCTCACGGTTACCACGCTTGATACCTCCCAATCTTACCTCACCTTCGATCGCGGATACAACCGCAGGATTGGATGGGTTACGCGCTTCGAACAGCTCGGTTACACGTGGAAGACCACCTGTAATATCTGCTGTACCACCACCTGAACGTGGAATCTTTACAAGAACCTGACCTGCGGTCAATTCTTCTCCATCCTCTACGACCAAGTGCGCACCTACAGGCAGGTTGTATGAACGAAGTTCTTCCCCTGCTTTGTTCTCAATGTTAATGGTGGGGTTCACAGAGCGGTCACGAGAGTCAATTATGATCTTCTCTTTGTGTCCTGTCTGCTCATCCACATCCTCCAGGTATGTAGCCCCTTCTTTCACATCGATCAGGACAGCCTTACCATCAAACTCAGAGATAATTACTGAGTTATAGGGATCCCAGTTACAGATGATCTCACCTGCTTCGATGCGCTGGCCATTCTTAACTTGAAGGTTTGAACCATAAGGTACCTTGTTGAAGAACAACTGACGATCTTGATCGTCAAAGATCTTCACTTTACCCGCACGACTAATGACTACATTGACTTTATCTCCTCTCTCTTCTCTCTCTACCGCCTTTACATCCTCTAGGACCAAACGACCTGAGAACTTGGCCGTCAGTTGAGAAGCGTTGGCGATACGCTGAGCGACACCTCCAACGTGGAAAGTACGAAGCGTCAACTGTGTACCAGGCTCACCGATAGACTGTGCAGCGATTACCCCTACGGATTCACCTACCTGCACGATCTTACCTGTAGCTAGGTTACGACCGTAACACTTGGCACAGACCCCTTGCTTAGATTCACAAGTCAGTACCGAGCGAATTTCTATTTCTTCAATAGGAGAGTTCTCGATGTCACGTGCAACAGCTTCTGTGATGTCTTCACCACCAGCCACGATCAAGCGATCCTCATCCAATGGGTCATAAATATCATTGAGTGATACACGGCCCAGGATACGATCACCCAAAGACTGAATCACATCTTCATTCTCTTTCAAAGCTGAGATACGCACCCCTCTCAATGTACCACAGTCAAACTCCGTGACAATCACGTCCTGTGCTACATCTACCAGACGACGTGTGAGGTAACCTGCATCTGCCGTCTTCAAGGCTGTATCCGCCAGACCTTTACGTGCACCGTGTGTGGAGATGAAGTACTCCAGTACCGAAAGCCCTTCACGGAAGTTTGCCAAGATGGGGTTCTCGATGATCTCACCAGCAGAACCTTTCAAAGATTTCTGAGGCTTGGCCATCAATCCACGCATACCGCCCAACTGACGAATCTGCTGCTTAGAACCACGTGCTCCTGAGTGCATCATCATATAGATGTTGTTGAAGCCGTCTTTGTCCTCTGCAAGCTGCGTCATCAATGTATCGGTCAGCTTAGAGTTGGTCTGTGTCCAGATATCGATCACCTGATTGTAGCGCTCGTTTTCTGTGATCAGACCCATATTATAGTTCATCCACACTTCTTCGATTTGCTCATTGGCAGCTTCGATCAGTGTTTCTTTTTCTGCAGGTACAATTACCTCATTCAGACCAAAGGAAAGACCTCCAACGTATGCTTCGCGGAAACCAAGATCCTTCAGATCATCAAGGAATTTCACTGTTTTCACTAGACCTACCTTATTGAAGATCTCAGCGATTACTTTACGCATCGTCTTCTTGGAGAGCAACACGTTTACATAACCTCCGCCTTCAGGTACGATCTTGTTGAAGAGTACACGTCCTACAGTCGTTTCGTAGATGGTCGTCTTGGCCTTGCCATTCTCATCCAAGATCGTCGCTCCTGTATCAGCATCATAGTCATAGTGACGCATTTTGATGCGGGCATGCTTTTCGACCACACCTTCATTGTAGGCAATCTCTACTTCTTCTGGACTACCGAATAGGTAGCCTTCTCCCTTACGTCCTGGGCGACCTTTGGTAAGGTAGTATACACCCAATACCATATCCTGAGTAGGAAGTGTAATCGGTGCACCGTTGGCAGGGTGAAGAATGTTGTGAGAGGCCAACATAAGGACCATGGCTTCCAGACAAGCTTCGTTAGACAAAGGTACGTGTACCGCCATCTGGTCACCGTCAAAGTCGGCGTTGAAACCTGTACATACCAGTGGGTGCAACTGGACAGCCTTACCCTCTACGAGGCGTGGCATAAATGCCTGAATACCCAAACGGTGAAGGGTCGGTGCGCGGTTAAGCATCACAGGGTGACCTTTCAGTACGTTTTCGAGAATATCCCAGATGACTGGATCTCTTCTATCGACCAGCTTTTTGGCGCTCTTTACCGTCTTCACGATTCCACGCTCGATGAGCTTACGGATGACAAAAGGCTTGAACAGCTCGGCTGCCATGGCCTTGGGCAATCCACATTCGTGAAGCTTCAAAGTAGGACCTACGACGATTACTGAACGACCTGAATAGTCGACACGCTTACCCAATAGATTCTGACGGAAACGTCCTTGCTTACCTTTCAGCATGTCTGAGAGGGATTTCAAGGCGCGGTTAGAATCTGAACGGACAGCATTTACTTTACGCGTATTGTCGAAGAGGGAGTCTACAGCTTCCTGAAGCATCCGCTTCTCATTACGCAAAATCACCTCTGGAGCCTTGATTTCAATCAAGCGCTTAAGACGATTGTTACGGATGATCACACGACGGTAAAGGTCATTCAAGTCAGAAGTCGCAAAACGTCCACCTTCCAAGGGAACCAAAGGACGAAGCTCTGGTGGAATGACGGGCACAATGCGAATCACCATCCATTCTGGACGGTTTTCTATGCGACGATTGGCTGCGCGGAAGGCTTCTACTACCTTCAGACGCTTCAATGCATCATTTTTACGTTGCTGTGAAGTCTCAGTCGCCGCTTTCTGGCGTAGGCTATACGAAAGTTCGTCTAGCTGTACGGTACTTAGCAGTGCTTCCAACGCATCAGCTCCCATTTTGGCAGTGAACTTGTTGGGATCTTCATCTGGCAACATTTGATTTTCCTTCGGAAGCGTCTCCATGATATTGAGATACTCTTCCTCTGTCAGGAAATCCATGCGTTGTATGCCTTCCTTCTCCATCAATCCAGGAGTGATGACGACATAGCGCTCATAGTATATAATTTGATCCAGCTTCTTAGAAGTCAATCCCAAGAGATAACCTATCTTACTGGGCAAGGTACGGAAGTACCAGATATGTGCCACAGGTACAACAAGCTGAATATGGCCCATTCTTTCGCGACGTACCTTCTTCTCGGTTACTTCTACTCCACATCGGTCGCAAATGATGCCCTTATAACGGATGCGCTTATACTTTCCGCAATGACATTCGTAATCCTTTACAGGGCCGAATATCCTTTCGCAGAAAAGTCCGTCCTTTTCAGGCTTGTACGTACGATAGTTAATGGTCTCGGGCTTAAGGACCTCCCCATGCGAGCGGTTTAGAATTGCTTCTGGAGAGGCAAGACTTACTGTGATTCGGTGAAAATCACTGGAAATCTTCGTGTTCTTTGCAATAGGCATGCGTTACCTCCGATTATTTAGGGTCCTTAATAAAGGGATATATTCAAACCCCACCTGATGTACAGGCAGGGTTATTATTTTAATTACTCCAATGTCACTTCCAAGGCAAGGCCACGAAGTTCATGGATCAATACGTTGAACGATTCAGGTACACCAGGAATAGGCAAAACATCCCCTTTCACAATGGCTTCATATACCTTCGCACGTCCAATCACGTCATCAGACTTCACCGTCAGCATCTCACGTAGGATATGAGCGGCACCAAAGGCCTCCAATGCCCATACTTCCATCTCACCAAAACGCTGGCCACCAAATTGGGCTTTACCGCCAAGTGGCTGCTGTGTAATGAGTGAGTAAGGACCGATAGAACGAGCGTGCATTTTGTCATCTACCAAGTGAATCAGCTTCAACATATAGTTTATACCTACTGTAGTAGATTCTGCAAACTTCTCTCCCGTCTGCCCATTGTTGAGTTGCGTCACACCAAACTCAGGAAGCCCAGCTTTTCTTAGCTGCTCATTCACATCATCAATGGTTGCTCCGTCAAAAATAGGTGTTGCGTACTTGATACCTAGCTTTTTACCTGCCCAACCGAGGATCGTTTCGAATACCTGGCCTAGGTTCATACGAGAAGGTACACCCAAAGGATTCAAAACAATGTCAACAGGTGTTCCATCATCGAGGAAAGGCATGTCTTCCACAGGAACAATACGAGAGACAACCCCCTTGTTACCATGACGTCCCGCCATCTTATCTCCTACCTTCAGTTTACGCTTCTTCGCCACGTACACCTTCGCCAACTTCAAGATCCCTGATGGCAACTCATCCCCTACACGAATCTGGTATTCTTCGCGACGGAATCGGCTCTCGATCTCATCATAACGACGCTTAAAGTTGCGGAAAAGATGCTCAATGTTGGTGTTCATGTCTTCATTCTCTGTCCATCCGCTAGGGATCAAGTCCAGATAATTTAGACCCAAGAGTAACTTTTCGGTAAACTTCTTTCCTGAAGGAATGATTTCCTCGTTGAATTTATTTTTAATCCCCTTCGACTTCAAATCTCCTAGCAGGGATACCAGCTTGGAAACCATCATCTGACGGATATCTTCCAGATCTTTGTGATAACGCTCCTCCAATGTAGCGAGTAGCTTCTTATCACGTGCTTTGTTACGCGCTTCACGCTTCTCCTTAGAGAATAGCACCTTGTCTATGACTACCCCTTTGATGGATGGAGGTACGCGTAGAGAAGCATCCTTTACATCACCTGCTTTGTCACCAAAGATGGCACGTAGCAACTTCTCTTCTGGTGTAGGATCAGATTCCCCTTTAGGCGTAATCTTACCGATCAAGATATCACCAGGATTCACATCCGCTCCTACACGAATCAATCCGTTTTCATCCAAGTGCTTGATCGCATCCTCACTTACGTTAGGAATCTCGCGTGTCAATTCCTCTTCTCCACGCTTAGTGTCACGAACCTGAAGTTCGAACTCCTCAATGTGAATAGAAGTATAGACATCATCTGCTACAATGCGCTCAGAGATCACGATCGCATCCTCAAAGTTATACCCCTGCCAAGGCATGTAAGCTACCAAGAGATTCTTACCTAGCGCCAATTCGCCGTCTTCTGTTGCATAACCATCGGCAATAACGGTTCCTAGGGTTACACGCTGTCCAGGACGGATGCAAGGACGAAGGTTGATCGCTGTATTCTGGTTGGTACGCACGTACTTAGGCACGTTGTATGTCACCAGATTAGAATCAAAGTTGATCAAATCATCAATAGGAGATCGATCGTAACGAATCACGATTTTTGACCCATCTACATAGTCGATGACGCCATCGCCTTCTGCTTGCAGCATTGAGCGAGAGTCTAAGGCTACTTTTTCCTCAATCCCTGTACCTACGACAGGAGCTTGTGCCTTCAACAACGGTACAGCCTGACGCTGCATGTTCGATCCCATCAGGGCACGGTTTGCATCATCATTTTCAAGGAATGGAATCAAGGACGCGGCCACAGATACAATCTGATTAGGTGCTACGTCCATATATCTCAATTCCTCGGGATCTACCATTGGGAAGTCACCCTGCTTACGCGCTTTTACTGTAGGATTCATAAAGTTTCCTTTACCATCCACAGGTGCGTTGGACTGAGCGATAATCTGGTTGTCTTCTTCTTCTGCACTCAAGTAAATCGCTTCGGGAGCTGCCACTCCTTCGGTCACCTCACGATAAGGTGTCTCGATGAAGCCCATCTCGTTGATACGCGCATATGTACAGAGGGAAGAAATCAACCCAATGTTGGGACCTTCCGGTGTCTCAATCGGACATAGGCGTCCATAGTGTGTGTAGTGTACGTCACGCACCTCAAAACCTGCACGCTCACGTGACAGACCACCTGGACCTAGAGCAGATACACGACGCTTGTGTGTGATCTCCGATAGCGGGTTAGTCTGATCTAGGAACTGAGACAACTGATTGGTTCCAAAGAAAGAGTTAATGACACTGGATAATGTACGCGCATTGATCAAATCAGCAGGCGTAAATACCTCATTGTCACGAATATTCATACGTTCACGAATGGTACGGGCCATACGGGCCAGTCCAACACTGAACTGAGAGTACAATTGCTCACCGACTGTACGCACCCTTCTGTTGGAGAGGTGGTCAATGTCATCTACGTGAGTCTTACTATTTTGAAGCTCTACTAGGTATTCGACGATCTTGATGATGTCAGCCTTAGTAAGAACTTGGCTATCTTCTTCAAAAGTGCCGTGAAGCTTCTTGTTCAAACGATAGCGACCTACTTCTCCTAAGTCATAACGCTTATCGCTGAAGAAGAGCTTATCAATCACACTTCTTGCTGTCTCCTCGTCTGGCGGCTCTGCATTACGCAGCTGTCGGTAGATCAGATCTACAGCCTCGCTCTGTGAGTTGGAATTGTCCTTCTGGAGCGTGTTGTAAATGATCGAGTATTCAGCGGCATTCATAGCATCTGATACCAAAATCATAGAAGCAACGCCTGAATCCAGGATTTGCTCCACATCATCTTTTTGGATGATGTGGTCACGCTCAAACAATACCTCATTACGGGTGATCGATACTACTTCACCTGTATCTTCATCTACAAAGTCTTCTGTCCATGTACGCAGGATACGAGCAGCGAGCTTACGGTCGACTGCCTTCTTGAGATTCGCTTTGGTGATTTTCATCTCCTCAGCCAACCCGAAGATTTCTAGGATGTCTTTATCAGAGCTGTAACCAATGGCACGTAGCAGGGTAGTGACCGGGAATTTCTTCTTACGGTCAATGTAGGCATACATGACATTGTTTACATCTGTGGAGAATTCGATCCAAGAGCCCTTAAATGGGATAATCCGCGCCGAGTACAGTCTAGTACCGTTGGCGTGGTAAGATTGTCCAAAGAATACACCTGGAGAACGGTGCAACTGGGACACGACAACACGTTCAGCTCCATTGATGATAAATGTACCATCCTTGGACATGTAGGGAATGTTGCCGAGATATACCTCTTGTGTTACAGGCTCAAAGTCTTCGTTTTCAGGATCTGTACAATACAGGAATAACTTTGCTTTGAGGGCTACAGAATAGGTCAATCCCCTGGCTTTACATTCTTCGATAGAGTACCGAGGCGGGTCTATATAATAGTCGAGAAACTCCAGTACAAAGTTTTCTCTCGCGTCGGTGATGGGGAAATTCTCCTTAAATACTTTGAATAGCCCTTCGTCTTTTCGCTTATCAGGAGCCGTATCAACCTGCATGAATTCTTGGAAGGATTTCAGCTGAATTTCCAAGAAGTCTGGGTAGTCGATAACTTTGTTAATCCTGGCGAAAGAGTGTCTTTTAATTCCAGTCGTATTAGCCAATACTTTCAATTTTTAAGATGAGATCCAATAAATAGGATTAAGCCACCTGGGAAAGAACCTATTGTGAATATATGGGAAAATAGACCTGATTGCAAAGAATCAGGTCTATCTTAACGGTAGAACTAGTTCAACCGTGAAAGGTTTTACTACTTCAGCTCTACCTCAGCACCAGCTTCTTCAAGTGTCTTCTTGAGCTCTTCAGCTTCTTCTTTAGACACTTTCTCTTTAATTGGGGCAGGAGCTGAATCTACAAGGCCTTTTGCCTCTTTAAGTCCTAGTCCCAATGCATTCTTTACGGCTTTTACAACATTAAGTTTCTTAGCACCTGCAGATGTAAGAATTACATCAAATTCGGTCTGCTCTTCTACAGCAGCAGCTCCGTCGCCGCCACCAGATCCTGCAGCAACAGCAACAGCCGCAGCTGCTGGCTCAATGCCGTATTCGTCCTTCAAAATTCCAGCCAGTTCATTTACTTCCTTAACTGTAAGGTTTACTAGCTGTTCTGCAAATTCCTTAAGATCTGCCATCGTTGATAATATTAGAGAAATTTCTTAATTCAGATTGAAAAAAAGGTTACGCTTCCTCGCGTTCTTGCAAAGTCTTGATGAGACCTGCGATAGTTTGACCACCTGACTGCAGCGCGCCAATGACGTTTTTCGCTGGGCTTTGCAATATGGTAATAACTTCGCCAATCAACTCGTTCTTCGACTTGAGATTGGTAAGTGCATCGAGTTGATCGTCTCCTGTGAAGACAGATGTCTCGATAATCGCTGCTTTCAAAATAGGCAGCTCTTTATCCTTACCAGGTCCTTTACGGAAATCCTTGATGATCTTTGCAGGTACATTAGGATTTTCTTCAGTCGCAAAGAATACGGATGAGGTCTTTTTCAAAGAAGGATACACTTCAGAAAAGTCGCCTTCGAGATTCTCTAGGGCTTTCTGTATCAGTGTATTCTTGATCATCTGTAGCTGAATGTCTTTTTCAAAACATACTTTACGCAGTTCGTTTGACTCAGCGACAGTCATCCCGCCCGTATCGGCTATGTAGAGGTTAGGATAAGCTTTAAACTTCTCCGTCAGCTCCTTTACTAATTCAATTTTTTCTTCCTTCGTCATTGTTTCAGTGATTTAGGAGAGTCCAGGTACGGATGACTTCTCGATTCTGATGCCAGGTCCCATCGTAGAGCTAAGGAAAATTGACTTAAAGTAAATTCCCTTTGCTGCTGAGGGCTTCATACGCTGTAGTGTCTGTAGAAGTTCCATGGCATTTTCGTGAATCTGCTCAGCAGAAAATTGAATTTTACCAACAGCTGCATGAACGATTCCTGTCTTATCGACACGGAAATCAATCTTACCAGCTTTCACTTCTTTTACAGCCTGACCTACATTCGGAGTTACTGTACCACTTTTAGGGTTGGGCATCAAGCCACGTGGTCCGAGAATACGGCCCAAACGTCCGACTTTTGCCATCACATTGGGAGAACAAACGATGACATCTACGTCAGTCCATCCTCCTTGAATCTTCTGGATATACTCATCCAGCCCCACAAAATCCGCCCCTGCGTCAGTAGCTTCCTGCTCTTTGTCAGGTGATGTCAGGACAAGCACGCGTACTTCTTTACCCGTACCGTGTGGCAAGGTGGCTACGCCACGTACCATTTGATTTGCCTGACGAGGATCAACACCGAGGCGAACGTGCAGCTCTACAGATTCGTTGAACTTAACGTACGATACTTTCTTGATCAGCGCAGAGGCTTCTTCAAGAGCATAGTACTTTTCTCGATCTACTGCTTCGAGTGCTTTTTTATGATTTTTGGTCAACGTCGCCATGTTCACTATTCATTTTGCTCCCAAGGAGGTGTGCCTTCGACCAGCAGTCCCATGCTCTTAGCTGTTCCAGCCACCATCTTCATTGCTGAGTCAATGGTGAAGCTGTTCAAGTCAGGCATTTTGGTTTCCGCGATCTCTTTAACTTGATCCCATGTTACCTTCCCTACCTTATTACGGTTGGGTTCCGGCGATCCTTTCTTGAGTTTGGCTGCATTCAAGAGAAGTACAGCTGCAGGGGGAGTCTTGATGATGAAGTCAAAAGACTTGTCAACATAGACGGTGATCACCACGGGAAGAACCTGCCCCATTTTGTCTTGGGTCTTAGCGTTGAAACGCTTACAGAATTCCATGATGTTCAACCCCTTGGCACCAAGTGCAGGGCCGATAGGAGGTGCGGGATTAGCCTGGCCACCTTTCACCTGAAGCTTGACATACGTTTCGATTTGTTTTGCCATCTGTCTACTTCAGTTATAAAAATAAAGCTAAACGGACTGGACGGGAAGCCCGATAATTCTCCAAATTAAATTTGAGGAGTGAGAAAAATCGGCACCAGCTTATTCAGCTCTGAATTACAAATTTGCTCAAAAAACGAAAGCATAGCTCTACAGAGCCATGCGAATATCTTTAATACTCTTTTTCTACTTGGAAGTAGTTCAACTCAATGGGCGTATTTCGTCCAAAGATTTTCACGACTACTTTTACCTTCTTCTTGTCCTCGTAGACTTCGTCTACTACACCAGAGAAGCCGTTGAATGGTCCAGCCATTACTTTTACAGGTTCTCCCTTAATGAACGGCTCTTCTGGCAATTCGCCCTTCTCGTTCATCTCGTCTACTTGGCCGAGGATTTTTCTGACTTCCGATTCTCTCAACGGTACTGGAGGTCCACCTTTTGATTCAGCCAGAAATCCAATGACATTGGGAATCTCACGAATCATAGAAGCGAGGTCAGGGTTCATCTCACACTCAGCCAAAATATATCCAGGAAGAAAACTTCTCTCTCGAAGCTTCTTCTTGCCATTGCGCATCTCGAAAACTTTCTCCGTAGGAATCAATACCTGCGTGATCCAATCACCTACTTGCTCGCGGGCGATTTCACTTTCAAGATACTCTTTGACCTTTTTTTCTTTGCCACTAATGGCTCTTATGACGTACCACTCTTTCGCCATCTCACTCCCTAACTCGATTTAAATCATTTAAATGCGGAATAGAGGAGACCTGTGAGGTTGTCAAATGCGAAATCCATCGCAAAAACGACCAAGGCAATCATTAGTGAAGCAATCAGTACGGTCACTGTGCTACTCTGAAGTTCCTCTAATGTGGGCCACTGAACTTTATTCAGCAGCTCGTCTGAGTACTCGTTGAAACGTGCTCTCAACTTTTCCATTTTCCTTTTATTGGCACGGGCGGAAGGACTCGAACCCTCAGCCTACGGTTTTGGAGACCGTCGCTCTACCAGTTGAGCTACGCCCGTTTGTAGGGATTGAACCCTCTTTACAAACACACAATAACCCCTATAACGGGGCGATAAAAAAAGAGATTCTGGAGCGCAAAAATACGCCCCAGAAATCTATATTTATTCTACAATTTCAGTTACCTGACCTGCTCCGATCGTACGGCCACCTTCACGAATCGCAAAGCGAAGACCTTTTTCCATCGCTACAGGGTAGATCAATTCTACATTGATTGTTACGTTGTCACCAGGCATTACCATCTCGATGTTGTCACCCAAAGTGATCACACCTGTCACGTCAGTCGTACGGAAGTAGAACTGAGGACGATAGTTACCGAAGAATGGTGTGTGACGACCACCTTCATCCTTAGAAAGGACGTAAATTTCAGCCTTAAACTTCGTGTGAGGAGTTACAGATCCAGGCTTGATAATTACCATACCACGCTTGATCTGTGTTTTATCAACACCACGAAGAAGTAGACCTACATTGTCACCTGCTTCTCCACGATCGAGAATCTTACGGAACATCTCAACTCCAGTCACAGTTGACTTGAGTCCATCTGCACCGATACCGATGATATCTACAGGATCACCAGAGTTGATGACACCACGCTCAATACGACCTGTTGCTACTGTACCACGACCTGTAATAGAGAAAACGTCCTCTACAGGCATCAAGAAATCTTTGTCAATCTCGCGTACAGGAGTAGGAACGAACTCATCTACAGCTGCCATCAGCTCCATGATCTTCTCTTCCCACTGAGGCTGTCCGTCAAGACCACCCAATGCAGAACCTTGGATAACAGGTGTGTCATCTCCAGGAAACTGATATGCATCAAGAAGCTCACGAATCTCCATTTCTACAAGCTCCAACAATTCTTCATCATCTACAAGGTCAACCTTGTTCATGAATACAACGATAGCAGGTACACCTACCTGACGTGCAAGCAGGATGTGCTCACGAGTCTGAGGCATAGGTCCATCAGTAGAAGCCACTACCAAAATAGCGCCATCCATCTGAGCCGCACCCGTAATCATGTTCTTCACATAGTCGGCGTGACCTGGGCAGTCTACGTGTGCGTAGTGACGATTTTCTGTTTCGTACTCTACGTGTGAGGTATTAATGGTAATACCACGCTCTTTTTCTTCAGGCGCGTTGTCAATAGAGTCGAAGCTTCTAACTTCAGCGGAACCTGCTTTACCTAGTACAACTGTAATTGCAGCTGTCAAAGTTGTCTTTCCGTGGTCCACGTGTCCGATTGTTCCGATGTTCACGTGGGGTTTGTTACGTACAAATTGTTCTTTTGCCATTTTTGGAGAAAGTGTTAGTCTTTGTTGAGACAATCGCAAACAAATCCTAATAGTGAAGAGCCAATGACCGGATTCGAACCGGTGACCCCTTCCTTACCATGGAAGTGCTCTACCGACTGAGCTACATTGGCAAGGACAAGATTTGTAAAGTAAGAAAAGGGAGAAGGAGAATTGCTTCCCCTCTCCTCAATTTACATCTCTAAGATGAGCGGGAGACGAGATTCGAACCCGCGACCCTTAGCTTGGAAGGCTAATGCTCTACCAGCTGAGCTACTCCCGCTTATTAAAAACAAAAAAGAACTTTTGGTAGTGGGGAGTGCAGGATTCGAACCTACGAAGGCTGAGCCAACAGATTTACAGTCTGCCCCGTTTGACCGCTTCGGTATCTCCCCTTTTCTTTCGCAGTGCTGGACACTAACTGCCAATACACATACTACTCAAAAATTCAACCTATTTGAGAGCCTGTGGAGGGATTCGAACCCGCGACCCCGAGATTACAAATCACGTGCTCTGGCCAACTGAGCTACACAGGCTTACTCAAAAAATTTGTGTCTTAAAAAGAACTTCTTAGAAAAGTTTTGCAAAAGTAGGAAAGCATGTTTGAGAATGCAATACTTTCAGCAAAAGCTTTTCATATTTTTTTACTTTTTCTCTTTGATACGCGCCGCCTTACCTACTTTGTCACGCAGATAGAACAAACGAGCTCTTCTCACCTTGCCACGACGCAGTACATCAATCTTGTCGATAATGGGCGCGTGAATAGGGAAAATCCTTTCTACTCCGATGCCTCCTGAAATCTTTCTCACAGTGAAAGTCTCAGTTGCACCACTCCCTCTTCTCTGGATGCATACACCTTTGAACTGCTGGATACGCTCCTTGTCTCCCTCTGCGATACGGACGTGTACATTTACAGTATCACCCGCCTTGAAATCAGGCAATTCATCGCGTAGATATTCTGCTTGTACGAGCTTTATTAAATCTTCCATTTGTATCGCTTTATTTGACGGACTGCAAAGTTAAGATGAAAACAGACTTTAACAAAACTTATGCTAAAAAAAATCAGATAGTTTCTTTACGCTGTGACAAATCCTCCTATTTACCTACATTTTCCCACCTGAGAAGGTACTTTCCCTCATTTTCTCTGCAATCATCCTGCCCATTTATTCCACTTCTGGCATTCCCATATGAAACGTCGTCAAATAGGTATCAAAGATGGCGCGCTCTTTTACCCGAAAAGCAGAATCTACCACCACAATGTTAATCCCTCGTTGATTCGGCGCATGATTTTCCTTCTCCCCTCCTATTTCGACCAAACTCAGATTTCCCCCAGGCACATCAGAAGCTACCATTCGCAGTGCCACAGGCAATACCTGACTCCCCAGAGAATCGCCCTGCTCCCAATGCTTCTCTAACCGATGGATTTGATCATTTCCATATATTTCCCACTCGATTTTGCCTTGCTTCCAAAAAGCCAACCACGGAATACGGAATCCCAACTGATCAATCGCTGCCCCATGTGCCTTCAAATATGCCTTTGCTGTATCTGTCAATTTGTAGGAAGCTTCGTCTTTGACTGAGATCAAGCATATCTGATCTTCATTTCGCTCAAAAAAAGCCTCCAATGTCTCTCCTACTGGCTGGGGGTAGCCTGTCTCTTCTAAAATGTCAGCAAATGCCGCTTTCAATTCGGGATGGGCCTCCTTGCTGATCCCCAACGCATAGCCATCCAATTGCTGAAGCAGAAGCTTACCAAGACCTCGACTCATCTCAGGCAATTTTCCAGGATCAAAGACATATAAGGCACCTGGATCGAAGTTTCCTTGCACCAGATCTTGCTCAAATCCATTGACAAATGCTTCTCTCTCGGCTTTGTCATAGCGGGCCACATAGCCTAATGTGATGGGACGCTGATTGTGGGCAGCCAGCCAGGGCAAACTGATGTAATCAATGGGACCATACATATAGGGAGGCCAAAACATGATCTTATCAGAAGCTTTGATGATGGGGTTCCAATGATCGGGATTGACCTTGAGGTAGCTTTCTTTTTGAGTATCATGAAAATACATCCTAGCCCGAAAAAGGGGGATGAGATCTACCAATTGTATCACAGCCAAACCTATAAAAAGAAGCTGAATCCACTTCCAATGATTCAGTCGATGGTATACATATGTCAATACAGAAAGGAGGACGAGATAGTATAGTGGCCATACAAATCGCCCCGTCGCACGAAATACTTGCGCCTTTTCCTCGATAAAATCTGCCCAAGAGTACTTCAGTAAACGAAACTCCCCTATGTATATATCTGTACTCATCGCATACACAGCCATGAGTCCACAAAAAGTCCATAATGGCCACAATCCATGGAGCCCCCCTTTTTCCTTGGGGCGAAATCTAAGGATAAGCGCCATGACTAAAAGCAACATTCCTCCTAAGCCCAAATAGGCGAAGCCCTCATACTGTTTAGGCATGTGGGGTAAACTAGGGACAAACGTACTGTAACTATTGAGCGAATCAAAAAAGCTCAAGAGATTCAATGTGTACTCGCCAAGGCCTACTGTTCCCATCCCTTCACTACTCACACCGAAATATCCGATCACCCACCAGTTAAATAAAATGATGCTGGCAGCCACAGGAAATCCCATGAGACTTTGCCATGCTTTCCACCGCTTGTCTACCAACCAGAGTCTGAGCAGCCAGGCAAACGTCAGGGCCAGGGTCATACCACCAAGGTAAGGATGCGTATAAGCACTTATCCAAAGGATCAAAACCTGTCGCCAAATCCACGGACTCAAAGCTTCCGTCTTCCGAGAACCCATGTATACCCACAGTGTCCCGATGAGTACATAGTGACTACAAAGTGCGGGATGCACCCAACGAAAGAACCAGACAGGAGCGAGTCCAAGAATCAATGTTCCAGCGAGCCTTGCCCCAGTTTTATGTATGCCCATGGCCCCCAATAACAACCACGCCATCCAAGTCTGTAGCAACTGGCAGAGAAGCAGATAGATGCCGATGTACTGAAAATCTTCAGGGAGAATGCTATGGAATGGCTTGAATAAAAGCGCCATCAAAGGAATGCTATCTGTGTAGCCTACATTGGCTCCTTGAGGATAGTAAAAGTCAGGAATGTCGCCTAGCGGAAAGGTCCACGCCTCATAGCGAAAGAAAGCCCATCCCAAATAATGGACCCCAATGTCTCCTTGCAACAAGAACGCAGTCTGTGTGGGATCAAGAATATCAGGCCCCAGAATATATGCAGTCAATCCTCCCCCTAACAAAATTGCCAGGAGTAGCCATACAAAAGTAGGAGGTGTTGGGGTCTTATGTGAGCGTGCATTACTCGCCGCCATACGTAGGAATAATTATTGGAAGCGCAAAATAAGGAGACATCACGAATTTCTCTACAAACATGACGTGTAATGCATAAAGTACATGGATCAAACAGGAACTTGACGAGGCTGAAACTTGTAGGCTCCTCTTATGTCTTGCCAGACGACAGCCCCCAATTCAGAGAGCGTCTGTACATAATGCCAGGGTTTCACCTTACTCCCCTCATGGTGGGTCCACTTCACAGGAAGCTCTAGAATCGGATATCCAAACTTGCGTGCGAGGTAGAGGATTTCAAAATCGAATCCAAAGCCTGTGATCTGTTGCATGGCAAATAGGGAACGCGCCGTATTCCCTTCAAATAATTTGAAGCCACACTGGGTATCTTGTATCCCTGGAAGAATCAACTGGATCAAGCTATTGCCGAAGGTCCCTAGCATGCCGCGAAACCAGTTTTTGGTTACCTGAGACTGGGCTAGGGCACGTGAGCCGATCACCACAGGGTATTCCTTCATATGCGGCTGCATATCTGCCAAACACTCGATAGGGGTCGAGAGATCTGCATCTGTCATGAGAATGTACCTGCCTTTGGAGGCAGCCACTCCATATTTTACGGCATAACCCTTTCCACGATTCGTACCGTACGATAGAACCGTAACTGTAGGAAGTTGTAACGCCTTCACCTTCTCTTTTGTGTCGTCTTTGCTCCCGTCATCGACTACCAGGATTTCTACTGATTTCCCTGCGAAATAGGTAGCCAATGCATGCAATGTATCCACAATCCGGTCGGATTCATTGTAGGCTGGGATGACGACACTCAATTCCATGTACAAGAGGATTTAGGCTAGGATACAACTTGGCTCCATGTAGGAAGCATAAAAAATTTTCATCCTTTCAGACGGTTTTTTGGATGAAAAGCTTTGTTTGGAAAGCTAATGAGGTGCAATATGTTTAAAAAAAATGAAAGAAAGTGTGTGATTAGAAACACTCCTAATAAATAGGCAAGTGTGCCTAAAAACCATTATTCCTCCCTATCCAAAAGATCTGGGCGTCTTTGACGTGTTTTTTCGAGGGACTGCTCCGTGCGCCATGCGTCGATCTTGGCATGGGAGCCTGAGAGCAAAATGGGTGGGACTTTGTGTCCTTCGAACTCTGAAGGCCTTGTATATATAGGTGCGTCAAGGAGATTGTCTTGAAAGGAATCTGAAAGGGCAGAAGTTTCATCTCCCAGTACGCCTGGAATCAATCTTCCGATGGCATCCACCATCACCAGTGCAGGCAGTTCTCCTCCCGATAGCACATAATCTCCAATCGAGACTTCTTTCGTAAACAAAAGATCTCTTGCACGCTGATCTACTCCCTTGTAATGTCCAGCCAGGATGATCAGATTTTGCATGAGGGACATGCGATTAGCCATGGGTTGGTTAAAAGTCTCTCCATCTGGCGTCATAAAAATTACTTCATCGTAAGTCCGCGCTTCTTGCAGGTCTCTGATACAGCGTGCGATGGGCTCTATCATCAATACCATTCCTGCCCCTCCTCCATAAGGATAGTCATCAATCTGCCGATGCTTATTGGTGGAGTAATCCCGTAGGTCGTGCATGTGGACTTCCAGCAATTGGCGGTCTTGCGCTCTTCTCAGGATACTATGTGAGAGCGGGCTCGTCATCAGTTGAGGAACACAAGAGATAATATCGATTCGCATCATAGACAGGCAAACTTAAATATAAGGACAAAGTTCGTCCCTGCGGATCACAAATTCAATGGGAGGAAGTTTCTGTCTGATACAGAGTGCAATACATATTGAGGAGAATTTATATTATCTTAACTATTTCTTAAAAAAGAAGGAAAAAATTATAGATTCAGAAAAAAATTAGCATTTATTTTAAAAAGTCTTGAATTGTATGAAAATAATTCCATACATTTACGGATGTAAACACAAGAGATCATAGCCCTTTAGTTTTCCATTATATGTGAGCAAGGGTAGTATGAAATGGGGTGCGATTCCCTGACTCTTGTCTGCGAGTAGTAGTAGTCCTTTTAGTTTGGTCCCTGGATAACCAGGGACTTTTTTTGTTCAATGCAACAGAATGAATCTGTAACTACCTACCACAGATTTCCATAGGGCCCGAATCTCATTCCCCCAAAAGCTCCTATTCTTCCGTTAAGCACCAGAAAAGAAGGAAATGTAAAAAAGAAAAAATCCGTTGTTTGCCCTATCAAGAGGGAACAAGGATTTTTTTACGTACTGCGCGCATACGATACGAGCAGCAGTTCTATATTCCTCCCTACTTTCTCCCTTTGTAGAGATTAAGATCTTCCAGGATCTGAATGGGACGTTTCATACTTTCTTCAAGTGAAATAAACGTCTCCGTTCGCTGAATCCCTTCTATAGGCTGGACCTTGTCGTTCAAGATACTTCTCAATTCCCTTGTATTACGGCTGATAATCTTCAAGAAGATCCC
>JBCBPW010000097.1:0-24764 GCA_039820545.1 Bacteroidota bacterium | reverse complement strand
AACTTGGTATTTACAAGAACTTCAAATTATATGTAGATAAGGTTTACCAGACTGACTGATCGACAGTTCAAAGTCATTGGAATAGTATTAGTTGCATATTATCCTCGCAAGTATGATCTGAGAGTCATTTTCAATACTATTTTGTGGATTAACTGAATGAGTATCTAATGGCAGAATCTTGAGAGCAAATATCCTTCTTGGCAAAGCGTCTACGACTATTTTCACAAATGGAGTAAATCTGGCCTTTTGGATAATCTGCTCAGGGCGTTAGTTAAAGCAGAGTCCGTGAGGCAGAATACAACGAGTATTCAGCTTGGGTAGCTTTTGATAGTTAGGCTATCTCTGGACCTGATTTCCTAAGAATAGAGGATAAAAATTACCAAGATATGATTAGAAGCATAATATTTTAGTTATGGTATATTGAAATATGGAATCTATTGAGCGCTTTATCTATCTATGGCATTCAATCATATAATCTAGTTAGACGTATTTCATGTGATTGGAATAAGTGTGAAGGAGGTTAGAAAATCGAATATTTGGATATATGATTAAGAATATTGTTTTCAGCTTTTTTGTTTGGTGTGCAGGCTGTGATCGAGATGCCTTGGACTTGTGTTCAAAAAAGGAGCAAATCAAGCATGCCCTTTTTGGAGGTCTAGTCCTAGTACCTGCGATTCTAGGTTTTTTCTCTATGACCTATGCCTTATCCACAACATTTGGCGATGTAGGCATTATATACCCAGTTCTAGGAGGACTTGTGTGGGCAATGATTGTGTTTGTATTTGACCGATTCATTGTATCCACTTTTAAGAAGAAGGATAATATTCTGAAAGATATTTTTTCGATCGTATTTTTCTTCCGACTCATTTTTTCCATTGGGATTGGAATCACCGTATCCCATCCCCTTTTACTCTTAATCTTTAGTGAGACGATAGAACAAGAGATTGGTGAAATGGCCATCTTGGAGAAGCAGCGCATCGATAGCCTATATGCAGTTTCGATTAACAAATAGCAAAATGATGATTCAACACTCATCAATAGACTAGAGACGTTTCGAGCTAGACGTGATTCGGCCGCTCAGGTTTTATCATTAGAAATAGATGGAGCCGTACGTACGAATACTACAGGGATCAAAGGATATGGTCAATCTGCAAGAAGGAAGGAGCAAAATTTAAATCGAATAGAGGAGGAGCTTAGAGAATTTACGAGTCAAATTCAATTAGACAGGACATTAGTTCGCCAAAATGTAGGAAATTTAGAGTCAGAGCGAGATTCTATCAAAAGAGATTTTAGCATTTCTCAGGACTATCTTAATAGAACCATTGCCCTGAGTGCCCTTTCCTTCAGGTTTGAGCCTGTTCAGTATCAGGTCTGGTTCATCATCATATTTTTTGTCTTTGTTGATGTCTTGCCACTCACATTTAAAGCTGTGACTTCAAGGGGGGAATACGATGATAGGACAAACTATGAAAAACCTGAGAGCTTTGTCGCATCACCCAATTATGCCAAAAATCAATCTGAATCTCTGAGGAAGGAAGCGATTGATAGGTTGACTACTTTAGGCTCCAAGATGATCGATAGTGGGATCAATGCGTGGGAAGCTAGTGAAGAGGCGGACAAGGACATCAAACAACTTCTTGAGAAATTAGAAGAGTATATACACTTCCCATCCTGGAAACCAATTACAAATCAGCGGAATATAAATAACTCTGTTCAGTCGGCTAAGACGTTTTGGGAACAGTTGAAAGACCGTGTGAAAACCATATGGAGGAAAGCACTAATATTTTTGATCTTTGCGATCATTCAGGGAGTAGGAATTTTTGGAATCTTATTCTCAGCAGATTTAAAATATATATCCTCAGGTACATTTCTACTGTTCATCTTTTACTTCATCATGGAAAATGATCTCAAGAAGATCACAAAATTGTAGTCTAACCTCAACAGGTTGAAGAGAATTAGCATGGAAAAGCAACAGGAAAGTAAAACGAGTGTTTCTAAGAAGCGAAACCGTTACATCCTTCTATTTTTAATTGTCACCAATTTCGCCCTTCTAACTGGGAATTTATTTTGGTTTTTCGAGCAAAGAGGAATAACAGGTATTTCTACAGGCCAGGCCTCAAAGGGTCCTGAAGTGTCGCCTGTAAATCCACCAAAAGAGGATCCTGAAATTACCCTTTCCCATGAAAAGAGCCCAGAAGAAGAGGTAAATCCTATGATTGAACTCCTCGAAAAAAAGTATGTGGTACGATTTTCTGTTGGAACTTCAGAGCTCTCTCCAAGGTCTCAAGCTCAGCTCTTTGAAATCGAAACTGCTTTATCTCAACACAGTGAATTATTTGCTGTTATCGAAGGGCATACAGATAGCCAAGGAAGTAAAGCTGGAAACGTCAAGCTTTCAATGAAAAGAGCAATAATAGTTGCCAAGTATTTAGAGGAAATAGGAGTGAATTCAAAAAGAATGAAGGCGTCTGGTTCAGGAGAATTATATCCTATTGCGGATAACAATACTAAAGAAGGACGAGAAGAGAATCGAAGGGTGGAAATTTCCTTTAGAAGGAATAACTGATCACCCCCCCCTCACACCTCCTTCCTTAACCTCGCCACTGGCACCCCCAGCTGCTCGCGATACTTCGCGACGGTCCTTCTCGCGATATTATATCCTCTCGACTTCAAGGCTGCCGCGATTTTGTCGTCCGAGAGAGGCTTGCGCTTGGACTCGGCGGAGATGATCTCTTCTAGGGCGGCTTTGACCTCGCGGTTGGAGACCATGCCGTCCTCGGTTTCGATGCCTTCGGTGAAGAAGTACTTCAGCTGGTAGATGCCAAAGTCGGTCTGGACATACTTGGAGTTGGCGACGCGGGAGACGGTGGAGATGTCCATGCCGATCTCCTCCGCGATGTCCTTCAAGATCATGGGGCGAAGTTTGCGCTCATCTCCATTGGAGAAGAAGAAAGCCTTCTGACGATTGGCGATGGTCTCCATCGTGTTGAGGAGGGTGAACTGACGCTGGCGGATGGCATCGATGAACCACTGCGCAGCTTCGATCCGCGATTTGACGAAGTCCAGGGTCTCCTTGTCCGTGCTCGAACGCTTGGCCTTGGATTTGTCCTTGATCTCGCTGTACATATTGATGTACGAACGACTGACTTTGAGATCGGGCGCGTTGCGCGAATTGAGGCGGATCTTGATCTCCTCGTTTTCGATCGTCAAGATGAAGTCTGGAATGATGTATTCATGCTTGACGACAGACTGGGATTCGCCAGGTTTGGGATTGAGTTTGACAATCTGACTGTAGACACCCTTCAATTCTTCCTCACTGATACCTAGCCTAGAACGCAGCTTGGAGAAGTGCTTTTTGGTGAATTCCTCAAAGTATTTGTCCAATACCTGAGTCGCCAACTCCACCTCACGGTGTTGCTCCTTGCGCTTGAGTTGCAGCAAGAGACATTCTCTCAAATCCCTGGCGCCCACACCTGCAGGATCGAACTTCTGAATCCTATTCAAAGTCGCCTCGACAGCCTCCTTCGGGATGGAGATCCCCATGGTGAAGGCCATGTAGTTGACGATGGTTTTGATGGGATCGACGCCTTTACGTCCACGTAGGTAGCCGTCCTCGTCGATGTTGCCGATAATGTGTAGCGAGATGAGTTCCTCTTCTTCTGTCAAACTCAGCAAAGACATCTGCTCCATGAGCGAATCATAGAGGGTCTTCATTTGGATCATCGGTGCCTCGTATTCGTCCTCGTCGTCATCCCCCCCCTGCGGCAGCCTCGTCCGATAGTCATAGCCATCATTGGCGAGGTATTCTTCGATTGCGAAGTCCTGCCCGCCATCATCCACTTCTTTGAGTTCCTCGTCCTTTTTATCTAGATCCTCATATTCATTCTTGGGACCAGCTTCTTCGCCAAATCCCATTTGCTGATCTTCCAAAGCAGGGTTTTTTTCAAGTTCTTCCTTGATACGCTGCTCTAAAGTAGCTGTCGGAACTTGAAGCAGTTTGATGAATTGTATTTGCTGCGGCGATATTTTCTGGTACAGCTTTAACTGCTGACTCTGCTTAAGCATGCTCTTTATCCTCTTTAGGTTCTAGGTAGCTGTCTCGTTTTCAGTTCACTGTATAATTTTTTACTCATAGTAAAAAGTCAGTTGACCAGCGAATGATACATGAAATACAAAAACTGGCCCAAAGTCCTGGTTTTTCAAATAAATTTCGAAAAAAATCACCGCAAAAAGGAAATTTGGCACGGAAATCTTAGAAAAGTGGGCAAAAATAATCTAAGTATTTTTAACTTGATATTCAATTTTTCCTCTAATTGTATTTTGGCGTATTATACTATCCAAAATTTCCGCTTCTGGAATGGTCAAAATATCACGGTCAAGTACCACAAAATCAGCCCATTTCCCTACCTCCAAACTTCCCTTTTCTTTCTCCTCATGTTGGGCATAGGCTGGCCATATCGTGAGCCCCTTCAAGGCATCGACTCTACTCAGACACTCTTCAGGCATGAAGGGACCTGCATCTGTCATGGGATCTTTGCGCGTCACGGCACTGTAGTAGGTATGTAGAGGAAAAATCCGTTCGACTGGAAAATCTGTACTCAATGGTAAGCACATCTTAAGATCATTGTCCAAAAATCTACGCATCGGGTGGGCAAATGTCATGCGGTTCCCCAATCTTTGATCCAACCAGGGCAAATCAGAGGTAGCTTGCAAGGGCTGGATGGAAGGAATGATACGCTGCGTCTGGAATCGCTGAAGAAGCGACGCATCCAGTAATTGTGCATGCTCGATGCGCCACCTACGCGGATTATCTGCTGGCAAGACCGCCTGATAAATGTCCAGCACCTGCTGAGTCGCTGCATCTCCAATGGCGTGAATGTTTACCTGCCAATCCGTCTGGGCGAGTTCCGCCAAGCGTGCCTTCAAGTCATCGTAGGCCCACATCAGTTCGCCCTTAGTCGTCGGCTGGTCAGTGTAAGGCGCTCGAAGCGCAGCTGTATGGCTTCCAAATGTCCCATCGACAAAGAATTTCCACGCGCCAATGTGCAGACGATCCAATTTGATGGGAGCCACGTCTTGAAAGTATTCCCTAACCGATACGCTGCCTGCCTCACTCAAGGCATTATGTTCTCCTATCATGCCGTAAACGGGCAGTCGAAGCAAACCCTCTGCCTGCATGTCACGCAAACGTTCGAATTCATCTACATTTAGTAAAGCATCTCCTATTCCCGTCAGTCCTGCTTGTATCAACTGCCGCTCCGCACGCTGTAACAACACCCGCATCTCCGATTCCTCAGGCTCGGGAAGGAATCCCAAAATGTCTCCCATGGCATCATCCGAGAGAATCCCTGTCGGATGCCCCCCTTCAAAAACTACACGTCCTCCTGCTAGTCGACGATTGCGTTCAACGTCATAGTGTGCTGCCCGAAAAGCAGCCTCATTCACCAATGCTGTATGTATATCCACACGCTCAAGAAAGACAGGACGATCAGGAAATAGCGCATTCAGATCTTGATTGGTAGGGAGCTTTCTACCTGTCCACTTGTTGTGATCCCATCCTCGACCCACAATCCAAGGAGCGTCTGTCTGCCCAGCAAATACTTTGAGGATATCGATGACCTCGTCCCATGACTGCGCATCACGCAGATCTGCTTCACCCAGACTGACGGCATATCGATGAATGTGACAATGTGGGTCCTGAAAACCAGGATATACGAATGTACCTTCTAGGTCGATCTTCTCTAAGGATGAAATCGCGCGTATCTCATCAGAGGAACCCACAGCCAAAATCTTTCCATCCTTGATGGCCATGGCCTCTACTACGCGAAAATCAGGATCTACTGTGTAAATGGTTCCCCCCCAATAGATGGTGTCTGCCTGCATAAAATGTATCTATTTTATCTAAAATATATATCGCCTTCCGCGTCCCGAGTATTGCTCGTCGGGATTTTAGGGAAAAGAAGCAAACCCAGCGGAGTTTAAGCCCTACACCGCTAACATCCCCCTACCGAAAACTCCGCGGCCTCCGCCTCTACAAGTAACCTGTTACTACACGTGAAACTTACATTGAAAAATATAGGTGATCTAAGTTGAAACATGTTCTCTTACTTGGGCCTAAAGTAATTAGGAATTAGAGAATGTTGGATTTTCTAGGGCTTCATGATTGAAACTTGAGAATGACGAACAAAATACAGAATCAGGAAAGAAAAAATCGAAGCTTATCATAGAAGACCGATTATTCGTCCGCTCCCAGACACTTTATTCGTATATTTTTAAGGTTATATATGCTTTCGATTTCGAACGATTCCCACCCGTTCGAGTTATTCATAGAAAAACACGATAAGCCCAATGAAAAGATATTTACTGATCATTCTCTCCGTACTTGTAGCCACTACTGCTTATTCGCAGTCCGTCCCGCGTTATGTGCTGATTGAGCACTTCACCAATACGCGCTGCACGCTTTGTCCTTCTCGCAACGACAAAATGGTCGAGACATTAGAAGACTATGAAGGCGAATACCATCTGATTTCTTACCACCCACCTGTTCCTTATAATGACGATATTTTTTATCTCCAAAATCCCACCCAAAATGAAGCACGTCGCCAATTTTACGGAGTAGGAGGTACGCCTATCGCCTTTTTGTGGGGAAATATCTCCAATCAGGGAACCACACTTATTCCGACAGGTACGATGAATGCCAGCATCGGACAGACGGGAAGTCTGGAAGTTCGTGTACGGACGGCGTACCTCCCTCAGCAGAATCTGAGTGTACAGGTAGAGGTAGAAACCATCGAGCCATTTGCCATTGCAGGTCCTGGTGATTTGGAGTTGTTTGTCGCGATTGTAGAGAATACCGTAGACTACAATGCGCCCAATGGCGAGACAGAGCATTTCCAGTTATTCCGCCAGATGTTGACAGACATCAATGGAGATGACTTTTCATTGTTGACAGCAGAGGAAGGTTCCATTGCAGAAAAAGGATATAGCTATGTACTGGATCCGACTTGGGATGTGAATGAGCTAGAGGTCATCGCTTTTGTTGTTTTGAATGGACAAGGAGGAGCTGAATATCTGAACTCAGGAAGTGACAGAGATTTTAGGGTAAAAGCTGATTTGATAGATCTGCCCAATGCAAGCGAAAAAGACCTAAGTATAGAAATCGCGCAGGGTGTTCCCCCCTACACCATCATCTGGAAGAACGGAGTGAATATAGAAATTGACATTGCGAGTGGGGATACGGCATATACAAGGCCTGGCTTACAGGAAGGGACCTACTTCCTAGAAGTAACAGACTCCCTCGGCCGTACCATCGAACGCAAAGCCGAGTTTCAAACCACCAATACCAATATCGACGATAAGCTCGCAGCTAACCTGAACTGGACAGCAGTCGGCGATCGTACATGGCAGCTTCACTGGACGAATCCCAACTATCGTCCTGAATCTATCAAAGTTCTTGATCTAAACGGCCGTTTGGTGCAAGAAACGCAACCCACTCAGACAGCGACCTTCCTCGACATCGACCTGAAAGGTACACCACAAGGAATCTATATCCTCCAAGCGGAGACTCCGTCGGGCGTATGGACACAGAAAGCCGTAGGCACTCGATAAGGTACATTCAAATATCAAAAAGCGTCACTTCCCCCTTGGAAGTGACGCTTTTTCTTTTTCATGATTCGAAACTGCCTATATCCTCAGCTTCCTGTGTTTCCAGCTTTCAAGTCCTTCATCACCTGCTTTAAATGCACTTTCATCGCTGCATAGACATCATAGTTTCCTTTGAACCTGGTCGTAATATAGACGTCATTCGTTTCTAGATTACGAATGTAGAAGTAGAAATGAAATTGTACATAGCGGTTGCCAAACATTTTTCCTGTCGACTCATACTTCTCATACGCAGGGACCATGGCACGTTTTTCGGGATAAGACATCTGCTTGGGCATGAGGACCATATCCATGAAGTATTTGTAACCTTCAGCTTTCATTTCTGGGACAGAGGGTAGCCCTACCATTTGATAATCGTGCGCATAAGCCGCGTCGATAGTTTTCTTAATTGAAGAATTGCTTTGCTTGGCGAGCTTATTGTAGCGTGGCAAAACCTGCGGAGGCATGCCTTCAGGTTTGTCGTCCATATCGTACACATCGTAGCGGGCCACGAGGAGTTTGGATTCTGCCAGATCGGTGGGCACTCCCTCGATGATTTTGTTCACATTGTCCAGGGTAAGAGTAGGAGAGGGAGCGGCTGAGAAATGGAGCCAAAGCGGAAGGAGTAGGAGCATACTCATCATATCATGATTATTTTACGCAAGGTGGTGATTTATGTAAAAAGAGAAAATGGGATTTTTCGTAGTTGATAACACGGAGGAAGAGAAAGGCTTCTGATCGCTCACCTTCTTCTGAGAAGAATACCTGTAGGATCATTGTCGAGTGGGATTTTCTTTCCTTCAAAACGCTGGAATTGTAGCCATTCCATCAGATTATATTGGTCCTCACAGATAAATGTCTCTAATAGGGATTTGACATCTGCAAAGCGAAAGAGCAGCAATCCATGAATACCTTTGGGGCTCTCAGGAATATACCACGTCAGGCGGATGAATTGGGGACGGAAAAAGTCACGACTATCTGTTTGTCGAAATCCTTCGTCTGCAATGAGATCTATATAAAATGTCAAACCCTCCCACATCAGACTTTGTACATCCACATATTCTTGTTCGGGTGTGAGTGGTGTCCCTTGCAGATACAGCATATCCTCAATCAAGTCGGGATAGGTGAGGGGAATACGCGGATCGGCTGGGGCAAATGCGCGCAACTGCCTTTTTTGAAAGGCTTGGAGGCAGGCTCCTACAAATCCTGGCGGCATATACAGAGGATGGCTCGGAGGACCCATCAGACAAGCATTCTTAGCCTCATCGAAAGAAAGACGGAACATCACTTTCTTTCGAAAAAAATCTCGATTAACCTCCGCTTGAGGGATGGATTGCAGGTCACGAGGTGCGCGACCCACATAAATATAGTCTATGTCTGCTGTATCAACTTGAGCATGGGCAGTCAAACTGCTCATGAGGATACAACAGATACTTATCCACCGTGGGCAGAAAAGGACAAAGGAATGGGGGATGTACATTATTTTTTCCAAAATCAGGCGTTCCTACCTTTTGAGGATATGCCTTCAAAAAGGGACTCCTGCCCATGATCCTATTTGAAGACGACTTTGGTCGCTCCGTTGCCGTACTTTCCAGGATCTGCGGGGAGAAACTCTTTTACTTCAGGCTTTCCTTTCAACAATTTATGTACTTCCTTCTTCAAAATCCCCAAACCTACCCCGTGAATGACAATTAAACTTCCATGATGATTCATGATGGCCTCATCATACTTCTTTTGGAAGTGCTCCAGTTGAATCTGGATGATCTCAGATGGGGCCAAGCGATCAGGTCTTTTGACCAATTCCTCAATGTGCAGGTCTACTTCCACTTCCTTACGCTCACTCGGAATGTCCACCTCTCTCACTTTGATAAACTCAGAGGCCTGGATCGCTTTGACATCCAGCATTTGCTTGTCATCGCGTAGGTTGAATACCCAGCCTTCTTTTTTGAAGGGTTTGAGCATTTTGGGAGGGGCTTGTAGGCGCGCTTTGGACCATTGCAATTCCTTTTGGAGGGGGGCGTGCGGATAGCCCTTACCTGGGAGGAAAAGTAAAATCTGGAAGAAGAAGCTTTTGGTCTTGTTGAGGTCTGCGAGGTCGATGGTTTGAAACTTGTAGCGTTCGCCAGAGGCTAAGATACCCGAGGCAAGGCCTGTGTATTTATTGCCACTTTTGGTATAGGCGGTGAACAATGCATCCGAAGGTTCAGGATTGACTACGTGAAGTTCGTATTGACCTTCTGTCCCAGGAATGACCACCATGCTCAGATCCAGGATACTTGTGCCGAGCGTCTGAATGGTTCGGGCCTTTGTCTCGTTGGATTTTGAGTCATCATCCGACTTGAGATAGGCGGTTTCTGTATGATCGATGGCAATGATTTCATCCACATGGACGTCAATAGGAAAATCATCTCCCATATCCACTTCCACGTGAAATTTGTCTACCAACTCTACGATGACACCTTCGCCTGATTCATGTAGCAATCGTACCCTTTGTCCTACCCTGTATTGCATGTGTTTGTCCTAAATTTCTTTCTATCAGGAACTTCGGTTTATGAAAATGGTTCTCTTGAAGTTCAAAAATATGTACAAAGGTAGGGGAGAAAAGTTTATGTGAGGCCACAAGATGGAACGGAAGGGTATCTACCGGCGGGATTCCCTAAAAGATGGCGTCAGATGGGATGCTGACGGAGCGAGTGATATGTGGTTCGAGATAGAAGATTCGGATGCCATCACAGAAGGAGACCCAGTGAAATATAAAGAGTTAGCAGGCTATGAAAACAAACGTTCATGGGTTGAGTAGAATAAAATCAGTGTGCATCCTTCGGATATATTTGAACATGGGCTGGATCAGGATCATGCGGACCTGAAAGCGGAAGCTGGTGAAGACTGGGAAAAGGAAACAATTACATAAGACTGACGATCAGTAAAACAGTTGTAGGTGATCAGGCGGCTGATGTATAAAAAGAAGCAAATTTTGATGGATCCATAGCAAGAAATCCAAGCGTACAAGAAAAAGAAGGAAAGACTTTGGCAGGTGATGTAAAGAAGCAAACTGCTACTCAAGAGTACATCCGTGATTTCCAGAGCACGGAAAGGCGGTGGTTTTGTAGAGCAATCCATTGATACAAGAAAGGATGAGAAGAAAGATGACGAATAGGATTTACGCCAAAGGAGGGAGCGTTCCACTTTTTTATTTTTCTATGTGCTTAAATCTGTGGTAAAATGCTCTATTTTACTACAGATTGATACTTGTTATCCAAGCACACATAAAAGTATTTAGGAGCATTTTTATTGCCTAGACATAAAAAATCCGATTTTTTTTAAAATTTTATTGAGATTTTTTTTTCTCATCCGACTAACATAAGTAAGGAATCAACAGAGATACCTGAAAGAGTTTTTGATCGAAAGAAATCAAGAAACCTGTTATACATTTCCTGCATTGTTTTTGAAGAGGAATAGCTGTCTACTGTTGATTTTCTGGGGCTTAGATACAAGATTTTACGGATATATATTTTGACTATTCATCAGCAAAAGTGATAATCTGCACGCATCATGAAAAGGAGAGATTTTCTAGGAAAGGCAGCTGTGACTGCTAGTATTCTTTCTGTAGCACCTGCAGTAGGTCTTTCAGAATCTTCCCATAAGACTGCCAAGCCACAAAATGGCCTCGTTATGTATGCATCCGAAAGCGGATTGTATGCCGATCCCAACGTATCGCATTTTGTGATTGGAGGGCTGAATGCGACCAATTCAGAGGCCCATGAAGCAGCGATTGAGCAGATTAGACAGAACATGGATTATCGAACAGAGCTTAAATTTAGAAGCAACGACAGGTTCAAGATCCCTTTTGTAGAGCAAGTATTGGACTATTTCGTAGAGAATATGGGATCAGGCCTCAATTTTGGCGCATCGATCATCCCCAACCCCCCCCAGATTGTGGGAGCATCTGTACCAGGTACAAGTAGAAACAACAATCCTTCGAGAAGGAAACGCGAGGAGGAAAAATTTCAACTTTACACGCAGATTTTAGCAGGGCATCCTGCTGGGGAAGTAGTGGCCAAAAGCCAGTCTCCTTTTGGACCCTCTCAGACCTTTACCGCAAATTTTGAAGACAATACAGGTAAGCGTTTGACGGCAGTAGATTCCTGCTTTTGTCACCTACTACAACTCTCAGATTTCCTCACAGGCTGTGTAGCTGCTGAGATCCGAGGAGTAACCAGCTCGACCAAAGTTGCTACAATTGATGAGTTGAAAAATAAGTTGGGAATCAGTCAGTTACAAGGATGTGATCTATCTGCTTTTCAGGTAGTTTCCCTATAGAATATATCATTCAGTTAGCCAGCGCTGTCGTGTTGAGTGTGGTGACGATAGTCACCATAAGAAATACTGGATGTAAGACATAAAGCGAAGATACGAATGGAAGAACATAAGCATCTTTCTCGTACGCAAGTTCTATCAGTTAGCCAACGCTATCGTGTTGAGTGTGGTGACGATAGTCACCATAAGAAATACTGATAAAAATTAAATAAAAATTTGATCGTGAGGAGCCCTTTGTAAGGCGATCCTCTAAAAGATATATCAGTTAGCCAACGCTATTGTGTTGAGTGTGGTGACGATAGTCACCATAAGATTATACTGAAAACGTACATTTTTGGGAAGAACGAGTGAGATTTCTCTTCTGCGTTTAATCCTACTTAGTCGAGTTGTCATGAGATATGATAAGGCTCGATATATAGGCTCTTCTAGTCACTAGGAGAGAGAGAATTTTTTGTACCTGTACAGAAGGCTATTCTCATGGATTTGATGCGAGAATTTGAGGTCAAAACTTCTCCTTTTTTTAAGATGTCGCGATAAGTCGTATAAGTGTCGCATTGCTGGGGTTTTGGCTCGACAGCACTGCGTAAAAATCATATGTGGTGAGTAAAGAATAGGATGCAAATCTCTTTCCAATATCATCTAGTTGTACCTCTACAGATTGCCATGAAGTCAATGAAATATTTTCTCCTACTACTGGGATTATTAGGCTGGACTTTCTACCCATCTTATGCTCAAAGTCAGTGTCCCGAGGTGACGGCGAGTTCCTACAGGGAGCTAACCAAGGGAGGTATTTTTATCTCTCAGATCATCGATGGTCCAGGCAATAACAAATGTGTCGAGATCTTTAACGCGAGCGATCGTACAGTTGATCTCGGACAGGAAGGCTATTCCTTTCAGGTATATCAAGGATACACGTTCAGCAATCTGGGTCCATTTGATTGGGACAATCAGACAGTGTTTGCGGTGGATTTGGTGGGTACCCTGAAGCCAGGAGACGTACATGTGATTTGCAACGCAGGGATTAGCTCCGCAGTCTCGATCAGTGATTACCAATCTGTATTTGGCCTGCGGTTCAACGTCTCTAATGGTTTTGGTGCTGTGGCATTGGCTACCAAGGATAGAATCCAAGATGTACTGGGAGTTCCGGGATGTGCTTCGGGAGAGTGGAATGTAGCCAGTAACGGCATTACTCCTGTCAATAGAAACCTGATCCGAAAGGAAAGTGTAGTGACAGGGATCAAGTCATTTGATACCTATACCGAGTATTATGACTGTGAATTTTTACCTCTAGCTACCGAGTGGTATATGTTCAATGGAACGATCTACGACGGACTAGGTACACACGACTGTGATCGATACGGAATATTGACTTCCTGTCCTACCAATAGCAATGGGCGGGCTTTTGAGTTTCAAGTAAATGATGGTAAGTATATCACCTCTGGTATGTCTGTCCAATGGTACATAGGAGACAATCCCAATTTCAATCCATCTTCACAAGGGACCCTCTTCGCGACGACATCTGTACCTGGAAATATCAGTTCCTCTTATACTGGGACTGTGATGATCAACGAAGTCATGGTCAATGCGCGTCCTGGCTGTGATGGCGGCTTCCCTCAGCGTTCCAAATTCAACGGAGAGTTTATCGAAATCAAAGGAGAACCAGGAACTGACATAGGAGGCTGGGTTGTGACAGACGGACAAAAAGACATCAATGACTTTGCAATTCGTATTCCCGATGGAACCCTGATTCCCGAGAAAGGGCTGTATGTCATTGCGCGGAGCGGGAGTCCATGTGCGCCTGATAATATAGATCTGGATGTATCTACCTGCGATTGTGCCTTTTGGAAGTCTTCGGGTGGACAGCTCTCCACCTCCAGTGGGCAGTACAACTTGACCAATGAGGGGGAGTATGTCGCCATTTTAGACTATACTGGGAGCTTGGTCCATGCGATCTCTTGGGGAGATCCTCAGACTTCCAATAACTTACCTCAATATGCAGGAAACAGCCCTGTCCAAGTCAAGGATCTACTGGGCAATACGCTGAGCTTTACCATTTCGCCTCCACAAACAGAACCCGCCAAATGGGTGGATACCTACCTTTCTCCTAAATACAATAACCTAGAAGATCGCAGTATAGAAAGCGTCTTAGATGCACAAAGCAATCCAGATTGGGTGATCAACACGATCAAACCACTGGGGGGCACACCAGGGAAGGACAATATGACGGGTCTAGGCTTTCCCTTGACTGGTATCTACTATGCCACATCTACAGACAAAGGTCTGAAATATGTAAAGGGTGTGATTACAGGCAGTGGAGGTTGCACCCAGACGATGACTGAAGAGTTTGTCCTTGATATGTCTCCAGACTTTATGCTGGCGTATGATCCATCCGTACCTGGGGTGTATAAGTGTAACAGTGTAGGAGGAGTAGAGGATGAAGGCCCCTATACAGTAGATGATAATCTCAACTGGGTAAAGACGACAATCTATGGGGACAATCCCAATGGAGGACTCGTGAAGATAGGCCAGTCCGTCCAGTATATGGATAAGATGATGCGTCCTATCCAGAAGCAGTATCGCAATATGCAAGGTGAATCCACAGGTGGCAGTGTGACGGAAACCTATGTAGTAGCGAGTCAAATTATCTATGACGCATTTGGACGTCCTTCCTTGAATACCTTCCAAGCGCCGATTAATAATCAATGCGGATTTGAGTACGATGCAAACTTCATCAGAGATGCTTCTACAGGAGGGGCGTACGACTATGTAGATTTTGATGATTTTACTCAAACAGGTACTAGCAACACAAGAGAGAACCCTGTTGCTGTAAGAAACACTTCTACTTTAGGTCGCTATTACAGCTCTTCTAATAATCAGGAAGAAAATGTTGCAGAAACTGCCTATCCATACGTCCGTTCGACAGTATCCCAGCATGGAGTAGCAAGGAGTGGAGGGCCTGGACACGTAATGAGAATGGGAAACGGTCATGAATCTATGCAAGTCAACATGCTTGTACAGGATGAGTTGAACCACTATATCCAGTTTCGTGATGACGTCGTGTCTGGAATCTCTCCCGCAACTAGCGGCTTGAAAAATAAGGCAACCAAAAAGATCTTCAGGAGCCCTGAAGGACAAGAGATGGTTTCCTTTTATAACCTCTCAGGTAATTTGATCGCCTCGGCTTTGAGCGGAGATGGTCAGCCCGTGACGCGAATTCCAGGTACTTCGGGCAGTAATCGTAGCACAGCCTATACGGATTTGGACCTTCATTATGTCGATGTACATATCTCCCCTGATCTCCTCAATGTGTCCTGGACGGGTGCTTCTGGTGCTACTGTGAACATATACGATATGATTACAGACATCATGATCTACAACGGCACCGCTTCTGGCTTCACAAGCTTCACAAGTGGAGGATTTTATCGAATTGTACAGATGGATGGTTTGGGAACATCCGTTGGCCTGCGTTATCAATCCAATTACTACGACTTTACCTACTATTACTATGATTTAGCTGGGCGCATGATCGCCGAAGTACAACCTGAAGGTGTAGATCTGAGTTCAGATAATTTTGCCAATGCACTCGATGCCAATCAAACCTCACGATTGAATCATCATGGATGGTATATCTTGGATTCAGAATCGCCAGATGAGGGGAAAATTGAAACTGTTTTCCGTGAAGATGGAACACCCAGATTCTCCCAAGATGCAAAGCAGGCTGCTGTAGGAGAATACTCATACTTCGTATATGAAGAGAGTAGTGACCGCGTACTTGAAATAGGGGTGGTACGTCCAGGAGTAGGAGAAAAAACGTTTGAAAGCCACCAAGCTTCTGGGCAAAATAGCGGAACTGTATTTGACATCGTAGAAAATTATGGACAGACAGGACTCCCGAGTTTCAGATACGATCAGACGTATTACAAGTATGACTTACCTGATGATGAGTTACAGAATGTATTGAGCAATACGCCTTGGTTAGCGGCTCATGCAAGTGAATATCGACAAACTTTTCTCCTTGGACTGGTTTCTTCATCTTATAATCAAGACTCTCGTCGCTGGTACAGCTATGACGCGCGCGGACGAATGTTATGGAGTATTCAAAAAGTGAATGGAGTAGGGGTATTCACTGTAGAATATGAGTATGATTTTCAAGGAAACCTCAAAGAAGAAATCCATAATAGATATCGTCCTGAGGAATACAGTGCACATAAATTTGAGTACGATAGAAATGACCGTATGTATAGCGCTTTCTTTACCAATGGAGAAGGGAAAGTATACATTCGTCAAGCACATTATGAATACTACAAACATGGAGGGCTTAAGAGAGAAGAGTTGGGCCCCTATTGTAGCCCAGTTCAAGGGATTGATTATATCTATAATCATGAAGGAAAATTGAAAGCAATTAATACGCCTTCTTACAGTGCAGCAGCAGATCCAGGACAAGATGGCCACACGAGTGGTCCACATCAGGATTTTGCACAGGACGTATTTGGGATGGCGCTCGACTATTATCAAGGAGACTATGCTGGAGATGCACAGGTCAATGCAACCTACACCTTTGATCAGCACTACAATGGACTGATTGGTTCAGTTCGATGGAAGAATAAGGGACAACCCCATCCTGTCTCCTATCAAGACGTATATAGATATAGCTACGACCATAAGAATCAACTGACACAAGCGCAAAAAGGAACACTTTCCCCCACTACCTTGGCTTTGGTAGACGAATATAAGGTGTTTAACCTCAGCTATGACCGCAATGGCAATATTCAGACACTCAGCCGAAATGCGAATTTCCGCCAGGCTTCTCCTACTCTGATTACCAGAGAAATGGATCGCTTGACGTACCAATATGATCCCAATCTGCCTAACAGACTGACGCATGTGACAGATGCGTTTACGGCCAATCACCAACCTGATGGAAAAGGAGATGCAGGAGACCTGATCACGCAATCCCCCAATCATTATCAATACAATGAAATCGGAGAGTTGGACAGAGAAGGTGATGTGAAGTATACATATGACACCTACGGAAACATTACGTCTGTACGTAAGATCATAGATGAAGGGCTGCCTACAGAGAAAGAGGATGAACTCCTTGCGATGGTGTACGATGAGAATGGCGCACGCATCCTAAAAACTACTTACCAGCCTGAGCAAACCATGGACCTCATTGTGACAGAAGATGTCACTTTGTCTAATATCAATGGCTATTCACCTGACCCATCGTTAGATCAGCTAGAAGTATTCTTTGGACCCTTCAATGGAGTAGTTGCGTGGGATGCAAAAGCTTTTATGAAGTTTGACTTTTCCTCTATTCCTGCCAATGCCATCATCACACAAGCAGATTTAGTCTTACACTCCAGTGAGCAATCAGGTGGAGCAGCACCATCTGGGAGTCATACGCCAGGTTCAGGTCGTGGTCACATACCAGGCCCGCTTGACATCAGAGTTACAGGGATCACAGAAGCCTGGAATGCTAGTTCTGCAAATTATCCTGGCCCAGATGCGACCAACCCTGAACCCATGATTGTCCTGGGCGGACCCTCAAGTGTGAATCAAACCTACACGATTTCGGTACTGGATATATTGGCTTATATGCGATCCAACCCTTCGGTGAACTATGAAGGCTTGAGAATCAGCAGCAATACAGCCATGACAACGGCAACAGATGGACTTCTACGCTTCTACTCAGCAGAAGGGCCTACCAATCTTCGTCCACAGATCCGAATTACCTATAAACTCATTGATAGCAAGACATTCTATTCAAGAGATGCGGCGGGCAATGTCCTGAGTATCTATGAACAGCAGTATGACGCAAATGGTGGTGCCATGCTGGGAAGTGGGCAGGGTAGCGGCTCAATACTTGAACCTCAGGGAGACTGGGTACAACAAGAGGTGCCTATCTACGGTATGGGACGATTGGGGATGTACAATAGAGCCGAAAATGATGGACGAATCCAAGCCAACATTGTATATGAACTCTCAGATCATCTAGGAAATGTTCGTGCAGTCGTACGCGGCATAAAAAATGGAAGTGGAGAAGCTATTATTCTTGACTTTGCTGACTATTTCCCCTTCGGTAGTCCCCTGCCAAATAGGAGATTGGACAATAACTACAGATATACCTATCAGGGAATAGAAGAAGATGACTTTACTGGTTGGAATCTCTTTGCCTTGCGTCATTATGATGCGCGTCTAGGGCGCTTTGCCAATCCTGATCCCTACAACCAGTTTTACTCGCCTTACTTAGCCATGGGCAATAACCCTATCAGCATGATTGATCCATCGGGCGGGTTTAGCTTTAATATTGATCCGATCGGCGCAATTGCCTCAGGACTTGAGGGACTCGGATGGTTGCTGGAGAAAGGCGGCGGCGGCGGCAACCTGTGGGCAACAGATGGATATCCGATCGCAGCAGGTACGATAACCTACCATAAGATCACTAAAGAAGTAAAAGTAACCGAGAAGATCTCCTATCATGTGACGGGTTGGTATACAACGGCAGATCTGTTCACTGATCTAGGAGCCTTTGTCAGAGAGAATAGGCAGCTCATAGAGGATCTAAGCTTAGATGGACTTCAGATTGGTTTAGGCTTCCTAGGCTCTTCAGAGATTCCTCTACTTAGTCAAGTAGGTGATGGATTGGATGGACTGGTTTCACTGGGCCGAGGAGATGTCATAGGTGCGGGGATGTCGTTTGGAGGAGCTGCTGCACCGGGATTGAGCCAACTGAAGCTGGCCAAGACAGGGACAAGGGCCGCCAAAAACTTCAACAAACTCCTGGATGCATATAGAGCCTTCAAGAAGGGATGTAAATGCTTCGCAGGAGAGCAAGAAGTATTAACTGATGACGGCCTCAAAGAAATTGAAGATGTGGAGGCGGGCAATCATATCTGGGTGCTGGAAGAGTCTGATGATGGAACATTTAAGCTGGTACCGAAAGCAGTAGATGCGAAAGGATCATCGGAGGATGCCACATCGACAGCAGAAGAAGAGAAAGAACCAGAATCAACCAAGGAAAACACAGAAGAAGATAAGTAGTCATGGACAATATCATGCAAAAGTCTGATCAGCCCGTATCGGGAGCTCAAAAATCGCGTATTCAACTCGCAATCTCATTTGTCATGAACAACAGACAGCAAGGAAAAGTATGGGGAATGTGTCTTATGCTGATGTGTAGTATACACTTCGCTTTGGGACAGGCAGTGACGGGCGGCCCTGGACAACCAGAATTTACTTCCTTTGAGTCTGCGGCTGGTACCAATATGGTCAATCCACTTACAGGGGACTTCGTTTACACGATTCCTATCGTCAATGTTCCAGGACCCAATGGCGGCTATCCATTGGCCATGTTTTATCGTGGAGGGATACGCACAGACCAGGTAGCAAGCTGGACAGGCCTGGGCTGGGGCCTCAATGCAGGAGCGATCAACAGGGCGGTAGTGGCCAATCCTGATGACTGGAACTATAAAAAGAAGTTCCTACTCTCCTATGATCTCATAGACATCGTCGAGCAGAATTATCTCGGCATCACAGGAGGTCCTAAAGGTCCTCCCATCGGACTGTCCTTTACTTGGGGGAGTCATCAAAATCTAGGCCTGGGATTTGAATTTAAAGGAACAAGCGAAGGGCCTTTTCAAGATGTACCTGGTTTCTCTATCAACAACCACTACGACAATAAGCTCAAGCTCAGTATGTTTGGTGTCACAGCTAACTTCGCTGGATCAAGTGGAGGCGGATCGGGAAAAATCCTTTCAGAAGTACTAGAAAAAAGGACGTGGAATCTGTATACGCCTTGGGTATTTGTAAAATATCAGTACACCAAAACCAAGTATTGGCAGGGTATCAATAAGCTATCCCTTCAATTTGGGAACCTCTACATGAAGGATGCCTACAACTTCAATTGCAAAAACGATTACTATACGAACCCCTTTAGCCCCTCAGACTTTGGAGAGGTCGAAAACAACGCATTGAGCTTTGTAGGATACGATAAATTCAGCATGGCAGCCGAAGGATTAGGAGGCAACTTTCAGCTCAATATGTGGGAGGAAGCCTCCATCGTAAAGGAACGACCTGAATACACAAATGGTTCATTTGGTAATCAGCTCATCAAAAACCAACTCTCTTTAAATCCAGACGAAATTCAATTTTCTCCTTTAGAATCCAATTATTCCTCCCCTACGCCTCCCACAGGGCTATGGAGTGTCGGAGGAAGCAATCCGAGTGTGTATAACAACCCTGATCTCTTAGTTTCGCGTTCTGGAAATGGACTGGTCCTTCCTGGGGATGGATACTACAATGTCAATACCAATCAGGCAGGTAGCCCTAAATACATCAAGTGGTTTACCAACAAAGAGATTTATGACAATTATTATCCGACCTTTAATCCTGCTAGCTCGACTACACGTGACTTGGGCTTCATGGAATACGAAGATACACGGACGCGTATTGACACACAGTTGTATGATCCCACAGGTATAGGAGGTGTCATGGTAACCAGCCCTTCAGGAATGACCTATCATTTTGCATTGCCTGTATACCAGCACGAAATTGTCACAGGGAGAGAGGTGGACAATAACGGGAACCCATTCGAAAAGGATTTCTTCGTCGATTTCCAGCGAGACAAGTATGCCACAACATGGTTATTGACAGGAATTACAGGAGCAGACTTTGTCGATGTAAATGAAAATGGAAAGATCGACGACGGAGACAAAGGATATTGGGTGAAGTTTGAGTATGGGAAGTGGTCAGATGCCTATCTCTGGCGCAATCCTTATGAAGGGTATGCGACCGCCAGCCCTAGTGGACAGAAAGGAACCTTTCAGATGGGGCGAAAAGATGTGTACTACCTAGATGTTATTGAGACAGAAACACACAAAGCTTATTTTATCAAAGATGTGAGAAAAGATGGGATAGGCTCAGGGGTGGAAGTCAACAATATAGATGGGTCTGCTGCACAAATTTGGAGTACGACTGTGTTGCAAGACAAAGACCTGCCTACATGTCAAGGACAAGATGAATATAGATACAACTATACCCTCAAGTTTCTATTTGATGATTTTGAAAAACATAAACTTCTTTACCTAAAAGAGGTCTTAGTCATTAAGAAAGAAGATGAATCGGACTTCAATATCACCAAAACACGGTTTCCCTCTGGGCAGTCAGGTTTTCAGACAGGAAAAGTCAACTACTTTGAATCCTACGAATACAAAAACTTTTTTGGAGACTGGGTCTATTGTGTCAATCCTTTTATCTCCTACAATCACAATTTTGAATTGCATCGCTACAACAGTGTCATTGACGTAAGTGATGTCCCTGCCAATATTCCCGAAGAAAAAATTATATATCGAGCACAGCTGAATTATGACTACAGCCTAGCTCAGCACACTCCCAACTCTGAGTCGAGCAGTGGGACAGATGGTGGCTATCACGGAAGACTCACGCTTAAAGAAGTAGAGGTTTTTGAGACAGCCAATACGAAGCTGAGACCTTCTGTCACATTTGATTACTACAACAGCGGTATTTATAGATATAGCTCCATGGACGACTGGGGGTACAATGCTTATACCGATGCAAGAGAAGATAGCTATAAAGATTATGAGGCAAAACCTAATGTAGACAACTGGAGCCTACAAAAAATTACCTCTCCCAAAGGAGAAGAGCTGGTGATAGAGTATGAATCTGATCAATATGCAAGAGAAGCCATTATTGGAAATTCCAATCACAAGCTGCGCCTGGATGATCAGAATGTAGGAGGGAGTGCCGTCTCCTGTGCCTGTAACTTTAACCAAGGGGGCAATTGTTATGTACCTGCTTATGTACAACTGCCTACTAGTTATCAAGGGAAAGTATTAGACGTGCAACTATTCACTGGAGTAGTTACCGTTACATCATTGGGTGGTTCAAGCCAGGATTATGGAATGGACATCAACTACAGCAGCGTCACCTACAATGCGGCCAATAACCGTGTGGAGTTTGAAGCCTGTTGTTATGCCAATTATGCTTCGCCCAGCTGCTACTGGATTTCAGCTGTGGTGGACATGGAACTAGAGCTAGAGAATTTCGATGCAAATGGAGGCGGAATTAGAGTAAAATCTATCGTCATCAAAGATGAACCTGGATCAGCTACAGGATATACAACCGAATATACGTACAGTGATCCTGTGACAGGTAGATCCTCAGGCGTCACGTCCTTCGCTCCGAGAGAGGATAGAGATTTTGTGCCTTATTTCTTTGAACTGCCTTCTCCTGGCGTGATGTACGAATATGTCACAATAGAAGGATTGGGGAAAAATGGAGTCTCTGACGGTAAGAAGCAATATCATTTTGAAGTGTTAGATGATGCAACCACCCCTTTGGATGATAAGGAATTTACCCTGGGAGATCATTTTAGGGTAGAGGATGTACAAGCAAATGTCAATGCCGATTATAGTTATGTCAACAATCCCATCAACAACAATGCATTCAATCCATCAGATCCCCTAGGAACCTCTGTCTTCAGCCATGATGAAGTCAATCTAAGAACGGCAAGGATACATGATAAGTCTTCTATTTTGGGTAAACCGTTGAGTATGCGCATGATTTCTCCTCAAGGGGTAACCCTCAGTGAGATGACTTATAACTATGCAACAGGTAATTTCACGCAAGATGGAAAATCTCAAGAGACCTTTCATACAGCCAATACATATGAAAGAATAACTGCCTCCAACTTCCCCTATATCTATGTGGATCGAGATTGGTACTACACAACGACCACCAAGATCAAATACTCAGATTTCCTTTTATCGACCATCTCTAAAACCCAAGGACAGCAGACCCAGGTTTCTTATGTCAACAGAGAGAAATACACCCATACGCCCAAATCTACGCGGATTGTAAGCCCTGATGGGGAAGAGATTCAGATGGATGTGACGCACTTGCATGAGATCACAGACTTTGGGGAAATGTTGCCTCGTACCATCAACCCAGACAATAAAAATATACTGGGAATCCCTGCCATTGAGACAAATGGAATCTCGGTGAATGGGGGAGGGATCCAGGTCTTGGGAAGTACGGCTCAAAGATGGAAGAAAAATTGGCTCTATTTACAAGAGGATGGGACTTCTCTCAACACACCTGCCTCCACCTCCTTGTGGCAACCCTGGAAGCAGTATGTCTTCAAAGGCTACCTCAATCCCAATGGAACTTTGGCCAACTATCAGCCTTTTAACCAAAGCAATCCTACAAGCGGAGGATGGGTCGAAGTATCTGAGGTCAAGCAATACGACGACTACTTCTCTCCTCTTCAGGTAGAAGACATCAACAATAGAGCCTCGGCTACGAAGTATGGCTATGGCGCATTTCACCGTCCCCTCGCAGAAGTATTTGGAGCTAACTACGACGAATTCGCTTTCTCAGGAGCAGAAGATTACAATAGCAGTACAGGATACTTTGGGGGAGGGGTACAAAACATAGCAGGCGACGTGAGTGGACCCCATGAGGTAAGGACAGACGCGAATGGTGACATTCCTCTGGCGTTATTGAATACAAGGGCACATACAGGTGTTCATTCCATCAAACTCAATATGTCAGGAGAAGAAGGATTTCGCTTTACGAGTACTTTGACCAACAGCAAAAATACAGATGGGATGTGGAGCGAAAGGAAATATAGAGCTTCTGTTTGGGTCATGAATCATACACGCGCTTTTCCTGCTTCAGCAGAGCTTTACTACCAGATCGGCTCAGATCCCGAAGTAAAAGTGAATCCTGATCAGTATACATTTACCTCAGATGGTGTGTGGCATCTCTTATCGATTGACATAGATCTGAGCACTACTTCTCAGGCAGCTGGTTCGGCGATCAAGATCGGTGTGCGTAACAATGCGGGAGGTCAGACGCTCTACGTAGATGATTTCCGTGTGCATCCTGTAGATGTCCCCATGTCAGCACGCGTCTATGATCATCTGACAGGCCAAGTGACGGCTATGTTGGACGCAGAGAACATGGCTACTATATATTTTTATGACGAAGCGGGTCGAATCCAAGCGATCCATCAAGAGTCTGAAAATGGGTTCCGAAGAGTCATGGACAAAGAGTATAACTACGGATCAAACTGATTTTTCTAAATTGAAATCCTCCAGAGAATGAAATATATAGGAAAATTATCGCTCTTACTTGCCCTGTTCCTTTCGGGATTAGGTCTTCAAGGGCAGGCGCCAGTAAGGGAGGTATTAAGTGACGAGACGACTTCTGTCCCAGGATTTGTCCCTATGGAAGTCTTCCAAAATCCATCGCACTTGATGCGCTATTGGGGCAATGAGCCGATTCCACTCGAAAGCTACACGGAGCAGGAACAGCAAATTCAAGCCCAACTCAACGATAAGGAGGATTTTTTGGTCACTCAAAGCCCCTTGAGTGAGGATGGTTTACAGGCATTGGACGGGGATTATAATTTGATCGATCAAGATCTGATCACCCCTTACACATGGAAGTGGGCAGAGCTAAGACTCGATCGAGCTGATGGTATCACTGTCAAGATCAAGCTCCGTCGTCCCAACTGGTGGCTGATCCAACAAGGACTCACTGAGCCTGGCGCAGAAATCTTCATGTCTTTAGGCGAGATGAAGGCCGAAGGCATGGCGCAGCTTATCCGCTTGTGGCCCAATCAACTGGACATGCGCTTCGAGGAGGCGAAGCCAGATCTACAGCCCATTACAGGTGTATACAAATATGAGAGCCCCGAAACTTGGGACTATGTCATCGACCAAGGCCCCCTTGTGGGAAGAGATACCTTATCATCTACATCTGCCCATCCCTTTTGGTCC
>JBCBPW010000096.1:0-25464 GCA_039820545.1 Bacteroidota bacterium | reverse complement strand
CTGTGCCTTTGATTTGTACCGCTGGCGAGAATACGGACATGGGATTATTCTGGAAGATATAAATGGGGATATCCAAGGAACTGTCTTTGAGGTTGGATACGACACATTGGAATCCACTTCTTACACAATCAGATTGGCAGTTTCTGAGAAACTTAAGGGACGTGCACTCGGATTCAACATCATGCTGTATAGCTCGCTGGCAGCGATGGAGCAGGGATCTAGAGTCAAAAGAGGGATTATCAGGGCAGACAACTTTCGGAGCTTGTACATCAACCTTAATCAGGTAGGATGGTTGATCGATGGCTTTGAAATGGGAATTCCAGGATTAGGCGAACATCCCTTCTACAAAATCGTCATGTCTCTTGATCCTCTGGGACTTGTGGGTAATAAGGTGGATATGGACCGGGCAGTCGCATTTGTGAAGAACCACAATGAGAAGAAAGATTATATCTTGATAGATCCCAATAACTACAAAGAAATTTACCACATCTACAAATACACGACATTTAGAATTGTGGCATTTATTCACGAAGGAAAAGTGAAAGACCATGCCTGTCTTTTGGCACTACCTTTGGCCAATCTGTGTTACACTCCCAACGTCTTATCAGACGTAAGATGAAATTGGATGAGTTTTCCTGTGACATCTGCAGTTTCTAAAATCAGATGCGTTGCCTCCTGACGAATAAACCAATTGAAGGGAGCTAAATCTACGACTCGAAAAACCTGATCCTGCTGTGTATCCCAATGCAGCAGGATTATTTTTGGTTTCTCCCAAGACAATAGAAAAGTAGATGTCGAAGTATGAATCCAGGGTAGGAGGTAGGTCCCTTGAGAGAGGATCTCGTGATCTTCATCAAATTCAAGTTGGAAAGATTCTCCGTAGGCCCATTCTAAAGAGGCAGGTGTTTCAGAAAATATCTGGAAAAATGAACGAGAACCAGCCTGAAAAGGCCCTTCTTTTCTTGAAGTATGTTTTTTACCTGTCAGAAGAATATCTACAACGAGTAGGGGGGTACTCAGCCAAAATCGAATACGCTTGAGATAAGCTTTCCAAGGTGGAAGCCCACGATCAGTAGAATAATCTTTCAACGTGTAGGCTGGATGTACCTCTCCCAATATTACGTCAGGATAAATAGCATCAGTATGCTTCATTGTGTTGTAATAAAGGGATCGAGGAAGCTGTGATTGTCTATTGCTTAGGAAATCGTCACCTTTTCCCATTTGCGATACTTCGCAGGGATTTTCTCCTCTGAGCTTACCGAGTTGGGATCTTTGGGAAGTGTAAAGTAGACGGTGGTACCATCTCCTAGTTTGGAGTCGATCCAAATCTTGCCTTTGTGTTGTTCGACAATTTTTTTACAGATCGACAGACCGATACCTGTTCCTTTGTACTTAGACTTCTTGGTGTGTAGACGCAGGAACAAACCAAAGATCTTATCCTGGTAGGCTTCTTCCATCCCGATGCCATTGTCTTCCACAGAGAAGAGGTAATAAGAACCTCGTTTTTCTGCTCGGATGGAAATCTGTGGAGACTCATCTTTTCTAAACTTGATAGAGTTGTCAATCAAGTGATGAAAGAGCTGAATCATTTGCTTGCGATTGGCCTGAATAGAAGGAAGATCGTGAAGGCTAATCTTAGCTCCTGCCGTAGCTTTTTCCCTGTTAAGGTTCTCAATGATAAGGGTAATGACCTCATTGATATTGACCTTCTCAAATTCATGTTGGAAGATCCCCACAACGGAGTAAGCCAATAAATCCGACAGCAATTTATCCATTTGATCGACTCCTGAGACAATGAAGTCAATGAATTCATCGGCTTCGCTATCGATCTTACCTACATACCTTCTCTTTAAAAGCGAGGCAAAGCTGCCGATGTTGCGAAGAGGTTCGCGAAGGTCGTGTGAGGTGACATGTGCAAATTGTCGTAAATCTTCATTGGAGGAGGCAAGGCGCTCATTTTGACGCTGGATCTCTCGATTCTTAATCTCAAGGACTTGATTCAATTCCTTGAGGGTATTGTTTCTTTGTTGAACCAAAAAGACAAAGATACCTAAGAAAAGAAAGACAATGGTCAGGCCGATAAGAAAGATAAGCCTTCGATCATTGGCTGTTTCTTCTTCCAAATTAGCGATTTCTTGTTCCTTTTCTCGTACTTCTGTCCTGGTTTCTATTTCGGCCAAGGTGATGAGTCGCTCCTCATCTAGCAGGGAATCCCGGATCTGTATGTAACTCTTAAAATAGTGATAAGCCACACCGATGGCTTGCTGTTCGTCATAGATCTCAGATCGCACCTTATAGATATCCCGTATCAAAATGTGAGATTCTAATTCTTTGGCGATGGCTTCTGCTTCGTCTAGTGTGGCATGGGCAATTTCCATCTCCTTCCGATTCTTTTGAATCTCTGCAACTTTGATGGAGAAGAGTGCTCGCTCCCTACGCAAGTGGAGTTCTTCAAACATCTTGTTGGCCTTGTTCAGGTGAACTAGTGCCTCGTCATACTGCTTGAGTTTTTCGAAGAGGTTGCCTGTCAATGCTTCGGAGTAGGCGGCACCGTACTTGTGGTTGAGGGAATCGGCCAGATCCTTAGAACGTTGGATGTAGGGACGTGCATCGTCGAGAGAGTCCAGCGACAAGTAAGACACGCTCATAGAAGCAAGCGTCGTATAATAATTGGTGGCATTTTCTCTTGCTCTTGGATCATCGGCAGGGAGTATTTTGAGCAGATATTCATGAAGCTTTTCGGAAACTTGAAAGTTTTGTAGCGCTTGTTTGTATTGTTTTTGACTCCAGTAGATCACCCCAAGGATACGCGCTCCCAGAGCTAGGTTCATGGTATCCTTATTTTGTTCGGCCAGTCTGAGTGCTTCTAACTGATACCTTACAGCGTCTTCAAAGTCACCTTTGGTATTGTAGACTTCCGCGAGCTTTACATAATTTTGGGTGACATCTTCGGAGGGTATGCCTGTACGTTCGGCTAGACTTTCTGCTCTTAGGAGATAATCGAGGGATTTTTGGTAATCGTCTTTGGGGTAGTAGTACATCGCCCCCAGATAGTGCATAAAGAAAAATGCCTTTTTATTGTCTTCGAGACTATTGGCGAGTTCCAAGCCTTTGTGGTAGCAGATGAGGGCATCTTCATACATACTCTCTGCATAGTAGTGGCGACCAAGGACTTCATAAGATTTGATGAGGGCAAGTGGTCTTCCTTCCTCTACCTGTATGGCGATCTCTCGTTTTAAACTATCTACGTTGAGGGCATAAATTGTTGAGAAACTCAACATAATTCCCAAGAGAAGGCCTTTAATTACAGATTGAATCATACCCCAAATATACCATCATAGAATCCATGTTCAATGTACTAATTTTCTGGAAATTGACTATTATTAATCGTCCCAAATCGTCGTATTCTTATCTTGGAAGGGTAAATACAAAGGTATTCCCGCCTTCAGAAGTAGGACTCAGCCATATATTGCCGCCGTGTTGTTCGATGATTTTCTTACTGATAGCTAATCCAACACCTACAGCTTCCACATCTTTGGGGGTAATCAAGTGTTTTCCCAGGGCAAAAATATTTTGCGCCTTGGCACTCAGCGATTGGCTATTATCCTGGAAGGAGAACTGGTAGTGATTTTCTTCTGCTTCCCAGTGAATAGAAATCTCTGGATCATGTTGTCCTTTGAAGCGAATCGTATAGCTCATCAGATGTTGGAACAGTTGGACCATCTGGCGGCGGTTGACCATGAGGGTAGGCAACTCTTGCATACGGATTTTGATATTTTTGTGGGAGATGTTGGCGGGAAGTGTCGCAATAGCTTCACTCACGATCTCACTCATATTGACGAGTTGGGCCTCAGGCGGCTCACTGAGCACCGCATACAGCGAGAGCCCTGTGACGAGATCTTCAAGTTGAGCTGTTGTAGACGTCAACTTGGGGTCTGCCTGGCTATTGGCTACCCACTCTTTGAGTTGCCCCAAAGGAGCGGTCAAGTCTTTTGCAGCAATCTCCGCAAACTGTCCTAGTTCTGCATTGGCTTCTAGTAACTTGGCGTTTTGCTCCTCTATCTTTTCATTTTTCTCTGTCAACATCTGATTGGCTCGGGCTTGGGTCCTATACCGCGTGTAGAGTAACCATGAAATAAGGATCAATACCAAGAGACCAAAAAGGAGGCTATATCCATAGAAGCGTGAGCGGGCCAGACGGTTCTGTTCTTGTAATTTGTCTAACTGTTGTTGCTTGCGTTGCGCTTCGATGAGTGTCTCGAGGTTCTTCATTTGCTCATCGTTGGACTGAGCTAGAAGCACATCTCTTTCCTCTTGATACTGCTTGAGATAGGTATGGGAAGTCTCGATATCCCCTTTGAGTTCGTAATTTTGAGACAGTGATTTTAGGATCTCTACTTTGTCCGTGCGCTTGTCTATTTTTGTGTATAGTTCTAGCGATTCCTCCAGCTTGAGTATGGCCAGATCATATTCGCCGCGCATTTGGTTGATCTTGGCGAGTTCATCTAGGAAAGCTGCCTGTTCAGCTGTGACATTTAATTCCTTGAATCCGCGAATGGCTTGCAAAATCTGATTTTCCGCTTCCTCATAGTTCCCCATGAGTAGATTGACCGAGCCCATCATGCCTGTAGAGAAGGCAATCCCATATGGATACCCTATATCCAGGGCCATTCGATGAGACTTTTTGGCTGCAGCTAGTGCTTCCTCTTGCTGACCTTGCTGCGTATAAGTAGTAGAGATCGCTGCCTGTAATGTCCAGATTCTGATGGGGCTGTCGATGCTTCGAAAATAGCCCAAAGCTTTGAAATAGTTTTCTAGCGAACGGTCGTATTGTTTTTGGTACCAATAGATGTTGCCGATCTGGTGATAGGCAGTGGCAATACCGAGGGTATCAGCGATTCGTTTGCTGAGGTCCAAAGCTTCCAACTGATAAAACAGTGCTTGCCTATAATTACCCAAACTCATGTAGACCTCTGCTATGTAGGAGAGATTGGTGGACTGAGCACTTTCATCTACGCCTGTCTTCTTGACTTTATTGGCCTCAATTAAGTAATCAAGTGCTGCTCTGTAATTGTCGAGCCAGAAGTACGTATGACCGATTTCATTATTAAGATGAAAAACCTCAGGATCGTTCTCCAAGTCTTTTGCCAAGGAGAGCGCTAATTCAAATTGCTCGACAGCTAATTTATTATCGAATTGAGATTGGTAGTGTTCGCCCAATTTCTTGTACGCAACGATCAATGCACGCTTATTTTCATTGGCGCGATGCTCCCCTATGGACTGTCGCAGGCTGTCGATGTCCATACCCTGTATCGTATGCATACTACACAGTAGGAACAAACCCTGGAGCAGGATAAGTGGGGAATATATGAGAAGCTTTTTGGAGGTTCCTTTCATGGTGATCGGCGATTGACCTGTCTAGTGCGTTGTGCTGTCCTTTTTGCTCATCGAAAAATAAAAAAATATAAAGGGTTAAAGCTGGCAAAAAGGTGGATACATGAGCTTAAAACGAATGCGATATTTATATGTACAGAAAAGTTTTTAATATGCTGACTATGAGTACAAAACTAATATATGGAAGCTGAGATCATAGCAAGGCTCTCTTCATTGGGTATTTTTATGGAAACAAAGAAACCAATAATAAAAGGTATGATTGGTATTTCCATGAAAATGGCACCCATATCAAATGTAACCAAAATCGCGCCATGTCAGGTGAAAAGACTGACTATTTACGCAAAAATCCAACATCAATGGAGTGAAAAGAAACCTCAACCTATAAAGAGCGCAAGTTTTACAGTTGAGACGTTCATTCTCCCAAATAGTCTCAGGCGGAAGTGAGATTTTGGAAGAAAAATGATAAATGATTCATTTGTTGTTTAACCTCTGATTGCCTATGTTCGCGCCAAAGTCATCCAAATTTTAAACGGAAAGGATTCATGAAGAAGACATTTCTTATGCTCCTCGCGCTTGTAGCGATGAGCTTCGCTACTTTCGCACAGGTACAAACTCCTGCTCCTAGCCCGTTGGCCAAAGTTGAGCAAATGGTAGGTTTGACCACTGTTTCTCTGGAGTACTCTCGTCCTGGTGTCAAAGGACGTGCGATCTTCGGTGACCTCGTGCCCTTCGACAAGATCTGGCGCACAGGTGCCAATCAAGCCACCAAGATCACCTTTTCTGATGATGTAACACTAGAAGGAAAAGAAGTTCCTGCTGGAACCTATGCGATCTACTCCATGCCTGGCAAGTCTGAGTGGACAGTCATGATCTATAAGGACCTGTCTATCGGAGGAAATGTATCTAAATACGACGAGGCACAAGAGTTGACGCGCTTTACGGTGAAGCCTGAGGCGTTGGATCGCGAAGTGGAGTCTATGACGATGTTCATCGACCACCTCCGCAACGACGGAGCGCACATCTACCTGGCTTGGGCCAAGACGCAGATCAGCATGAAGCTAGATGTCAATACGGACAAAGCTGTCATGGCAAGTATCGACCGCACATTGTCTGGGCCTGGATACCTAGATTACTACCGCTCAGCTGTTTATTTCTACGAGGCTGACAAGGACACAGACAAAGCGATGGAATTCATCACCAAGGCAAATGAAATGAACCCTGACAAGTACTGGGTCATGACATGGATGGCGCGCATCCAAGCTAGGAAAGGTGACAAGAAGGCAGCCATGGCTACTTCTAAGAAAGCAAAAGAACTGGCTGAGAAGGCACCTAACCCTGATTTTGTGAAGATCAACGAAGATCTGATGGCCGAATTGGAAGGATAATTCCAAACCTTAAGGTTCAAAATATAGTATGAGGTACAGAGGAGCTTTCCTTTGTACCTTTTTTTATCGTTGCATATGAAATACGTTGGATTTTTCCTTTTGATATGGGCTCCCTTGTGGACGTTGGCACAAACTGCCCCACTCGCGCTTCAATTGTTTCCGCAGCGAGTAGAAAACCAGCTACACACTACGATTGCTCTGGATACCTTAGGGCACATTCAGCCATCACAAACGATAGACCACTGGGAACTCGACCAATGGCGTCAATCCTATCCCATCATGCCTGGCTATGCCCGTGACAATCCCGCAGGTCATGCCTACCTCTGCCGATTAGAACTCAAAACGGAGAATACCCTGCCCATCGGTATTTGGGTGAAAGTAGCTGATCCCAAGGAACTGTTGCCTACTCAAATTCCACATACTTATCTGCGTATGAAGCTCTTGCGTTTTTGATTTTCTCCTGAACTTGAAGATTGGGATCGGGCGAGCCAGTTGTAATTTGAGCATGGGACTAAACTCCACTTGCTATATGATATTGTCCCTTCAGGCCAATGAGTTCGTTCTAAACCCTGAAAGGGTGGTACAATCTAGGCTAGTGATTTCAATACTAGACGACAGGATCATTTTCTATCACCTGATTTCTTATGTCTAGGTACTTTATCCCTTGCCTCAATATCTGGTCTCATACTTACTGCTATTCCCTTACCATAATCTTCTTGCAAAATGTAAACCCATCGCTATCCCTTTGATACCGCAAGAGATAGATCCCCTTTTCATAGGAAGTAAAATCGATTTCCGTCACGCCATCTCTGTCAGGTCTTGCACGCCATATTTTTTTGCCTGTGGGATCGAAGAGGGTGAGATGGACGTATTCAGGCTCAGGTGTCAAGGTCAAATCCAGATACAAGATGCCATCCGTGGGATTGGGGTAGAGTTGGACAAACTGCTCAGGACTAGCCAGCGTCCTAGCTCCATTGCGGACCACATGATTCCTCATAGAATCCATCTCCAATACCGCTCGCATGCGCGACACTTGGCCGTGGGTGAACCACCACATGCAGACATCGTCTGTGTAGTCCATGAAGTTTTCCCACATATCCAGCGTGCCGCAGCTATGCTTTTGGTCGTCGGGACAGCCACGAGAGGCACCCCTTTGAGGAGGTGTATCTGCTACATAATCACCTCGGTCACAGTTTTCGAATGTATGTCGAAGCCCCAACCAATGTCCCACCTCATGCGTCGCCGATCTACCTAGATCAAAGCTGGAATCTGCATAATTGCCATCGGGATATTTTTCTCTAGAACCAAAGTAGTGGTAGCCTATCATGACGCCATCAGTCTTATCGGGTCGTTCGTCCGAGAGTCCGATCAATCCTATTTGAGGCCATTGGGCTTCGCCTATATAGTTGGGATTGTCAAAAGCGACAGTCCAAATATTGAGGTAGCGATAAGGATCGAAGATAGTGGCAGGTTTGAGGATTTCGTTGATTTCGTCTCTCGTCCAAGTAGCTTGTCCGCCATCGTAGCGATGGATGCCTGCCTCTTCCAAGGGTACTCCTTGAGGATCGGTAGGTGCCAAGACAAATTCGATATGAGCAGATGCTGCCAAGGGCAAGAAGTCATCCCTGATAGGAACTTGAGAGGTGATCCCTTGTCCAAAATCTTCATTGAGCACAGCGATCTGTGATTCGATCTGCTCTCGGGCAATGTTTGCGCCTTCCCCTACCACTTCTCCATGGTGGATGACATGAACCACAACAGGAATCTGGTAGGTAGGATATTGAGTACGTAGGGTAGAGGCTTGAATAAGAAATTGATCCAGTTCTTCCTCAAAATACCGAAGAAAATTCTGACCTAGATCGGTATCGAAGCCATTGGCTGTATGGTAATGACAGCGTTCCTGTGCGCGTAGGCAGCTACAAATGAAACATAAGGCGAGGATGAGGGCGAATGCTTTCATTGATTCTTTCGTTTGTGAGAAAACCGAGGTGCGTATATAGAAACAAGCGCAGGGCATGAGCCCAAACGCTTGAATCGTACACATCAACGGAGGATTTCCCCGAATTTTTATAAGTCTTATACATGCTATGAGTGGAAGTGAGAAGCTCTGGAACGAAAGCTATCAGGAGTCTACGGTGCAGTTGGTGCAAGATTCTTCGACAAATTCTACGAGTTCATCCAGCTTGGAGACTACTTTAGACCCTAGGATTTTTCCTTCTTCATCTAGCAGAATAGAAGTAGGTGTCCCGCGGATTTTGTAGGCTTTGAGCTCATCTACAGAAGCTGCGAGTAAGGGTACTTCAATTCCTTGTTGCTTTTTGAACTGCTTATTTTGTTCGGGCTCTGATCCTAGCTGCATGACGACGATGTTGACGTCAGATTTTTGAGATTGGAATTCGTTGAGTACAGGGTAGTAGTCTTGGCAATAAGGACAACCTTCTTTGGAGAAAACTAAGAGGGTTTTGTTGCCTTTGAAATCGTCGAGATTTACTTCTTCATTGTTTTCATCTGTCAGCGAAAAGTCAGGGGCTAATGTACCTACTGCCAAGGGCTTTCGCGCTTCCTCTCTTTCAAACTTTTTGGACTGCACATCATCCATAAAGGCAAAAGTCGAAGCGAGACGCATTTGAGTATCTACCATGACGCGTTGGGTAGCCTGGATTCTGGCTTTGTTCATATGGGTAAAGTAAGCGGTACCTGCTATTCCTAGAAGCGCAATAATTTGGAGGGCGATGATTCCAGTAAGAATGGACTTATTCATGTTGATTATTTTTTAGTTGGGTGAGATGGGAACCAAACAAGTCCGAAGACTTGATTGGCTAAATGTGTGTAATAGAAGAGGAGCTTACATACATGACCTGTGTGTGAAAGTCTGATATGGGCCCCTCTTCATCTGATTGTCTACTTATGTGGTGTTCCTTTTACCCTCCGCAGAGGGGATCATCAAAGAGGTTAGGGGGTCAAACCGTGTTGAATCATACAGGGATTGTATACTTCGGTCTGGCACTGTGCGGCACTGTAGGTGTGGGCTGCAAGCGATCCTACAGCTACATAGCAAGCAGCAGCTTTTACTTCAGGGGCTGCGATCCATGCAGGAGCTTCGACGATCGTAGCTGCGGCAGCGATTGCATCTTCAAAACCATCTGCAATGAGGTTCATCCAGTTGTGTTCTTTGAAATCTTCAGCTACTTCGATAGATTTGGTCACCAACTCAGCACCTGGACATGCGATAGCTGCTCCAAAGTCGTAGATATCCGCTGCTAAATCAATTCCCAAGTTACACTGATCTTCCAAGTTCTCACACCATAGGGTGTTCTTCTCCGTCTCATTTGCGATGAAGCTAGTGTTAGCATTATACGCATCATAGTAGTTTTGCGAAACAGCATCCCCAGCACTTCCACTCATGCCTAAGTGTCTAGCTCTCAGTCTGTAATTTCCATCTGGAATGATAGAAGAGGCCTTGTCATTGAAGTTAGGAAGACTCGTCCAATCACCTGTCGCTGTGAAGATTCTACCAGGATTTTCGATCTTCTTTCTGTCGTGTTGGTGCTCTGTCATCGTGACACTGCTGCAACGTCCGTATAGGTTTCTTCCAATAGATGAGATTCTGTCATTCCATCCCCAGTCTTTCAATTGCTGGTAGGAGATAGGTGTATCAAAGTACAACGCCAAGGCATCTCCACCATAACTAGTATGCTCGTAGGCCTGTCCACACCAGCTCTTATATCTCCCACTTGAGTTACATTGTACACGGACAGAGCTCGTTTTGTCGTTGAGAGAATTACCAATGTAAGATCGGTAAGAAGCTTCGTAAGCGTATCCTCCTACACCAAAGTAGGCAGAGTTTCCACCATTGTTGGGGTGCTCATACAGTCTGACATTGCAGTACGGAGGGACGATGACAGAGCTGATCTTATCGTTCATGTTTACGTCCAACAAGTTTTGATACGTGATGTTGACTGTACTTGAACTTGTGTTGTTGAAGAATGTAACCCATGACCCTTTGAAGTTAGAGTGCTGATAGAGAGAGGCCTTAGGGTTGTAGTTGAAATTGTCTCTGGAAGATTCCTTGAGCAAATTCCCTTCCTTATCCACCAAATTATAGTCGATGTCTAGATAGCCTATGATGTCTCCATCATCTCCTAGTACAACGTTGTGGAGGTGGTAATTGGAAATGTCGGCGGAGACCTGCGCGTCTTCTAATGGAATGATCTCTTCCTCTGGACCCTGTTCACAACTGAACATAAACAGGGAGATTGCGGTGCAAATACAGAGTACGTAACTCGTACTCCAAAAGTGGTTCCTTTTCATAATAAAAAAGTTTTTAATAGTTGAACATGATCCAATATCCATTGTGATTTCCATGTTCACATAGCCATAACCCGACAGCCACTTACCGTATCCGACATGGACTTACCAAACCCGACATCACTGGACAAAAAGCGACAGCACGGATGTTTTTTTTAACAGAAAATTTTGGGAGAGGGAATTTTTTCTTAGCTTCATATAGAAAGTTGAATATATATTCATATAATATTGTATCAATATTAAAGCCGAAATAAAAAATTGGACCAAAGAGAGTGGATATGATAAATCAAAAACATACTAACTACCATTACTTGAGATTTCTCGTATCAAACCTCCAGACCCCCCTATGGAATCATCTCTCTTTGTCTGTTGTCTTAATCTAACTAATGCCTAACCCTAAAATGAAAAACCCCTATCTGCTCGTACTCGCTTGCTTTTTCCTCATTACTCATCTTCATGCGCAAAAAGACCTGGACAGTCTGAGCGCTATCTTCGCAAGCGATGTTCCTTATGAACGTAGACTGGATGCCTGTCTACAATTGGTTCAAGAATTGCACACGGTTGATTCATCTCAAGCGATGGTCATCATCCAAAAGGGTCTTAAGCTCGCCGCCCAATCAGACCAACCCCACTATCAGCTGAAGTTTCAAGTTCAGAAAGCACGAATACGCTTGAAACAGAAGGCTTATACATCAGCTACTGCCCTACTCAAAGAGGTGGAAGAAGCTGCTGAAGCGCATCAATTGACAGAGATTCAAGCAGAAGCAAATTTTTTCTTGGGGCATGTCTACTTGTCACAGGAGCTACATGAAGAAGCACTTTTTTCCTTCCAGCACAGCTACAACTTCTATCAAAGAGTGGGAGATCATGTAGGCATGGGTAAATGCTTATTGAATATAGGGGGGGCTCACCATTCCCAAGGGGAAATACCAGAAGCCTTGGAACTGTATAAAAAAAGCTTGGCAATTGGGAAGAAAATCAGTGAGAGCAGCATCGTATTTAAGGCACTCAAGAATATTGGGAATATTCATCTAGCCCAAGGCAACTATCCAGAAGCGCTAGACTATTATAAAAAGGCACAACAGCTTGCCTCTAAGCTGGGTGAAAAGAAGCAGATAGCCTTTATCCTGTATGATATGGGTAATATTTACCTCAATCTCGGAGATTATCCATCGGCTATTCGCAACTATGAAGAAGGATTGACCCTCTCCAGAGTGGCAGGTTTACAAGAGCAGGAAGCATATGGCCTGCATGATTTAGGCAATGTCTTTGCCAATCAGGGCAATTACGAAAAAGCGCTCTCATACTACGAAGAAGCACTAGTGTTGGGAAAGAAGGCCGCATACAAGAAGTTGATCATTAGCATATTGTATAATTTTGGAAATACACTTTTTTACCAAGGAAAATATGAGGAAGCCCTTGCACATTATGACCAAAGCTTGAACCTCTGTCAGGAGATGAAACTAACGGAAGGAGTAGGTGACAACTATGTGAAAATAGGAAATGTATATGCGAAACTTGGCAACTATGAAGAAGCACTTTCCTACTATGAACAGAGTTTTGACATACGAAAGGGGTTTGGAGATCAAGCGGGTTTAGCTGAGTGCCTACACGACATTGCCAAGGTCCACAAAAATCAAGGCAATGACATAGAGGCACTTGCCCGATATCAGGAAAGTCTGGCGATATGTGAGGAAATTGGATTCAAAATGGGCATCAGTTACAACATCAATCAAATAGGTGATCTCCATTTGAAACAAGGAAATTATACGCAGGCACTCGAATATTATAAGAAATGCTATCGTTTATCTCAGGAGCTCAACCATCAAAAAGAAATCGCGCGTCTCTTATCTCATCAGGGCAGGGCTTTCCTTCTAAACCAGCAAGAAGATTCTGCTTTTGTCTATTTTCAGGCATCCATTTCGCTCTGCGAGAAGATGGGATACTACGTGATGCTGAAAGATCAATACAACCAACTGGGAGAATGGCACACCTCTAGAGGACAACTGACCCAAGCACTCGCCTATTATGATCAGGCCCTTCAAGTCACACAGGAAGTGAGAGATACGGTAGGACTCGCAGAAGTGAATAGCCATATCTCCAAAGTATTCTACATGCAGGAGCAGTTTGATAAATCCTTGCTCTATCAGGAAAAAGCGCTGGAGGGATATCAAAATACCAATCACAAATCGGGTATTGCACATTCCTACAGTGCAATGGCGTCCATCTACAATCAAAATAAGGAGTATGACCTCGCGATGAAATATGCATTTCTTGCGCTGCAACGTTTTCAAGCGCTCAAAGACAGCTGTAGTTTCAGCACTTGTTTTTTGACCATAGGCAGTGCGTATCATGCTGGGCATAATCATGATTTAGCCTTACAATATCTGATTTTAGGTCAGAAGCAATCTGCTCGGTGCAAGCAAGATAAAACCTTGGCACTTACTTCATTGGCATTGGGAAAATTATATAAGGCCTCACACCGAAATCGATTAAGTTTCCAGGCATTTAGACAAGCACTCACCTTTGCAGAGAAATCACAAAATAGACCCGCCATTAAAGAGGCAGCAGCGCACCTACATCCCTTATATCTCGAAAGAGGAGAATTGGAGGAAGCCTATCAAACGCTCCAGATTTACTACGCCAATAAAGATGCGCTCTTTAATGAAGCCAATACTCGAAAATTGGTAGAAAGGGAAATGCAATTTACTTTCGAACAAGAGCAGCAAGAACAAAAGCTCGATCAAGAACGCAGGTTTGAGCGTCAACAGTGGATTATTTATACGATCATTGGTGCCTGCTTGGCCCTATTGAGCATCGCCCTCATCGCTTACCAAAACTATCGGAATAAGTATCGTGCAAACGAACTGCTAAAAGAGCAAAACGAGCAGATTTCCCTTCAGAAAGAAAAACTGGAAGCGCTTGATCACATGAAATCACGCTTCTTTACCAATATTTCTCACGAACTACGGACACCCCTTACGCTGATCAGCAGTCCAATCCAGCATATTCTCCATACAGAGCAAAACTTACCCCTCAAAATATCGGAGCCCCTCCAACTCATGCTCCGCAATACACGCCAGCTCAAAGGACTAGTAAACGACATCATGGATTTGGCCAAGCTAGAGTCCAACAAAGCGAAGCTTCAAGAGAAGCCTATCCTGATCAAAAGTTTCCTCAACCGCGCAGCTTCTAACTTCGAATCCTTGGCCCATCATCTCGACATTCATTACCATCTGCAGCTAGATATTCCCTCTGGGATGGCGATGATGATGGACGCACCCAAAGTGGAAAAAATCGTCAATAATTTATTGTCCAACGCCATCAAACATACGCCTTCCCAACAAACCGTGAGCATCTGTGCGCAGATGAGAGGGGCTCAATTGGCCATCACAGTGAAAGATACAGGGACGGGAATCAAGCCAGAAGACTTGCCTCACATATTTGATCGCTATTATCAAAGCAAGCAGGAACATGACACTTTGCAAGGAGGAACAGGCATTGGATTGGCACTGGTAAAAGAGCTAACAGATATCATGCAAGGGAAACTCATAATTGATAGTGAATATGGCCAAGGAAGTACATTTACCCTCCTGCTTCCTTTTCGATCAGCCTGCTTGCACGGGCATGATGAAGGAGTAGAGGAAACATGGCAGCTCAGCGATCCTGCCCATTTCTTTGAGAAGGGGAATCATGGAGTGCGCGCATGCAAAAAGCATCGAGTATTAATCGTAGAAGATCATCCTGATATGCAAAGATTTGTCGAATCACTGCTGGCAGAAAAGTACCATACCCTGATGGCTTCCAATGGCAAACAGGCACTAGAGATTTTACGGACTGAAACAGTAGATCTGGTCGTATCAGATGTCATGATGCCTGAGATGGATGGCTATACCTTGTTGGAACGAATGAAGCAAGACGAAGTCTTCCAATATATACCAGTCGTGATGCTGACGGCACTGGATAGTGAAGATTGCAGATTGCGTGCCCTTACCGTAGGAGTAGATGACTACCTCACCAAACCCTTTTCCCCTCAAGAGATCATGGCAAGGGTGGATAATCTGATTCATCGCTATGAAGCAAGACGTGAGATGTGGCAAGAAATCTTGAACGAGAAGTTGCAAGGGAAGCAGGGAGTAATCGAAGAAGAAATCGTAGAATGTGAGCTAAAAAGCCAGCCCATTCAAAACGAATGGCTCAAACAAGTAGAAGCTATTATTAAGAGGGAATTGGAGAACCCAGATTTTCGTCTTGCTGAGTTGGCGAGTAGTTTTCATTTGAGCGAGCGACAGTTTCAGCGTCGAATCAAAGCCTGCACAGGACTTTCTCCCAAGAAATATCAGCAAGAGATTGCATTGCAGCGAGGGCGAGCGTTATTGGAGAAAAGGGCCTATGGCAATGTGACGGCTATAGCCTATTCAGTAGGTATGAGCAATGTCAGTCGTTTTTCTAAGCTGTATGAAGCGAGATTCGGAAAGAAGCCTAGTGCCTATTTTCGTGACATCCTGCATCAAGTCTAGTTAGTTTGATAGAAGGGAGTGCTTCGTGTATAGGAGAGAACAGGAGCCTCATTTTTATTTGAGTATGTACTTATTAACTTTCCCGTAGAATTCGTGATCCCTTCGTGAATTCTGCGGGAAAATAGCTCCCATCATTAAAATTTGGACGCATGCTTAGAGATCAAATCCTCTCGTTTGTTATCTGTATCACTTTTGTGCTTGGAGGCTGTGAGGCCACACCTGAGCAAGACACAACTGCTTCAGTTCAGGGCGAGATAGAGACTCAAGCGGCGTCAAGCTCTGCTTCTTCTGCTATTCATTATGTCTTTTGGGGGCCGACTTTTGCAAATACACAGGGAGATTCTGCCTTCTCATTTTTGACAGATATGGACCGTACCATGCGGGTGCAGGGATACAATTCTCAACTGACGCAGATCGCTCCTGCAAGTGACGGGACCTTTCCTGCACAGCCGCTAAATGTGGAAAATGTGGTAGATTTTGTCATTTTGGGAACCTCTCATCTAGACATGGTCAAACACAATATGGACCCATTTGCCGCAGGAGAGGAACTGACAGAGAAGCTAAATGTGGCAATGAAAAAGGGAAAACGCATGGTTCTTCTCACACCTCCTGTACCTGATGAGTGGAAGGATACACCCGAAGGAGAGGATCTCTACCGATATACGGCTGTCGTCTTTGAGCTAGCCAATAGCCAGAATATCCCCATTATGGACTTATGGACTACTTCCAAATATGCTGATGAGTCTGTTTGGATTCGACCAGGAGCCTTTACCCTTACCTACCATCAACAAAATGCCCAAACGCTGGCAGCGATCATGGCTTATCAGTTGGAGAGTGGAAAGGGAAACAAGTAAGATAGGTCCAGAAAAATATTTATCTTAGTTGTAGGAAAAAGCGTCTCCTTGATACTTTTCATACTTATATGTTGGTAGAAGTATCGTAATGAAGAGGAGACAAGAATAATGTGTAGCATGAATCCACCCATCCTCCTGGCTTCTCCGTTTGTTCAAATGTTGCTAGATGCACCCGTATCTGGTGCAGTGATGATTTTTACCATCTTACTCAGCGTCAGAGCCGAACGAGATCCCGCACTTAAAGAGCGCTTAGTCTTTCGTCCGTATCTAGTGGTTCATCACAATGAATGGATTCGTATTTTTTCAAGTGGGTTCATCCATGGCGGTTGGATACACTTGAGCTTCAACATGATTACGTTCTATTATTTTGCCTTTCCTCTTGAAACGCGCTTCCTGGGTAGTTTAGGCTTTTTTGGAATGTATATGGCAGGGATGGCGATCGCCCATCTTCCTCGCCTGATCATCAGTAAGGATGATGAGTTCTATTCTTCTCTTGGTGCATCAGGTGCGCTGAGTGCTGTCGTGCTGAGCCTTATCATGTTTATGCCCGACATCACCTTAATTTTTGGATTGAAAGGGCTGACCTTTGGGGTCATTTATATTCTGGCTTCCTTTGTGCTTTCTATTGCGAGTCGGCAACTGGGGAGAGGACGCATCGGGCATGATGCGCACTTGTGGGGTGCTTTGGCTGGTATCGTCTTGACAGTCATTATGCGCCCTCAAACAGCAGATAATATTCTCCAAGTGTTTGGGTAAGCTTACGCACGTTTACGATCTATATTTTTACAAAGTCCTTTCTATTTTCATCTTATTAAGTCTTTCCCAAGCAGTTTTTCAAGTTACGTACTGATTTTTTTTGTGTGGTGGATACCCCTCCCGACTGGAAGTATCTGATTGTGTTTTGCTTAGGAAGCAGATTTTTTAAACAGAGATCCATAAAATTTATATACATTCGCAGTCTATCAGAAAAATGAGGAAAAAATGAATCTGTGAGTAGAACTAAAGAGAATCAAGTAGGGTATCAAAAACCATTGATGAGAGAGAATGACAAACATACGGAAGAGCAATCGATGCCTTCTTTTACGACAGGTGCCTCTGAGGGCGTAAGTCTAGGAGAGGAGAAGGTAGCTCGGTCATTCAAGCCAAGACAGATTGGAGGTTTGCTAGCCTTTTTGGGGATATTTATCCTTTCTATCTTTATTGTTACGGAAGGTTCTCGCTCACTCGGTACCGAATTAGCTGATCAGTTGGTACACATTACAGCCAATCCTTTTATCTCCCTTTTTATTGGGATTTTGGCTACAGCCTTGATTCAAAGCTCATCGACTACGACGACTTTGATAGTCTCGCTGGTGGCTGTAGGTACGCTTAGTCCCTCAGAGGCAATCCCATTGATTCTTGGAGCCAATATCGGAACAGCTGTCACAAGTACGCTAGTAGCACTGGGGTACATCGGGGACAAAGAAGAATTTGAAAAAGCAGTAGCTAGTGCGTCTTTACATGACTTATTCAATATTTTCACTACGCTGATCCTTTTTGTTATTGAGGTAAGTACACGTGCCCTTTCTGATTTTGCGTGGAAGATCGCGCGCCTACTTCCACGCCTGGATTCTTCACTCGAGCAGTCCAATTATGCCATTTCGCGTGCAGCCCAGCAAGCTGTACAACTATTTGGCGACAACTCGTGGCTATCCCTGCTCTTGGGCTTATGTCTACTTTTTGCTTCTCTCCGAGGGATGACTTGGCTGCTCAAGACAGGTATTTCTACGCGACTGGAACACAACTTGAATAAGTACATTTTCGAGCGTCCACTCAATAGCTTCCTCGCAGGTACAGGTACCACTTTCGTTGTACAGTCTAGTTCAGTTATGACTTCTTTGATGGTGCCTTTAGCTGCCTCAGGAAAAGTACGCCTCAGTCAATTATTCCCTTTTATCATGGGGGCCAATCTAGGTACAACCTCCACAGCCTTGATCGCAGCCCTGCTCAGTCCAGCAGCCTCAGCCCAATCTGCCATCGGCGTAGCGTGCGTCCATGTGTTATTCAATCTGACAGGCGTCTTGATTTTTCTACCCTTTCGTTCCCTGAGGGCAATCCCCATTAGGATCGCCGCCCAACTAGGGAAATGGTCTCGCCTCAATCGGATGTATGGGGTCTTTTATGTAGTACTGGTATTTTTTGGTCTCCCTTTCCTGCTGATCGTCCTTAGCCGCTAAGACTATATTGGGAACTTCACATCTGCGAAAGTTTTGCGATTCAGTTAGATTTTCATTGTCCCAAACAGGGTCTATGTAAAATGTCTCTTAGGGTCGATTCTCTAGATTTTGTTGGATTACTTTTTTACGAAACAGGTGCGATAAACTGCTTCTGGTGGAGCTGGTAGTACGCGCCCTCTTGTTGAAGCAATTCTTCGTGACTCCCTTTTTCGACCATTTTGCCCTTGTCCAATACAAGGATCTGGTCTGCTTGCTGGATCGTAGAAAGTCTATGGGCAATGATTACCGAAGTCCTTCCTGCCATTACCGTCTCAATCGCTTGTTGGATGATTTCTTCAGATTCTGTATCAATATTTGCCGTAGCTTCATCCAAAACCAAAATCTGTGGATCATAGGTCATCACTCGTGCAAACGCAATGAGCTGACGCTGTCCGAGTGAAAGCGAAGCACCCCTTTCCTGTACGTTGTAATTATAGCCTCCAGGAAGTTTGGAGATAAAGTCGTGGGCACCTACTCTGCGTGCAGATGTCTCTACCACCTCCATAGGAATATTAGGATTATTGAGCGTGATGTTGTCGTAGACGGAGCCCGAGAATAGGAATACATCTTGTAAAACGACACCGATCAATGCCCGCAACTCATCCAGTTTGTATTCTTTAATGTTGACGCCATTGACGAGGATATCTCCTTTTTGAATCTCATAAAAGCGGCTGAGTAGATTGATGATGGTTGTTTTGCCTGATCCTGTCGATCCGACTAAGGCCAACTTATGACCAGGTTTCACATCGAAGGAAATATCTTTCAGTACCCATTCGGGTTCTTTGTATGCAAAGGTGACATTTTCAAATTGAATGCCTACTCCCTTCGTTTTTTCTTGCGCAGCCACCTGCTTTCCCTCATCATCAATAAACGTCTGGGTATCCAAGATCTTGAAAATGCGTTCGGCACTGACCATGCCCAATTGTAGCACATTGAATTGGTCGGCGAGCATACGAAGCGGGCGAAAAAACATCTGGACAAACATGATGAAGGCAACCAACTCCCCAAATCGCAATTGGAAGTCCATGACCCTGCCTGCTCCATACCATACGAGGATGGCCACACTGACTGCCGTAATAATTTCAATGACAGGGAAATAGACGGAGTAGTAAAGGACCGAGTTGATATTGGATTTCCGGAGTCTATAATTGATTTCTCCAAAACGGTCCATCTCGACCTCCTCTCGGTTGAAGAGGTGGATAATATTCATCCCACTGATATGCTCCTGAAGGAAAGCATTCATTTCACTTACAGACTTGCGGACCTGCTGGAAGGCTACTTTGACTTTATTTTTGAAGACAATGGTTGCACCGATTAGTAGCGGAAGCGTCGTCAGCACAGCGAGCGAGAGGTCCCAGCTGACATAAAACATGTACCCAATGATGGCGAATAGCTGAAGGAGCTGCCCAATGATTCGGACCAGTCCAGAGGTGAACACGTCATTGAGTGTCTCTACATCATTGATGACACGAGTCTGCAGGGTGCCGATGGGCGTCTTATCAAAGAAGCGAAGTTCTAGCCTAAGGACATGCTTGAATACCTGCTTGCGAATGTCTTTGATGATGCTTTGTCCCAACCAGTTGGTGAGATAGGTGTTGCCATACATGATGATGGTCTCCAGCACAATCGCTCCTACGATGATCATAATCATCATTTGAAGACCCGAGAGATCCCCTTCGATGATGTAGTTGTCGAGTGTCATCTGAACGAGTACAGGACGCAAGGGACCTAATACAGCCAGCATGATGGTGAGGAGGAGGGCAAATAGAAAGACCGATCGGTAGGGCCTGACATACTGGAAGAGGCGCTGTGCGAGGGTCCAATCCAGTACTTTGCCACTGACTTTTTGTTCAGATTTTGCCATGAGGTCAAAGGTACATGTTCTGATCCGAAAGGGAAAGGGGATTTTAGGGAGAAAAGAAAACGCTGCCAAGTGGATGACACTAAATACACCGTGTAACGTAATTTTTTTAATACTTAACTATCGCCTTCAGCGTCCCGAGCATTAGACTCGGGATTATTAGGCAAAAAGAACCAATCCCGATGATGAATCTCGGGATGGAATTTCAGCCCAATCCCGAGCGTAAAACCTCGGGACCCCTATCTCCAAATTCCAAGGTCAACGCCCCCCCATATTACCTATTACTATACGCCAAAGTTATATAGTAAACTTTTGTTACACTGTACTTAACAGCGTGAGATACATATTTTTTTAAAAGAATATCACAAATAAGGATGATGAACCATCTTGTCTACTGGTTCAATGATGCTTTCAGCCCTTGATCAAAATAAAGACTAGCAGAGAGGTCCGATGCTCCACGTACCTGAAAATCTGCAGGTTGCCCTTGACGACGTTGACTCCACTCGTAGACCATGAAGTACATCTTATGATCATTGGTAAGCTCTTGCTGACTCAGCGTGGTACTTAGCTGCTGTTTAGCAATCAATGCTCCGCCGTCCAGGTTGTTGGGATAGCTGAGTTCTTCCTGTGTAATCATGATGGCAAAAAATCTATATTTTCCTTGGCGCTGGAAGGTGATTTGGTCCAGTGTCTCGCCAAAGCTTAGGTCGGGATTTACACTCGCTTGTGTCTGTCGTCTGGTGGCCCAAGTGGCTGGACTCCCATCCGCATTGAATTGCTCCATCGCTGTCAAGACTAGGAATCCATCCTCTAGTGGAAAATAGAGTAGGTCATTGTATCCTTTATCAATCAATGCGAGACTCAACTTTTTCTGTGCACTTCCGAGCGTGTAGCGCATCTTGCGATCAGAAAATAGGGACCATCCGCCTTTTTTGAAAGGATTGAAGCCAGGAAGTACTTCGTAATCAGCATAGGAGGTAGGTTCTACAGGAGGCCACGTAGGCGTGGGAAGTTCAGAGGGACTACCTGCTATTTCTTTTTGCGCAGAGGATTGGCGGCCTGATGCTTGACGTGCAGTAGGATCAAATAAATCGGAGATGTCTGTAGTACCTGTCTGATCTTGACTGCGGAGCAAGTCTTCGGTATCTGAAATCGCGAGTTCATTCAGCTTTTCATTGTCTACGAAGTCCACGCTTCCTTTGCCAGCACCCCAGTATACTCGATCGATATCGTCTACTTCCCATCTGAATGGCTGCTTGGTATAAAACTCGTTGAACTGGACGTAGCGATCGCTGATGATGATTTTTTCTGCTGCATAGTGAAGGCCTGTCCGCAATCGCACAGAGCCAAACTGATTGGCAGAAGGCTGCCCAGCACCTCTATTAGCAGACCCGCCTTGCATGAGTTGGCGCTCTGAAGGAAGGACCAATGTTTTTACATTTTCTAGATCTACTGTGAGTAGTTCCTGATTGCCTGTCATTCCGTGAAACTCGATGCCTTCCTTTGTCCACTCAAAATTGCGAAGCTGCATGTCTGATTCATCTATGAATACGAGGGTAGGGGAGGCTACCGCTGGGACTTTGGCTTTGACACGATTATTCAGATCACTGATCTCGCCACCATCTCTATTGAGTTGGTCCAAAGGTGTAAGGACCTGCTCGACTCCATAGGCATACTTGATTTTATGTACCTGATTGGCTTTGAGGCTCATCATTGCGCCTTTTTGATCATCCCAGGATAGAAATGACACACGGTTGCTCGGAGGATTTACCTCGATGATCCTGACTTCGTACACTTTATCATTGAGTGTATACAAAAGATCCTGTGCTGAGAGTCCGAGACTGAGGCAGGTGAGTAGGGTAAAAAGGATGGCTTTTGACATAATACTTCCCTATTTCAGAGATTTAGTGGGAATAATCTTAATTTAGGATAAAAAAATTAGCTTTTTGCACAAATTTTCAACAGAGAAAAGGTTTCCTAATAGGTAGATAAACGTAGGAAATCCGTTTTTTCATCAAAAAATCTTTTGTTGTTTTGCGCAAACTTTCGAAAAATAAGATAAAAAACTCAGCTATCCATTTGATTATTAGTGAATTGGTGAAATATATGTCTTTTTCTGCATCTTATGAAGTTGATGAGAGAAAATTGTAAAGAATAACTGTATTTTTTTGTGGAAAAATAATCTGAAATCCAAAGGAGATAAGATAAAATAAACATCTACTTCTATGAATATGATATCTTTCTGTACTTAAGCCCATGGAAGTTGGCGACGATCTCTAAGGGAAATATTGAGGCAAGCGAAAGCTGATCTGCGGTGTCTCAATAACTTTACTTTTGGATGGCCATCCCACCAAATCTCCCTTGTACAAACTCACCTTCTAGCGTACTGCCATCCTCCTTGGTAAGAGTACCTTGGCCGTGTCGTTTGCCATAAGACCAGTTGCCAGTATAAACTTTGTCGTCCTCATATGTCATGGTTCCCCAGCCGTGTGGAAGATCATTCTTCCAGTTTCCCTCATATTTACTTCTGTCAGCATAAAAATACGTCCCTTTTCCATGCTTCTGTCCGTAGCGCCATTCGCCTCTATACTGCTCTCCGTTATTCATTTTTAAAAGCCCTGATCCGTGGTAGCGTCCTTCTTTAAAATCTCCTGTATAAACACTCCCTTTAGCAGAGATCATTTTTCCTTTTCCCGACATCTTCCCCTTCTCCCAGTTCCCTTCATAAATCAACCCTTGTACCGATACCATCCTTCCTTCTCCTTGTCTTTGTCCTTTGACCCATTGGCCCTCATAGATATCTCCGCGTTTGTTGATACATTTGCCAAATCCGTGTCGGTAGTTATCCTTATAGGCGCCCAGATAAACCTCCCCGTTGGCATAATACTTCTTGGCACTGCCCACAAATGACGTACCACTCCAGTTGCCCATGAGCTTGGAGCCATCTGCGTAGTACATGACACCCTTACCAAAGGGACTGCTCTCCTTCCAGTTTCCTACATAGGTCGTCCCATCAGCATAATAGTAGGTGCCTTCCCCCTGATAGTCTCCATCGATGAATTCTCCTTCGTAGCGATCACCATTGGTGTAGATAAACATTCCGATCCCTTCCATCCGATCGTTTTTCCAATCGCCATCGTATCGGTCGCCATTTTTGAACAAGTAGGTACCCCAACCCTCCTTATGGGTTTTCTTCCACATGCCTTGATAGACATCTCCATTGGCGAGGGTGTAGACACCTTGTCCGTGTCGAGATCTTTGCTTCCACTCACCTTCGTAGCGGTCGCCATTTTGAAAGATAAATGTACCTGTGCCATTGTTACAATTGCCCTTGACACATTGGGCAGAAAGAGAGGATAGGATACAAGAGAAAAAGAGCGAAAATAGTGTAGTGTATACGATTATCTTCATAATCGGATGTTATGTGAAGTCAGGGAAAGGTGAGTTGGTGTTTGGATTATTATGTTGATGAAAAATACAAAACCTTTAATGAAAATATCCAGTGTTTGCGCAAATACTAAGGAATTAACACATAATCTTTGCCGTTTTTTGATGAAAAGTGCAAAGCGCGTCCTTTTTTTTTGACCAATGGATGAATTTTTGTCCTCAGCAGTCAAATAAATCAAGAAGCTCGATTCAGCTTCTCCAGCATTTGTATCAATTCCTGTGCCTTTTCTTTGTAATAGGGATATTGCTGGACCTTCTGGAGCTGGCGGAGTGCTGCTCGACTTCTTTCTTGACCGATGTAAGCAAGGGCCATATACCAGTTTGCAGTCTGCAGATCGTGTGTCACCTGCTGATAGGCTTCGATGGCTTTTTCAAACTGCTTTTGTTCCATATAGGCGTGTCCTAAATAGAGTAGTGCTTCTGATTTGAAGTCGAATGAAGGATCTGCAATCAGAAGTTTTAGATTGGAAATGGCTGTTTCTTGTTGACCTGACTTGAGTTGGATCAGGGTGATCTGCCAGAGGGAGTCAGTCGTTTGAGAGGACTTAGTCTCCATGTACTCAGGCGTTTCGTAGTACTGCGCATATAGTGCCGACATATCATAAGTCTCTGTCAGGCTGCCTCTCCATAGGAAGAGGAGGGCTAAGACAGCTGCCACGACGGCTATCAGTCCTGTGGTCCAAAGCGCACGTACTTGGCCAGGGTCCGTTAAATTTCTTTCTTTTTTGAGTATCTGGTATTTTGCTGTAAATGTCCTCATGTAGTCCTGCACTAATTGTTGCTGGATCGCGACCTCTGCACGCACTGCGGCCTCCAAGGCTCGGCCCATCTCAGGATTCGCTTCCAGCTCCTGCTCAAATTGCCTTACTTCTTCTGGAGGCAATTCTTGCGCCAAATATTGCGCGATACGTCTATCTAATTCTTCCATGACACATATTGATCAGACAAAAAGAAGTGAATCATTTTTTCATTTCCTATAAAAATCCTACTTCTTGGACGACTTGAAATAGATGTTTACGGCATCGGTTGCGCTGTACATTGACTGTGTCCGCATTTTTGAGATTCACAGATTGGGCGATCTCAGCAGAGCTAAATCCTTCGAAGGTCATCTTTAGAATCTGTTGACATTTCTCACTGAGTTGCGATAGGCAGTTTTGCAGCTGTTGGATTTGGTCCTTGGCGATCAACTGCTGCACGATATCGCGCGCTTTATCAGGAAGATAGGCAAAGGCATCTATAGACACATTAGGGGGCTGATTTGCTTCCTTGCGTACCATATTCACGCACTGGTTGAAAAATATCCTGTACAAATAGGTTTTGATGGCACTTTCTCCACGAAATGTCTCTGCCTTGATCGCATGGTAGACTGCGAGGATAGACTGATTGTAAGCAGCTAAAGCATCATCCTCAGAGAGGTTGTATTTCTTTGCTCCCTGTCTC
>JBCBPW010000095.1:0-26412 GCA_039820545.1 Bacteroidota bacterium | reverse complement strand
TTTCATGTATATTTCTTATGACTGTGCATACTGCGTCATAAGGAATATACATGAAATAATTAATATGGAAGCTATTTCCCTGCAAAGTTCACCACCTTACCGCCTTCCTGACCGTTTTCCTCTATCAAGCTTTCTATTTCCCTTCGAAAATTCGACGTAAGATTTTTACCGATAATGTCTTGATTTTTACCCATTCACAAGATTCGCAGTGTCAGTTACTCCAATTAATGTTTCTTTTATGGTTAAGAAATTCGTGCTGAAATGAAAATCCTTCAAAACATCATCCTAATTACAGCCTTGTGTCTCGCCTTACCCGCAATGGCGCAAAAAGGGCCCAAGCAGCGCAAAGTCAAACAAGAGACCGTCAAAGGGTTCTTTGGTTTTGTACCTGACACAATCAACTACCGCAATGGCTCCCGCTACATCGGCGGCATAGTCAACGATCAGCTGCATGGAAAAGGCGTCCTACTAAGCCCCTACGACGACACACTTTATGTAGGGGAGTTCCAATTTGGGAAAAAGGAAGGCTTTGGAAAGTACTACTTCAAGAATGGTAATGTCTACTGGGGTAACTGGAAAGACAATCATATGGATGGAGAAGGACGCATGACCTTCCTCAGCGGGGATGTGTATGAGGGAGACTGGATTCAGGATCGCAGGCATGGCAAAGGCGAATATGTCTATGCGGATGGCTCGGTATATGAGGGGGAATTTTTCGAAGGAATCATCCAGGGACGTGGTCAACTAGTACGCGACGATATGTCGTATACAGGAGACTGGAAAAATGGGTTAAAACACGGACGTGGGTACCAGGTCATCACCAGTCCTGACCACTACGAGGAGTATAGAGGCGATTTTCTACTGGGTAAATACCACGGGAAGGGATACTGGAAGCACGAGAAAGATGGCGTCGTCATCGAGTATCAAGGAAACTGGCGTGAAAGCCGTCGCTTCGGAGAAGGCATGTACCGCATCAACGGACGCGAGATCAAAGGCTACTGGCAAGAAAATGAATGTACAGGTAAGGGCGAATGCACAACTGAAGACGGTGGAACCTATAACGGACAGTTTCACAGGGGTTTCTATCAAGGTGATGGCACCTCCACCTATAAAAATGGAGATGTATACAAAGGCGCGTTTATCCGCGGAAAGAAATCTGGCTACGGCACGATGACCTACGCCAATGGCATGGTCTATGAAGGTATGTGGTACATGGATGAGCCTGAAGGTCAAGGCAAGCTGACCTATCCAGATGGAAAGTACGTGATTGGTCAGTTTAAACAAGGTAAATTGGAAGCGCGTCAGTGATGTATTCTATCGACTGAAGAATGGTTAGCAAATATAATCATCCCCCTATCTACGATACTTGTGGATAGGGGGATTTTCGTATATCTAGGAACCTCTCTCACTTAACGGGAGCCTCAAAATCGACCAGCATCAGTCTTTATTCTCGGCTCTCAATTCACAATTTTCTAAGACCTTGTTTGGAACAATGAAAATCTAGCTAAAAAGCAGAGATTTTAGGTTCTGACGAAAGCGATTTTGTGAGATTTAGTGGGGCTAAATCGATCAAAATAGATGAAGTTCAGGTTATGAAAGCGCAAACTTTTCGCAGATTTGAGGTTTCAAACATGGTCTAAGTCTTTACTTCCGTATCATCAGCATCTCATGCTGCCACACTCCTGCGGTATCCTCTATCCTTAGTACATAAGGACCTGAAGCAAGCTGGCTCACATCCAGTTTTTGCACTTCTTGTGGAGAGGAAAATTCGAATGTCTGCATGCGCTTTCCCTCTATACTCACGATCTCCACGCGCTGGATGTTTGTAGCATGACTGATTGTCAACCTATGCTGTGCAGGATTGGGATAGATCTTCCACGATGTAGGCGGCGCCTGCCTGCTCCCGCCACAGCTTCCTACGATAAACGAATGTCCATGCGTACTACTGTTGCGCTCCGCACCGCCTCCTACAGAGTAGGTGTAGTAGAAGTAGACGGTTTCTCCTGCACCTGCGGTAAGTTGATAGGGAGCTTGAGGCGTCACATTGTGGCCAGGATAAGGCCCCGTCGGAGACGTACCGTAGTATAGCAGGCAAGTAGGCGTACCCAGCCCCCCTCCTGATCCTGGAATGAAAGTCAATGTTGGATTTGATGTGTCATCCGAAATCTCTACTGTGTAATCACTGTTGGGTCCTGTCTGGGTACAGGTCATGCCGCCATTATTCCCCCCACTTTCGACAGTGACATCTATATAATTGAAGTTGAAATCACTCCCTGTCATTCTTACATAAACCGTATGTACACCTGCTGTTAGGCTCACCCCTGTGGTCGTCAGCGTCGTCCACGCCTGCCAACCTCCTGTGTAAGGGACATTTATATTCCCCGAAACGTCTATTCCGTCAATCTCCACATAGAACCTCCCTGAAGAACCCGCAGAGGCTACCCTGTAGTCTAGCTGGAACGTACCCCCTTGCGTCACATCTATCGTATACCGCAACCATTCGCCTGCAAGGACCCAACCTACATTATACCCTCCCCCTACATCACCTGTCGCCTCTATGTCTACATCATCCGTCCGATAGGCTGTCCCACTATTGCCAGGATTCAGTTCATGGTACCCGACACCTTCCCCTCCCTGATCGTAATCTTCCATTTCAAGCCTTCCAGGAAGCTGGATCATGGGTGTGTGTGAAGTTCCTTGTATGGTCCCCTCTATATAATTTAAGTTGAACCCACCCGAAACAATGCGCACATATAATGCGTGAACGCCTTGGGATAAGGCTATATCATTCACAGCAATAGTCTGCCAAGCTTGCCATCCTCCTGTAGTAGGAACAGAAACGGTCCCCGAGACATTAACACCATCTATTTCGACATAAAAGCTGGCATTGGCTTGGGGAGAAGCAACACGTAGGTCCAATTGATAATCTCCTCCCTGCGTAACGTTAAAGGTATATTTGAGCCATTCCCCAGTCGTGATCCATCCTACGTTGAAGCCTCCACCTTGGTCGGCAGTTGCTTCAATGTCCACATCATCTGTTCTGTAACTGTTACCTGTATTCCCAGGAGAATTGTCATTGTATCCTGCACCTTGTCCTCCCTCATCATAATCCTCTGCTTGAATAATCCCAGGAAAGGTGAGAGATGTCGTAATCACAGGATTCACGGTAATGCTTGCTGTTCCTGAAACTGTCCCAGAAGTAGCTGTAACCGCGAAGGTTCCTGAAGTAGATCCTGTGTAAAGTCCTTGTGCGTCTATGCTCCCTCCGTCCACAGACCATGTAATTGGAACAGTCATGGGCTGCCCATTTTGGTCTATTGCTTGGGCAGCAAACTGTTGGGTCTGCCCCTCATCAATCGTAATATTGGCAGGAGTCACGGTGATAGAAGTCAGGACAGGAGCCTGCTGTTTCGTACGCGAGCGGAGGTTGTCGATGTAGTATGTATCACCTCCTGAGCTGTTGGGGTCAAATAGAAAGACCAACCGGTCTACGTCATTATCTGTGACAAATAAGTCTGGAGTAGCTGTCAGGGTAAACTCTAGTGTATGCCAGCTATTTTGCGCTTGGACGACCGACTGATAGATGCTGTGTCGCCCTACAGGATAGTTAGAAGATGTAGCCATTGTACTGGACTCTAGCTGCCAGCTTATGACTGTCCCCACGGGAGCTGAGGTGTACATATCCAGCGCAAAGCGCTTTTCTTCATTTGCGTATTGACTCGCATCTGTGATGGCTGTAGCATCTAGGAAGAGGACATCGTATTGTTCGGTGGTATTTCGGGTGTACTGCGCGACCTGGCTAGAGGAGTTGATCCCCGCAGGATTGGGATTGGCTACAGGAGCTGCATGTACACCAGATCCGCTGACGAAGGGAAGTTGCTGCGGGCTTTCATAATCCTGAAATAAGGTACCATCTACAAAAGTGGGAGGATAGTTGATGATTCCATAGCGGAAATTGTCAAAGTAATAGACATCGCTTGTATTGCTATTAGGGTTAAAAAGGAGACTGATCTCATCAATGCTGACATTGGAGGTGCCCCCATCAGGCGAACCCACATGGACAAAGCTCACACTATGCCAAGTATCGGATTGTTCTACCACTCCCGTATACTGACTATTGCGTCCTGCGGGATAGTCTCCTTCTGACAGAGCCGCATTTTCCAGACTGATCAAGATCTCGGTCCCTACGGCTGCCGAAGTATATACATCCATCGTGAATACCTGGTCTCCATCCTTGAAGGGTTTAGCATCTGTGATGCTACTCGTCCCAAAGCTGACTACATCGTATTGCTCGGCTGCATTGCGTGCATAATAGGCTACTTGAGCTGAGGTATTGCTGCCAGTAGGATCAGGATTGGCTGTATCCGCTGCATATACCCCATTCACAAAAATAGGGGTAAGGTGATTGATTCCGTCGTAGTCAGCGAGCATGACTTCCTCCTGGATTACAGGTGCAGGGGGACGCATGCCGACTAAGTTGTCAACGTATAAGGTATGATTGGTATTGGAGTTTGGCTCGATGAGCATGGCCAACTGATTGACGTCAAAGGCTCCTACTCCTAAATCGGGCCGATCGAGCAACTCAAACTCCAGACGATGCCACGTATTTTGGGTACTTGTGCGCGCTGCATAGCGACTGTGCCGACCCGCGGGATAGGGATTGCCTGTCTGGGTACCGTCTTCTAGCTGCAATAAGATTTCTGTTCCCACGGGAGCATCTGTATACACATCCAGCCATAGCAATTTCTTCCCACTCACATATTCGAGCGCATTTCCGATTTGGCTACTTTCCATCAAAAGGATATCGTACTGCTCTGAGGCATTGCGGATATACTGCCCCGTCAGTGTAGAGTTATTGGCAGCAGAGGGTGCGGGATTGGCTACTCCTTGTGTGAGGGTGCCAGAGGCTAAACCATAGGTGAGGTTGCGATTGCTTTCAAAATCTTCGAATACATAATCGACGAGGGGCGGGGGAGAGACTGTAACCGTCATCTGATAATTCTGCGTACCACAACCACTGGTGAGATCTACACTTACCTCTCCGCCTGTGTTTCCCCAATCTACTGTGATGTTGGGTGTTCCTTGTCCACTTACCAATGTGGCGCCAGCAGGGACGGACCAGTTGTACGTAGCACCTGTCACAGGTGTGATGCCATAAGGCACGGCTTGATCGCCCTCGTAGACGGTCTGATCTCCTGAGAGGCTGATGTTAAATGTGCCATTGTAAACCCTCACATAGTCCACTTCCATCTGTGTAGGATAATCTCCTGGGGTCGGAGGGATGAATCCTGTGTAGGGTGTACCAGGACCTCCTACTGCGACATTGAGAATCAAAAACCAGTCTCCCGCATCAAATGGCCAAGGATCTACGGTATTGACTGGGGTCACGGTATGGAAAAGTACATTGTCTACGTACCAGCGGATCTCGCCAGGTTCCCATTCGATGGCATACTGATGGAATCCCTGGGATAGATCCAGACCTGCATGGTATTCGCGAGGATTAAAGCTATGTCCATTGTTGAAATAGTGAACAGTACCTCCAATACTGCTGGGATTGCTGTGTTGTGACTCCATGACGTCGATTTCCCCTGTGTAGGGCCAGCTTCCATTTTCGGGGAGCAACCAAAACGCAGGCCAGATTCCACCAGCAGAGGGGAGCTTGATGCTTGCTTCCATACGCCCAAAGCGAAAGTTGTGTTTGCCTTGTGTGGTAATTTTCGCCGAAGTATAGGGTTTGCCTCCAAAGTCTTGACGATTGGTCGTGATGGTCAGGACGCCATTGGCAACAGAGGCATTTTCTGCGCGGTAGTATTGTTCCTCTGCGTTGCCCCAGCCACAGAGAGAGGGGCAGCCATCTCCGATATCAAAGCTCCACTTGCTAAGATCGACAGCGTTTCCCAGGAATTCATCTTCCCATACCAGTGTCTGGCATTGCGCCCAACTTTTTTGGTAGATGCCTGTAAGAAAAGTACTCAGAATCAAAGGTAGAAAAAACGTAGCGAGTTTGAATAAATGTCCTTTCATTGCAGGTTTAGTTTTGTGTGAATGATGAGAATTAAGATCCTCTTTTTTCCCAGAATGAAAGCACAAATACAATTATTCCCTACCGCAATATTCCATTACATCAACCATACATCATAACATTTATTTCTACATCAATATAATTTTTATGTCCGTACATAATAAGATACAAGCTGCAATATGGAAGATTTTTCATATTTGGTCAATACATCATGACGCCATCTAGCGAAATCGATTGCACTTTAACCTACCCTCTTTCACATGAGGAAAACTTCCTATGTTGTATTCATGATGTATAGATGTAGGAGGAAAAATAAAGGAAGAAGAATTTACAAGTCGAAGGAAAGCCTTAATCAAAAATGAAAACTACCCCAAGAAAAAAGCCGAGTAAGAATTGTCCTACTCAGCTTCTATATATGATTCTAAACGGGAAAAAGGTAAGACTGCTATTTTAGACCTATCCTTAAACCTACACTCCATGAGGCACCCTGACCACTAGCGGGCAATACATAGCCTGATGCATTTTCCATCTGCGCAATGTATCCGAGGTCGATTTTTCCCATATCTATATTCCCAGACAGCATCGCACCCACTCCCCACTGTGTGATATCACCCACAAAGGCATTGACGCCTACATTCAAGAAGGGAAAAAGGCTGCGCTGATACATGACATTCAACATGGCCGAAGGCTGTCCAATCGAGGCATCCGTCAGACCCAAGATAGCAGAAGCCCCAACCAGATTGCTACCCAAGCGATACTGACCATGAAGCATCACGCGTGCAGGCAGGTTTTGGGTTTGCCTCCCTACTGCCGTATCAGGGAAAACCAGTTCGCGCAAAGTATCTGCTGCAATAAAATTGGTTCCATCTGCGAGAGAGGCAAACTCTACCACTTCAAAGCCTTCATATTCCAAATCAAAATTTCCAGAAACCACATCTCCATCCCAGCCTATCTGCCCGAAGTCATTTAGCGCAACTCCCACTTTCCAGGTAGAATCTGTTCCATAAGTCAATCCTAGATCCAGTCCTACTCCTATAGGTGTATTGGCTGAGTTAGCCTGAAACAGGGCATAGTTTCCGCTGAAATCAATCTGTGTACCCAAGGATTCTGTCAGTAGACTATAGGAGAAGGGATCTAGCTCACTGTAGGCATTACCCAGCAGCAGTTTGACGCGGCCTCCTACCGAGAGCTTTCCGAAGGTGTAGCCACTTCCAGCTGCGATCTCTTGATAGGATGCCAGTTGATAGCGTACATCCTGATCTGCTATCTCTGTACCTGCATACTGTACGTTGCCGTAGAGGACCAATCCCAGCGTATGCGGCTGGCCAAAATTGAGCCAAGCAACTTGCTGGTTGCGATAGGATAGGGACAAGGGCACCTTCCCAATCTTTCCATAGAGCATCCCCTCCAAGCGCAACCCCAGACGCAGCTGTGTGGGGGCCTCCATATCCGCAATGATCCGATCCTTCATCTCATTGGTGATGGTCCCACTCTCCAAAAATATATTTTGAAAGGTCAGTGAATTGCTTCCCAATTCGTACCCACCGTGAAGCACGATACCATATTGTCCTGACTGGAACTGCGCATGCGCGGCAGGCTGTGCCAAGGATGCCATGGGCGCATCCAAAAGAAAAGGGAGTGACAGCATAGGCTGTGCCATGAGCGTACATCCAGCCACAATCGCTGCAAAAAAACTAAAAATCGATTTCATAGGATATGAGTAAGACGATCGAGTTTGAAGTAGAATGAGAATACAAGGTGGATAGATAACATCCTGTGTAGTTTTCCCTCAATTGATGAGGAAATGAGATTGGGAGAAATATCCCTCACAATCATTAGTTGGAAAGCCCATAAATGAATTGTCCCACCAATTTTGCCTTGATCCGATAATCGCTGTAGAACTGTACGTATTCATCCTGTGGACGTGTATCAAAAGTGAACTGCAGGGAGATAAATGCGCCCTCCGCCAATATGTCATTCAACGCATCTACTGTATAGGATTTGTCTAAAACAGACTGTACCAGATCACTCACATATCCTCCTGAACCAGGTATTCCAGGATTGAGGATAAAGCTCTCAGCCAATACGTCCAGCGTTTGATTTTGCTCGTCTAATACTTTGGCCGTGACTCTGACCTCTACAGGAAACTGGTTCTCAAATACGAGTCGCAGCGTCCCTTCACTCACCTCTTCTATGTCAATTGTACTGGCATCAAGTGCTACGGTATCCATGAGGACCAATTCTTCCATCAATCCTTCTAATGGCAGCTCAAAGTCGAGATAAAGGTTGATCTCACTTTTGTCCGTCACAAAGTTGTCTAGCTGTCCGATGCTGCTCCTGAAATTCGTCTTCAACTCCACATCGTAGTTGATCTCGTCTGCAAGGATGGAGACGAAAGAATTGATGTTGCTATTATCAGGGGTAAGGGGAATATTGGTGAAAACAGTCGCATTGGTATCAGGCAGGCGAGGCCCACCGACGATCACAGGCCCAGCCACCAGAGGTGTACCTGAAAGGCGTACTTTCTCACCTGTCTCATTGTTGATTGCCGTAAAATCATTGACCTCTAGTGCTCCTTCCAGACCTACAGAGCTCCCGATGGAGATTTCTCCTTTGGCTTGCGAAAAACGAATGCGTTTGACGTCCAAATCACTGAAGACATCGAAGACTTCATTTCCTGTATAAGAGAAAGTCTGCTGTCCCACATATCCCTCGATGTATACAGGATCGAGGTCTACCAAAGAAAAATCCACCGCCACACTGTCTGTTTGATCCAGCGTGACCAGATTCCCCGATTCTAGCAATTGAACCAGCAAGCGCTCTTGCAGGGTATTGACTTGGGTACCATCGCCTGTGAGGTTGAGTGTATAACCCGATAGGTCAAATTCTTCCACCTTCCGTGAAGGCATACCTTGCATCGCAGGATCGAGTTTGATATTCACTATGGGGACCTGTCCGAGTGAGTTAGAAGCATCTGGAAGAGAATAAGCAAATAAGATACTGTCCTCTACAGTACTCTCTGCTTCCGCTCGAATCTTCCCACTCCGAAGGACGATTTTGGTCAGTGATAGCTCGGCAAACTCTCCCGTTGAGGAGTAGTCACGACTTTGAAGGGTATCGACAATCGTCTGCGCAGGAAAAATGGCTGTAGCCGTCGTGGGTTTGAGATCTTGGGCAATGAGTTTGATGGAGAGAAAATCCTGGTCAATGTCATAGACGAAGCCCTGATCAATGTTGATACTCAAATTTGAAAGTTGACCTCCCAAGTCACTTCCCAATTCCTTTCCCGCCAAATCATATGTACGCGTCTCTGAGGTTCGAGAAGCAATTTTTGGAAAGAGATCGTTGACCAGGTCTGGTCCTGGAATATTGATATTGAACAGGCTCAGCTCCACACTATCCAGATCGATAGGAAACTGGTTGTCAATGATGATGACCAACTCTCCAGCTTCTAAAACAGCCGACTCAAAGAAGTCCGTCGCATCAATGGAAATCGTATCTGAAGCAATCCCACTAAAACTAATCGGAGAAAAGACAGGGAAGAATCCCACAGGATTGGCCAACAAAAATGTCCCGATGAGGGCAACCTGCGGATCAGGATTATCTTCCAATTGCTCCGCAAACTGACGTAGCGTGATGATCTCTTCGATGGTATCTGAGCTGAGCGAAAGCGTATCCAGTGTCACGACATAGCGCGTCGAAGTATCAGGTATATCTACAAAGTCGCTGACCCTCAGGCTGGCTACTGTATCTCGATAGACGATAGAGATTAAGTTGTTGTTATCTGTATCAAAGAAGGAGGTATCACTGATCGCATCCCAGATATTGACCTCACCAAAGGCAATAGGCGCCATGACATCAGTCTCCCAGTTGAGATCCTCCAGAGGGTTGAGCCGACAGCTTGCCAGCATGAGTATGATGATGATAAGAGAGAAAATCTTTTTCATTTTCTGTGTATTTATCGAGCGAAGAGACCATAAAAGACAGAGAATCCGCTTTATTTTTGCCTCTCACAAATGGATCAAATTAAAAATGGCATCCCCGTTTGAATACCCTAACCAATAGAACGCTGCGTTTGCAGAAAAAGTGATTTGAAAGATGATTTGTGAAGGAGAAACCTATTTTACCTACACGGAAAATAAAATCTCACCCTAGATATTTGACTTTTTATGGTGCCGAAGTAGATTTCTCATTCAAGGAAATAGTTATTCATACTGCGCACGGTGTCATTTTTCATCCAGACAGTCACACCTTCTCTACGAAGGAGAACATGATGGACAAATAGTTGCCTCGCTTTCAGTCGTATATTCACAACATCTGCTGGGTTCTTGAGCTCAATTTTTTGAGAGAATCGTACATTACCTTGCCAGACGTCTTTTGATCGCATGGAATAATAGGTATACGTTTGTTGATTCCCGCTTTCAGAAACTACTTCTACTTGGACTTTGGGTAATACTTTCCCTTCTGTTCCCAGTCTCATCCAAAATGAAACCTCCCAATTCTCCACGGAGTCTGATTGAGAGAGTGGGCCTTCAAATAAGGTATATGTTTCATTTTCTACCCAGACCCCCTCCTCCAGTTTGTAGACAAATCCTCCTTCTTCCGTTCCGCTGACTCCTTCCTGTATCGGGAGAGATCCTGGCTGCTGGGACGCTAAGCCGTCTCTCAACTTGGATATTTCCAGCTTATACATCTGCGCAAAATCTGTTCCGTCCAAAGGCTGTGCCTGATCCACTAGGAATTGTTCCCCTGTACTTAAGACAGCCCCTGGCAATACAACAAGCAGAATAGCTTCCTCTCCTATATCTTCCAGATTTTGGCGGGCGATGGTGGGATGGCTGACCCATTGGATAGCTTTCCAGGAGTCTGTGAGGGAGGCTTTGGCAGAGCGATTGTTGATCATAGGGAGACCTGTATTTGCGGATGCTGCCAAACAGAATCGATCCACTTCCCAGTTTTCCAGATTAAATTTCCCCGTCCCAAAGTGGGTATAAGGCAAGCCAATCAAGGCCTGATAATGAGATAACTTTTCTCCTTTTTCCTCCATCCAATCCCCCCACTCAAATGTATATTCGGGATACAGATTCGTAGGCTGCTGCTCCACTCTGTCTACCACTTCTCCCCATTGTAAATAAGCATATGTCCCCCAGGAAACCGTGGCCAGTGCAATGACCGATATTCCGATCCAGCTTGTGCGATATTTGCGCCTAGTCCATCTAAAAACCGCATACAGCGCCCAGCCCGAAAGCACCATGTAGACATAATAAAACCACCAAGCGAGTCTCCCCGTCGAACGGAAATGCTTGAGGGGTCCGACAAGCTCCGCCCAGTCATGGTTCCACTGAATGGGGTAGGCCATTGCCACGGGTAATAAAATCACCACAGCCCAAATAGACGTACGTAAAGTGTCAGGCAATACAGGTAGTACAATCCTTCTCCCTTTCTTTTGGGCTAGTAACCGTCCGATGCGTCCCAACCAAAAGAAAAGGAGCAACAAGCCTGGTAGCCCCACATACGCATAGCCTTCAAAAGTCAACTCGCGAATTCCCAATACCTGATTCCACCAAGTCCAATAAGGCTCTAATCGTGGCAAAAAGATTCCTTCAAACCCCGCGACATAGACACCTAGTCCGTAAGGTGTATCGATGTAATCTGTGTTTCCATCCCAACTTACTGCCATATATAAGACGAGTAACAAGCCAGGAATCAAACTACTGCCTAGTGCCAGCACTCCCCTTATCCAATCAAACGTACGAGCTTGAATACTGTGTATAAACCACATGGCACCGATAAAAAAGATGGCAAAGTAGGCGTAGTAAGGATGGAGGAATGTCCCGAGTATGGCTATGAAAACATAAAGCCCTAGATATTTGAGCGAAAAGTCATATTCAATATATAAGATGAGGTAATACCACATCAGGGGAATGAAAAAGCTATAGGTCAAGGAATAATGCCCTGTTAGTCGCGCCACCTGTGGACTCAAAAAGGTCGTAAGCAAGGCGAATAAGACCGCTAGATAAGGAGGTAATAAACTTTTTCGAAAGAGCAGATACAATACATGAGCCGTGATAAAATAGCTCAGGATCATGGAGTAGTTGAGAATGCCTGGAATGCAGGGTACTAAATCGACAAAAAATTGTACGCCTTGCAATATCCAAATGAGTAAAGGAAATGCGACCAATGGAAGCGGCTGACCATAGGGATAATGCATCCCCTGATAACTTGCGCCTTCACCAAATTGGAGCTGGTAGGAAGAGACATAGTAAGGCGTGAGTCCATCTCCCGCATATCCGAAGAAATAGCTCCCCAAATGAAAGAGCATTTCCCCGAATATCAGGAACAAAATAGCGGCCACTCCCCCCCATAAAAGCAGAAGGGGTTTCCAGTCCTTCCTTTTACTCATGTGAAATGACCATGAGTTGGTGTGCACGTACAAGACCTTGCGTGACAATACAGATATATCTTCCCGAAGGGAGTTCACTAGTGTCGAGACCCGAAGCTCCCGCTAGTGGCTCTGCCTCCCAGCGCGCCGCGCGCACTTGCTGACCTTGCAGGGTATATAGCGCGAGAGAACATGCGCCCTTAAGATCAGGATTCCACTTGACGTAGAGGAAATCATCGGCAGGATTGGGATACAGTTGAAAGGAGGGATTGAGTCCCTCTTCGATGGGTAGACTTGGCAAAAACTCCACAGATCCAATGTCCACCTGCCCATTGATGATACGGGTTCCGCCGAGCTGATCGGTAGCAGCTACACCGTCATTTTGCCCTGCGTCGATGAGTGGACTGCCAGGCTGAGGAATAAAAACAGGCGTATTTCCTAGGTCGAAGCGTAGGCTACCTGCCAAGGGATCGATCCCGATCAGATCCGAAGCGGCATTGATGCCGATCATTTCGACGGTGTCTTTGACGAGGTTATTGCCTTCTGAGACGAACATGCCAAACCCATCCGAGCCTTCAAAGGCTGCATTATTGGCGACAACGGTATTTTTGAGGGAGACTGATCCACCCACATTATTCAAGGCACCTCCACGGTTGAATGCCTGATTGTCGAGAATGGTGCAATTGATGAGTGCTACTGTTGCTTCATTTCCTATCACTCTGTTGTCTATCGCTCCTCCATCCAAGTCACGTGCGCGGTTTTGGGTAAATGTGCAATTCTCCAAACGGATTTGAGCCGCACTGTCGATGGCATAGTTGCCAATCGCTCCGCCCGAAGCGGCCTCACAGCTGAGGAAGGTCACGTTTCGGACATCTGTATCTCCATAGTTAAGTATGGCTCCTCCTCCTGTACTGCCTTGAGGCCCTCCATTTTCCAGCGTCATATCACTCAGCACAAAGCGTACATCGACATCCACCTCAAAAATGCGTACCGTATCATTTCCATCTAGAATGAGCGACCCTTGACTATTTCCCAGAATCTCTACATTCTTCTGGATCGTCAGAGGTCGTAGTACTGGCAGTCTCCCCGTCAATTGTCCCAAATCAATGCTCTGATCAGGACAAATCAGCTCAATCGCCTGCCGCAAGCTCCCTCCTCCATCATCTGTGAGATTCGTGACAGCGAGATCCAGTTGATCATTGCGCTCATAGGCTCCGATATCAGAAGTACCAATCCGCGTTTGGCCGCGGCTGTCTAGCATGGGCGCAGCTCCATCGTCTCCACTGTCGATCGCAGGACTCTCACACTGGAGGGTCTTGACTGGGACTTCACCAGAGTTAAAGCCAAAAGGTCCCAACAACGGATCGACCATTAACTGGTCTGAGGGCTGATCTACGAGGGTGCCTCCTCCCCCACTACCTAGGATATTATTTCCCTGCGAAAAAAGCGTTCCGAAATAGTCTTTTTCTACCCCTGTTCCTCTATTCGCAGCCACAATGCTATTCTTGATTTGATTGCCTTCGGCTTGGGAGTTATCGATTCCTCCTGTTCGTCCTCCATCATTATCCGCGATGGTACAGTTGGTACACTCGAAGCGCGCGCCACCTGCGGGGTCTCCGATTAAATAGATAGCTCCTCCCGAACCTTGGGCACGATTCTGCACAAAGGTGACATTCGTTCCAACCACTACTGCCTCTCCTCCATTCCTGGCATCTGCTGCGATCCCCCCTCCGATTTTGAGGAAAGTTGCGTTTTGTCCGTCAGCGATATTGTCGTAGAAGGCACAATTTTCCAGCTCTATACGAGATCGTCTCCCACTCGCACCATCTAATAGGATTCCTCCCCCATCTAAAGCTTTGCCTGCTCTGAAGATACATTCGGACGCGTAGATACTCCCCTGACAAAAAATCAGGCCTCCCAGAGGGGGATCAGATATATCATTCTTGGCAGTGACATCTCCAAAGGCGAGGTCGATACCTGAGATATGCAGGGTATCCGAGATAATGACGTCGAATATACGATCCTGATTTTGGCCACTGAGTGTCAGTTGGGTTGCGCCAGGGCCTAGGAGAAATAGATTTTTATCAATGACCAGTTGGGAATCCAGCAAGATCGTCCCTGTCACATCAAAGGTGATGGTATCGTTGGGATTGGCGAAGTCGATGGCTTCACGCAAGGAGCCTGTGGCATTGTCTGCAAGCGTCGTGACAGTCACATTGCCCGCACAGAGGGAAGAGAGACTGAGGAGAGTCCCCAAACAGAGGGAAAATAGGTTCTTCATGCAATAATTTTCTTCAAAACGAAAAATAGTAAGATTTCCTTATCCTATCTGTTCAAAATACATACCTGAGGGGAGGAATGAGGGAAACTTATACGAGGGCATACCTTTTTGTACTGATTATCAAATTGTTCCAAAAAGTAAAAAACGGTACATTTTTCTTTAGTGCCTTATATTGATACTTCATCAAATAATCTGTGTACATCTTTCTCTTCTGCGGTGAAATACTATTGTTGAATCGCAGATCCCCTCACAAATGGATTATCCTAGTACGTCTTAGAAACAAAAGGACGGATAATCCCGTGTTTTAGCTGCATGAAAATAAAAAATCCGACCCTTGGGAGGATCGGATTGTATGTTTACGGTCGAATGGCAAGCACTACTTCTGATCTTTCAAGAAGTCTTTTACCATATCAGTAGGGACCATTTCTTCCTTGTAGTAATAAGCACCAGTCTCAGGGTTCTTGAGGCACTGTACTACTTTGGTCAATGTCTTAGATTTGCTTCGGTCGCGGTACCCCGCTACGGTTTTCTTTGCCATGACGCGTTAATTATTTGATTTCTTTGTGGATCGTGTGACGCTTCAAAATAGGGTTATACTTCTTCAGCTCTATACGGCTGGGAGTATTTTTGCGGTTTTTGGTGGTTATGTAGCGAGATGTTCCGGGCATGCCAGAATCCTTATGCTCGGTACATTCGAGAATCACCTGTATACGATTTGCTTTGCTTTTCTTTGCCATAACTAAAAGTCCAATGTCAAATGGATGGCAAATATAAGGATTATATTCTGAAACTGGAATGAAAATAAGAGAGTTTTTTCAAATTTCATGTGCGCGGCCTAAAGGTGATCACAAATACTTCCTAGACTCAAGAGGCAACTGTACAAAACGCCAAAATCAGAGGGGAAACATGCATACTTCCCATAGATTCCATTAGCTTATCATAGATTATGTGGGTAGAACCAACGTTAGAGAATCAACATTCTACCCCCCTACTTTATTTATATGAAATCTCTTCTACTTATCCTTTTCCTTTGGGGCGTTACTTTTATCTCCATTTTTGGACAAACCACTGACGCCGACATACAGGACATCCAAGAAAAGTATGCATACATCACCCAAAACCTTGACAGCATGCGGATGGTCCAAATCAACATCGAATGTCCTACCTACCCAGAGTCAGGAGTATTAACTTTCTATTATGAAGGAGAGGAACTAAGACTCGTAGTACGCGATTACAGCGACGGAGGACATGGCGGGGGCGAAAACCAATATTTTGTGTGGGATGGACAAATATTTTTCTACTACGCTAATGGAGGTTATTGGACATTCGTACAATCAGAGGGAGACAAGCCTGTGACAGTAGATCATGTGGAAGAATATAGATACTACTATAAAAACGACATTCCTATTCGATATCTAGAGAAAATATATTCTTATAAGTCCACCGATAAAAATCAGAAAACACCGGCCCAAGTCCCTAATAAAGTGGGAAGTAAAGCAGGGGCAGAAGAGGCGCTTGAGGAATTTCAGAAAATGCTTTTGTTTGAAGGTAAAGCACATCTGAGTGGGACTTGCATCTGGGAATCCAAAAACTAGCCTCTTGTCTAATCCCATAAGGAATATCCCTCATATGAGGTATGTCGTGGTGGAAAGTATGCACCTAATTTTGGGGCATCATTTCACCATTTGACAACAAACCTTATGAAACGATTCATTTTTCATGCTCTCTTTCTGATAGGGATTTGCCTAGGATGCTTATTTGCTCCCAACCATCTCCTCGCTCAGCGTACACGCACCAACTCTCATCAGTCCAAGACCCAACTTGCGCCACATGTTCAGCGCCAATTGCAAGCAGGCGCAAAAAATCTCAATCAACGCCAAAAGGCAAAGCTAGGGGAGTCCATTTGGATCTTATATCTCGCCACTTCGGGTGAGGAGCCTATCCTTCCCAATGCCAACCGCTTCCCAGCACCTCCCCCACCTGGAAAGAAATGTCAGAACTGTGGCGACCTGCAAGCTTTTCCAGCCAATCCATGTAAAAGCCTCCAGGATGAATACAAGGCATTGACAGAACTATGGGCAGTTTTGGATATGGTCAGGGGTACCTTAGAACAATTGCAGCAAGTCCAAGGCGACATTGAGTTTTACTCAGGCATTGCCGACTATGTGAGCACAGCGGTCACTGCCTACACGACCATCGCGACAGCGGGTATGGGAGGCGTCTTCAGTAAGGCCGCACTTACCAAAGCCAAAAGTATGGCTGTGGACCAAGTCCAAAGTATGGCGATGGATGCCCTACTCGCCAATATACCTGCCCCCTATGACCAGATGGTCCAAGGAGATCTCACAGGAGCTGCCCTCACATCTATCTTAGCAGAGATTAATAAAAAACTTACCGAAACACAGATCCGTAAGCAGCAGCTCATCAGCAAAATCAATGCGTGTATGACAGGCTACAATGCCACTTTGGCTTCCATCAAGGCAAACAATGAGAAAGTCATTAAATGTAGGCTGACAAATGGCGCTTACTGCTCAGACTAGATAGATATAAAGTGCCAACTTTTCCCCCAAAAATATAATCCCGAACTTCAACTTTATGTTGCTGTTCGGGATTATCATTGTATTTCTATTTTCTCACTTCACACGGATTGTCTGTCCTGGCTTCAATCCACTAGCTTTCAATCCTTTATTTACCTGCTCTAGATAGTTTACGGTCACGCCAAACTTCTTCGAGATGCCCCAGAGTGTATCGCCACTCTTGATGGTATAAAACTTCATGTTCCCATTGCTGACAACAGGTGCGCTGGAGGTACTGGAGGCTGCAGATGAAGATGGACGATAGGACTTGGCGGCCTTGGCTTTGGCAGGGGTTGTGTAGATGGAGAGTTTCTGTCCGACTTTGATGCGGTATTTGTAGAGATTATTCCAATAGGAAATCTGGCGCGCGCTCACACCGTATCGCTCGGCAATCGCACCGACGACTTCGCCCGTTTTCACTACGTGAATGTACTTCTGTGTGCCCTTGGGTGCGGCATAAGATCGCGGTCGCGTAGTGGTGGATTTATTCGAGGTGTAGGAGACAGAAGCCAATGACTGGTTGCGTTTGCGGCCATACTTTGCACGGATGCTGCGCATGTTGCTCGCGAAATATAAGCCTACTTCGCTGGGTACATGGAGGACAAAAGGACGGCTAGAATAAGGAATTCGATCAAGCTTCAAAGAAGGATTCAAATAGCGCAACACATTGACATCTGTACGCGTCATCGTTGCAATCTCCTGAAGGGTAATGTCCAGGTTGCGAACGACCAATGTATCTTCTCGCATCTTGAAGTCCACATAGACAGGATAGATGTTGTGACTAGATGCGTAGTTAAAGGCATAATTCACAGCGATGAATGCAGGCACATACCCACGTGTCTCGCGTGGTAGATAAGGGCGGATCTCCCAAAAAGTTCTTTTCCCACCTGAACGACGAATCGCTTTCCGCACATTTCCAGGGCCACAGTTGTAGGACGCAATGGCTAGTAACCAGTCGCCAAACTCGTCATAGGATCGCTTGAGGTAGCGCAGCGCAGCTTCAGTCGATTTGTAGGGATCTTTGCGTTCGTCCACATAAGAATTCACATTCAAGCCATAAAGTCGGCCTGTGGACAGCATGAACTGCCAGAGGCCCGTCGCACCTACTCTTGATCTTGCATGAGGATTCAAGGCGCTTTCTACTACAGGCAGATATTTGAGTTCGATGGGCATTTCCATGCGATCCAGATGCTCCTCAAAAATGGGAAAATATACCCGCGTCAAGCCGAGCATCTTGGCTGTCTGGCTTCTTCGCTGCTTGGTGTAGACATCTATATAGCGTTTGACGTAAGAATTGTAATCCATTGGGATCGTTGTAGGCAATTCGTAGAGTCTGCGTCCAATAGTCGTCGGTTTGTAGGTAGGAACTTCTTTTGGGGTATGCTTCTCTGTATTATGAAGGAGTGTATCGTAGGATCGTGTGGTAGGTCGTGGATATTTGTAGTTTTTGACAAAACCCTGGAGTTGGGCATCTATGGGCTTCACTTCCGATTCAAAATCGCTGAAATTCGATCCTTTGGTAGTAGCAACGATGGCACTATCGGGATCACTCAGAAGCTTGGGGGAGGTGTTTACTTGGGCCTGAGCACTGTATAAAATGCAAATCAAGCACAAGAAGAATGCAGCATGTAATCTCATCAGGTGATAAAATATGGTGGCTTGGGCAAATATCACACGTTTGGTACGCTCAAAAAGCTGAAAATACGTGTTGAAAGACTAAAATACGAATCTTTTTCTAGTCAAAATAACATTGTGGATATATAGTTTAAATGAATCAATATCCAGTAGGTCAATTATTTTAACGTAAAAGAGGCGTTGTTTAAGTGCAATGCAGTAAGAAATTTACACTTTTCTTCCTTTGTCTTGGACCGTTTCGCTCATTTTGCGCAATAAGTAAACAACTCGATGCTGTAGGTATGGTTCAGAAGCTGCAGGCACTTCCGCTCATTTTCGCAACATTGCGTCTATGCTTTCTACTGCGTCTAGCATCTTTCCTTCCTCAAAGGGTGCGCCCATCAACTGTAAGCCGTAGGGAAGTCCTGCTTCGCTTTCCCCCATCGGAATGGAGACAGCGGGTACGCCTGCGAGATTGGCATGGACGGTAAATATGTCGCTGAGATACATCTGAACAGGGTCTTTTTTCTCCCCGATTCCAAATGCTACCGTGGGACTCGTCGGACTCAAGATCACATCGACTTCATCAAACAATGCCCATGTTTTTTCTTGAATCAGTTTCCGTACCCTTTGTGCCTGCGTGTAATAGGCGTCGTGATAGCCCGAAGAAAGCACAAAAGTCCCCAACATAATCCGTCGTTTGACCTCAGGACCAAAGCCTTCACTGCGAGACAGGGTGTACATTTCTTCCAAGTTCTGCACATTTTCTTTTCTAAATCCATAGCGTACCCCATCGTATCGCGAAAGATTGGCGGAGGCTTCTGCGGCTGTGAGTATGTAGTAGCAAGGAACGAGGTAGTCAAACAGTGGAAAATCTAGTGCTTTTAACGTATGACCTGAATCTGAAAGCGACTGGATAAGAGATCGTGTATGATCTTGAATATGTCCTGCTAATCCCTTGGACCGCAGACATTGAGGAAAATAACCTATCCTTAAGGGTTTTTCCTGATCCCTAGACGAATCGATCTGTATCGAAGTATGGCTACTGGTCTGATCATGCGGATCATAGCCCGACATATATTTTAAGAGTAGTCGCGCATCGGCTGTAGATCGTGTAATAGGTCCAATCTGATCAAAAGAGGAAGCATAGGCGATCAGGCCGTAGCGGGAAATCGTCCCATAAGTAGGTTTGGCTCCGACGACACCACAAAAAGAGGCAGGCTGGCGTACCGATCCTCCCGTATCAGATCCCAAGGCTGCATGACAAAGATTGGCTGCCACAGCAGCAGCTGAGGCTCCAGAAGAACCTCCAGGCACGCGATTGGGATCTAGGGGATTACGAGCAGGGCCTTGGACAGCATTTTCATTGGATGAACCCATCGCAAACTCATCGCAGCTATTGCGTCCGATCACGATGGCATCGAGGTCCAGCAATCGTTGGAGAGCTGTAGCCGTAAACAGGGACTCAAACCCATCTAAGATGGCCGAGGAAGCACCTAGGCTATGTGCTTCGTGACAGATCACATCTTTGATGGAGAGGATCAATCCTGCTAATGGCCCTGCCGTACCCGTATTGACCTTCTGGTCTACTTCCTCTGCCGCTCGGCGGGCTGCGTCAGGATACACCTCTGTGAAGAGATTGAGGTGCTGATGCGCCTCAATTCTTTCCAAATAAAAATCGACCAGATCTCTGCATGTGAGGGATCTGGCCTGCATATCTTGCTGAATATCAGAAAGGGTATCGTACGTTTTCAAAATACGGCAATACTTAAAATACAAAACTAGGCAAATAAGGTAATGTGAAGATACCTACACAGATCATGGATTAGCAAACTTCCATATAAAATGAAAGGCTTTTTCTGTGTGCATATACCTAATTGCTTGGTCTTGGGTAAAGGAATAGATAGATAAAATGATCCACTGATCACTTATCCTAAAAACCTCCACGTATCAATGCCAGATTAGTCGTCGAGACGTTTGGCGTCATCAATCGACCCAGAAGCATCATCAATCTCACGACGAATCTCCTTGGACGCGTCTTTAAATTCGCGGATACCTTTTCCAAGTCCACGTGCCAGTTCTGGAATCTTCTTCGCACCGAAGAGTAGAAGGACGGCCAATAAAATCAGCAACACCTCAGGACCTCCAGGGAGTCCAAGTAATAAAAAATCAACGCTGAACATATGATTGAAAATGTTGATTAAGTCCATGGTTCGAATATACAATCCGTTTCCAAAGCAAATAGCTCCAATCGAAACGGCTTACAAATATACAGAATAATATAGAAACTTTGCTTTGCTATTCATGAACGGGATAGACGGCTACTACCCTACCTTTATTGTAGCGATTTTCATTTTTGAGCGGAAAAGATGATGCGTATTTAGGCAAGTTAAGTTCGTATCATCCCTTGCATCCTCCAGATTGTAATTGGAGCATCTATTTAGTTTGATGTTACAAATCGAGGGGGACGAGAATCATTTTTCACCTATCTATATGGAATTTAGTGTCTTCCCCCAAAAGTATGAGAAGGACGGATCTCCAAATAGGGTGACTGTGCTTGAACCGTATACTCAATGCATTTCAAGGTTTGGAGGGCAGCAAATTCCATACTTTCCACAGGAGATTTCCCTTCGAAAAAATGACTGAGGGTAAAGTAGCTGGCAAATACATCTCCTGTCCCTCCAAATTGATGTGGTAGTTTTGGATGAGAAAATGTTTGCCATTTTTGGCGGTCCCAGAGCCCTACCTTCATTTGCTTCTCTTTATGGGGCAAGCTGGTGGCAATAAAAGATAATCTAGGAAAACGGGCTTGAAAGGCTTGTATGATGTCTTCAAAAGTATAAAATGCTTCCAGTTTCAAGCCTGCATGGAGTTTGAGCTCCGTCAAGTTGGGAAATGACCAGTCAGCTTTTTCCAACAGTTCTGGCCATCGCTGCAAGATGGACGCAGGCACATAAGGACGACCATGATCTCCTGAGACAGGATCTACGATGATGTACTGGATGCTCGAACGGAAATCTTGAATAGCCTGCTGTATGATGTCCACTTGCGCAGGTGCCCCTAAATATCCGACGTATAGAATCAATTTTTCCTCTTGTGCGGCGGCGATCTCTAGACTCCCCCTAAGCAAAGGCTCAAATTCTACTGCCGTTTTTCGGTGCCCTTGAATATTGGTCAAGCCTGTGAGGAATAAACTGGGTACAGGCAAAACGCGTGTTCCTAAGATACTCAGCATGGCTTTCAAACTCGCTGTACCATGAACCGCAAAACTATGGACACTCAATATTTTCATCTCAGGAACCTATAAATTCGCCCAATATCCATAATTTTTTGTCAACTTCGCTCTTCCATTTTTATCTACATCACGTAAGATATGAGACTGTTTCCCTCGTTCGTGACAATCATTATTATCTCCTAATGATTATGGCGAATGGCACCATGAAAACAATCAATCTTTTGAATCTAGGGTAAAATGTACATTTAGCCACTGATGAATAGGATTTATACCCGTACTCCTTGTGTATAAAATGCTACCTAATCATCCTTACTGTATCTTATCCTTTCTAAACCTGACCTAAATTGTGAAGCGACACCTCTACGTTAGTGATCTCGACGGCACACTCCTGCGTGAAGACGCCCTGCTATCGCCTTATGCCATCGACCAACTCAATCTGCTCATGGAGAAAGGCATCGCCTTCACCATCGCCACCGCACGCAGCATCACCTCGGTGCGGGAAGTCCTCAAAGGGATTGAGATCCAACTTCCTGTGGTCTGCTCCAATGGTGCCTATATCTCTGACATGGCGACGGGCAAACACCGACATGTCCATGGACTGGCCAAACCTCATGACCAAGCCTTACTCCAACTCGTACAGGAAAAAGGATTCACACCCTTTATGGGAACGTATGATGGTACTCAGGATCATCTGTATCTGGGCAAAATCGTCAATGCAGGGATGGAGTGGTACCTCCACGAAAGGCAAGCGGCAAAAGATAGAAGGTTGAGGGTAGATGCCAAGTTGGAAGCGGCTTTGGATGAATATATCCTCAGTATGAACATCATAGAGCGTAGGGAACCACTGGCTGAACTGGCATCGGCCATCCAAGCACAATTTGGGGAGCAGTTTCAGATGTATCTATATGAAAACTGGTACTCAGGGGAGTGGTTTTGGCTTTCTATCTACGATGTGAGCGCCACCAAAGGCCATGCATTGAAAATTTTATCGGAAGAGCTCAACTTTGGCATGGAGGAACTGACCATTTTTGGCGACAACCTGAACGATTTGAGCATGTTCCAATCAGATGCCTACAAAGTAGCTGTCTCCAATGCACGTGCTGAAATTCTTGCGCTTTCAGACAAAATCATCGATACCCATCATTCAGATAGCGTCGTAAAATATATCCTTGATAAGGAAGGTTTTATTTGACAATAGGCGAAGCTCAAAAATTTGATGTTCAATCACTTAAAAATTTCATTCGACTGGATTGATGATTTCCTAATCCGTCAAGCTTCATTTTTTGGGATTCGCACGGAAGGTCCATCAAAGAGCCTTTTGTAGATGTTGGGTCTTCCTCCGCAAGAGATTCCTGAAAAAGAGACGGGAATTTTACCCAATTAGGTACATCTTTTGGATAGGGAGAGGAGACCCCCCAAGCCAATGAAGCACCCATCGGTCATATTTAGATCGGCTATCCGTCCGATTATATTTCGGCCTGCCCCTGTACTAGCAGTAGGTGATGGGACTACTTTGCGCTCGCTCAAGCCTGAGCATACCGATCGTTTGTACGAACTGATAGAAGAAAATAGAAGCTACCTCCAAAACTGGCTCTTATGGATCAGCCGCATCCAAAACCATAGCGATTGCTACCGATTTTTGCTACATGTCAACTATCGCAGCATCTACGATGGGCGGTGGGTGTACGGCATCTGGCATGAGGAACAACTGGTCGGACTCCTAGATTTCAATGAGCCGAATGCCAGACTGCAACAGATCTCTCTAGGATACTGGCTAGGAGAAGAATATCAAGGACAGGGAATCGTGACAGGTTGTGTCTCTGCCTGTATCGACTACCTATTCACCATCCACAATGTCTCGCGCATCATCATCAAATGTGCCACCGACAACCTCCGTAGCCAAGCTGTGGCCCAAAGACTCAACTTCGACTGGGAGGGGCTAGAGTACCAAGCAGGAGAAGTTTCAGGTCGAATGGTAGACCTCAACGTATTTGTCAAGCACAAACAACGCTGGCGCGAAGAGCGCGGGAAATAGCTCATTCACATCCCTCCACACAACTCCCCGATAAATCAATGTAAAAGGTCTTACCATCTAGGACAACCTGTGCCTTCTGATTAAAATAAGGATAGGCCTGATCATATTGAATAGGTGTGATCGCTTCTCCATCCGTAGAGAAAAAGCCCCAACTCCCATCTTGACTCACGAGTATCCGATTGTCTGTGGCTTGTAGCACTTGGTCATATACAATGGGGATGATTTCCTCCCCGATGGGATTGATGCACCCCCAAGCTGCTTCTTTTTGAACAGCCGCCACCCCTTGGTGAAAGTTTTTCGCTCGATCATATTCGAGTGGGATGACTACCTCCCCCCGCTGATTCACAAATCCAAACTTCTTGTTCAAAGCCACCCATGCCCTGCCTTGGTGGAAGTTTCCTGCGCGATCATACATGGGCGGTAAAAGGGCTTGGCCTGTGGCAGAAACAAACCCGATTTTTCCATTGAGTTTGACACGAGAAAATCCCTCGGAGAGTGGATAGACTCTTTCATAAGTCCCCGCTGAGATGCCCGTGGGCAATTGATCTTCCTGAGCGAGAGCAGGATGGAGGCAAAGTAGGCCAGTCATAAACAGGAAAAGGCAAAATTTATTCATAGATTTTTTTTCATTTAAAACGTAGAGTCCTTGTAGATTCGCACCTGAAGGAGAATTATGTGACATTTTTCCATAAAAAAAACAAAAGTCTGTCGTTCCTTCGTTACCCATAAGTGCCAAAGATCTATTGGATGGCCTTTGGAAAAAACAGAAATTGGACCCTTACCTATTTTTTCAATATGAGAAATATTCTACTTACCTTCTTACTCCTCGGCGCGCTCGTCAGCTTGCCCTCCCACATTCAGGCGCAAGACTCTACCTTTCAGGTCAAAATCATGCAGTACAACCTGCTGCGTTTTGGCAACTGCTCAGGTGTGACCATTTCGGATAAGTACACTTGGCTAGGCAACGTGATGAATCATGTCCGTCCTGACATCATGATTGCCAACGAGCTTTCGCCCTCTTCCCTTTATGCGCAGGGTATTGTCTTCAACTCTTTTGGTTATTCGGGAACCATCGATCATGCGGCTTTCACCAATAGCACCGGAAGTGACATTGTGAATATGCTGTTTTATGATACAGAGAAGTTTGGCCTAGTTAGCACCAGCATTCTCCCTAGTAGCAATGTGCGTGACATCAACCTGTACAAACTGTACTTCAAACCTTCTACGGTTGACAATACAGATACAACCTTTCTATATGTCATTGCGGCACACCTCAAGGCCAGCAATTCTTCTAGCGATAGACAGCAGCGTTGGGATGCTGCCATTGATGTCATGGATTGGATTAGAGACAATGCCGCAGGGGAAAACGTCATTTTCGCAGGTGACTTCAACATCAAAACCCCTACGGAAGACGCCTATATCGAGCTTGTGAATGACCGCCCTGCCGATGTCACACTGGTCGATCCACTCGATCTCTCTACTAGCTGGTCAGCAGGTGTCTACGCCCAATACATGACCCAGTCCCCACGTGCCAGCTCGACCGACTGTGGTGTAGGCGGTGGAATGGACGACCGTTTTGATTTCATTTTTCCCAGCCAAGCGATCATGGATGGTACTGAGGGCATCCTCTACGAAGAGGGCTCCTATGTCACCGTCGGCAACGACGGCAAAAGCCGTGACCAAGAGCTCGCCTGCGGCAATAATACGACGGTACCCGCTAACGTATGTCTTTCGCTCCGTCTGATGTCGGACCATCTACCTGTGCTTGCGACCTTCGAGATGCAGGGTAGAGTCACACGCAACGCGCTGGAGCAATTGCCCTACGACTTCCGATTCGTTGCGCAAGACAATGGATGGAACATCCGCGCCAGACGCTATCAAGGAGCGCCTTTGACGTATCGCTTATTGGATATGCGCGGGCAGGAAATCTACGCCACACAATCCAATCAAGTAGAGGTCTCTATGACGATTCCTGGCTTGGCCCATGGACTGTACATCCTGCAGATTCAGGATGCCACAGGTCGTCAGACGATCCAGAAGTTGGTGAGATAAGGTGGGAGAGAAGCGAGACCTTACGTGAGGATTTATTTAGCTGGCATGTAGCCATCGCCTCATGATTCTTCCTAGTCTCTTATGCTTTTCAAGAAAAATATGATCCAAAACCCTGGTGTGCGTGTGCATATCGGGGTTTATATTTTGGGAGAGGAATGAAAATAGGACTGATGGGATGTGGGTGTTTACTAGAGCTATATAATCCCAATGGAGAC
>JBCBPW010000094.1:1562-26623 GCA_039820545.1 Bacteroidota bacterium | reverse complement strand
ATGAAAGATACTAGAGAAATTTTAGTCTATGTGTCGGTATTTTTCTCTTATTTCTGGATATTTTGACTAAGCATACAATCTTAAAATATCTTTTTTTCACTTTGAAACCGTAAAAATTGCTAAATACGCAAAGCAATATTTAATTTTTTATATGTGAATTTTTCATCATATGAAAGTATTTTCATGACTCCTGACAATCGAAGACCTACTACTAATTTTTTGAGCAAATAGTACTTATCGCTTAACCATATCCCTTAGAATTAAAAAATGTAAACAAAAAATGAACAATGTTCATTCGTTTGCCGTATATTGAGCACGAATATGGGAGTAGCAGAAAGAAGAGCACGGGAAAAAGAAGAAATGCGCCAGCAAATACTGGACGCAGCAGTAGAAATATTCAAAGAAAAAGGATTCGAGAAAGTCCAAATCCGTAAGATTGCTGAAAAGATTGAGTATAGTACAGGTACGATCTATCTCTACTTCAAAAATAAGGATGAGATTTTCTATGCCCTTCATGAAGCGTTTTTCATGAAACTCTACCAGCAACTCCTCCCTTTGATGGAGATCGGCAATCCCCTTGATAGGCTACTCCAGATCGGACGTACCTACATCAACTTTGGCTTGGAAAATCCCGATGCCTACGATCTCATGTTCATTGAAAAAGCTCCCATGGAATTGATCGAAAATGAGGATCAATGGTCCTGCGCCATGGGTACATTCGAAATCCTTGTACATACCGTACAAGCGTGTATAGATGAAGGCTACTTTCAAGCCCGTGATCATATGGACCTTGTTTTTCTGGCGTTTGCCAGCGTCCACGGCATGGTCACACTCCACAATCGCCGGCACATGAAAATGTTTCCGCCAGAAACTCATAAACACCTGGTTAATAATTCATTAAATACAATGATCAATATGATGCGAAATCAACACAAATCGCCTGACTAGATTCTCATATGGGTCGTCCTAATTCGAACCTTCTATATTCTAGGAGCAAGTGGAAACTAGGAGCCATGGAGAATTTATTTTTATTTTCTCAAACAATGAACAATGTTCATATGCTGATGTTCGTCCAAAATACAAGCTCTTTTTTTTTACCTGATACTGAACACCGTTCAAACTATAAATCAAGTTTATTCAAAAAATCCTATATCACTATGCATACTACCTTTCTCAGGAGTGTCATTACCACATGCCTCATCGGCTTCCTCCTGACTCTACAGGCACAGTCTCCTGCCCTTCAGCGATACATAGAAGAGGGACTCGCCAACAATCAAGCGATGAAAAGGCAGGATATTGCTGTCGAGCAAAGCATCCAAGCTCTCCGAGAAGCAAGAGGCCTTTTTTTTCCTCAAGTAGACTTTCAAGCATCCTACACGCTGGCAGCTGGCGGTCGGACCATACAGTTTCCAGTTGGGGACCTCTTCAACCCCGTCTATGGAACACTGAATCAACTGACCGAGTCCGAGGCATTTCCTACAGATCTCGCCAATGAAGACATTCAGTTCTTGCCCAATAATTTCCACGAAACCAAAGTCCGTATCACCCAGCCCCTGCTCAACTCAGATATTTACTTCAATCGTCAAGCCAAAACACATCAGATTGCCGTAGCCAAAGCGAGTCGTCAAGCTTATAAACAAGAACTCATCAAGGAGATCAAAGTAGCTTACATCCAATATCTCCAAACGACAGAGGCCATCAAAATCTACGATGAAGCTTATGCCCTCCTGAAGGAGATTCTTCGAGTCAATAAGAAGCTCGTAGCCGCTCAAAAAGCAACTCCTCTAGTCATCTCGCAAGCAGAGTTCGAGCTGAGCCAAATCGAAGCGAGCCAAGCCCAGCAACAAGCACTTCGTCAGACAGCTGCCGCCTATTTCAACTTCCTCCTCAACCGTCCGCTAGATGCCTCCATCGAGTCAGACTTGGAAATGACAGCTCCTGACATTACCCCTGCCCTAGCCCTTCTCCAAACACAAGCACTCGAAAACCGATCAGAAATAGCACAACTTGATGCGGCCATCCTGGCTACCGACCAAGGGATCGCGCGTTATCAGTATGCGGCTCTGCCTGAGCTAGGTATTCTCATGGACATCGGATTTCAAGGATTCGGCTATACCTTCGAACAAGAACAAGCATTCTTTTTAGGAGCTGTATCTCTCAATTGGAACCTCTTCCAAGGAGGTCAGACAAAAGCGCAAAAAGCACAAGTCGAACTAGACAAAGTCAGACTCCTCAATCAACAGTCGGAGCTTCAGCAACAGGTTCAGCTTCAAGTCACACAAGCCTATCATCAACTCGCTGCTAGCAAAACCCAAATCGCCACTGCCCAAAAAGGGCAAGCAGCGGCATTGGAAGCATTTGACTTCATCCAAAAACGCTATGCCCAGCAGCAAAGCAGCTTTCTGGAACTCGTGCAGGCCCGAACAGACCTTACCCAAGCACGCCTCAACCTGAATCTTGCACAGTATGCTTTCCTGGAACAACAAGCAGAGCTTGCCTTCGCTTCTGGAAATCTTCAAGCTGAAAGGTAGAGACAAGATGGAAAAAAGTACCACAAACCAAACGTTTTCCCCTTGGAAACATCCTCTGATCTCCATACGTCTCTTGACCTACTTTCATTCATTTCATCCATCATTTTCACACGTGTCACAAAATCATTTACCCATGTATTCAAATAGATCCCTTTTCTCCTTCCTGTCTATCTTAGGAGGGTTATTGATCCTACTGATTCTGCAAGCCTGCAGCAGTCCAGAGCCGACTTCTACTGTAAAGCAAGAAATTTCTAAAGTAGCTGTCAATCTTGCCCCTGTCATCCCTGCCAATAAAAGTTTACCTATCCGAACCAGCGGAGTCGTCGCGTCGAAAGAAGAGGTCAAACTGGCTTTCAAAATCGGCGGTGTCATCCAGCAGTTGACAGGGAAGGAAGGGACCTATATCCGTAAGGGCCAGCTCCTAGCTCGACTCAATCCTGCAGAGATCAACGCGCAAGTCAAACAAGCAGAGCTTGCCCTAAACAAAGCCAATCGCGACTTGCAACGCGTGGAAAAGCTCTTTGCGGATACAGTAGCTACGCTTGAGCAAGTACAAGACCTCACAACAGCCAAAGAAGTGGCTGCAGCTAATATGGATATTGCGCGCTTCAACCAGCAATATGCTGTCATCTATGCGCCTGTCAGTGGGCGTATCCTGCGCAAACTAGCCGAGGAAGGAGAGGTCATCAGCCCTGGTACCCCTGTCTATATGTTGGCTTCTGCTGAGGGAACACAAGTCATCAGGATTCAACTCATAGATAAGGATGTCGTCAAAATCAAACTGGGAGATGAAGCTCAGATTGCATTGGATGCCTATCCCAACCGTACGTTTAAAGGCGTCATTACAGAGATTGCGGCGGGAGCAGATCCAAGATCGGGTACTTTCGAGGTAGAGGTAGCCATTGACTCGGAGGAAGCCGTACTCAAAAATGGTTTTGTAGGGAGTGTCACGCTGAGCCCTAAACCCTCCACAGACTGGGTAAAGATCCCTATGAATGCCCTAGTTGAGGCTACGCCTTATCACGCCTCTGTATTCGTACTGGACGATGAGCAAAAAGCGCAACTGCTGGAATTGCAAAACATCGTGATTGGCGACAGCTTCCTCTGGGTTCAGGATAGTCAGCTAGCACTTGACCAATGGATCGTCACAGATGGTGCCCGCTTATTGAACCCTGGAGACTTGGTTCAGGTTTCCGATTCCCATCCATCTTCCCTTTCACACCGCTAATCACATCCTATCATGAGATTACCTAAATTAGCCATAGAAAATTACCAGTTTGTGCTGGTGCTGATGTTTTTGATTGTGAGCCTGGGTACGCTGTCTTATCTCAACATGCCACGCTCAGAAGATCCTGCCCTTGATTTTCCTACTTATGTAGTAGCTGCTGTCTATCCTGGTACAAGTCCTCAGGATATGGAAGAACTGGTAGCAGATCCACTAGAGGATGTATTGAATGAGGTAGAAAATGTAGACAATATCCTCACAACCATAGAAGAAGGACTCGTCGTCATCAGAGTAGAAGGAGAGTTTGGACTAGATATCGATGAACAATACGATGAGGTACAAGCGCAAGTCAATAAAGTCAGAGGATCTTTGCCTGAGGGAATTGTCTCACTGGAGACGCGCAATGTGACCCCACTAGATGTAAAGATTCTTCAGCTTGCCTTTACAAGTCCTACTGCTCCCTACCGCGACCTTGTCAAGTCTGCCGAACAGCTTGAGTCACGCTTAGAACGCATCAAGGGAGTCAGAACCATCGAAATAGAAGCTTATCCAGAAGAGGAAATCCGCATAGCCCTCGACATGGAAAAGATGGCGCGCCTCAATATTCCCCTCAATCAACTGACAGGAATCCTACAAGCCAATAATGCCAATATTCCAGGAGGAGAACTCAAAAGTAAAGGGAGAAGCTTCACAGTCAAAACAAGCGGTGGCTACAAATCGCTGGAAGAACTCAAATCTACTGTCATCGGCTCCACAGGTCAAGGAATCATACAGCTCAAGGATGTGGCAAATATATATTATGCCTATGAGGATGCGACTTATCTGGGAAGATACGATGGGACCAGGGCTATCTTCCTATCAGTCACACAAAAGAAGGGGGTCAATATCCTCCAATTGACTGAAGAGCTACAGGCTGTTGTGGCAGATTTTGAGACAGAACTTCCCGAAAATATGGAGGTGGAACATGCCTTCGTTCAGGCTCCTGCCGTAGCGGCGCGTGTCAGTGAATTCTTCGGCAACCTCATCCAGGGAATTGTACTGGTGGGACTTGTCATCTTGATCTTTTTGGGCATACGCAATGCGCTCATCATCATGACAGTCATCCCCACTTCAGTATTGATTGCCATCGCCATGCTAGACATATCGGGCTTCGGGCTTCAGCAGATCTCCATTGCAGGACTCGTGATTGCCTTGGGTTTGCTGGTAGACAATGGGATTGTGGTGGTAGAAAATATCAACCGCTTCCTCAAAGAGGGCATGTCTCCCGTGCAAGCAGCAGTCAAGGGAACACAAGAGGTCGGCTGGGCCATTGTCAGTTCTACAGCGACGACTGTGCTGGCTTTCTTCCCTATCACGCAGTTGGGGGGAGGTACAGGAGAGTTTATCAAGACGCTTCCTCTGACTGTGATCTTCAGTTTGGTCGCTTCGCTGATTTTGGCCTTGGTGCTGACACCGCTTCTGGGCAGTCGTCTGATGCGACTCAAAGACCAAAACAATCTCTCAAACGTAGAACGCATCCTCCAACGAATCATTCAACGCGGCTATAGACCCGCGCTCGCTTTTGCGTTAAAGCGCCCGCTCATCGTCTTGTTGTTAGCCGTTTTGTCCCTAGGAGGGAGCTTGGCACTATTTCCCTATGTGGGTGTCAGTTTTTTCCCTACTGCCGACAAGCCGCTATTGGTAGTAGATATCGATACGCCACGAGGAAGTAGCCTGGATTATACAGACGATGCGACGCGCTATGTAGAAAGTGTGTTAGACTCCTTGAGTGAAGTGGCACACTACGCCAGCAATATCGGTCATGGGAATCCTCAGATTTATTACAATGTCATTCCTAAAAACTACAAGAAGAACCATGCACAAGTTCTCGTTTCTCTTACGCAGTGGGAAGAGGCTTCTTTCTATGCCCTGATTGAGGAGATGCGGGTATCATTTGGTGCCTATCCAGGCGCGAGCATCAGCGTGCGAGAACTCAAAAACGGCCCTCCATATGAAGCCCCGATCGCCATCAAGGTAAGAGGAGACGATCTGAATGTCGTAAGGAAATTGTCTGATCAGGTGGCACAACGTATCGCGGATACCGAGGGAACCATCAACACAGACAATCCCCTATCACTGGGACTGACCAACCTGAAAGCTCAAATCAATCGAGACAAAGCGGGGATGATGGGAATCCCATTGGTGGACATTGACTTGGCGGTGCGCACGGCCGTGGCAGGCAATGAGCTAGGTGTACTGAATACGACAGGTGGAGACGAGTATAAGATGGTGGCAAGGCTCGCAGTAGATGCGCAAACCTATCTTTCAGATCTTGACAAAGTATCTTTGCAATCTGTCACAGGAAGCCAAGTACCTTTAGGCCAGCTTGTATCTATGGGATTTGAATCGGGCGCTGCCCAGATCGACCATTACAATTTACAGCGCACCAATACGCTCACTGCAGATGTAAAAGATGGATACAATGTGACTTCCATGACGTTGGAAATCATCGAGCAACTCGAAGCGATGGATTGGCCCAAGGGGTATGATTATTATGTCGCGGGAGAGTATGAGACCCAGCAAGAGTCTTTTGGATCTTTGGGGCAGATGCTCATCATTGCCATCTTGGGGATATTTGCAGTCTTGATCCTTCAATTTAGATCCTTCCGCCAGCCTTTCATCGTCCTCTCGGCGATTCCCTTGGCCTTCTCTGGATCGATTGTGGCACTTTTCCTCACAGGATATTCATTCTCCTTTTTTGCCTTTATAGGCTTTACCAGTCTAGTGGGAATAGTGGTCAATACCTCTATTATCTTGGTAGACTACACCAATCAGCTCATCGCACAGGGGATGGATGCAAGTATGGCTTTGAGGAAAGCAGCTGAGACGAGGTTTACTCCGATACTGTTGACGACCATCACGACCATCTCAGGCCTCCTACCTCTGACTTTGACAGGGAGTAATCTATGGGCACCATTGGGTTGGACCATCATTGGGGGTATGATCTCTTCTACTCTACTGACCTTGCTCATCGTGCCTATGTTGTATCAGTGGTTTACCCCTTCTTCGAACCCCTCCTCTCCCGTGCTATAAGGAAGCGCAGGAGATCAAAGATCCTATTTTTTTCACTATTCCGTAATAAGTCTTACAGGTGTTATTTCCCTGTAAGACTTACTTACTTTTTCTGGGTTTTCAGTACAATATTGCAACCGTGGATGTTTGTTTAAGTGTCTATTTACTCTTAATTTATTTAATTAGGTATAATATTCGTGTAGGTCAATATGTGAAAGGGCGTGAAATCCAAAATGTTAGCCATTAGATTTTTACTTCCATTTGCGAGTCTGTATGCGATTGTTCTACACTAAACAACCCACTAGGCATCACCAATTTAACCCTATGCATTTACGATAGCATTGGATAAATCTCACTAACATGCCCTCATTCCTTCCCGATTTCTCCGCGCTCGATGAAAAAGATCGCAAAGTACGGTTGCTGAGACGGTTGCTACTCGTCATTTTTTTCATCAATATTCCTACGGCCATTCATCTGAGTCTCAGTCTAGACCCGCTCGCGATGGTCACAAGCATTGGGGCAGAGTTATTATCCCTCCTATTATTTTTCCTTACCAATAGGCAGCGACTCAATGCCATCGTACTATGCATCAACATAGCAGGTTTTCTGATCATGGGAATTTCCCCACTTTTTATTGGGGACTTATCCAGCATCAACTTGGCCATCATTGCGATTTTCCTTGTGGTCATCTACAACGCGACGACAAACACTATGCGCTTAGTCGCCGCAGGCTCTACCATTGCCGCCATTTCTACTGCCCGATGGATCGTCGCTACTTATGAAATGCCTGAGCTTACCAGCCCTTTGATCCAAGATCTTATCCTGATATTCTCCAGTATCTCTCTTATTTTTTCTACCCTTATCTACTACCATACCGACATTGTAGGCTATCGAAACGATCTCCAGCGAGCCTTCCAGTTTTTGAAATATATCTCAGACGTCAACCCACACTTTATTTTTGCAAAGGATAAAGACCGTAATTTTTTATTTGCCAACAAAGCAGGAGAGGACTGGTTCGGTATACCCAAAGAAGCATTTATTGGAAAACAAGACCGAGAAATTGGTACATTCCAAGGGGAGGAAGACCCTTTTCAAGAAGATGATCTCAATGTACTCCAACACGGGAGCACGCGGTATATCAATAGGACCAAAATCACCGATCAAAATGGTCGTGTACGATGGCTCAATATGGTCAAGACACCTATCCGAGACGAACATGGCGATGTCCAAGGGCTTTTCGGGGTCGCGACAGACATCAGTCAGTTGGTCCACTTCCAGGAGGACCTGACCAAAAGCGAGCAACGCTACCGAAACATCTTTGAAAATAGTCCTGTAGGTTTGGCCATTCACAAACAGGGAGCATTTCAGCGTGTGAACCAAGCCCTTGCCAAGATGACAGGATACAGTAGCAAGGAATTGATAGAGACGCCTCTAGAGAAGATTGTCGAGTCGCATGCACTAGAAGAAATCCAAGAATACTTCGAAGATAGAGGATTTCAACACGGGATGGTGTACGATCGTGAGTTGGTCTTTTATCATAAGGAGGGCCAAGAAAAACATGCCCAAGTCAGGATTGCACCTGTCGTGGATTTGAAAGGAAACTTCATCGAGAGCCTCGTCAGTGTCTCAGACATCACAGAGATCAAAAGTCGCGACCTTGCTTTGGCCAATTCTCTGTCTCAATTGGAGATTACCTTTGACAATATACAGGAAGGAATCTGTGTCACAGACACCACAGGCAATCTGCTTCGATACAACCAGAAATACTTCGAATTGCTACAGCTCACGCCCGAGCTCATCAATGGATCTGTGGCAGATCGGGTCCAAAAAGGACCTGCCAGTAGGTCCAAAGATCCTCAATCATATGTCAAACGACTCGTAGAAATCGTCAGCAAGCCCGAAGATCCCTCCAAAGATGTCTTGCATTACATCGATGGATCTGTGATTGAACGCTACTCCTTCCCGCAGCGAATCGGCAATAAGACTGTCGGAAGGGTGTGGAGTTTTCGAGACATCACGGAGCAGCAAGCGTTTGAACGTGTCTTGCAGGAAAGCGAAGAAAAATACCGAATCCTCTTTGACCAGGCCCCTATCGGATTGATTTTAGTGGATACGGAAAAAACAAAGACAGGTATCCAGTGCAATCGCCAGATGGAGCGCATCTTCAAGTATACAGAAGCGGAGCTTGTCTCTGGTAATATGCTGACATTCAGTCCCTATTATCAACCTGATGGAAGTATTTCTCAAGAAAAATTCCACCAATTGATGCTGGGATATAGGAAAAATTTCGATCCTATACACTTCGAATGGCAGTTTTTGGATGCGGATGGAATCATCAGAGATTGTGATGTGACCTTTGTGCCAATCCGTATTCGAGAGGAGGTACTCACAATGATTATGGTCCATGATATTACTGATCAGAAATTGCAGCAAAGTACCATCCAGCAACAAGTCATTGACCTCAATAGACAAAACCATCAGCTTACAGAATTCAGCTACATTATATCACATAATTTCAGAAGTTCCGTTGCGAATATTCAAGGACTGACCGAAACATTTGATGAGCTGTCATGTGAAAATCCTTCCAACGTCCAGATCATCCATATGGTGACTCAGATGGCCAACAGACTAGACCAGTCTATCAAGGACCTCCACAAAATCCTGGATGTGCAGCGAACCCAACAAGATGACTTTGAGCGTGTAGACCTTCCAGGCTTACTTTACCAAATTGTAGAAGAAATATCTCCTCAGATAGTATCAGCTCAAGCTAAAATCGATATTCAAATTCCGCTAGATACAAAGATTCAGGGTATCAAAGCCTATTTTCACAGTATTTTCTATAACCTCTTGAGCAATGCCATCAAATATCAACACCCAGATCGTCCCCCACATATTCGAATAAGTGGTAGCGTCAATGGAGCCAGCTTGCAGGTCACTGTCCAAGACAACGGACTGGGGATAGACCTCAACAGATTCCGTAGTCAGATATTTAGCTTATACAAGCGATTCCATGATCATGTAGATGGAAAAGGGCTAGGATTGTACCTTGTCAAAGCGCAAACGGAAGCCATGGGAGGGAATATCAAGTTGGAGAGCGAAGTAAATGTAGGGAGTACGTTTACACTGAGCTTTCAACATACACGTAAATAGGTAGATAGAGGAACAAGCGTCACTCTAAGTAAGAGATCAGATGTTGCGAACTAATACTACACAAAGAATATTTTTCTCAGAGAAATAAGCATGCACACTCACAGAAAGAATTGAATCATGCACCCAATCAATGAAGTACCTTGTACTTTATGAGGGATCTCGTAAAATCCAATGAGCAACAGCTCTCCTACCAGCCCCCGTCATATGAAGTATGACCGTTTTTCGTATTTCCAAAAAGGCTGAAAATTCTTTGAAAAAATAAAAAGAAGCCCTACCTTAGAAATGTGGTAATTGGTTAACCAATTTTGGTCAACCAAAAAATACTTACAAAAGGACATATGTCAGACTTAGATTTATTGAATCGGTTTCAGGAAATCTCAGTGGAAACCCCTGTAGACAAAATCATTCACCAGATCCGGTCTTTGATTACGAGTGGCCAACTGCAACCTGGTGACCGCCTGCCGCCCGAAAGGAAACTGGCAGAGCGCCTAGGGGTAGGAAGATCCAATGTGCGAGAAGCCATCCGCAAACTAGAGTTCTACGGGATCTTGAAAACCTTACCTCAAAGCGGAACCCTCGTAGCTGGTATAGGAATCAGCGCGTTGGAAGGACTGATTTCTGATGTCTTGAAACTGGAAGACAGTGATTTTGCCTCCCTAGTGGAAACGAGGCTTCTTCTAGAAGCAGAGTCCGCTCATTTTGCTGCATTGAGGCGCGACTACCAAGACATTGCCAATATCGAAAAGGCACTGATCGCTTATGAAGAAAAGGTCGAACAAGGGGTTCAAGCAGTAGAAGAGGATCTGCTATTTCACCTAAAAATAGCCGAAGCCAGTAAGAATTCCGTCCTGAAATCGCTTATGCTCATCATCATCCCAGATATCATCAGTAACTTTATCAAGCTAGATGTCTGCGCAGATGGTCGTCCTTTGAGAGCGCTGGAAGAACACAGGATCATTCTGGATCTCATCGTAGCCCAAGAGGCGGAAAAGGCAGGTGAAGCGATGCGCACGCACTTGAAGGAAGTGTACGAGTACAGCCAAACACTAAGGAAAAATAATGAAAACATGAAATAAACAGCACCAAAGTAAGGATAGTAGGAAAAAAACTTCTCATGAGATGATCTAGGTAAGTTTTCTTTCTCCTTAATCCATCTAAGATGACTCGAAGTACATCATGCGTATTTCGAGACTAGAGATTTTTATGCCAAAAAAATGGTAAAACTACACGCATTAGGACTTGCTTATGTCGTTTTCCACGACGGCATGTAAACCATTTTGAAAAGAAAAAAAGGACTCAACAATGGAACATACATACTACTACACACTATCAATGGCCTGCTTGTTATGGCTTACGATTCTCTCCTGCAAGGGACAAGGAGCACTCGTACACAATGTGGAAGCATTCAATACAGTCGTGGAAAATGCCCAGCCTGGAGATCAAATCACGCTGGCAAATGGCGTTTGGCAGGACGCGGAACTGATTTTCAGAGCCAGAGGAACGGCAGAAAAACCGATTAGGTTGACTGTCGAGGAAAAGGGAAAAGTGACGCTAGAAGGACAGTCGTACCTGCGCATGGCAGGCGCGCATCTGATTGTCGAAGGACTGGTTTTTAAAAATGGTTACACACCCACAAGTGAGGTCATTTCCTTCAAGAAAAGTAAGGAAGAACTCTGTAATCATTGTCGCGTAACAGAATGTGTCATTGATAACTACAACAATCCCGAGCGTTTTGAATCAGACTATTGGGTAGGTATTTATGGAAAAAATAATCGTTTTGACCATAATTATCTGGTGGGTAAAAGAAATGTAGGTGTGACCCTTGCAGTACGTCTGAATACAGAAACCAGCCGCGAAAACCATCACCGCATTGACCATAATTATTTTGGACACCACCCTATTTTAGGGAGCAACGGAGGCGAAACACTACGCATTGGGACCAGCCATCATTCCCTTACCAACTCCAATACCCTCGTAGAATTCAATTACTTCGATCGATGCAATGGAGAGCATGAGATCATCTCTAACAAATCCTGTCAAAATACCTTTCGCTACAATACCTTCTTCGAATGCCAAGGTACACTGACCATGCGCCACGGAAATGAGACCCTAGTAGAAAGCAATTACTTTTTGGGCAACGGAAAGTCAAACACAGGGGGGATTCGCATCATCAATGAAACCCAAAAGGTGATCAACAACTACTGTGAAGGCCTGACGGGCTATCGTTTTCGAGGTGCGCTCGTCATCATGAACGGTGTTCCCAACTCTCCCCTCAACCGATACTTTCAGGTCATCAATTCCGAAGCGTCGCATAATACCTTTGTGAACTGTGACTATATCCAGTTGTGCGCAGGGAGTGATGAAGAAAGGAGTGCGGTTCCAAAAAACACAAAGGTTCAAAACAATATTTTCTACAATGAGCAAAAGGATGCGCTATTCACCGTGTATGATGACATCAGTGGAATTGCCTTTTCGGAAAATATCTTGAGCGAAAATATCGAGCCGATTGCGGAGAAAGGGTTCACACAGAAAAGGATGGAGTTTGAAAGAGATGGGTCGGGGATGTTGATGCCAAAGGACAAGCGCGTGAAGGCAGGGGTGACCGAAGTGAAACCCCATGCGACACCCCAAAATACAGGCGTTAGCTGGTATCCAAGAGTCGAGCAGGAAGTACGATTCCGTACGGGAGAGGTAATTGCTGTGGAACCAGGGGAGAATACCCTTTTTGATGCGATCAAAAATTCTCAGCAAGGAGACATCCTTCAATTGACCGAAGGCACATACTTCATGACAAAATCCATCAATGTTTCCCATCCAATTACGGTAGTCGGAAAGGAACGTAAGCCTTTGATTCAATTTGAAAATAATTCTCTCTTCAACATTGAGAATGGAGGCGCCCTTACGCTACAGGATCTCAAAATTGACGGAGCCGAGTGTCCCGATTATTCGGGCAACGCTGTGATCCGTACAAGCAGATACTCGATGAACCGAAACTATAAGCTCTTCATTGAAAACTGCGACTTCACCAATCTGGATGTAAACCACAGTTTCAGTGTCTTGAAGATCTACAAAAATACTTTCGCAGATTCTGTAGTGATGCGAAATTCCACTTTTGTGAAAATTAGTGGCTCAATCTTGAGTCTTGATAAAGAGACGGATGATAGAGGAATCTATAATGCTGAAAACGTTGTAATCGAAGATTGCCAATTTGAAGATATTGGAGGAGTTGTCCTTCATCTTTACAGGGGCGGGAGGGATGAAAGCACCTTTGGTCCCATGCTAAGCATGAAAAACTCCAGCCTGAAGAATGTAGGGGGCGATAAAAGAAATAAATCAGGTGCTTCTGTCTCTCTTCATGGGGTGCAAGAAGCCTATATTTCAGGTTGTGACTTCACCGATTGTCGACCCTTCAAGCTGCATCTGGTCGTGGGCGATCCCATCACGCAGATCAAAAAAAGCCAATTCGAGAATACCCAAAAGGTGGTCACGCATGATGGTTCGTACGAAGGCATGGATTTGAACTTTGATTAATGCTTAAAGAGAATTCCGATGAAATTTTTGCTAAGCATATCACTCCTATGTAGTCTGTTTCTGGGAACAGCTAGTATGACGCATGCCCAAACTCATCCTCGTCTGATGCTCACACCAGAAGGGGTGACTCAGATCCGCTCCCAATTGGGGAAGGCGTCACTGTTTGATAAGCAACTCGCCCGTGCCATACAAGAAGTAGATACGGAAATCGCCAAGGGGATCTTTGTCCCCATACCCAAGGACATGGCAGGAGGCTACACACATGAACGCCACAAGCAAAACTTCTTCATTTTACAGAAAGCGGGCAACTTATTCCAGATTACAGCAGACGAAAAGTATGCCGTTTATATCCGTGATATGCTGCTTGCGTATGCAGAAATGTTTCCTACGCTAGGGCTTCATCCCACGAATAGATCCTACGCTACAGGGAAGATCTTTTGGCAGTGTCTCAATGACGCCAACTGGCTGGTGTATGTCAGTCAGGCTTATGACTGCATTTACGACTGGCTCAAGCCTGAGCAGGTTGAGTACCTCAATAAGACCTTATTCCGACCGTTTGCAGATTTTATTTCGGTAGAAAATCCGCAGTTTTTCAATCGCATCCACAATCACAGTACATGGGCCAATGCTGCCGTGGGAATGATCGGACTCGTCATGGATGATGAGGAACTGGTCAACCGTGCGCTTTTTGGCCTGACTGACGATGGGATTTCTGCGGACTCAGTCGATAACGATGGAGGCTATATCAAGGTAGAAGGGGTTCGGAAAGCAGGTTTCCTGGCGCAGCTGGATTTATCTTTCTCTCCTGATGGTTATTTTACAGAAGGCCCCTACTATCTCAGGTATGCAATGTCTCCCTTTTTGCTATTTGGGAAGTCCTTGGTGAACAATCGACCTGATATCGACATCCTGGCTTATCGCGAGGGCATTTTATTGAAAGCGGTGTACGCCCTGCTCAATCAGACAGATGCACAGGGCCATTTTTTTCCCATCAACGATGCACAGAAAGGTATGTCTTGGCACTCGCGAGAGGTGGTTTCGGCTGTAGACATTGCCTATTATCACGGAGGACGCGATCCACGGTTACTGTCCATTGCACAAAAGCAGCAGACCGTCCAGCTGGACGAAACAGGATTTGCTGTAGCAAGCGACATCGAGAAAGGACTTTCAAAAGGCTTCCAACAGGAATCTGTTGCCTACCGAGATGGTGCCGATGGCCAACAGGGAGGAGTTGGGATCTTGCGTACCTCAAAGGATCATGCAGAGCTATGTGCAGTCTTCAAGTATTCTGCGCACGGGATGGGCCACGGGCATTTTGACAAATTATCCTACTCGCTCTACGATGAACGAGGGGAAGTCATACAGGATTATGGAGCTGCAAGATGGGTAAATATTGACCAAAAAGGAGGAGGGCGTTATTTGCCTGAGAATAAGACCTTCGCCAAGCAGTCCATTGCTCATAATACCCTGGTTATCAATGAAAATTCTCACTATGAGGGGAAGATCAAAAAAGGGGAAGCCCATCATCCCGATCCTTATTATTTCAATTCCTCAGATGAAAATATACAGATCGTCAGTGCCAAAGAAAGGCATGCCTATCCTGATATGGAGATGCATCGAACGCTCCTCTTACTGAAGGATGATCACTTTCAATATCCGCTCTTAATTGATGTCTTCAGAGTCCATTCGGAAGTACCTAACCAATACGATCTTCCCATCTGGTTTCGAGGACATGTGTTGCAGACAGATTTTGAATACGAAACTGAGCAGAATGCACTGCATCCACTTGGTCAGTGGCATGGTTACCAGCATATCTGGAAAGAAGCTGTGGGCAAGCCCAAAGGGAATCAGGCACGATTGACGTGGTTCGAAAAGGGCCGGTTTTACACCATGACTTCCTGGGTTTCAGATCAAGATGAACTCATCTTTGCGCGTGCGGGAGCCCATGATCCTCATTTCAATCTACGCCATGATCCTGCATATATCATCCGCAAGCAGGATGCCCAAGATGCCCTTTTCCTCTCGATCATCGAACCACACGGGAGCTATGACCCCGTCGCGGAAATCCCAGATACTCCCTTCTCCCGAGTGGGTAGTATAAATATGCTCCATGATAGTGAAGACTACACGGCCTTCAGCTTCAATCATCAAGATGGGACACAATGGATGCTCATGCTCGCCAACCAAGAGGCAGATGAAACAATCACACACACATTGACTATTGATAAAGTGACATATCAATGGCAAGGATCTTTCGAACTAAAAAAACTCAACCTATAAACTATGGAATCAATAAGCGCAGGCAAAGAATTCTTCTTTCAAAATGAAATGGAATGGGAGCAAGTGGACCCACTCCTCCGTCGTCAGATTCATGGCTATGATGAGAAGATCATGCTCGTCATAGCGGACTTCAAAGCAGGGGGGGTGGGACAGCTACACAATCACCACCATTCTCAAGTGACCTATGTCGAAAGTGGTGAATTTGAAATGACCATTGGTGACCAAGTGAAGATCATCAAGGGAGGAGACTCTTACTACATTCCTCCCATGGTCATGCACGGATGTACCTGCATCGAAGAAGGGCGGCTGATTGATGTATTCAGTCCGCATCGGGAAGATTTTTTGGACCAATAAACGGATCGTTATGAAAATGAAAGGACTACGCTGGTGGGTCATTGCATTAATCGCGATCGCGACGATCATCAACTACATTGATCGTCAGTCAATCGGAGTGCTTTGGCCAGAGATCGCAGCAGACTTATACCCAGATGAAACAGCTGATGGTCGTAAAGAGATTTTCGCCCTGATTTCGGTCGTATTTGTCTTCTCCTATGCCCTGGGACAAGCCATTTTTGGTAAGATCTTTGACTGGATCGGTACGCGATTGGGATTTGTATTATCCATTGGGATTTGGTCAGTCGCTACAGCCCTCCATGCTGTTGCCAGGGGCTTGATAAGCTTCAGTATTTTTCGAGCCATCCTGGGCGTAGCTGAAGCAGGTAACTGGCCTGGAGCTGCCAAGGGTAATGCCGAGTGGTTTCCCACCAAAGAGCGCGCATTTGCACAGGGAATCTTCAACTCGGGTGCTGCCATAGGAGGAATCATTTCCATCCCATTGATCGCTTTTCTGACCATCTATTTTAGCTGGAAAATGATCTTTATGCTCGTAGGAGTAGTAGGATTACTATGGCTGGTGCCATGGTTGATCCTCGTCAAAGCACCTCCTAAGCGACATCCCTGGATCACAGAAGATGAGCGGGATTATATTTTGAAGGGGCAACTCAACCAAGACCTAGATGGAGATGGTGAATATGACGAAGGGTACAATCCTGACTTGGGCGAGATGCTCTCTCGCAAGCAAAGCTGGGGCGTCATCATTGCTTCGGCAGCCATTGATCCTATCTGGTGGCTATTTGTGATCTGGATTCCGATCTATCTCAACGAAGTCTATGGAATGGATGTAAAGACGATCGGCATCTATGGCTGGGTACCCTATGTCGGTGCCATGCTAGGCGCATGGTTTGGGGGCCTCCTTGCCCAAAATCGGATAAAAGCTGGCTGGACCGTCAACAGAACCCGAAAGCTGGTCATCTATCTGGGAGGACTCATCATGCTCCCTTCCTTATTGATGATGTCCAATCCTGGGGGACCTACCACAACCGTCATTCTGATGGCGGTCATCCTATTTGGTTTCCAAACAGCCATCGGGAATGTGCAGACCTTACCGAGCGACTTCTTTGGAAAGAAGACCGTCGGGACACTCGCAGGGCTTTCAGGTATGGCGGCCAAACTGACGGCAGCTGGACTGACCTATTTCATCCCTTGGTTGACTTCAGGGGGTAACTACACTCCTGCCTTCATCATTGGGGCAGGACTGGCGGTGACGGCTATGGCGAGTATCATGTTCCTCTGTCCTCAGATCGAGCCGCTAAAACCTATTATGAGTAACACAAAAGTGAAAGTTTAACGAAATACACGAATACACATGCATCTTAAAGGAAAAACAGCCATCGTGACAGGTGGCGGAAGAGACATCGGAAGTGCCATCTCTGTTAAGCTGGCTTCAATGGGAGCCAATGTCGTAGTCAATTATCACAGCAATCCCACCGCGGCGGATGAAACCCTGAAAATGATCCAGGATCATGGAGGCCATGCCATCAAGGTCCAGGCTGATTTGACCCAATGGGACAGCTGCTTTGCTTTAGCAGCGGCTGCACAAGAGGCATTTGGCCAGGAGATTCACATTCTGGTCAATAATGCAGGAGGCCTAGTCGCACGTAAGCAACTGTGCGAGATGGACGAGGCTTTCTGGGATCATCTCATGGCCTTGAATCTTAAGTCGGTCTTCATGATGCACAAGGCTGTCGTGCCACACATGCCCAAGGGAGGGGCCATCATCAATCTAGCTTCTCAGGCAGGACGAGACGGCGGCGGCGGCGGCGCTTCTGCTTATGCGACCTCTAAAGGGGCTGTCATGACCTTTACGAGGTCTATGTCCAAGGAACTCGGCCCCAAGGGAATCAGAGTCAATGCGCTTTGTCCAGGGATGATCGCAACGACTTTTCACGATACATTTACACCTGACAATGTGCGAGAAATGGTCGCTGGAAAAACGCCGCTGCGTCGAGAAGGAACTTCACAAGAAGTAGCAGATCTCGTCGCCTATCTCGCTTCCCATGAGGCGTCTTTTATCACTGGTGCCAATTTTGACATCAACGGAGGCTTGGCATTTTCTTAAACCCTTAATGTACATCAACTAAAGGGGAAGTGCTAGGTATTCATACGCTACTGCTGGGTGAACTCTCATCTAGCCTGGGAAGCGTATGTCCTAAATGATCTTCCCTCCAAAAAGAATGGACCGATGAAAAAAATAGTCACCTTTGGAGAAATCATGCTTCGTCTGACACCACCTGGACACAAAAGGTTCAGCCAGACAAGTCAATTTGATGTGATTTATGGTGGGGGCGAAAGCAATGTTGCTGTCTCGCTCGCCAATTATGGTTTCGATGTGCAGTTTGTCTCACGTATCCCTGACAATGACATCGGGGAATGCGCCTTGATGGAAATGCGGAAAAGACGCGTGGGGGTCGATCATGTCGTACGAGGAGGAGATCGTCTGGGCATCTACTTTCTGGAGATAGGGGCTGTGAGTCGTGGAAGCAAAGTCGTGTACGATCGTGCGCATTCGGGGATGAGTACCATCGAGAAAGGAATGATCGACTGGGAAAAGGTCTTTGAGGGGGCCGATTGGTTTCACTGGACAGGCATTACCCCTGCCCTCTCTCAAGGAGCTGCCGACGCCTGCCTGGAAGCCATTCAGATGGCGAATAAAATGGGGGTGACCGTTTCGACAGATTTGAACTATCGGAAAAAGCTTTGGAAATATGGGAAAGAGCCCATCGAGATTATGCCAGCTTTGGTAGAAGGGTGTGACATTATCCTAGGGAATGAAGAAGACGCAGAAAAGCACTTCAATCTGCATCCCGACAAGGTCGATGTCACCCAGGGAGATTCCATCTCGGGCGAAGCTTATCTAGGCGTGCTCAAAGCCCTCATGGCACGATTTCCCAGAGCCCAAAAGGTCATCACGACCCTCCGTGGATCGATCAGTGCATCACACAATACATGGTCAGGCGTCATGTACGATGGAGAGACGCTGTACGAAGCGCCTACCTATCAGATGACACACATCGTGGACAGAGTGGGAGGAGGAGATAGCTTCATGGGAGGATTGATCTATGGCATGCTGACGTACCCAGACGATCCACAGAAAGCACTGAACTATGCAGTAGCTGCCTCTTGCCTCAAGCATACCATCTATGGAGATGCAAACTTGGTCACAGTCTCAGAAGTGGAAAAACTGATGGGAGGAGATGCAAGTGGGCGTGTAAGCCGATGATTTGACGACAAATTAATGAAAGGAAGGGGTATTCAAGCAGCGTGATGTGATCTTCACTGGGCGGATTTCCTTTCCTCTTTCCTTAAACAGAATCCAATGGCAAGATTTACGAGAATACAAGTCGCGCAGACCATGCGCGCACAGGGCATGGTTCCACTCTTTTATCATAAGGATGTATCTGTCTGTAAGCAGGTGTTGACAGCTTGCTATCGTGGGGGGGCGAGATTGTTAGAGTTTACCAATCGGGGGGATTACGCTCATGAGGTTTTTAGGGAGTTGAATATATTTTGTGAACGTGAATTGCCTGAAATGATCATGGGTGTAGGCTCGGTAACAGATGCGGGCACAGCTTCCTTATATCTACAGATGGGGGCAAACTTTGTCGTCACCCCTGTTTTGCGCGAGGACATCGCCATCGTGTGCAATCGCAAAAAAGTACTCTGGTCTCCTGGCTGTGGTTCCCTGACAGAAATTGCTACCGCAGAAGAATTGGGCTGCGAAATTGTGAAGCTCTTTCCAGGAAGCATCTATGGGCCTCAGTTTGTAAAGGCCGTCTTGGCTCCCCAGCCTTGGACGAGCATCATGCCGACGGGCGGCGTATCTCCCGATTTTGAGAACTTGAAGGGCTGGTTGGATGCGGGAGCATATTGTGTGGGGATGGGATCTAAGCTCATGGCCAAAAAAGAAGATGGAGGCTATGACTTCAAGAAAATAAAAGCTTTGACGGAGCAAGCCTTGAAGTATATTGAGCAGATAAGAGGGGAAGGGTAATACGATATTCTAGGTGAGCACCAACGAGACGTTGGCGCTGGCTGGAGCACATTAAAGCTTGATTTCTTTACAATTTTTAGACGTGTCCATTTGCCAAATTCTGAGCTGACCATCTTGGTCAAAATCAAATATTTCTCTTGCCTCTAATACAAAATTGTGACTGTCTGCGTAAACTACTCTGTATTGATACCTAGCTAAACTCATACTATCTAGACTCATTAAAGAATCTATTTCTTGCGAAAAATATCCATATTCAGTTTTATGATATGCCTGAAGGTTTGCCATGAACCATAACCATCTTTTACACTCAGAAGACTTCGAATCAATAGGCTTAGGGTGTGTACATTGTACGTTTAAGACAATTAAACAAATTGAAGTCAAAAATAAAGTCATAGATAATTTTCCCGAAATCCTGTTAGTATTCATATTTATTTATTTTGACTCGTATATGTATCAAATACGGGGTTGAACTTCCCCCCATTCATCGGACCACTGAAGGTGGATTTATAATTCTATTCGATTTTTCTAATATATACAATTCGTTCATTTTTCGTGAATACCTTATTGTCATCTCCCAAAAAGTAAAAATAATCACAATTCTCTGGTACTGATGAACTAATTATATTATTCCCTTTGGCTATGATATATTTACTATCTAACTCTATTTTCAGGGTAGGATTGTCGCTATCTGCAATTGTATCAATAAGATTGCTTTCTTTAATCTCAATATCCAAAACACCCTCTTTATTGACTATTATTTCAAATTGTGACCTTGATATCAAAATGGTATCATTCATAACCTTTTTCACCACTTGATTTATTCGTGATGTCGTACTATTTTTATTCTGACCGCTACAACTATTTAGGGTCATAATAGCCAGACTCACCAGTATTAATGCCCTGAACTGTTCCATAACTTGGTAATTTTGATTTTAAATCTGAAAGTTTCATTACTTCTGGCTTCATCCCCCAACCATTCTTAATATATACATAAATAGTTCCGTTTTTGCTCTCGCCATAAAACACAGCACCGTGTTTCACATTGTTTCCTCCAACAGCAAACCTAAGTACAGTTTTTCCAAATTGTGCATTCGCTCCTGTAGTTGCTGTATAGTCACTTGTTAAGTTTGCATCAAAAGTGCTCCCTGGTATTCCTACACCCACTTCAATTTTTTTCCCTTGACTTCCTGCACAAGCGGCACCATAACAATTATAGAAATCTTCAGGTGTTGGACCTGTACCTGTTAACTTTTTTGTTGCATTATAAGCTAAATATGCATCTGTATCATAATCACTTGTTGAGCTTTGTATAGATTCCGTAAACACATTATCTAATTCAACTTTATCTCCAATTTTTAAATCCAAAATTCCGTTTTGATCAACCGTGTAACCTTGGTCTGTAAGCTGTTTAAGTGCCTCTGTATAGGTTATCCCTTGATAGTCTGCCAATTTCTGCGCATTATCACCTTTTTCAGCTATTAGATTTCCTTTACTATCAGGAACCCACTCTGGTTTCAAACCAGTAGGGTCAATATAATTAATAGGATTGTTCCAACTAAAGGCGTACGAGCTTTTATCAACTTGGTCTGGGTCGTCCGCCAGCGCATCCACCCCATTCCATCTCCCGATAGTCACATCATACATCCTAGCTCCATAGTCATACCACCCCAGATTCAGCTCGTCCTGTTTTTCCTTTCCGTTATAAAGGTACTGATTTTCGGGAGAAGTCGTGGTCGCAAAACTCCCCGAATGACTCATCCCAAATGGGTAATAGCCCTGTATCACCTGTACGACATCTTGCCCTGCGATGGGATCGGGATTGACTCTTCCATCTTTGTCGCCGTCTTGGAAGACCACTCTGATATTTCCCAGATGGTCCATCAGGTTGTATTGGTAGTGAAACTCCGATCCATCCCAAGTGGCTCTGCCCTTGGCGTGCTGAAACTGGATGAGTTGCTTGTCTACTTGGGTGGCGTTGCCGTCAGCGTCTTCATACTGGTAGGGACCTACGTAGTCGGTGATCTTGGTGACGGTGCTGGGGTCTAAGACCTGAGACTGGCTATTCGAGGGTCTTCCCATCGGAGCCGAACTAAAGTCATGGACTTTTTGTCTGAGCTTGGTCCCATCTGCTGCATAGATGTAGGTGATGCCTGCATTAGCTCCCTTTTCTACAAAGGTGGGTTTGTTGAGGTGGTTGTAACCGACCAAGATGCTGCGGTTGAGGTCTCCTGTCATGTTGCCTGAAGCGTCGTAGCTGTAATCGGTACTGTATCGGTCATTGGGGGACCATGTGGCGCTGACCATGCTTCCATACTGGGCATCCTTCAAGCGATTGAGCCCATCATAGGCAAAGCCATAGCCCATGACTTCGCAAGAGTTGGGGGATTTTCTACTATTGAAGATATTTTCATAGAAGAGAATCTCCACGCTAGGAAAAGCTAGCGTGGAGCGGTGTTTCATTTATTGCACGGATCTAAATACAGATTGTGAATCTGTGCTAGAGGAGGGAGTATATATTTCAATAATCAGTCTAAAGTTAGCACCAACGAGATGTTGGCGCTGGCTGAGGGGTTAATCATCACATTCATGTACCTCATAGTAAAGTAGGCGCAGACTAGGTTTATAAATCAGCAAGGATGTATCTGAGAAGTGGAAATACCCTTCTGTAATGTCTATGGATATAACAGAATCTGGAGAGGTGTCGTATTCACCATGTTCAATCATAATATCCCTGAATGCATCTTTATATTGATAATCAACAACTAACTCAGATAAACCCAAAGAGTCAATCTTTTCGGGAATATCATTTATCTGTTTTATTTGTCTAATTGTTAGAGGAAGCTTCTGGAAGCCTGTAGTGTTCACTGCAAGTATTTCATTGATCCTCAATAACCCTCTCTCATGGATACAGATGTCTGTAAATCCAAACCTCTCAGTATATTGATATAAAAACATTGATGAATCCACGTCTAGACCCAATTTTGTTGCTAAAGATATATCGGGCAGCTTCAAGGGTTCCTTCTTCTGTGGAACCCAACAGCTACACAACATAATGGATAAAAATATTATTGGCAGTACAACAGATTTCATATGGTACATTCTTTACAAATAAATTGGAGTTCCTAATTGATACGTTTACCCCTAGTCATTTTTAGAATTGAGGAATTTTAATTCTCACAACTGGTCCCTCCCCATTAGGACTCCCATAGTAACGACCTATATTTCTTGCTTGTCTATATGGATCTCCACCTGCGTCTCTAACACCTTGAATAAAGGCGCTAAATCTCGCAGATATGGAAAGGTTTGCTTGGGCAGCAGCATCATTGAAATTGTATCTATCAACTACAAAAACATTCCCATTGTCATCCGTCTCAATATTCGCTCGTCCTAAAGTAGTTTTTAAAACGTAATAAGGATTTTTTCCCTTATCCCATATTTCCGAGTTACTTAGCTCACCCCTGTTTGGCCCTAGATTACTTTGCACATCAAGTAAGGGATTATTTCCTTTAGTAGTACCATAATCCTTATACCTTATGCTAGATATCCCCGCTTCTAGATTCCTATCAACCACACCTTTAAGAGCTATGAGCTCATCAGTACTTAAGTCGGCTTCAGTGATACTTCCGTCACTTCCCCAGATTAGATCTGTGGCTAATGCCCTAACATTTAAAGGAAAAAAGGGTCGATTTCCCCAAGAAGTCCCGGTCAATATGTTTTTATAATCAGAAGAGGAATACCAACCCGCCTCGTGTCCATCTGATCCTTCATGATAATACCATGCCTTTTGGCCAGAAAAATCTTCAGGCTCTGAAGCTTGATATGTCGTATAACTTTTTTCACTTTCCGTTCCACTTCCAGATGGGCGAGGGCACTCTGGACAATTCCCATCAGGATCAGTTAGATTGGTCGGATTGTTCCAAGCATAGGCATAAGTCGACTTATCAATCTGATTGGGATGTTCAGCCAGTGCATCCACCCCATTCCATCTTCCTACAGTCGGATCATACATCCTCGCTCCATAGTCATACCACCCCAGATTCAACTCATCCTGTTTTTCTTTGCCGTTGTAAAGATACTGATTTTCGGGAGAAGTCGTGGTCGCAAAGCTCCCCGAATGACTAGCTCGCGACGTCCAGGTATTCCGTCGGTCGCGGCGGGGTAGTAACCCTGTATCACCTGTACGACATCTTGCCCTGCGATGGGATCAGGATTGACTCTTCCATCCTTGTCGCCGTCTTGGAAAACCACTCTTACAGCTCACCTTTAGGGCCCCTACCCCAAAGCTTCGCGCATGATCTGTCAGATTATATTGATATTGAAACTCCGATCCATCCCAAGTGGCTCTGCCCTTGGCGTGCTGAAACTGGATGAGCTGCTTGTCTACTTGGGTAGCGTTGCCGTCGGCGTCTTCATACCGGTAAGGCCCTACGTAGTCGGTGATCTTGGTGACGGTGCTAGGGTCTAAAACTTGAGACTGGCTATTGGAGGGTCTTCCCATCGGAGCCGAACTAAAGTCATGGACTTTTTGTCTGAGCTTGGTTCCGTCTGCTGCATAGATGTAGGTGATGCCTGCATTAGCTCCCTTTTCGACAAAGGTGGGTTTATTGAGGTGGTTGTAGCCGACCAAGATGCTGCGGTTGAGATCTCCTGTCATGTTACCTGAGGCGTCGTAGCTGTAATCGGTACCTGTGAAGCCATCTTGAAAGTGCTCGGTGCTTGTGAAGTTGGTGCTGATGGCATCAGAGACCGATGTCAACTGGTTGCCTTGATAGCTATAGCTTAGCATGTCGATGTCCCCGTACGCATTTGTGGCAGTAAGCCCTTTGCGATTGAGGCTAAGGATGTTGCCATTGAGGTCGTAGGAGTAGTCGGCACTGTATCGGTCATTGGGGGACCATGTGGT
>JBCBPW010000094.1:0-1552 GCA_039820545.1 Bacteroidota bacterium | reverse complement strand
CGATTGAGGCTAAGGATGTTGCCATTGAGGTCGTAGGAGTAGTCGACACTGTATCGGTCATTGGGGGACCATGTGGTGCTGACCATGCTCCCATACTGGGCATCCTTCAAGCGGTTGAGCCCATCATAGGCAAAGCCATAGCCCATGACTTCGCAAGAGTTGGGGATTTTCTACTATTGAGGATATTTTCATAGAAGAGAATCTCCACACTAGCTTGTCCTAGCGTGGAGAAGGGTTGCAATTATTGTATGGATCTAGATACAGATTGTAGATTTGTCTTAGAGGAAAGGTCCATATATCACCGATCAGCCTAGAGTGAGCACCAACGAGACGTTGGCGCTGGCTGGGGGGGAGCCAGACGCGCGGCAATGATCTACTCCTTCTTTGGAACATGTTTACAACATAATATCGACCCCGAAGAGTGGCTTACAGACGTCCTTGAAAGAATACCTCAACATCCCATCAACCAAATTGAAGTACTTTTACCACATAAATGGGCACACAAACCCTAGCATCAGCCAAAATCTACAATTACAATCAAATATCATAGAGGCCAGGAATGGACGCTTACAGCGATTCCACCTTTGTGAGGTAGTCCGTACCTTATATTGTTTCTGGAAATCGCTTATTCCATCCCAACCATGTGCTCCTCCTGTATTATCTCTACCTGATTCTCCTAGACCCACCATTGCGTGAGCTAGAGGAAGTATCAGCCTATCACCGATCAGCCTAAAGTGAGCACCAACGAGACGTTGGCGCTGGCTGGGCGATTATTCTTTGGATTCAATGAATTTGTTATCCGGATTTAAATCTGAAAAAATATACCCTCCCCGTCTTATCCAATGCTCATGATTCATATATCTTGGACCACTGTTAGCTCTCGATATAAAAAATTTAAAATGATTTAAAGGAAATGATTCAGAAATATCAAACGTATCAATAAAAACCCCAAATCTATGAACCAAAATTTTAGCAGGCTTTGAGTCTGGTATGTTATAGCTAATAATCTTTCCCAACTTCCATTGCATGTTACTATCCTTGACAGATGAATAGGTTCCCATACTATCTACTAGTACAGGAAAAAAATCGGGTGCGAAACTACCTTTCTGATCAATGAACTCAAAAACGAGTTCTTTATCAATGCTATCGGTATACAAAAAGTTATATCCGAGAACTTCGCTTTGAGAGCGTGCTTGATAAGTATTGAGGACTAATACTCCCGAGTCTATTTCTATCCAAGTTCCAAGTGTTGAAGGATCTTCAATATGATAAGGCCAATAGGCACCTTTAATATATTTGAATTTTCCATTTTCCATAATTCTTAGCGTATCTCTCGAACCCTCTTGCGATATATAGGTCTGTGTTAAAGCACATGGGCAATATATTGTCAACAAGATGAACATTGATAAATGGGGAAATATGAAAGCTACTTGATTCATGTATACTTTGATTATAAAAAACTTAGAAAAGATATCTTATTACACTGTGTAATAAATAAACATATAAATTGTGATCCAAATGTGACTCACAATGAAAAAACAACATATTGAAT
>JBCBPW010000093.1:0-26776 GCA_039820545.1 Bacteroidota bacterium | reverse complement strand
ACTGATCCGTCTTGTCCTGCCATTGTCCGACAATTTTTAGGATCTCCAGGAAAGCATGAATGATAAATTGTCCCTCCATCTGTACCTGTGCTATACTTCTTATCACATTCTTCTTTTAATACAGGAGGAACCCCAGAGGCAGGATCGAAAGCATAAAGTTCTATGGTTTGGTTTACTGTTTTTAGTAAAAACCCCTGGATTTCTCCATTATCTACAAGCTCTTGGTAAGCCATGTGGTAAGAGGATGGAGGAGAACTTAATACACCTAAATCAGGATTCTCAAAGTATGATAAGGGCAAATATTGTTCATAATTCGTCTCAATTTGGACGGTAGAACTTTCTAAGGGTTCTTCATAATCTAGGCTAGCTACTTCGGCAGGAAGATCATGATTCAAATCACTACATGAGATGAATAGAAGGGAAGAGAGGGCAATAGAAATTAAAATGAATTTTAATGTTTTCATGGAAGTGTTTTTAAATGTTCTTGAATACAAAATTAATATGCACAAATAAAAATTTCGAAACAAGTATGAACGCATTAAATATGAAATTTTTTCCATATTTAATGCGTTCATACTTCGACTCCAGAAATACTAGAATATGTAAGTTTTACCCCTTAATCTGCTTCATCAAATCTGCTCCATCAATGTTAAAGGCAATACCTGTAGCTGCCACGACCAAACATATTTTTTCTTCCAGAGGAGTATAGATGGCCCATTCGCGCTGATGCGCAATTTCCAGGATCTGGCTGACCGTGGGATTGGCAGGGTTCCAGAAGAAGGTCGTGCTATACAGCGTCTCTTGCCCCTTACCTTTGGGTAAGTTGATCTCCCATTCCTGATCTTTTTGATCGCGGAGGATGAGACTTTCCAGGGGAATGAAAAGCATGACGTGCTTCTCGGATAGGTTTTGGAGGAAGGTTAAGTCACTTTCATCAAGGGTGGAGGCAACAAAACAGTGAAGGGAATCCCGCTTAAACAAGCGAAGATTCCCTTCTGATTGTATCATTTCAGGTATTTCTGCCAGTAGATTCATACGGATCATTTTTCATTTTTCAGAGACCATGGTTCCCGGATCAATCTGGTCATTTTGCAGAAATCAACGTTCATGGATCAAAACCCAAAACTAGTGATTCAAGTACGCCTTGAAAAATGAAAAATGAAAAATGAAAAATGAAAAATGAAAAATGAAAAATGAAAAATGAAAAATGAGTGATTCAAGAATTCAACCATTTCATCATTCAAACATTCACTATGCTACTGCATGCATCTGTCGATAGATCTGTGGTGTCGCGCCATAGCTACGCTTAAAGAGCCGCCCAAAGGAAGAACTGTCCTTCAATCCTACCTCTTGGCAGATTTCGTGGAAGGTCTTGCTAGAGTTGAGCAGCAGGATGCGTGCATGTTCGAGGCGATGCCCGATCAGATATTGACGAGGGGTCTGGCCAAAGGCCTCTTTGAATAAGCGTATAAAATGGAATTTCGATAGGCAGGCAACTTGAGCTAATGTATCTAAATCGAGAGAAGTATCTAAGTTATGGTGGATGTAGTTGCGTGCCTGACAGAGGCGACGAAACAGTTCCATCTTGGTCGAGAGCTTGGCAGAAGTGAGCTGCGCCATTTGCGCAAACACACGTTGTTGTGTCGTGAATAAAGCTTCAAGTAATGCTTCAGGCTTCAACATTCCCTTGGTCGTCAAGGCCTGTCCCAGAGGGTTGTGTTCTACCGCGTAGGTGTGCTCACACCATTCGGGATAGCCACGTTCTTCGGAGATGAGCGATTGCCAGTCTCCAGGGGATTGCATGCTCCACTGCTGAAATGCCTTGGCTACATCATTTTTATCTAGCCAAACCCAGAGTCCCTTGGTTTGGTTGCTGAGTGGAGTGTACGTAAGCGGGGTATCAGGATTGAGAATCAAAAACTGTCCAGCCTCTAGTGTGAAGATGTGATCTGAGGTGCGAAACTTCTCTTCGCCTTCCTCTAGATATCGTAGCACATAGCCAGTGAGTTGAGCCTTCTGAATCCATTCAGGTGCCGTACGTGAGGTGAGCAGGTGTGTAACCGCTCTGGATGTTTGGGGCGCGTCCACAAGGGAGGGGCGCATTGTCGTAGGTAAACTCGCCATGGTTAGTGAATTATTGTCAGTGCATTGCTGCGTCAGCGTAGCGTTTTCAGCGTGTAATACACGATTATACTGATTCTGAGCACAGTCAGTTATAGGACATATGTAAAAAGATGTCATACAACCTGTGATACTCGCTGAATGACACAACTCACTCGACGGAAAACGGGCACTTTTCCGACGAACGACACACCCTGCTCGGTAGAAGGTACAGCATGAGAAGAAGGATGACTTTGTGGAAAAGCTTGTAATAGAAAAGGAGGCTAAGCCTCCCATTTACCTACTTTCTTTTTGTTAAAAGAATTTTTGTCAAGGCGTTGCTATCTAGACTCATGGCCTTGAGTACATATAAGCCTTCGTGGAGGTGGGAAAGGTCCCAATTGTATGTGCCTGCTGCTAAGTCTCGAATCTCTATCACGACTTTTCCCTGGAGATCGTAGAGCCTTACTTGATGCCAATCTTGGTAGGTTTCAAGTGTGAGCTTACCTTGTCCAGGGTTGGGATAGACTGCCCATTCAGAAAGGGGAGGAGAAGGATTTGTAGCTGATTCTTCCTTTTGGGAAGCGGCGCTTACAGGGATTTCCTCTCCCGAATCATCAATTACTTTTCCCCACACAGGATCTGCTACAAAGATCCCTTGAAAACGCTTGGCAATGTCATCGGTGATCATGATGGAGATGTCCATCAGTTGGCCATATCCCCATACAGCCTGCTGATCAATCCTTGTGATGGCTACATCTAATCTTCCGGTGGCTCCATCATAGTGATACATCGTCAGGATGTCCACGCCTACGGTTCCCATCCAGTTGGGACCAAAGTCTATGGACAAGGAATTGCTGTCGACCAAGGCAGGGTCAAGCTGGATGAAAAAGGCAAGCCCGTAGACAGGTGCACTTTGGGTAGAGTCTCCTAAAAATATGCCGATGTCGATGGTGTCACCTGCTTGTGCTGCCGTTGGATAAACTACGGTCAAGGGGAGACCATTTTGGGTGAAGTTGTTGCTTTGGGTCTTGTCGGACGTACGGCTATAGTTGAGTCGGATACCCAAGGTATCTATACCTTCCACGATCCCGTTTCCATCGACATCAGCATAGCTGTGGCTGCGTCCATCTGGAAACTGTGCAGACCAATCAGGTGCTTCTTGCACAATCCAGTCTAGCGTCGCCCCATTCCTGGTCGTTCCTGTATCGCCATAGGCCAGACCGATCGGGAGCAAGTCGGCGACGTTGGCTACGCCGTCCTTGTCTGTATCTCCAGGGTAGAGATTGCGGTTGACGACAGGCATCCTGAAGGGCACAAGCGAAGGATCGCCTTCTAGGTTGAGGATGAGCGCTGTTCTTGCATCGAACGATGAACCTGTCCGATTGGCGTACTGGATCTGGGCCGCTCTTGCAATGTCTCCCAAAGGTTGTCCGATCATTTCTTCCTCTAGTGATCGGAAAAACTCTCTGGTCAAGGACAAGGTGGCCTGATAATAGTGTATACCTGAAAATCCCAAAAAGGCTACTGCTCCTTGATTAGGCTCTATGACCCATTCAGTAGCTGTCTTTTGTGAAAATTGATTGATTTCGTACCAGGAGTTGGTCCATGCATCTGTAAATCCATTGGCATAAATAAGCGGGAGCCTATTCCCATTTTCATAGTAAGAAGCAGGGGGGAAAATATCTTCTAGACGAGGAGAGTCGATGATGCCTTGAATGTAGATCAAGTTGGCCCCTGCATCCATCATCGAGTCGGCAGCGAGTGAATCCAAACTGACGAAGGGAGGACAACTCGTACATGGAAACGAAACGAAAGCATCACTGTCAAAGTAGGCATATAACTGCTGAGTGTCTACTGTAGGAAATAACTTGATGAGGTTGGCTTGAAAATTGGCTGCAGTAGCAGGCGAGTTATTCTCTGCAAATGAACTAAATCCTTTGCCATAGATGAGGATGTTGGGCATTTCACTTGGACTAGGGGCAGACTCAAATTGCTGAACTTTATCCAAATAATCCCATCCCTGTTCATTAGAAATGATCCCCAATCTCCCTATAGACATCAAGGCGACTAGACTATCTGTTTGAAATGGGGTGGCCAATTCGAGGTTTGACTCTGGAAAGCCAATAGAAGGGACGAAGTGCAAAGCAGATAGCGTAGAGTCATTCAGATGAGAGGTAATATGAAGGCCTTTTCCCCATAAAAGTACATACTGTGGCTTGATGAGCCATTCTTGATGGGCGCAGTTCAAAAATCGCTTAATCGCCCAAGGTGTGAGCGAGCCATAACCGAATTCCTCTACGATCTCCTGAACGTATACGACCTTCGTGCTGTAGCTCCCTACTCGCAAATTGGCGTAGGCCTGAGCAGAACTATCCAGTCTCTCATCTGTGATGATGACATATGCTGCTCCATTGCCTGGAGAGGATAGGTTATTTAGATGATGATCAGAATGAATAAAAGGCTGTTGAATAGCAGCATCTGTCACTAAGTGGAGGCTCCTTTGTAAAGAATCAGGAGGGAGAATAATATGAGCTGTATCTTGAGCTAAGCGCCCTTCGATATACGTCCCCCGTGTGGCATCGACTATCCAGCATCTATTGCTTCCATTGACCTCTGTAAATGGATAATAGATGGGCTGTCCATGCGCGTCTTGTTGTATTTTTACACTTGATGCATCATCTAGTATACATTGCCTTTCATAGGACAAATGCATCCAAGAAATATAGATCTCGTCAAAAATGGAAGAGCCATTGCCATTGACAAAGGTTGTGCGGAAGTCTAGGGCAGTTTCTGAAGATAAGGGACCTGAAAAGGCAAATGCTAGGTCTGTAAACCTCCTCGGTAAGACACCTGCAAGTGAGTCAAACAATACCTGCTGATTGGCCTCAATCTCCGTCAAGAGTTGATTCCTCGAAAAAGTGAGTAATCTTACCGAGAGTTGTATATCGGCTTGCGTATTGGCAGGATGAGGCGTAGCGAGAGAGAGGGAGAGGGGATGTTGAGGAGAAAAGCTGGGGCCGTGGAATCCCATCCCTACGGTATAATCTGCGGCGGGGTTGTAGGCAGGTTCAAAGAAAGTACCATCGCTTTCATATACACCTCCTCCTGCAATGAGCTGGCTGGGAGTTGCGACAGGCTGCGCATATCCACGGAGAGGATCGGCTGGATGGTGCCACACCTCCGTCGTATACCGAAAGGATGTTTCAGGCACATAGTCTTGATACTGAGTATCGACTGAAACCTGATATCTGTAACCTGGAAGATTGTCCCAAGTCAAGAAGTAGGCTGAGGTATGGTCAAACAGACTGATGGTAGGATTGGATTGCTGGCTAGGATCAGGTTGCCTTGTATTAGGATGACGATACATGAGTTGATCTACTTGGCCATCATTTCGCAGCCCCCAGAATCCCAGCTTTTCCAGCGTCTGCCCATTCTTCCAAATACGCAATGGCTGTTCTTCTCCACGATAATAGAGATGGAGATGATCTGGATTGACACCTGCAAGGTCATGGCCTGCTGATAGCAAATCTGAAAAACTTACCTCATACCATCCGTCTTCAGCTAGGGTCATTTTGATGAAGGATTGATTGGCTCGATCTGCATACCATTCATTGCCCAGTTCTGTAAGCTGAGCGCACAGGGGCGTAAGGGTACACAGAAGCCAAATAAGAAATGCGAAATACGATCGAGTATACATGGTGACAATGCGTTATGGAAGCAATATGGAAGGAGATTAGGAGGACCAAAAGAATGTTTTCGCGCGATTCTGAAAAGAAATTTTAGCTTTAGATCATGCCATTATTCATTTCTGTATAAAAATTGGCCTACTTTTTTAGTGAGTATTTATATTTATTCTGAGAAAATTAATTCTCATCCTCATGAAGCTCCTCTCTCTGCTGGCGACCTTTTCTCCCTGGGAAATGCAGCATCTCAAAGATTTCGTGCGCTCTCCCTATTTCAATAAGCAAGCCCGATTGGTGCATTTATTTGATGCGCTCCATACACATCATCCTGACATAGAGGAACTACCTAAGGAAGCACTATTTGAAGCGATGTATCCAGATAAATCATTTGATGCACAATTATTATATGACGGAGTGAGTCAGTTGACACGGCTGATAGAGCGATTCCTCATGCACCAGCGCGTGGAGGACGACTTTGCGCATCGTGTACACTTCTTGTTGCCTGACTTACTGCTGAGAGATCGGAAGCGGTTTTTGCATGAGTGGAAGCGGCAAGCAAAAGTCAAGCCCCCCTTTGCAGTTCCTCAAGCGTATTTTTACCAATACGAACACTACAAACTCGCAGTAGAGGCACAAGGACTGTATCCAGGTATGTTCAAAGAAGCCCCTTTTGATGAGATGGTGGAGGAACTAAATCTATTTTACTTAACCCTTAGAATACGTTATGCCTGCTTGGGACAAGCACGGGCGCAAGTATTCAACAAGGAAAAAGAAGCGGTCATGGTAGAGCAAATTCTTACTTTCCTCGCCTCTCAACCCTTCTTTTTGGAACGATCGGCCTTGCTCAAGAGCTATTATTTGTTGTACAAGCTGCAAATTCAGGGAATCCATGCAGGAGCATTTCAGGCAGTAGTCCAGGAGATTCAAGCCAAACATCAGGATATCCCAGAAGAATACCAGCGCGAGATCTACTCCCTTTTGACGACGCTATGCATTCGACAGATCAATTTAGGAGAGGAGCCTTTTCGAGAGATCTTATTTCAGCTGTACCAATGGCAGTTGACCTATGAGATGATGTTTCAAGAAGGGCATTTGTCTGCTCGTAACTTTAAGAATATTGTGGCGTTGGGTTTGAAACTGAAAAAATTTGAATGGGTGGAGGCTTTTATTCAGGATTATGGGAGTCGAGTGTCAGAAGAGGCGCGGAGCAATGCCTTGGCTTACAATCGGGCGACTTTATTTTTTGCGAGAGGAGAATACGAGAAAGTACGGAAGGAACTGAGGGAGGTATATTTTTCTGATGTCGTCTATCAGTTGGGCGCCAATGTATTGTTGATCAAAGTTTATGTAGAACTAGGAGAATTTGACGTACTTTTTTCCATACTGGACAGTTTCTCGGCATTTGTGAGACGGAACAAAGCGGTTCCCAGCTACCAGAAAAAACTATATGCTACATGGATTACGTTCGTGAGGAAATTTGCGCGTATCAAAGTTCAGGTAGTGGTTTCTACAGGCTTGGTCAAACGCAGCCAGATTCATCAGTTCAGTAAGCGGTTGAACCTACAAAAGCAGATGGTGCAGCACGATTGGTTGTCAGAGCAGGTGGATCGTCTGATAGAAAGATATCCCAGCTCTACAAGTCATTGAGTGATTCAATATTTAGGGAAGGATAAACGTTTGGAAAGTCTATACACATGAGGATCGAAGGTGCGAAAGGGAAAAACTCTATGAATCATTCGGTTCTAATTCAATGAATAACAAGGTTGGAGGCATCGTTTATTACGAAATCACTCATCATTCATAGAAAAAAATTGATTATCTACGCCTTCCTTCCGTAACTTGCTTCAAAACATTTTTACCCATGAAAAGAATTCAAACGCTACTATTGCTCCCTCTTCTTCTGATTTTCCTACAGTCTTGCGGCGGCGGGGATGACAGCAAAACAACCCAAGATGCATCTACGGATGAAGCTTCTGCTGTGATGGATGAGGAAATGTCAGATGACGACGAGATGGCTTCAGCAGACCAGGCGATCTGCCTTTGGGGAAAAGCTGGCCTTCGCGATGGAGCAGGTCGTGGCAAAGAGCTAAAATATTTGGCGACCATTACTTTTGGTGAAGTCGTGAAACTCACAGGCGAAGCTGAAGAAATAGAAAAGCGTAACTACCTGGAAATGGAGCTTTCGGACGGCAAATCAGGCTGGGCCTATGACTACTTGTTTGCTGTAGGTGGCGAGCGTGCAGTGGCTTTTTCCAGCATTGATATTTTCAAGCGTCCCGACATCACGACGATCACTACCAAGAAATTGGAGCGTGGACAAATCTTTGCCGTAGTCCCCACGGATGAGGATGGATGGATGGAAGTATATGGAAAGGAAAAGAAGGTCGAAGGATGGGCGCGTCTGACAGAAGATGCCTACTCTACGGATGAAGTAGATGTAGCGCTTGCCATCAAAATGGACCAAATCAGTGACCTCAAAAGCACGAGCGAAAAGAAAAAAGAGCTAGAAAATCTAGCAGGCAGCAGCATTTTCTCTTCCTCTCCTTTATTCTCTATGGTAGAAGACCAAATGCTGGACATGGACAAAGCACGTGACCTCCCTGCCAATCAGTTGATGATCCAGGCGAGTACCCTCAACGTTCGCTCTGAGCCGCAAAAGCCCGCCGAAGGCGAAGACGACAACATTGTATTCAAAGTAAGCGAAGGCGATGTCTGCAACATCCTCGAGAAGAGCAATGACAAGGTCCAGATCAGAGACATGAATGACTACTGGTACAAGATCGAACTCAATGGTCAAGTAGGGTGGGTGTATGGCCACTATACGTCTAAGGCACTGTGATGAGAGAAAGCGATTGATAGGCTTTCAGCTCAGTTTTTGGATATACAAGGAGGCTTCTGTAGAGGTCTCCTTTTTTTGTAAAACAAGAGCTACAAGAAGGCGTAAATCAAGAAATAAAGGCTTCTTGGAGTTAAAGTATCCAAAAGATGAATGAAGATAATCTCGAGAAGAGGGTAGAAAATCTCATAAGTGAACTTATACGTTTACATGATGTGGAGCAACATCTAGCTGTACGGGAGATCCTATTAAATGAAAGGAATCTTAAACCTGGTCCTAACGAAAGAGCATTTATACAGCTCAGACGTGAAATTTTACAAAAGATATTTCATGATTTATTGATGATCAACATTGAGTCCTCTGTTTTCCAAGAAGTATTTCAGGAGATGATTCCTTCACAGCAGCAGAAGGTCTACCAAAAAAGATTGAATGAATTACAGCAAAAGATAGAATTTCTATTAGCTGGTTAATAGCATAAATAAATGCGTGTCTTATTCTGTAAATGCGTGAGGTAGATTCCATTCGATCCACTCCCCTCCTTTCTCGACGAAAGCCCCCTAACACTCTTCAAAAAGACCTCAAAATTTTGTTGTTTAGATATTCTGGAATAAAGTATCTGTACAGGCAAAAGCGGATGAATATGGCATGATGCAGCCTGTACGCTTCAACAAAATATGATGCAAAAAACTACTTACTTTCAACCATTCCGCACACTGATCCTGATGGGATTGGTCGCGTTTATGGGGATGATTCAGGCACAAGAAGTTGATCTGGATCTTCTCAAGAATATGAAAGCCCGTAGCATAGGACCCGCAGGAATGAGTGGGCGTGTAGCGGCGATTGACGCTGTCGTGGCAGAACCCGACATCATTTACGCAGGTACGGCTTCGGGGGGCTTGTGGAAAACAGAAAATGGCGGAATCTCCTGGACTGCCCTATTTGATTCACAAAAAGTGACCTCTATCGGTGCTATTTCCATTTACCAAAAGAATCCCAACGTCGTCTGGGTCGGCACAGGTGAAGGCAATCCTCGCAACAGCCAGACCAGTGGATACGGTGTCTATCGTTCCCTCGATGGAGGCCGAAGCTGGAAGTGCATGGGGCTGGAAAATACCCGCAACATTCACCGTATTTTTGTCCATCCCGAAGATCCCAACACTGTATATGTCGGTGCGCAAGGGGTAGCATGGGGCGAAAGCGCGGACCGTGGACTGTACCGCACCACGGATGGAGGAGAGACTTGGGAGAAGATCCTTTACATCAACGAAACTACTGGAGTAGGGGATATGGTCATTGACCCTCAAAATCCCAACAAACTCATGGTCGCCATGTGGCAGTTTCGTCGCTGGCCCTGGTTCTTTAAGTCTGGTGGCGAAGGCTCAGGCTTATACATCAGCTATGATGGAGGAGATAGCTTTGAAGAGATCACCGCTAAAAACGGTCTGCCCAAAGGAGAACTCGGTCGCATCGGCCTAGCCATTGCGCCCTCCAATACCAAGCGCGTGTATGCTTTGGTGGAGTCGAAGAAGAATGCCTTCTACCGATCGGATGACGGGGGCCACAACTGGACGATGGTCAATAACAAGACAGAAATCGGCGTCCGTCCTTTCTATTTCTGGGATATTTTTGTAGATCCTGTCAATGAAAATCGCATCTACTCCATTTATTCTATGGTGTCGATGAGTGAAGATGCAGGCAAATCCTTCAAGGTCATCATCCCTTATTCTGGTGTCCACCCCGACCACCACGCATGGTGGATTCATCCCGAAGATCCCAACTATATTATCGAAGGAAATGATGGTGGGATGGCCATTTCAAGAGATCGCGCCAAGTCCTGGCGATTCATCGAGAACCTGCCCCTCGCCCAGTTCTACCACATCAATGTGGACAATGAAATCCCCTACAATGTCTACGGTGGGATGCAAGACAACGGTTCTTGGAGAGGGCCTGCCTATGTCTGGCGCTACGGCGGTATCCGCAATACGTATTGGGAGGAACTTTCTTTTGGAGACGGATTTGATGTTGTACCTATTCCCGAAGATGCCCGCTACGGATATTCGATGGCCCAGGGTGGGAGTCTGGTCAAGTATGACTATGAGACAGGAAATACGAAGTTTATCAAGCCGATGCATCCCGATGGAGAAAGGTTGCGCTTCAACTGGAATGCGGCCATAGCACAAGATCCTTTCGATCAAAATACTGTGTACTACGGCAGCCAGTTTGTCCATAAGTCTACGGATCGCGGCGAAAACTGGACCATGATTTCTCCAGATCTCACGACAAATGATCCCGAAAAGCAGAAGCAAATGGAGAGTGGGGGCTTGACTTATGATGTGACACAGGCAGAGAATTTTACGACGATACTCGCTATTGCGCCTAGTCCGATGGATCGCAATGTGATGTGGGTGGGCACAGATGATGGCAACCTGCAACTGACGCAAGATGGAGGAAAGTCTTGGACCAATCTTTCGGATCGCTTACCTGATTTCCCTCAAAATGGTTGGATTCCGCAGATCCATCCTTCGGCTACGGAGGCAGGTGAGGCCTATGTCGTCGTCAACAACTATCGTCAAAATGACTGGAAGCCCTATCTCTATCGTACCCGCAACTTCGGTAAAAAGTGGGAGCGTTTGGTAGACGAAACAAAGGTGGAGGGTCACTGCCTGAGCGTCGTTCAAGATCCTAAAGAGAAGAATCTGATCTTCCTCGGGACTGAATATGGTCTGTATATCTCCTTTGATGAGGGGACCAACTGGCAGAAGTGGACGCATGGATTCCCGACGGCTTCGACCATTGATATGAAGATCCAGCCGCGCGAGCAGGATTTGGTGATTGGGACATTTGGGCGTGCGGCATTTGTGCTAGACGATATCCGCCCGCTTCGGGCGCTGGCTCGTGATCAGAAGTCTGTGATGGATGCACCTTTGGTCTCCTTTGATGCGCCTGACGCTTACATGGTAGATTTCCGTCAGGCAAAAGGAATTCGTTTTGATGCGGATGGGATGTACCGTGGCGAGAACAGGAGAGGGGGGGCCTTGATTTCCTTCATGTGGAATCCTAAAGAGATGAAGAAAGAAGAAGAAGAAGGGGGAGATAAAAAAGAGATGAAAAAAGGGAAAGGTAAGGGAAACAAGGCGAAGATAGAGATTGTAGATGGCAGCGGAGACGTGATTCGTACCTTGATGACCAAGGTAGATACAGGTTTGAACCGTGTGACTTGGAGGCTAGATAGCAAGGGGGTCGGTTCATGGAGACGAGCCAATGATAGCGATCGTGAGCCTGGAGGAGGTCCCATCATGCCAGGTACGTATACTGTGCGCATCAGCTATGGCGATGCCGTGGATTCTACTTCTGTCAATGTCATGACAGACCCACGTAAGACCTACAATAAGGATAACTGGGAAGCACAGGTCGCCCTTGAGAAGGAGTACATCAAATATGGCTTGGCAGCTAAGAAAGCCTACATGCAGGTCAAAGACGCTGAAAAGTCCCTCGGACAGATTAAGAAAGTGATGGCCATGCAGGGAGACATGGCAGATTCTGTGAAGAAGGATATGGGAGACTACGTCAAGTCTATGAAGAAGGAGCTGAAGCGATTGGATCTGATGTATCGCTCAGATCCTGACAAGCAGGGCATCGTCCGCAGCCCCGACAACTTGGGTGCTATCGGCGGCATGGCAGGTCGCTACCTGAGTGAGTACTATCATCCTGTAAACGAGACACAAAAGATCGCTATGGAGATGTATAAGCAAAAGGTGGAAGAGGTACTCAAAGAGGTAAATGCTTTCTTTGAGAAAGACTGGCCCACGTTTAAGCAGGAAGTGGAAAAGGTGGAGATGCCACTGTTTAAGCAGACAGAGGCGATTGAGATAGAATAATTGCAAGCAGACATGTGATGAGAGCCCTTGTACCTGATGGTGCAGGGGCTTTTGGGTAGATGGACAAAAGATTTTGAGAGTCGAGAACAGAGACTTAAAGTGCCAGTAATCAGGTTGTATTAGGTGTTGTTATGTCCTGACTATTAGTACTTTAAGGCCTGATGGCTTGAGCGAAGTAAAATCCCAAATGGGATGACCTCTGACATCTGACTGTCTACTAAGATGCAATACCCAAACAAAAAAAGGAGGGCCGCTTTGTGGGCGGCCCCCTCCATCCATACACACTAACTAAACTACTACATCTTATGAGGCACCACCCTCATGAGTTTCTATGATTTGATTTTGAACCTTTCTGGAACGTCCAGGACGATGAGTACAAGTGCAACGACTAAGGTATAAATGAGGAGTTCCATCGGTTCAGAGCGTCAATTTTTGTTTGTTTGTTGTTTGCTTACAATAGGTTATACTCCCATCTACCCAAAGAGATTCAGATTCTATCGGGTATTGATCAAGCGTGCAAAAACAAGGGATAGGTGTGTCTCGCTGGGCCTATTTACGAGTCGATGGAAGGTCTAGAAGCAAATTTTTCGCCTTTTCTCCATAAATATCCATCGACTGATCGGCTAACTGCTGCAATATGGGGCGTGCATTTGCCTCCTGCTCCATCAATAAGTAGTTCAACGCCTGATACCACTGCAAGACCTCTCTATTTACTTTAGGGTCTAGTTGCAGGGCAGCCTCTAATGCATAGTGTGCTGACCCATAATCCGCTGTTTCCATAAAGGAAATTCCTCTGTAGAGTAGGACTTCTATTTGCTTGTAAGAAGCCAAACCTGTTGTGTCAAGCAGTTCCAGCGCGCCTGTGTAGTCACCTATTTGATACTTTTGATAGCCCATATCTAGATCCGTGGAGGGAAAATCTGTCTCGCCCCGCAAGGTGGTAGGTGCGGGATATGGGGCAAAAGCAGCCATTGCCAATTGGGAAGAGGTCGACTGAGAAAAATCTGCTTGCCAGAAGAAAAGCAATAAAAGTAGCATGGCGGCAGCTACTGCATATCCTATCCAAAGGGGAAATGGGGTCAAGCGAGAGAAACGCGTGGAAGCCTCTTCCTGTGATACAGATGTCCACTCTTTTTGCAACTGCATGTGCCGATCTGCTTTCAAGAGGCTGTAAGTGACCCGTGCGGTTTCAAAGGCTTCTCTAAGTGCTGGATCTTCTTGGAGGTCTGCCTCCAATCGGCTCCTTTCCGCTGCATGCATCCCTCCTTCGAGATAGGCGAGTATGCGATCCATTGCTTGTTCGTTTACTTCCATTCTTTAAGAGATTGATTGAGGAAAGGTTCCTTTGCGACCTGCTCCATCAGTTTGGTGAAGCAGCGCCTTTTGCTATTTCGCGCTACTGCTTCATTTTTGAAGCCCATCTCTTGGGCGATTTCTGTCATGGAGTATTTGAGCATCCATTTTTGTAGGAGCTGGCGGCATTTATGATCCAGCCTATGGAGAAGGTGATGGACAAATTGCTTGCGCTCCGAGAGGATGAAATCTGTCTCAGGATCAATCGGGGATTCATGTTGAGCGATGACCGTTTCTTCATGCCGCTGCTGGACATCTTGGGAGCGAAAATATTTTCGAAGGAGATTGCGCGCGATGCCGTGCAAGTAGGCTCCCACGGGGGACTGACCTTTATATTTTTGGTCTAGTACAGCTTCAACAAAAAGTATCATGGTCTTTGATGCTAAGTCTTCCCACTGGTCGGAAGGGGCCTTGGGTTTGAGAAATAAAAGGATACTTTCGTAATGTGAATGATAAAGCCATTTCATACCCTTTTTCCTAAGAGATTCCCTCCCCTTGAGACAGAATAACAAGCTGATTTGATTGAGGCTCTCGGTGACACGGGTTTGGACCTCATTTATCTCATGAGAACTAGAGCTAGCCCATACTGGAAGCACGTGTTCTATCCATTGATCGAAGATCAAGCGTTGTTGCTTTGTTGATAATTCCTTCTGCCAGTAGGGTTCCAAAGCCAATTCCAGTAGCTTTGTCAGTTGCCTAGTTTCCGTTTTACCTATACTTGAGCCTGAATCATACGTACTTAGCCATTTCTGGATGTTTGCCTCTTCTGTCACATGTATCATTCCTTTGGTATACAAAAGGTAAACACTTTTTCGTAGAAAATCAGATACCTCTCTCTCTTCATATTCCTAAGGATTATCACAGATTCTTACTCTGGCTAAATTCAACATTATCTTTACAAAAGAATTCTATGCCCTATCATGATACGAGATATGAGGTTTGATTTCAACTTATACTGCTCGGTATCCTCCTCTTTTCCTGCGGAAACAGTCGTCCTAATGACCTGGGTACGCTGTTTTTATAACGCCTCGCCTGAGTGTTCATCGCCCTATCAGATCTCACCTCTTACTTACACCTCTTTACTGTTAGAAATGATGATACTCTCTTTTTTAAATATTTATATGTATGGTTATTTTGGTGAAAAAATAGATGATGTCCATTATTTCATTTGATCAAAAAGATATCTACCTACATCTGGATGCGGCGAGTGTAGATGAGCTAGATAAGGCAGAATTTGGAATTGTCAGGCTGGGATCGGGCGGGAGAATCTCATATATGAACAGATATGAGGCCACCCTTGCTAAGTTGAAGCAAGAAGAAACGATGGGAAAGCACTTTTTTACACAAGTTGCTCCTTGTACTAATAATTTCTTAGTCGCAGAAAAGTATAAAGCCGAGGCTGGCAGCAGGGATGAAACCATCGATTATATTTTCACCTACCGTGTCAAACCTACTAAGGTCAAGCTTCGATTGCTAACCAATCCCCAAAATCAATACCAGTACCTGCTTGTAAAACGTCGCGAGTAGCAGGTGCACCCCTCCTCCTTTGTCTTTCATGGGCTGGAGACATGATCCTATTTTTCGTCAAATCTTTCCTACCTATCCCATCCTTTTCATATGGAAAGAAATGAATATACATTGATTATAATTTTTTATTTCCGAACATTAAATTTTGGAAAAAATAAAATGAGAAATGTATCCTTTACTGAAGAGCAAATCGTACGTTTCCTAGACCAAGCTACTGCCTCTCAATTAGATGAGTTTGATTTTGGCGTTGTCAAACTCCAGGTAGATGGAATCGTCGCCTCTTACAATAAGTACGAATCGGATTTGGCTACTTTTTCGAAAGAAAATGTGATTGGCAAAAACTTTTTCACACAGATCGCTCCCTGCACCAATAATTTTATGGTAGCGGCTAAGTATATGGAATATCTGGAACCAAGAGATGAGTACTTAGACTATGTATTCACCTATAAGATCGAACCTACACGTGTCAAACTTCGCCTACTGACTCATCCCTATCGAACCTATCAGTATTTATTGGTAAAAAAGTATGATTAACTGCTTAGGACCGAGTGCGTAAAGAGGCAGAGCTTACTGATGAAATTATACAAACTTATACATACAGCATCCACCATAAGGAATAGTCACATTGACTCAACATGTATCTATGCCGACGGAAAATCATAACATAGAACTGGGAAGGTTACTCGAATTCATCAATCTTTGCCCTTTTGGATTGGTCAAAGCTCAGTCTGATGGAAAAATCCTTCTTTTAAATGGGGTAGGAAGTCAGTTATTGATTCCTGTCTCCATGGAGTCAGACTTAGACCTGAGCAATATCTTGGATATCATTGCCTACTTTGATCCACCTTTTCGACATGAGATTGAGAATTATCCCTCTGACTTTGGTCGGATCTGTTCCAATCGCCGACTGAAAGTCCAATTCAAGGGCCATGCCCACATCCAGTATCTATCCTTTACGATCAGCCGTTTGAATGAGGAGAGCTTCCAATATGCCTTCAAGGATGTCACCGATATCATAGAGAATGAGGTGCGGATGAAGGAAATCGCAGAGTCTACCGCTTTACAAGCTGGAAAATTAGAAATGGCTTCGGGGATCTTACACGACATCGGCAACGCGGTCACAGCGTTTGGTGCAGATGTCGCCAGGCTTTCAGGGGACCTAGATTGGCGAGAACTGAAGGACCTAGGGAAACTGATCCAACTATTTGAGGCGCGGAAGAGCCAGCTTACCCAAGCCATGGGACCAGGGAAAGGTGAGGCCCTACTCAAGTTTATATCTGCGCTCAAAGAAAGTCTGGCCCTTCGCCAAGCAGACTATCAGGACATCACACAGCAGATGGTGGATACCACAAGCCATGTCCAAGATATATTGAACATCCAGCGTCATTATGTGAAGGGAAAGACTAGGGGAGTGCGTGCCCCGATCGAGCTGCGGCACGTGATTGAAGATGCCTTAGCTATGCAAGAGCGAGGAATAGAAAAGCGTGGGATCCTCATATCCAAAGACCTGCCTATTGATCTTCCTCCTATCAAAGGAGATAAGACCAAGCTCATCCAGGTTTTGGTGAATATTTTCAAAAATGCAGGGGAGGCTTTTGATGAAGTAGAAGGAAAAAAGGAAAAGCTGCTGGAGATCAAATTGACGGAGGATGAGGCATCCTCACAACTGATTTTGACGGTGAAGGACAACGCGATTGGATTTGCCCCCGAGCAAGGAGAGACATTTTTCCAAAGGGGAATCACCTCAAAAAATATGGGATCAGGATTTGGCTTACACAACTGTCGACAGATTGTGGAGACGCATCAGGGAAGTATTTCTATGCACAGCGAAGGACCAGGGAAGGGCGCAACAGTTATTATGACCTTACCCTATGAGCTAGAGGGAATACCCTCTCCTATAGAATTAAAATCATAAAGTGATCCAGGTGAGAGAGGCAACAGATGAAAAGAAGTACTTGATTCTCTAAGACCCAACGACTTATCATTTTTTCAAGAGACTCAAATTATGGACAACACAAGAGTACTGATCGTGGATGATGAAGAGATCGTACGCGATAGTATCCGAGAAATTCTACTCCCCCGCCAAAAAAATCATGAGGCGCTGAATGAGGCTGCCATGGATTTATTTGATGAGATCTCTCCTGTAGTTGAGGAAAAAACGACGGGGCTTCATCCCAATTTTATTTTTGATGAGGCAAATAATGGGAAAGCGGGTCTTATGAAGGTCAAATCTGCTCTGGAAGCACAGAAGCCTTATGCTGTGATCTTTCTGGATATGCGTATGCCTGGATGGGACGGGCTAAAGACCTGTGTGGAGATCCGTAAAATCGATCCCAAAGCACAGATATTTTTTATCACGGCCTACACCGATCGGTCTATAGATGAGATCATCCAACTCGCAGGAGGAGACGTAGGCTATCTGAGCAAACCTTTTGTCCATGAAGAAATCATCCAATTGGCTACCAAAGGCGTCTATGACTGGTACCGACTGACCAATCTGGAGCGTTTACTGGAGATTATAGGACAAATTGGTATCGGGAACTCTCATCTCAGGACCCTCTTGATCAATATTTTACATCAAATTTCTGATTATGTGGGGACTGAGTATGCGGTTTTGGGGAAACTGAACGAAAGCAACCATTTCGAAGAAATATCCAAAGTCGGGATGGGAGATGATCGCATACAGGTAGACAAACTCTTCAACCTGATCAACCTCCGTGAGATGACCAAGATAGAACTAGTAGAAGGTGTCTTGGTATGTCCCATCGAGCAGTATTGTGTACTGGCGATCCCCTCATCAAGTGGGATGATCAATCAGGAAAAATCTTATCTCCTCCATCTCTTTATTGAAAATGCTGTGCGTGCCATACGCAATGCCGAACTCAGTGAGCAGCTCGTCCAAAAGGAGAAATTATCCGCCATTGGGCAAGCCATTACGATGGTTATGCACGACATCAAGACGCCTATATCTCAGATATATACACTGGCACAGTTGATCAAGGATGAACCCGACGATCAGGAGATGACCCTGGAGATAACAGATCATATCTTGGCTGCTACCCGCCATGCGACAGATATCATCTACGATGTGCGGGACTTTGTCCGCAATGCCAAACTCCAAAAAGAACCTATTGAGGTCAACCCTTATCTGACACACATTGTCCAAGAGCTTAGGCACAAAGAGGAAACAAAGAAGGTACAGATCGACATGGAGGCTGCTAATGATCTTATTGGTTTGGCAGATCCACGCAAATTGAAGCGCGTCATCGTCAACCTAATCAACAATGCCGTTGAAGCGATGGATACACATGGTGTATCAAATCCTGTCGTCTCACTTAGAGGTACACAAGTCAACGGACATGTAGAGCTATCCATTCAAGACAATGGACCAGGAATCCCTGAAAACATCCGTCGTAAGCTCTTTGATCCCTTTGTGACGAGTGGAAAAGAAAACGGAACAGGTTTGGGCTTAGCCATCGTCAAACAGATTGTGGAGGCCCACGAGGGGGAAATTAAAGTTGATTCCAGCGATGCTGGGGCATGTTTTACCATTTGCCTCCCTCGATCATGAATACATTCCTTTCCAGAGAAGCGATCCATACTTTGTGGCAAGAGAAGTTGTACCAACTTGCTCCTAGGCTAGCTGTAGAGAAAGAACATCATCAGGGGTTGAGAAAAGGAGACCTCAAATTGGATTTAGGTTTGGACTCGCTAGAGATTTTTGAGCTGGCAGCCTACTTTCATAGCGTATTTCATCTGATGTCGGGCCCGCTTTCACAGTATCTACTGCAATATCCAAGGGCTGAAGATTGGCTAGATGTAATCGAGGAGGGAGCCAATGACTGGACAAGGCCCATGACTTTCTTTACTTCAGGCTCCACCGGAAGGCCCAAGCCATGTGTGCATCAAAAAAAGCATCTCCTCCAAGAAATTGAAGCATGGAACCTCATCTTACAACCCAAAGGATGTTTTTGGCGTGCAGTATCTCCCTTACACATGTATGGTTTCTTATTCACAGTACTTCTTCCCTCTCACATAGGGATAGGCGTACTTGATATGCGCAAAGTACATATCCGGCAAGTATTCTCCCTCGCCAAACCCTCAGACTGGATCATTGGTTTTCCTTTGCTGTATCGACGATGGATGCACGAAGCGTTAAGTCTTCCTTCGGGCCTAGAGATTCTATCTTCTACTTCTCCTCTCTCTCGTGAAATCGCCTCTTACATGGGCACATTTGGCCTCGGAATAACAGAGATTTACGGTAGTACTGAAACAGCTGGAATAGGCCATCGGGTGTATCCTGAGACAAGTTTTCGGCTCCTACCATATTGGCAGAGAAAGGGAGATCAACTCATTCGTTCTCATCCTTCACAAGGTGTCAGTGCCCCGTATAACTTGATGGACAAGTGCCAATGGGGAGCAGACGATCGATTTGTGATCATGAGTAGACGGGATCAAGCAGTTCAGATAGGTGGGATCAATGTGTTTCCCGATCAGGTAGCCAAGCAAATGAGAGGCATAGAGGGAGTCGCGAATTGTTGGGTTAGGAAGATGAAGCCTTCCGAGGGAGAAAGACTCAAATGTTGGGTATTGATAGAAGATCCGCGAGCTTCGGCGTCCGACTTGAAAAAGGTATGCTATGAGTGGATAGAAGCGCATCTCCCAGCTGAAGCCAGGCCTCGACATGTGATGGTATCGGAGCATCCGCCTTTGGATGAGATGGGTAAAGTCAAAGATTGGAGCATCTATCATTCCGCCCTTTTGGGAGGGTAAGGCACTACAAAAGATCACCCACCATTATCAAATGTAAGGGGTTATTACGCAGTAGAGTAAAAATAAATTTTATCCCCTCGACCGCTTTAGATTGTATCTGGAGCCAGTGTTGAGCTTCAGGTACAAACTGAAGGAAGTATTGACTCTAATCCCCACTCAATCTATGTCTGAGAAAGTATTGGAAAAGAAAATCAAATGGCATGTAGATCATACCTTAACAATAAAAGATCTGGTGAAATGGGGAGCTTCTGCTCATGAAATCGAATTATCTGCTGATTCAATAAAGAAGGTAGAAAAGGCACGTACCATCCTGTTAGAAGCACTTGCCTCTGGCTGTTGGATCTATGGCAGTAGTAGTGGTTTTGGTCCTTTGGCAGGACAGAAGATCGACCAATCAGAAGGTGCGATGCATCAGCAGCATCTCTTGTACCATCTAGCGACTGGTGTAGGGGAGCAACTCAGTCCTGTACAAAGTAGGACGATGTGCGTGCTGCGCTTGTTTCAATTGAGTCGAGGATACGCAGGAATTTCTTATTCGACATTGTCTCAGCTATTGAATTTGTACAGCCTGAACGTGACACCTGTTGTACCGAGCTTAGGCTCAGTGGGGGCAAGTGGGGACTTGACACCTTTGGCACATGCAGGACTGGCAATGAGTGGTGAATATAAAGTAGCATATGAGGGGGGAATTTGGGAGGGAAAATCGTGGTTTGAACAAGTAGGATTCGCACCGATCAGATGGAAAGAAGGAGAAGCATTGGCCTATGTAAATGGAACGGCTTGCATGACAGCGCTAGCAACGATCAGTTGTTTTCAGGCTCAAAAAGCGTGGAGGCAGAGCCTGTTCCATACCTTTATCATGGGAGAGACGCAGGCGGCTTTTCAAGAAGCTTGGAATCCTTTATTGGGAGAAGCAAAACCTCACCCTGGACAGCAAAAGGTCTTGTCTCTTCTCATAGCTTGGGGAAAAGGAAGTGATTGGCTGAGCAGCTCACCCAAAGACCACCTGCAAGAAATTCCCCGCCTGCCTCAAGACCCTTACACGATTCGTTGTATCCCCCAACTCTTGGGAGCTGTCTGGGATCAGCTTACGTATGTAGAAGAGGTAGTGACGCGAGAGATCAACAGCGCAAGTGGGAATCCAACCATATTTACGGAGACGGAGGAAATCATTCATGGTGGCAACTTTAATGGGCAATCGCTGGCTTTTGCCGCAGACGCATTGACGCAGGCTTTGGTATACATGGGCGTATATGCTGAGCGGCGCATTGCGCGGATGACAGATCCCCATCTCAACCTAGGGCTTCCAGCTTACATGGTGCGGGGCAAACTCGGATTGCAGAGCGGACTCATGGGCGCACAGGTGACCGCCTCAGCGCTGGTGGCGCAGCTCCGGAGCTTGGCTACGCCTCTAGCGATTCAGTCGATACCCACCAATAATAATAATCAGGACATCGTCAGCATGGGGACCCTCGCAGCATGGCGTAGCCATCAATGTGTAGAACTGTTGATGCAAATTCTTGCGATCGAAGCCATTTTGCTGGCTGAGGCAGTCGAAATCCGCCAAACGCAGTTTTCCCTCAAATCATTCGCTCAGATCACATGCGATTGGAAGGTGAAATTGAGAAGAAAGTGTCCTGCGATTTTGACGGATCGCCCCTTGTCTGATGAAATTCAAGCCATCGCTCAAGAAATCGAGGAAGGCTTACTTCTTCCCTCATAAATGTACTTTTCTTCATAAGTTTTTGACTAAGATTGTATTAGCCAAGGGGTAAGTGAGTTGGGAATTTCTTAATATAGAATAAGTAGGAAATTATGATTGGGCAAAATCATGATATATGAATATTTCGCCAAGTACATAGAATAACCATACGGTAAAAAGGAATGCCTACATAGTTTTGACTCCCTGAGTATCCATTCTACACTCTCTGGCTATAGGGCCATACTTACATTTTATCCACGTTTTGACTTTTTTCCTTGCCCCTGATTCGAATAACCTTAAATTTAGGGTTATCATTTTTTATTTCTACATAAAAATAACATGAATAAAACTCTACTCACCCTGATGTTCTGGGTTGGGTTTGCTATCGCCTTGACGGCGCAGCCTATCCTGACTGAGGACTTCAGTACAGCTGCGGGAGCCACACCCCCAGCAGGCTGGACCCAAAATGTAATTGCGGGTGATCCGTCCTTTGATGAGTGGCGATTTGACAATCCAGGATTACTTTCAGTGGGGAGTCCTGTGACTGACCCCTTTGCTATTTTTGATAGCGACGACTATTCCAGTGGAGGTGGAGCCGAGAATGTCGCGCTCGAATCCCCCATTTTTGATGCTTCTGCATTCACTACAGTCAACTTTGAGTTTGATCACTTCTTCCAGGGAGGATTTGGTGGAGAATACAATGTAGAAGTATTTGATGGCACAAGTTGGGTATTGGTACTTACAGGTACATCAACTACACTTAACCCACAGGCTGAGTCTATTGATATTTCGGCTCAAGTCGCAGGTGTATCCAATGCACGAGTACGTTTTCGTTGGGTCGGAGACTTCTCCTTCTACTGGGCTGTAGACAACGTCAACATTTTTGCCCCTGCTGCGGATGACGTCGGGGTAGCTTCTATTGATGAACCTATCTCTAGCTGTGCGCTTTCCAACGCTGTACCCGTGACCATCACCATCATCAATTTTGGTGCTGCTCCCCAAACAGGCTTCCCTGTGGGATATCAAGTAGGCTTAGCAGGTACCCCCGTCATCGAGACATATACAGGTCCTGCCATTATGCCAGGGATGACAGCTTCCTACACCTTTGCGACTACGGCAGACCTTTCGGCTCCTGGTACTTATGACATTGGAGCTATCACAGGCTTGATCACCGATGTCGACAATACCAATGATACAGCGACGACTTCGATTGTCAATATCACGACCACACCGCTCACGCTTCCTTTTGTAGAAGATTTTGAGACCTTCCCACTTAATGCGACTTATGCCAATGGCTGGACAGTAGGTCCCAACTCAGATGCAGACTGGTTGGGTAAAACAGGAGGTACAGGATCTACAGGTACAGGTCCTACAGGTGACAATACGACAGGTAACGGCACCTATTTGTACACAGAAGCCACAGGTCCTTTACCAGGTGATGTCTTTTCGATTGTGACACCTTGTATAGAATTGACAGGAGCCCAAAATCCTGAGTTGCGCTACTTCTACCATATGTATGGAGCAGACATGGGTGATTTGGAGGTCTATCTGATCTCAGACGGGCAATCCTTCCTTATCGATACGCTTATTGGCGAACAGCAAATCGCAGGAGCTGATCCTTATTTGGAGTCTCGTGTCGATCTTTCTGCCTTTACAGGAACCATTCAGATTGAGTTCAGAGGAATCCGCGGAACCGACTTTACCAGTGACATTTCCATTGACGATGTGTCGATCGTAGAAGTGGTCAGTACAGACCTTGCAGTGACAGGGCTTGTAGCACCTGCACCTACTTTTGGCTGCTTCGGGAATAGTGAGGTAGTGATAGCCTCTGTAGAAAATGTGGGTATGGACAGTGTAGATTTTGCTACCACAAATGCGACGGTCACACTGAATGTATCTGGAGCCAATACAGGAACCTATACCGCTACGCTCAATGCAGGAACCTTGACTACAAACCAATCGATCAACGCGCAGTTTACAGGCGTGGATCTGTCTATTCCTGGTTCTTCTGATCTGACGATTACAATTGCTTTTCCTGGCGATGGGGTAGCAGGCAATGATACATTGATAGATTCTGTCCTCACCCAGCCTACCATCACGAGCTTTCCTTATGTAGAGGACTTCGAGTCAGGGCCTGGAGGATGGATCGCAGGAGGTGCTGGTTCTAGCTGGGCCTTTGGGACACCCGCCAAAAATACCATCACAGGTGCCAACTCTGGTGTCAATGCATGGACGACAGGTGGATTAGGTACTGGCAACTACAATTCTGGAGAAAACTCGGCGGTATCGAGTCCTTGCTTTGACTTTACGACGCTGACGACTCCCTCGACAGTCTCATTGGCCATCTGGTACGAATCTGAAAATAGCTTTGATGGGGCAGTATTGCAGTCTTCTATCGACGGAGGCGCGACATGGGAAAACGTCGGTGCCTTTGGTGATCCCAACAACTGGTATACAGACAACACTATCGGTGGTAGCCCAGGTGGACAGCAAGAAGGATGGACGGGTCGAGACAACACCTCTGATGGTTCGGGCGGCTGGGTCCAAGCAGAAAATGTACTGGACTCTTCTCTACTTGGTCAGGCAGATGTCCGCTTCCGTGTTGCTTTTGGATCTGATGGATCGGTCAATGATGATGGATTCGCCTTTGATGATTTCGAGATTAGACCTATTCCTGCAGCTGATCCTGGAATCGTAGGTTTGGTTCAGCCTGCTGCTTCCTTTGGGTGCTTTGGCAGTAGCGAGACGATAGTACTAGATATTGACAACTCAGGGATTGATACGATTGATTTTAGCATGGATTCCCTCGTCGTCAGCCTGGTCGTTTCAGGTGCCAACACAGGAAGCTATGATACCGTACTCACGACAGGTACAATTGGTCCTGGACAGGTATTGAGTATTGATTTGTTAGGAATTGATCTGTCTGGTGTAGGGACTTCTACACTTGATTTTAGCTTGAGCTTCGTAGGAGATGGAGACTCGACAAATAATGACTTGAGTGTGTCGCTCATCACACAGCCTGTCATTGCTTCTTATCCTTACTTTGAGGACTTCGAAGGAGGAAATGGTGGTTGGGTCAGCACAGGATTTAATAACACCTGGGCATTTGGTACACCCAATAAAGAGACGATTCAGGGAGCAGGATCGGGATCAAATGCCTGGGTAACAGGCGGACTGGATTCGACTTCCTATAGTTTTGATGAAAACTCAGCTGTATTCAGCCCTTGTTTTGATATGACCAATGCACCGCTGGGTGCTTTTGTTGCCCTCAAAATCTGGTGGCAAAGCGAATCGGGCTTTGACGGTGCGGTACTTCAGACGTCTGTAGACTCTGGTGCCACATGGCAAAATGTCGGTGGCTTTGGTGCTCCCAACAATTGGTTCAACAATGATGACATTGATGGTGAACCAGGTGGTAGCCTTATTGGATGGACGGGTCGATTCAGTACCTTCTCATCGGATGGTTCTGGTGGCTGGGTGCAAGCTTTCCATCCTTTGGATTCTTCGCTCATCGGTGCCTCAGATGTACGCTTCCGTGTCGCCTTCGGATCGGACGGCTCTGTCCAGGATGATGGATTTGCTTTTGACGACTTCGGTATCGGTCTTCCTCCTTCTTTGGACTTCGGAGCTGACTCAGCAGGTTTTTGCATTGGAGATAGCCTAGATGCAGGTCCTGGTGGTGTGTCGTATAGTTGGTCTACAGGTGATTCTGTTCAGCAGATTGCGATTCTCAATACCACAGGTGCAACCATTGTAGACAGTACGATTAGTGTTGTTGTAGAGAATAGTATCGGTATTTCGGTGTCAGATACGATCGTCGCGACGATCTTCGCAGGGCTGCCTTCAGCGCAGATCAATACCGTTCAAAACGTTGCTTGTTTTGGAGACTCTACAGGGGGTGTCGCAATCACCGTTTCAGGAGATGCGCCATTTACCTATCTCTGGAGCAATGGAGATACGACACAAGATCTGACAGGACTGCTTCCTGGTACCTACGACGGAATCATCACAGATGCCAATGGCTGTACGACGGACATTCCTGAGGCTACGATCACAGAGCCTGCTGCTGCGGTAACTGTGGCTTTGGATAGCATCGTGGATGCAGTATGTCCTACAGATTCAGGTACGATCAATATCACCGTCACAGGTGGAACAGCACCTTATACTTTCCTTTGGGACAATGGAGCCACAGATGAGGATATCAGGGTTCCTGTAGGTACATATACAGGCACCATTACGGATGCCAATGGCTGTGTACTGGTATCACCTGAATTGACAGTAGGTAACACCGATTCTGTGCCTTCGGCTTTGGCGATCACACAGGCTACGGCTGGCGCAGAGGTGACCTTCACAGGGGACGCCTCTGGTGCTACGAGCTATACATGGGACTTTGGGGATGGCAACGGTACTTCTACCGATCAAAATCCTGTCTACATGTACCAGCAAGATGGGCAGTATATCGTGACTCTGACAGCGACCAATGACTGTGGAAGTACCACGCTGACTGATACAGTCAACATGACGACAGTGACCATCGATCCATCTGATATTGCGTCTGTAGAAGTTTATCCGAATCCTAACGGAGGGACCTTCTCTGTGAGATTTGATGGACTTGTTGGGCAAGAAATCAATGTGAAAGTACTTTCTATCGAAGGAAAGGAAATCTATGCTCAGGCACTTGGAAATGTGAATGGCTCGTTGACTCAGCCTATTACGCTTCCTCAAGGGACAGCTCAGGGTATGTATCTGCTACAAATCGAAGTAGATGGTGCAAAGATCTATGAGCGTGTGCGTATAGAGTAAGTCTAGCAACAATAGATCTTGATTTTTCAAAAGCATTCCCTGCCTATGTGGGGAATGCTTTTGGTTTATGTATGTTCTCGTTCGATTACCCAAACCTACCATTGAGGTATAGAATGAG
>JBCBPW010000092.1:0-27061 GCA_039820545.1 Bacteroidota bacterium | reverse complement strand
TCTCACTTTTTGACGGTTGCGATATGGTTTGTTGTATTGCTCTTGTTGAAAAGTGAGAAATAACGGAAACCAATACCTGATAGCTATCTACAAATATGCATGCCCAGCTGCTAATGAGCCAATTCACCGTACTGATAATCACCGATAGAATAAGAATCTGAAAAAATTGATTTCCCTTTTTCTTATTCTCTTGCTCTAGTTGGATATGAAAAAGCTCCTTTACTTTCCTGTACTCCCTGGCCCCTCGATCATCGACTGTGAGTTGCCATATTCCATTAAATACTGTAATTAATTGACGATATTCTGAGACTGTCGGACGCCTTTCAATTTGGTCACGCCATTCCCTAAATGCATCCAGTATGGCAGATTTCGCTTCTTCTAAATGAAGAAGGTAGTCTCTATTTTCTAGGTATCTTTTTATTTCCTTTACTTTCTCTTCGGCAGATACATTCTTCTTTTCTATCTTACGTTTGACCTCATCCCAAAATATATGGTCTATACCTTGGACATTTTGCTTCCTATAGTTCTCTCCCTCATCAAACTGTTTCAGTAGTTTGAGTTTGATCTTATTGCGTGCTACTTCAAATGTATCATTAGGCATAAGAAAGAGAGAGTTTTCTCTATTGAATTGGACAAGCCTACTTTTCTGTAACAAAATAGAGTTGATTCCATCACTGCCTAAATAAACATGAAAAACCTCCTGATGCGTTTCTATATATATAAACGCACCCCATAAATCGTCATCTGCGATAAGACGCCTGACATGGTCAAAAACGGAATTTGCCATTACTTTCGGTGAAATATTCTGACAAAAAGTAACAAATTTTAGTTGTTTTAATCAAGCCATTTCTTACCTTATATATTATGGATAGGGAATGTACCAACATACACTCCTTCTGAATGCTTGAATGATCTTCCGTATCCTAAACCTGATCTCTAGATATCAAATCCTATGGCAAACTCACAGACTCCTCATCACGTAAACTCGGGATCATTCTATCATTTCTTAGCGGATAATGGTTTAAGCATTAAAAATAGCCTTCCCAAGTTTGTGTATCTCATACTGGCCTTAACATTGCCTATGGGGCTCTTTTGGTCTTTGCATGCATTCTACAATGATCAACTCAATAAATCGTATCAGAAGGAAATGATGGAACTAAAAATCTCGAATAAGTTCCTAACAGATGAATTGGGGGGAGCAAGAGACTCTCTTACACGAGAGATATTAAAAAACGAGGCCTTGGAAATCTATATTTTAAAAAGAAATATCAATCTCAATGAAATAGAGAAGAGTATTATTTCATCCGCTACCAATCTCCACAATGCCCAATCCCTCCTCGACCATGCACGAGGCATACTTGACAGTTCTAGAAACATTGAAAGGTTCCCTCTAGAGATCAGGCATCTTCAAAATTTATAATCAATAAGAATGCCCCACAAGACGTTAGGTCTCGTGAGGCTATATGAGAGGCGTATCAAATTCAAACATTCAATCACGCTACGATTCCATCACTAATACGCTTTGGCAAATAGCACGCGCTGCTTCGACGGCTTACCTGTGAGCATGTCCACCCCCTCTTCGAGTTCATTGTCCATAGGAATACAACGGATCGTCGCTTTGGTGAGCTCCTGAATCCGCTCTTCCGTCTCTGTCGTCCCATCCCAAGGCGCGTACAAAAAGCCTGGAATATCTGCTTTCAAAGCCTCCTGAAACTGGTCCCAAGTATCCACGCGGTGTGTATTCGCTTCGCGGTGATCCTTTGCGCGGTTGTAGAGGTTGCTTTGAATCTCATCCAGCAAAGGTTTCACAAAAGCGGTCACCTGCTCAGGTAGATCGACCACTTCCTTACTCTTCAAGTCACGACGCGCGACTTCCATCTTGCCATTGGCGAGATCACGAGGCCCGATGGCAATGCGAATAGGCACACCTTTGAGCTCCCACTCATTGAACTTCCAGCCAGGCTTCTTCTGATCGTCATCGTCCACCTTGACGCGGATACCCGCATCCTTGAGTTGAGCAGCGAGCTCATGACATTTCTCCACGACAGCCACACGCTCATCGTCTTTGCGATAGATAGGCACAAATACCACCTGCAGTGTGGCGAGAGATGGTGGCAGCACCAATCCGCTGTCATCTGAATGCGTCATGATCAAGGCTCCCATGAGGCGAGTAGATACCCCCCAGGAAGTGGCCCAGACATGCTCTTGCTTGTTGTCCTTATTGGCAAAAGTCACATCAAAAGCCTTCGCGAAGTTTTGCCCGAGGAAGTGAGAGGTTCCACATTGTAAGGCCTTCCCATCTTGCATCAAGCCCTCAATGGTATATGTATCCAATGCGCCAGCAAAACGCTCTCTTTCTGACTTCACGCCACGGATGACAGGAATCGCCAACTGCTCCTCAGCAAAATCGCCATAGACATGCAGCATACGCAGGGCTTCTTCACGAGCTTCCGCCTCCGTTGCATGTGCTGTGTGGCCTTCCTGCCACAAGAATTCTGCGGTGCGTAGAAACATGCGCGTGCGCAGTTCCCAACGGACGACATTGGCCCACTGGTTGACGAGGATCGGTAGGTCACGATAAGACTGAATCCAATCCTTGTAGGTCGACCAGATGATGGTTTCGGAAGTCGGACGAACGATCAGTTCTTCTTCCAAGCGTGCTTCGGGATCTACGACGACTCCTTTGCCATCTGGATCATTTTTGAGACGGTAGTGCGTCACGACCGCACACTCTTTGGCGAAACCCTCCACGTGATCGGCTTCTCGGCTAAGGAAACTTTTCGGTATAAAGAGCGGGAAGTAAGCGTTGACATGTCCAGTATCTTTGAACATTTTATCCAGGCCTTGCTGCATGCGCTCCCAGATGGCATAGCCATAGGGCTTGATCACCATGCAGCCGCGGACAGCCGAGTTTTCGGCGAGGTCGGCTTTGCGAACCAGCTCGTTGTACCAATCGGCATAGTTTTCACTACGCGATGTAAGTTTGTTTCCTTTTGCCATGAGTTAAATTGAACTAAAAAATAGAGCAAATAATGTGTATACGTGCTCTTTTTCATTTTGGCCAAAATTACAGGGACTTAGAAGGAAAACAAATAATTCAACGAGCAAATTGTACTTTCGTTTTCTCCTACTAAAAAATGGGCCTGGATCATTTTATAAACCCGTGGATAATCTTTTCCATCTAGAATGAAATCCTTATTTCTACTACAGATTGAAAAGCCTAATGCCATTCCTTCTAGAAATTAAAGTAACATGAGCGGGTTTCTTACTTTTGAGGCTTATACAGGGGAAGTTTCCAACTTCTTGATTAAGTGGATTTCTTTCCTTTGTTCGCACTGTAAAATCAGCGCAAAACTTAGCAGAATTTGATTCGATTGAAGCAAATAGAACACTTATTATCTCTATCATATGAAAATAAAATCCTACACGGATTCCAGAAAAACATACACGGTTATTCAATCTGACCTTTAGGTTCCAACCCGAATATACATTTACTTCACACGTTTGTTCATCGCCAATGACTTTCGCTCTTTTTTTTCGTATCATTAGGTGTGGATTAAAAGGAAATGATCAGGAGATCAAGAATTTAACAAAAACCCTTTGGATAAAACTTTTACTCATATAGAAAGCACATATACAATGAACAGGATGAAATTTATATTACTCGGATGTTTAGGACTCACATTGGTGTCCTGTACATCTCTTCGATATGCGTCGACCACGGAGTACGATGATGCCTATTATCTACCGGGTCAGGACGTGACACAGCCTTACGCTGAAAACAGTGTCTCAAACTTCGACGATCAGAATGTAGCTTATGCGCCAGCCACTCGACCTGTTGATGATACCTACGCTGATTACTATTATGATGACGACGACTTCTTTTTCTCTCGTCGTGTCCGTCGTTTCTCGCAGGCGAATACAAACTCGTGGAGATATTACGATCCATATTTCTCCAATGACCTCTATTTTGTGATGGGTACCAATTCATGGAACAATTGGTACAATGCGGGTTGGTATGATTGGAACAGACCACGCTTCGGGCGCTTTGGTTACGGGAGAGCTCCATTGGCTTGGGACCCATTCTGGAATGATCCCTTCTACAATCCTGGATTTGCCTTTGATTATTACAATCCTTGGGTGAATACCTACTATGGAGGAAGACCTGTTGGATTTGGCAATAGAGTGGGTGCTTGGGGAAATCCGTGGGCTGTATCTAATAGCGGTTACCTATGTCCGCCTGTAAGATCCTTTACTGCACCCTGGAACCAGCGTGTGCGCACACAAAGAAGAACGTCTAGAAACGCGACCGCTTACAGCCGCAATGTTCGATACACAACTGGAACAGGTACTCCGCGTACCAATGCGTCAACTCGTCCCACTTATAGTCCGACAAGAAACCCAAATAATACAGCTTCTCGCACAGGCAGAATTGACTATACACGCCCGAGCCGCAACGCAACGACTACCCGTCCGACGACCACGCGTCCAAGTAGTACACGTCCTACGACTACACGTCCAAGTAGTACGAGACCTAGTAGCACACGTCCAAGTAGTACGAGACCTAGCAGCACACGTCCAAGTAGTACGAGACCTAGCAGCACACGTCCAAGTAGTACGAGACCTAGCAGCACACGTCCAAGTAGTACGAGACCTAGTAGCACACGTCCAAGTAGTACGAGACCTAGTAGCACGCGTCCAAGTAGCACGAGACCTAGTAGCACGCGTCCCAACTCTTCTGTGAGACCGAATAATAGCTCTCGCTCTAGTAGCAGACCTAGCTCCTCTGTAAGACCGAATAGCAGCTCTCGCTCTAGCAGCAGACCCAGTTCTTCTGTAAGACCAAACAGTTCTCGTTCAAGCAGCAGCAGACCTAGCTACAATCGCTCAAGCGGTAGCAGAAGCTCGTCTACTAGACCTAGTTCTAGCTCTAGACGCAGACAGTAGATAAAAATATGTACACAGATATTCAAAAGGGCAGGTAGAAACCTGCCCTTTTCATTAGCTTAAAGCACAGATATCATTTCTCGATCATTCCACTTGCACTACCCTCCTATCATCCAGGAGTTTTGATTAATTTTGATACCAGAACAATTACTTGAATTATGAACCTACGTAGTCTCTGGATCTTTTATTTCTTATGTACAACCATCAGTCTGCTATATGCTCAGACAGATGTAGATGCGTTCCGTCTTTCTCAGTACGGGACTTTTGGGACAGCTCGGGCAGAAGCCCTTGGAGGAGCCATCACAGCAGTGGGGGCCGATCTTACTTCTGCCACTACCAATCCAGCAGGTCTGGGGCTTATGCGGACCTCCACCTTCCAACTCAGTCCAAGTATCTCTTTGAATAATACAACAGGTCGCTTCATCGACAGGGAGAATACACAGTCAGATTTCTATGCAGGCATTCCGAGCATGGGTGTGGCTTTTACCTCTGTAAATTATCAAGGGGAGGATGGAAGCAAACGCGATGGCGCAGTCTCCTTTACCTTTGCGATGGGATATAACCAATTGGAGAATTTTGAGCGAAATACTGTCGTTCAGGACGCATTTAATGAGTTCAGCTCGATTACAAATTTCTTCACAGAGCTAGCAGGAGATACACCTCCTAGTCTTTTAGGACAAAATTCATTTGCCGCCCTAGCCTACGACGCCTTTTTAATAGACTCGATTTGGGATGGTGGACAAGTGGGATACTTTGGTGCAGCTGAGCGCGGGCAAATAGATCAGACCCTTCAAGTCCAGGAATTTGGACGCCGCACAGGTTGGTATTTCTCTCTTGGAAATAATCTCAATGATAAGATCATATGGGGTGCCACCCTCAATCTAGAATCTGTCAGATATACAAGAAACTTTACCCTTTCAGAAGAGGATACAAGAGGGATTTATGAGTTTTATGAACCTCGGACTAATACAGGTTTCCCCCTAGAATTACCTTTGGTAGATCTTCGCTTTTTTGACCGATTCACGACTCGCGGTACAGGATATGGGGGAACCTTTGGGTTGATCATTCGTCCTATCAATCCACTCAGAATAGGAATTTCTGCGCGTACCCCAACCTTTTACCAGTTGAGAGACGTCTTTGATACAGAGATGAGTAGTGCACACATATTTGCAGATTCGATAGGGACAGAGATCTTTACGGCAACAACCTCTCAGGATTTCATCGCCCGTTATCAGCTTCTCTCTCCTTTTAGAGCCAATGTGGGCATCATGTATCAGATTCAGAAGTACGGATTTCTTTCAGCAGATGTGGAATATGTAAATTACAATCAGATGCGGCTCAGTAGCCAAGTCACAGATGTGACCAGCCCTGATTTTTACAGCTTCGACGTGGAAAATCAGACGATAGAAGAAAACTATCTACCTGTGTTTAATTTGCGTGTGGGGGGAGAGGCGAGATGGGAGATGCTCAGATTTCGCGCGGGATACGCCTATTTGCCAGGGCCTACAACAGTGGAATCTAAGCAATATATAGACGACATTGATAGAGTAAGTATCAGAAATATCAATGATAGCCGACAAATTCTGTCTTTAGGGGTTGGGTACAGGCAACCGAATTTTGCCTTCGACGTTTCTTTAGTAAATCAACAACAACAAAGCAAAGAAAAACCCTACATCCTAAGCGAGCCAGAGGCCTTTCAGCCTACCCTGGTCCGTGACAATGGAACTACGCGTTTGACCGCTACATTGGGTTTTTATTGGTAAATAAAAGTGTGCAATTCAGGGGAACAATTGCACTTTAAACAAAAAGAGGTTATTCCTACTTTTAATTAAACACAAAGCCTTCGGTGCCTATGAAAAAAAGCTACTTCTTGTTTGTATCACATTTAAAGGAGGAGCTATGAGTAATCCAATCAATCAATTGATCTCGGATGAGATCTATGACACGCTGATGAAGTTTAATTTATTAAATGAAAAAGTCATCAGGGATTTTCAAATCAAGCGCCATTATCTAGATCTTCGTTCCAGCGGTATGCGTTCCGCAGAGGCGATTGATCAGGTATTAGAAGCGTACCCTTATCTACAATTTGACACAGTTCGTAAGATTATTTACAGCGTGAAGCTTCCCGAAGAGTTGGAAGCCCGCCTCGCTTGCGCTTGACTAGAAAACACTTCGAAACACAAAGCCACGTAGGGTGACACTACGTGGCTTAAGTGTTTTTACAGAATGAATGAAGAGATCCTTGAGAACTTGCTGCAGACATTGAGCTTACTACGGCAAGTGTCTACGGTGTCTTCATTCTCCCAACAACTCTTCCAGTTTTGCTTCTAGCTTAGCCCCTCGCAGCCCTTTGGCGATGATCTTCCCTTCTTCGTCTAGGAGGACAGTGAAGGGAATCGAGCCTACACCATAGGCTTTGGAAGCAACACTTTTCCATTTCTTCAGATCACTCACATGATACCAGGGCAATTCGTCCTGTGCGATTGCTTGTACCCAGCGCTCTTTGCTGTTGTCCAGGCTGACGCCCAAGATTTCAAACCCTTTGTCTTTATAAGCTGCATATACGCGGCGGACATTGGGATTCTCCCTACGACAGGGGCCACACCAGCTTGCCCAGAAGTCCACCATGACCACCTTCCCCTTCAGGGAAGAGAGGCTGATGGTATCCCCTTCAGGATTGGGAAGGGCAATGTCGGGTGCAAGGGCACCAATGGTACGATAGCGCAGCGGCTTCGCCTGATCGCTCAATTGCTGCGTCAGAGAAGGATTCTCCTTGCCATATAGCTCGATATAACGATCGACATAGTAGACAAACGCGTCTTCATTGCTACGTAAAAATCCATTGGCTAACCCGATAAGCGCCGTCTTGTGGGTACGTCCTGGCCTAGGCATTTGCCCCAACCACTTCCCTACTGCGGCCTTCAACTCATCAAAACTCAATCCCAGCTTTCCTACTGACTGTGCGTAAGAGCGCATGACATCTTGTACTTGAGGGATAAGGTTGTAGTCAGGGTCAGAAAAATCAACTAAGCGAAAACTCTGATTGGCATAATAAGAGGCTTCATCTTCCCCTTTTTGTCCATATGTCTGATAGGAAAGATAGGTGCTCATGCCTAAAACTTTGGCCGCAAAGGGGGACTGTGCTTTGACCGCCTCATAGAGTTTCAGTTTCTCCTCATCCAATACCTTCATCGCACTATCCAGCGGACTCAGGTCCTGCTTCCTGCGCATCGCCACACGATACTGGCTGACCAACTGATTGAAACGCTGCTGATGGTTTCGGTTCTCTGTCAGTGCCTGATCCAATAAAACATTCTCTCTGCTGAGCCCTAGCGTAGATCTGGATAGTGTAGGACAACTCCCCTGTATGCGCACTTCGGGATCATTTCCCAATATCAGCATGCGCGTGCCTTGAGGCTGCCCATTGCCGATGAGGTAGAATCCGTGAGGAAAGTCATTTTTGAGGGTAAGGTTGAATGTATGCCATCGCCTGGAAGAATCCTGGACAGGTTGCATCGGAAGCTTGGCCATGGGCCTGAGCATACTGCCATCTAGAAAAAAAAACAACAGACTATCCTGGGTACAATCTGTTACTTGACCTGTGACCTTTATTTCGGCTGGCTGGGCGATCACCCCCTGAATGACCCCCAAAAGCAGGAGTCCTAAAATGATATTCCGATTCATAAGGCGAAATATAAGTTCAATCATAAACGGTGTGCAAGACAAAAAGTCCGACACACCGACAAAATATTTCTCAGACGCATACAAAAGCGTCTTATTCTTTGAATGCACGCGATTCAATCAGTTCAACCGAGGGTCCATGGGATAGTTCGAGACAACTCGATACTTATGCCCCATGCCACGCAAAATATCTTGCCAAAGGCTCTCGTAGTCTTTTCTAAAAATGTAGTCAACTCCTTCGGGTGCGACGATCCAGGACTTCCTCTCTAGCTCTCCCTCCAACTGACCTGCTCCCCATCCTGAGTAACCCACAAAAAATAAGAGTTGATCAGCAGTATAATTGCCTGTATTCATCCCTTGTCGAAGAACATCAAAATCTCCTCCAAAGAAGACGCCATCAAACACCTCCTTTGAGCCGGGAACCTCAGGAAACTGATGAATAAAATGCAACGTATTGGGTTCTACAGGGCCTCCAATGAATACAGGTGACTCATGTGGAAGTACGTCATCTACCACTTCGTGAATCTTGGATTGAACCTGCCGATTGAGTACAAACCCCAAACTTCCCTGTTCATTGTGCTCAACCAAGAAAACAACCGTCCGTTGGAAGTTTTGATCGGCCATGAAGGGCTCTGAGATAAGAAAGCGGCCAGGTGCTGGTCTGTAAGAACTTGTAATCATACCTATGCATTGTTAAAAATGATGCGACATAAGTTCAGAGGAAAAGAATATGAAGGACTACAACATGTTCCTCAAGACTTTACTCTGATACGAGACGAAGCAGGACCCCATTTGTCCATCCAAAGCCATCTTGAAGCGGATATTCTCCTCCTCCTGCTTCTAGTTGAATATCGGTAACATTATATTTTTCTACGAGTTTCCCCGTCCCCTTATATACTTTACGATTCAATGCGATCCACCGCTGCTTGATCTTATCAGAAAGAAGATTTTGATCATAGTTTCGAAGTCCTGCGATGGTCATCCACTGTAGCGGAGCCCATCCGTTGGGCGCATCCCATTGTTGCCCTGTCTCTACCGCGGTGGTCAATACTCCACCAGGTTGGAGAAACAGTTCTTCTACTTTTTGGGCTGTCGCTTCAGCCTGTCCCACTGTGGCTATTTTGAAATATAGAGGAAATGCCGTAGCCAGGGAAGGGCGATTCAGACGTTCTTCAGCTATCCAATCATAATCCAGGAACATCCCCATATCTTGATCCCAAAATATCTGCTGTATGGCAGCCTTGCGATCCGCAGCCTTTCTCTCATAATATACTCTTTTTTCTGCATTTCCGTTGATTTCAAAGCTCTCTGAAAGGGTCAACTCCAAATGATAAAGTAAGGCATTGAGGTCTACGGGCAAGATCTCTGTCGTATGGATCGTCCCTAGATCTTGCGGATCTCGCAGCCATCGAGAACTAAAATCCCATCCTGACTCACAAGCCGCACGAAGGTCTCGATAGAGTTTTTCGGGTTCGCGCCCTGTCTTCTCGGCTAGCTCTACATCTTCTTTGTAGGACTCGGGCCGTGGTACAGGTCGATTGTCCCAGTACCTATTCATCACACCTGTCTCCCCTATCTTTACGACGCGTTTGATTGCGGGCTTCTCCCCAGACAACTGATCCTGTCCCATCATCCAAAACTGGTATTCTTTTTCCATCGCAGGTAGGAATTCAGCCAAGACTTTATTGCCCTCAACTTCTGCCAGCAGACGCACCATCAATGAAAAGAAAGGAGGCTGTGACCTACCGACAAAATAGGTCCGATTGCCGTTGGGAACATAGCCTACGGTCTCAATAAGGTGTGCAAAATTTTGGATCATGGGGCGAATTTTTCCTGTAGCATCATCCGACACCTGTAGGCCTAGCATCGTGAAATAGCTATCCCAGTAGTATATCTCGCGAAAACGACCTCCAGGCACGATGTAGGGATAAGGCAAAGGAAGGAGAGAGGTATTGCTCGTATTGTCAGATGCTCGTGTCAAGACTGGCCAGAGCGTATTGATATGCGCGGAGACGCTGCGACTCGTGTCAGCCTGAAACCCCGAGGAGATCTGGGGAGGAAGTTCAAAATAAGCCGCAATGAATTCTTGCAGACCAAAGTCGGGCTGATCCTTTTGTTTGGCATAAGCTTCATTGATGACTTTAGGATCTTGTGTGGGGGTACAATCTGCAAAGGTCTTGGAATCAGGAAATATACCCGCCATCTGAACATCAGGAAATAGGTCGGGAAAAGCCTGAACCATATTAAGCGACTGGGGGGGAGCCTGGCTCGTTTCTACTTCCTGACAAGCTTGCATGCAAAAAGTGAGTAGGAGCATCGCGCCAATTCGTGCGTATAAAAGTCTCATAAATACAATCTGAAAGTTAATAGGTCGGAGAATGATCTCGTGGCTTTGGCGTGCAAAGATCCTTCTTGTAGGATTCACACCAGGAAATAACCACTTCTCTTACCTAAAATTAATCAGATTTTCACAAGTAGACAGATAGAAGTTCGAATTCTCTTGGTTTATCCCTCATAATCCAGGCTCACACTTTTTCTTTCTGGTTCATTCCGTTTGGGCAAGGTTCACTCCTACTTTTCCCGTACTGACTCCTTTCTTCTGTGTCAAGGGAATAAAAAGAAGCATTTTCATATCAGTCAAAAACCTAATGGATATTTAGTTGTAGAAAATCATGAATGCTTCCTATACGTACCAGACCGGACAACCTCAGCCCCAACTCTTGATCCAGTGCCAAGCTGGCGATCCACGTGCCCAACAAGTTCTGTACAGTCAATACCTGCGTGCCATGCACCGTGTAGCTGTCAGGATCACGGGAGATGAAATGGAGGCCGAAGATGTGCTTCAAGAGGCTTTTTTGCGCGCCTTTCGCAATTTAAAAAACTTCAAGGGGGAATCTACCTTTGGCGCATGGCTCAAGCGCATCGTCATCAATACCTCTATCAATCACCTCAAGCGCCGTCGTGCCGAGTGGGTACCCTTGGATGCAGAAAGACTGGAAGTACCAGATGAGCAGCCCGCACCTGCCCCTTCTGTCAATGTACAGCGTATCCAGGACGCCATCTCTCAACTGCCTGAAGGATATAAAACCGTATTCAAGCTCTATCACTTCGAAGGCTATGACCACCAAGAAATAGGAAGCATACTCAATATCAGTGAGGCTACTTCGAAGTCACAATTTAGTCGTGCTAAGAAAAAACTAAGAGAAATCTTGGGTAGAGAAGCAGCCTAAATACCCTACTAAAGGAAGCACGCCACACCATCTTCGGAGAAGGAAAGCTTTCTCCGAAGATTTTTTTTGGATTCCTCATTATGTGGAAATATCAGAAATTTCTAAAAGAAAAATCTATTCAAATATTGACTTATTTGAATATTAAGTATACATTAGCTAAAGGTTAGCTTAATAGGAACAATAAGGTAACCTCATTTTAAGAGAATATTTTTGGAGTGTTGAAGTAAGAAGCGCGCGTGGTTTACCACGCGTGTTTTTCTTTTATCCATTGACCCGATCAGACTTACCATACAGGTATTCCTTCCTTTTCGATATAACGGTTTTAGTATCTTTATCTTCCAAACCCAAACAAGAAGCGCTTGTCAAAGGCAATGGGATGATTTGTACTAGGGGGACAAACGCCACCCATTAGATGCCGCGTCGTACGATACATAAGTGCTTCTATTCATTGTACGACAAAGAATTGGTTCTTTTTATGCCCCCTGACTTTTTGTTTACCCAAAACCCAAAGTCTATGCTTATCGAGGCATCTAACACCATGAACAATTCTTATCTGGAAGACATCATCGAGCGAATCGATCTGATTACGCGCAAGGTGAGAGGATCATTTGGATTCATGACTGACGAGCAGCTCAACTGGAAGGCCAAGCGCCAATCGTGGAGCATCGCGCAGAATCTGGATCATATCATGAAGTACAACAAGGGATATTTCCCTGTGTTTATCCAAATCGCCAATGGTCACAAGCGCATCCGCAAGCGCGAAAGGTTGCCCCTCGTTCCAGATGTATGGGGTACCTACTACATCAATGCGCTTAAGCCTGACGCACGTCGTAAGCTCAAAGCACATGTTACCCACAAGCCTTCAAAGGCACCTTATACCTCCACAATACTGGATGATTTCATCGGACATCAATCTGCTTTGATCGACATCGTCCGTCGCCTAGATATAGAGGATCACGAAGGGATGGTCGTCATGTCACCTACCAATCCACTGGCTGTTTTTAGCTTGAAAGATACTTGTCGTGTGATTGCCCTCCATGAGGAACGCCACCTGAAGCAGGCTCTGGGTATAAAGGATAACTTATCTTTTCCTAGTGGGAAGAAATAAAGGATGGTACGTACGATGATCACGCCATAGGAGAAGGAAAATAATAGCCCTGTGCCCACGCTGTAGGAACCCTATGACCACGCCATGGCGGTGGTCCTACTTAGTCCACCAAAGGCTCGAGCTTCGAGAATGATTCATCAAAATGGAGGCTATTCTTTACCCTAAACATCCATCCTCTCAATTGAGAAAGTGGATGATCTGGAAAGAATAAATCAAAACGTACATCATCGCCCACATGTCGTAGGCTTCCTAGCTTGACTGAGGAATCATAAGGATCTTCTGTCCACTGATCAGGTACTTTGTTGTCCTTTTCCAATCGTTCCTCTACGAGTTGCTCTCGCTTACCGATATGGATATACTCTTGCGCTTGTAGCTTGACGACATAGCTACAATCGACAAAAGGGATGGTGATACTACTGACATAGATAAATCCACCTTTCTCCATGGGCATTTTGAAGAGGGTGTCAATGGCTCGAAACCCCTGAATCTCTCCTGGCTTGACTTCTAATATTCCTCCCTGAGCCTTGGTGAGTTTCTTGCGATAGAACTTGATGAGTTTGGGCGTATGGCTCAATGGACGGGGAAGGTCTGGGGCCGAAGGAAAAAAATTAAGCGAAAGCTGGGCGGGTACTTCCTCGCTTTGCCAGATGATGCGATGCTTCTGCCGATCGATCTCAGGCCAACCTAGCGTATCAAAAGAAAGAGCTTCCTTCTCAGGAAGAGAAGAGGCTGATGATTGAAACAAACGCTTAAAAAAGCTCATAGGGTTTTATCCTTGACATTTCTACCGAAAGGCAAAGATACAATTTGTCCTCTCATTTGGGAATTCCCATTAGAAAACGTCCCTGAAAGGATTGTAGAAAAATACTTTCGCCAGATTCACTCCACAATTGTGCATTTCCCAAAAACTCGATGATTTGCGCTTTCCCTCCCTCACGGGTCTCAGGCCCACTTTGAGTCGAAAGTAAATGGAAATAAGCATTCCCATCCTGAGGCTGCCATGCCGAGGAATACAACGTGCCCTCCACACTCCTATACCTCAACTCGACCGCACCAAACTGCAAGACATCTGGCACAGGGACTGTGGCTACTCTGTAGGAAAAACTATGATCGCAAAATGAAGGATCAGCTGCTACAATCTTGCAAAGAGTTTGTGAAGCACCTGCAAAATCTGTAGCTGTCAAGCAGACATTGTACTGTAGGGCCTCCGCATATGCATAGCCTGGATTGGCTAACTTAGAGGTAAAACCATCCCCAAAGTCCCATTGGTAATCAAAAGGGGCTTGTCCTGTGATGAGGGAGCGAAATTCGAGATAGTTGCTATTGGGTAAAAAGCGATAGTCAAAGTCTATATTGAGTGTGGTATCTATGAGGGAAATACGATTGCAAATATCGGTTTGGCAGCCCTCAGCATCGATGGTCTGTAGGCACACTTCCGTCTCCGTCTGAATATCCAGGTCAAAGAGCTTCTTTGCCACTATAGCCTCACTAGAGGATTGGTCTTCGAACACCCATGTGTAGGTCCAGTCTTCATTCTCTTCTGTCGGTTGAAGTGTTACTTCCGCCTTTCTCTTCACTTTGCCTCCATCCAACTGTAAAAATGGTCGTCTTCCCAAGTAGAAGCTTTCTTCTCTGACTATTGTATCTGGATTTGGTGCAAAAGCGATGTCTCGTAATCTAATCTCTAACCACTCCCCGCAGTCCTTACAACTGGCAGGAGCAATTCTTCCGACGAACTCGTATACATTGGATGAATTCAACTCGGCTTCGGCAAACGCATAGGTTTCTGCACGCCCTGCTTCTATTTTCCAATCGCTCTCCATCACCTGTCCTGAGATCTGGTACTTCACTTCGCCCTCCTGTGGTTCGGGTAAATCTTGAACCTTACAAGACCAGCCAAAGATCCCTATGCACGGCAAGATCCACACGAGTATGAAGCGAATAGAAATCATATGAAGGGTCAATCGTACCATGAGCAATTAGAAAGTGAATAGAGATTTGCTAAATGAAAGTTGGATATACAGCTGTCTGTCCTTGCGATTTTCGCGAAAATATACATCATCCGTCAAGTCTTGCCAGCTCCATCCCATCTCAAAATCTGCGGTGATACCACGTCCAAGGTAGTGTCCATAGGCAGCGGAGAGTCCATATTGCCATGTCTGGATGCCTCGACGATATCCCCATGCAGTGGTTTGGCGAGACAAGTAGCCTGTAGAAGGCTGATAAGTAGTCTCCATGAGTTGGCTTTCCACATCCAGCAGACGACTGATATATCCACCTGCACGTATTTGGCTCTTTCTCCCAAATCGCATAGATAGTATTAGAGGGACTTTCAGCGCATGCATCCGTCGAGGTCGTAGATCAAATCTTCTCTCATCTAGCCCTTGTCCAAAGGCTTGTTGGACAATCAGCGTATCCAAGTCTAGCCCTGTCCGCTGCCAGTACTGAATCCCTGAACTCAAAGTGAAGCGAGGGCTGAGGTTATACTGGTAAGTCAAACCTATGGTAGGCGTTACATCTTCAGGTACGACGCCTGCTTCATTGGGAGCCCAAGCGGGTGCACGCTGGATACCCACCATCAAGCCGACATGATGGCGATGCTGCGGAAATCCTTGACCTTGTATGTCTACACTCCCAGCTCTAATAGGAGCCTCTAAGCCTGGATTTTGTGAAAATAATAAGGACTTGAGGGAGAAAGAAGCACGCCTAAGCGAAGGGTCTGTATGCTGAGTAGTATCAGAAGACATTACAGACGCAGTATATTTGCTGTCTATGATTGATTCAGGAAGTATAGGAGAGACATCAGATTCAGGCACCAACACATTTGTACGGAGTACATCATCTGTGAGAGCTTTTACAGCACGAGGGTTTACTTCAGTATTCAAATCCTTACCTATGCCAGCTGTTTGTGCCAAAGATTCCGAATACGGTTCCTCTACACAATTGGTGTCCTGTACGATCAGGGTAAGATTTTGTCCAGGAGGCGTATCCGTATGATACACATCTTGATACCACCAAATAGAAGCCATACTGGTTACACTTCCCAACAATAGGAATACAAACCAGAAAAACCATCGGGTCTTTTTGGGTCTTTGATGTGCATCCAAGAAAGCAGCCGTCTCGGCCCAGTAGGCATCGTCATATGCATACTGCCTTTCGTGGATTTTCTTCCGAACAAAGTCGTCTAAGTGTCGATTTCCTTCCATCTCTTTAAGATGCTTGCTGAATTCTTTGTTGCTCCATGAGTTGTCCCTGTATCTTCTTTCTCGCCTGATTCACATGCCACTTGGATGTACCTTCTGCTATACCCAGCATTTTGGCGATCTCCTTGTGGGCGTATCCATCGATGATATGCAAATTGAATACCTCTCTTGTCATAGGTGGAAGGCCCTGTATCATCATCTCAATATCTTCTGCGTCAAACTTCCGATCTGCCAGATTAAAATCTATCGCTTCCTGTCCTGTATGATGCTCATCCCAATCGGTATATACCATCGTCTCTTTGTGCCTTTTGTGTTTGCGATATTCGTCTATGATGGCATTGATCATGACCCTGCGCATCCACGGTTCTAGCGGAGTTCCTGGTTTCCGCTTGGAGAGATTGTTGAGAATTTTCAAAAAACCCAAATTAAGTAGTTCTCTCCCCTGTTCTTCATCTTTAGCATAGCGCATACAAATCCCCATCAGCATGCTGAAACAGCGCCGAAACAACTCAGACTGTGCGAGTCTGTCTTGTCTAAGACAAGCATCCAGAAGTTCTGGTTCAATTTGCAAGCCTATGGGTTTGGGTTAAATCTTTATCTATCGCTTCAACTTTTCGTTGGTATACTTCCATCATTCGAGTACTTGTATCTTTTCCCATCCTTCCTCTTGTCCCGTTTTCCACCTGATAAAGTACATGCCTGAAGCCCATTTGTCTACAGCAATCACTTCTGAAGACCTTAAGCTTCCCTCCCACATCATCTGATGTGAAAGGTTATATATTTGAATATCGATATTTTGCTCCAAGGGAAAAAGTACCTTGATCATCCCACGTATAGGATTGGGAGCAAAAATAGGATATGGATATACTGCCTCCTCTATATCCGTCGGAAAGGCAAAAGAAGCATCTACTCCAAAATCAATCCCATCTTGCTGCTGTCCATTTGCGAGTACAACTTTCCTAGGGCGGCTCATTACACCTGGAATTTCGGGGCGAATGTAATACGTTCCAGCGGGCAGATCTCCAAATCGATACTCCCCTAGCCCGTCGCTTAGCATATAGGTTAAGACCTCTTGATTTTGATCTTGGAGAAATATGACTTGTTCTACAAGCGGGGGGCCATTTTGCCCATTCAACCCCTCAAAGATCTTTCCTTTAATTTGTCCTTGCCCTGCGCTTGGCGGCGGTTGGATATTCATTTCGATCGGTGGCAAGGCGATATTTGCCTGACTCACCACGGTACCTATCGCATCTTGCCAATAGAGTTGATTGCCAGGATAGGTGGGCAGATACTTCTCTGCTTCTTCTCCTCTAGGATGAATCCAGACCTGATAGTTCCCAGGCTGCACATTTTCAAAGCGAAACAAACCCGAGGCGAGATAGGGTTGGATCACCTCCAACTGAAAACCACTGCTCTCATCTAGTTCGTAAAGCAATGCATTGGCGTCATAGACAGGCATCTGATTGGCGTAGCTAACTCCACTAATCTCAAATCCAGCCCCTTGCGTAGCATTGATGATCCTACACCTTACATCTGAGCAGCCTGTGGAGAGATTGCGAATCGTCAGGCACACCTCCCAACTACTTCCACTAGCAAAAGTATGTGTGGGGTCACGATCCGTCGTACTTGTCCCATCTCCAAAGTCCCAAACAAAGGCTTGATCGCCCATCTCTCCCCCTACCGATTGATTGATGAATTGATAAGGACCCTGTCCAGATCCATTCCAGGTAAAGGCAGGTGTACAATTTTGATCCCCAACCAAGTCAAAACTTTGACATGTCTGCGCTTGGCAATTGGTCGAAGAATCTAGAATACTTAAGCAGATATCCACTATGCCAGGAGTCGAAGCTTGGTAGGTCAGCGTAGGAGAATTAGATACAGGCGTCCCGCCAATCGACCATTCGTATGTCAGCCCTTCCCTAGGAAAAAGTGCAGAAAAAATCGCCTTCAGATTGGGCCGCTCCACCCCTACGAAATCTGCCAGACATAAAGGATCTGGATCTGCTCTTACATCCTTCGTCTCAGAGGCTTCACACCCTATGCTGCTATTGGTTGTCAACGTGACAAAGTATAAGCCAGGCGTCGTGTACGTGTGCGTGATTTCAGGACCCGTTTGGATCGGACTGCCGTCTCCCAGATCCCAGGAATAGGTATAACCTATAGCAGAATTTTCGTTTTCTCTCTCTACTTTGAAAGAGAAGCTCTTGTTGCTCAAAGGCGTCGTGCGAAAGTCGGTTCTACAATTGCTAGAATCTCCCACAAAAATCGTGTCGCACACCAAATCGAAACAATTGTATGCGGTGTCAAAGATCGAGAGACAAACCAAATACTCGTCTCCTGTCGCGTAGGTATGGCTTACTTGAGCACCTGGGCTAAATGCTCCATCACCAAAACTCCAACTGTGAAAAAGACTCGAAAATCCCTGCGGACTTCCGACCAACTGTAAAGTCCGCGCTTGGGTCTGAGAAAAGGTAAAAGAGGCCTCACACCGATCAAAGACCGTGATAATCTTTCTGGAAGTATCCCTACATCCAAAGCTGCCCCTCACCGCCAACTGAATAAAATAATCTCCTGGCTGCTGATACGTATATTGCAGGGTGTCTCCTGTGCTCTGACCACCATCTCCCAGTATCCACTGATAAGAAAATGATTCGAAGGGGTCGACATTGAGGAAGTCAGCATCCAAAGCCAACGCAAGGTTGGGCCGCAACTCAGGTATAAAATCGACCTCACAAGCCTCTGCCCCCTGACAGTAGATAAAACTCTTCCTTACCGTATCTGTTGCAGGTGTAATGGTATCCAATCCTACAATCGTATTGCCCAAGATGGGACAGTTAGGAATCGCAATCTCTATCCAAAAAGTTTGGTTGGGCGGCAGATTGTATATGATTACAGCCTTCCCTCCTGTATCAAATGTAAGGGTATCGAATGCATAGAGTCCTTGCGAAGTATCCGCGTAGAACAACGAAATATCGACCAACTTCTGCTGGAGCGGTACCCCATCTTCATAGGTGACCGAGATCTCCGTATACACAGTATGTTGGCTTCGTGCCTCCAAAGAGAAGCCGAAGATTAATATTATGGAGAAAATAAGGACAAGGACCCTGTACATCAATTTGATTCTCCTATTTGAAAACCTACACGCAAGGCGGAAGCGAGAAGTTGGGGTAGGTTAGGTGATTTTTTTTAATTTGGTGAAAATACATTAGGATGAAACGATACTTACTCACTTTTTTATTGCTTGGTGCTTGCATTTCCTGGCTCTCAGCTCAGCGTACATTGATCCATTGTGGCAACTTGATTGATGGAGTGTCAGATCAGGCCCAATCTAAAATGACCATTATAGTCGAGCGAGATCGGATCACTGGTGTAGAAAAAGGATATCTCAAGGCACAGAAGGAGGATGAGGTCATAGACTTGAAGGACCGCACGGTGATGCCTGGATTGATGGATATGCATGTCCACTTGGAGTTCGAATCCAGTCCCTCCACCTATCTGGACCGCTACAGACTCAACGAAGCCGATGTAGCGTTTCGGGCAGCAGTATACGCCAAGCGTACCTTAATGGCGGGTTTCACTGGCGTCCGAGACTTGGGAGGAACGGGCGTCAACACAGCCCTTCGCAATGCGATTGAGTTAGGGCTTACAGAAGGTCCACGCGTGTACTCTGCAGGAAAAGCCATCGCGACTACAGGTGGCCACGCCGATCCTACCAATGGAAGCAGCCGCGCCCTCATGGGCGATCCAGGTCCTGCCGAAGGCGTCGTCAATGGCCCCGCCGACGCTGCCAAAGCAGTACGCCAGCGCTACAAAAACGGCGCAGATAACATCAAAATCACCGCTACAGGAGGTGTACTCAGTGTCGCCAAAGACGGCTCTGGCCCACAGTTTTCCGATGAAGAGCTCACTGCCATTATACAAACCGCCAAAGACTACGGCATGATCACGGCTGCCCATGCGCATGGAGCAGAAGGGATGAAACGTGCAGTAGCGGCTGGTATTACCTCTATCGAGCATGGTACGATGATGACCGAAGAAGTCATGGATCTCATGATTGAAAAAGGTACTTACTATGTACCTACCATCACGGCAGGAAAAGCAGTAGAAGAAAAGGCTAAAATCAAGGGTTATTATCCCGCTGTAGTCGTTCCCAAAGCCCTTGCCATTGGTCCTCAGATCTACAATACTTTTGGAAAGGCTTACAAGAGAGGCGTCAAAATCTGTTTCGGTACAGATGCAGGCGTATTTACGCATGGAGAAAATGGCAAGGAATTTTACTACATGACGCAGGCGGGGATGCCTGCGATGGAAGCCATCCAATCTGCTACGATGACACCTGCCCTCATGCTAGGCATCGAAGAGGACTTAGGCTCTATCGAAGCAGGTAAGTACGCAGATATAATTGCCACCGATGAAAATCCCCTAGTAGAGATCGAGACGATGCAACGCGTGAGCTTCGTGATGAAGGGAGGTAAGGTGTACAAGGAGTAGATGTTTCAGCACCTGCTCATCTTTGGTGTTGCTTTTGGACTTCCAATACCCGTTTCCTGATATCTTCTTATTCATTTTCCTCGCACTTGTGGAAAACCCTGGCTTGGTCCTGTGTTGAAAAGCCCTAAATTCGAACCGATCAAGCCAAACCACCTCACTTGAAGCAATCCTATGATACTATCCGACGGGCAGATTTTAGCAGAAATAGAGAAAGGAAATATTGTGATCGAGCCCTTTGAACGGGCACAACTGGGCAGCAATTCATACGACGTCAAACTAGGGAAGTACCTCGCTGTATATAAAGACCGTGTCCTTGATGCCCGGAAGCACAATCAAATTGAAGAAATCGTCATCCCAGCAGAAGGCTATGTGCTTCAGCCTAATACGCTCTACTTAGGTGTAACAGAAGAATATACAGAGACGCACGGACATGTTCCTTTTTTGGAAGGCAAAAGCAGTATCGGACGCCTGGGCATTCACATTCATGCAACTGCAGGAAAGGGAGATGTTGGATTTTGTAATACTTGGACGCTAGAAATTACCGTCGCACAGCCTGTACGCGTTTATGGAGGCATGCCGATTGGTCAACTCATTTATTTTGAAGTCAACGGAGAAGTCCTCAACTACTACAATCGAAAGCAAAACGCCAAGTACACCCAACGTACTATCAAGCCTGTAGAGTCCATGATGTGGAAGAATCATTTTTAGACAGGATGCCGAATAGCTTAGACCACGCTTGAGATTTCCTACCTGCTAAAATTTTATGCTTTTTAGCTAGATTTTCATTGTCCCAAATAGGGTCTAAGAGAAAGAAGAGTCGAGACAACAAGCACCTATAGCAGAGGGCAGTAATCCTATAGATACGCACTTCTATTTTTCTAGCTACTCAACACCTTTCCACATTCCCCCCAATATATATCTCCATTGATACGCCTCTTGAGACCATTCAGGGGCTTTCCCTATCCTATATAGCCAGTTGTGATGTTTCAGTAGGGTAAACTACCTACATTACGTAGTTAAATAAGAGACTGTTGTGAATCGAAGTATTAGGAAAAACAGATGGTATTTTATGGTTCTGACGAAAGCCATTTATGAGGTTTAATGGGACTAAATTGAGCTAAATTTAGGAAGTCAGATTCACAAAAATCACCTGTGACACTAAGAACTGAAAGCAGTTTCTCAGGACTATTGGGATAGATCCTTTGTGATGGTTTCCCGACTTACTCACTCTTACCCAAACAGCAATATGTATCGGCAGCTTGTCCACATTCTCATCATACTGAGCCTCCTTGTTGGAGTGACACCCCTACAGGCTCAAGTACCACAAGGAATCACCTTTCAAGGAATCGCCCGCGACGCCAGTGGGCTCCCTGTTTCTAGTACTACCGTCAACATTACAGTCAGGATACTCAATTCAGGCAGCGTACTCCAATATGAGGAGACACATACGCAACTCACAGATACCTACGGACTTTTTGATATCATCATCGGACAAGGAAGCCCTGTGACGAATACCTTTGCTTCCATCGACTGGGCAGCCAATAACCATCAAGTTCAAATTTTGCTCAACGGGACTTCTCTCGCGACGATCGCCTTCCAATCGGTACCATATGCACTTGTAGCAGACGAGGTAGATATGAGTATGAGTGAACTCAACGATGTCAATATCGGCGTACTCTCCTCAGGGCAAATCCTCCAATGGAGTGGGACGCAGTGGGCGCCTGCGGGACTCCCTACCAGTGTCTGGACACAAAATGCAACAGATGCTTACTACACTTCGGGCGATGTGGGCATAGGAAATACCAACCCCAATATACGCCTGGATGTAGAGGATACCGATTATCAACTACGACTGGGAAACACCAATCCTGGAGGAGACGACTGGTACATCGGATCTAGCGCAACAGCTTGGACAGCGGGAGCGGGCAAACTGGTCTTTTCTCCAACTTCCTCCACCTCGGCCACCTCTATGGTCATCACCAACAACAGCGAAGTGGGCATGGGAACCAATACCCCAGTAGGCAGATTACAGGTCATTCCTTTTGGTTCTTTGGACAATGGAGGATCATTGCAAACCACAGCAGCAGGACTCCTTGTGGGCGCATCGACTAGTGGCATCGCCCTTGATGCAGATCAGATAGAACAGACAGGAAGTGCAGATTTATTCGTCAATCTCAATGGTGGGGGGAATCTACGCTTGGTAGAAGGAGGCGGAAACGTAGGAGTTGGTGTCATAGGGACAACTCCAGCAGCTCTGCTACAAATCAATCAGACTAGCAATGCCGCAGGAGGATCGCTTCGCCTCGTGGGGAATGGTACCCCTACATTTTGGGATATTTTCCGAAATACAGCAGGTGATCTCGAATTCGACTATTTGAGCAATCCACGTGGGAGTATTAATCAAACTACAGGTGTATACACCAACCTATCTGACAGGCGTGCCAAGAAGAATATCACCCTGCTCGGTCCCATCCTCGATAAAGTCATGATGCTACAGCCTAGCAGCTACCTTTACAAAAGTCAATCAGATGGCGCCACTCCTTCTGTAGGATTCATTGCCCAAGAAGTAGGTAGCGTCTTCCCAGAGTTGGTACATGATGTAGGAGAATATCAGGGATTGAGCTACGGCGAATTTTCAGTATTAGCCATCAAAGCCATACAGGAGCAACAGGAAATGATCCAAAAACAGGAATCTGCTCTACAGGTGCAAAAAGATCGTCTAGACCAGCAGGAGCAGGAAATGAACCAGCTCAAATCAGAACTTGAAGCCATCAAAGCCCTCATGAATCAGCTCCAAGATGAAAAGTAAACCATATTATTTGTTTTGGGTCCTAGTCCTACTACCCTCCCTGGGCTTAGCCCAAAGCATCGAACGCACAGGCGTATTCAGTGCCGCAGCTAGCGGGACCATTGGAGGTACGACTTTCCTGGTGTCTATAGGCGAACCTATTATTGGTGCTTATGGAGGATTGCCAGGAGCCACCTTAGGTTTTCAACAGCCGATAGATCAGACGCTGCTCCCTGTATACGATGTACGACTTGCTGCACAGCCCGTATCCAATCAAGTACAGCTCGACTGGAATATCAGTGAGGTACAAGAAGGATCAAGCTTCCACATCATTCGAGCCATTGATCAGGAACAACCAAGGGTAATTTCCGTTCAGAAGGCATCTGAATTTCAAACTACCTACCAGTGGTGGGATGAAAATATTCCGCCCCACGCTACCCTGAGATATCTCGTGTCCTGGACCAATGCCGTAGGACAAGTATTCCTCTCCAATTGGGTCAAAATAGCTCCTCAGGTAGGTGGGCCTTCCTTTTCGCTTTACCCCAATCCTACTTCAGGAGATTTGACGTTGAATATCTCTAATCTGAATGTGGCAGAGTTTTTTGTTACGGTTTATGATTTAAGGGGAAGGAAAATATATGTACAAACCTCATCCTTTCCCACTTTGAAAATGGATACGCATCGTTGGGGAAAAGGCATTTATCAAGTGGTGATCAATGCTGAAGGTAAAAGATGGGTAGAAAAAGTTCAGGTGGAATAATAAATCCGTGCTTGTAGAGACGTGATTCATCACGTCTCTACAAGCACATCCCATACGATCAGGGGTTCACTAAAATCTGCCTCATAATTACCTGCTCCTGCATCTGTAATTGCAGGCGATAGACTCCAGCAGGGAGGTCACTTATCTTTAATATGGCTTCTCTACTTCCAGCCTTGAGCCTTCCTTCCTTGACAGATTGCCCTAGCAAGTTGCGCATTTGCCAGGAGGCATCCTGGGGCAAGGAGGCAGGTAAAATCAACGTGATTTCATCTGAGGTCGGATTGGGAAAGAGTAACACATCGGAATCCTTAGATTCATCTAGCCTACTAGGAAGACTTACCTCCACTGTACGACTATAAGTCTGCGTACATGCCCCACTCGATACAGTCAGTTTCACCATATATAATCCAGGAAACTTAAACTGGTGCGAAACACTGGCTCCATTTGCGGTCGTCCCATCTCCAAAATCCCAAATCCAATTGTCGGCCACAAGGTTTTGATCCTTGAAATCAATCACAGTCAAGGTATTAGGAGTGGTATCAGATAGAGAAAAGGATTGGGAAACGCCTTTGCGTAAGATCTGGCATTCATATTGACTCAAGGCTTGATTTCGCGTGATCTCAAGTTGGGTTATATCCTGCACGCCCAGAAGCACAAACACAATCGTATCTGTCTCTCCTGGCTCCAACCTCATAGGGCCTCCCGATACAAATTGCACGACATCCACGCCAGCACCACTCACACCCACTTGTGAACTTGTTGGAGAGGGTTGCGTCCGTAGTGCATCAAACTTATCTGTAGAACTGTATGAGATACTTCCTTGAGCCTCACTCGCAAAGGTATGAAAGGTCTGGTCAGAGAGTAACGATACGCCAAAGTAATCCGCTCCATTGGAAAAGCGATCATAGCAGAAAGCCAGCTTATTTCCCTCATCATAGGAAGCAGCATTGAACGTCTGAAATGACTGATTGGTGACGTTGAGTACGGGATTGATGTCCCAATCTATGAATATGCCTGCGTACAGCGACTCAATCACCTGGGGTTGCTGATTGGTGATGATGTACTGTTGGAGGACATAATGTGCATCGGAGGATTCTGCCCACGCAAAAGTCTCTTCCTCAATTTGTAATTGAACAGGCGTGCTAGCCTTGCTGTCATCGTATACAGTTCGAGATTCAAAATCCGCCCTATCGGACTCAAAATTTCTTCTCACAGGCGTTATGATCTGGAAATCGTCGTCTCGAACGCTCCCATTTCGCATATGGTCGGATACACGGGCAGGTCCACTCCCAACGAGGAAACTTCCTTCAAAGAGCACATTCTCTGAGTTTCGATAGCGAAATCCTTTTCCTTGGGTCTGAGTCAGAAAGTCGTTGAATCCTAGCCCCCCATTACTCGTCACAGTCGTCAAGATGTCATTGACATCTACGTCTAAATACGAGGGGTTGATCCGCGCTTCGATATACTCAAAATCCGAGTAAGCAGTTGCCTGATCTTCATAGTCCAGACGAATCTCTAAATTATAATTTAGTGGAATGTCATTATCCAATACAAAAACGAATACTTGTTCTCCTTCAAATCGAGCAGCAGCAGGAGCTCCGCCTTTGACCCATTCGTCTGCCAACCATGTCACGCGTCCATTAAAAGCAGCAGATGTCGAAGCACGAAGGGTAAGGTTTTGAGCAGAATCAAGATAATTGATCCAATCCACTGAGAGGTATACCGTATCGCCAGGATCGATATTTTGATCTCCTGTCTGATCCTCTAGCGTAAAGGTAAGTCTCCGAATAGAAGGCTTGAGTGGGTCTGTAAGTGCACGAAACATATTCACACGACCTGTTCCCAGTTTCCCTATAAATCCAGGATTCGCATCATAGGTATCATCACTCGTCACACGCACGCGCTGTGCAGCCTGAAAAGGCGTGTACTGTGGGAAGTGTGATAGGGTCAATGCTACGGCAGAAGCCACCACAGGCGATGAAGCCGAGGTTCCCCCCCAAGTCCAGTAGGCATCAGAGCCAAATGTACTAGCTACGCCGAATCCAGGTGCTGTCAAGTCTACTGTATAATTGAAGGTAGAGTTGATAAATAGTGTATCGCCTAGGTAAGAGTTGGCCACTGAGATTACTTGATCGAATCCTGCAGGATAAAATACTTCGTCTTTGGTGCTGTTACCACAAGCAGCGATGACAGCTGCTCCTTTAAATTCTGTTGCATAGCGGATCACATCTTCTCCAAAGCGAGTTCGATTCGTCCCTCCCCATGAACAGTTGATGACATCTGCTCCTTGATCCGCTGCATAGACGACGCCTTCATATCCATAGTAGACGGTGCCCAAGGCATCGTCAGGTGTAACCTTGATCGGCAGATAGCGGCAATTGAAACAAAGGCCTGGAATGCCGATATTATTGTCTGTTCGAGCGCCCACCATACCTGCCACCCAGTGACCGTGGACATTCCCGATATTGGGATCATTGTCCGATACGCTTCCTAAGCTATTTCCTCCGAAATCCCAGCCTCGATAATTGTCTTGATACCCATCTTGATCATTGTCTAGTCCATCAATGGGATCATCATAATTAAGTAGGACATTGTCGCGCATATCGGGATGAGAGAGGTCGTAGCCCTCATCTACAATCGCGACGACGACGGAAGTATCATTTCTGACGATATCCCAGGCTTCACGTGCTTGGATGGCCCCTAGATGCCACATATTGTTAAATCCTCCTGTGGTATCTGCTATGGGATCGTTGGGCTGATAGAACAACTGATGTGTATATAAAGGCTCTGCATATGCTACTGCTTCGTGTTGAGATAGTTGATCCGCAAGTGAGGGAATATTTGTCCCTGCTG
>JBCBPW010000091.1:0-27371 GCA_039820545.1 Bacteroidota bacterium | reverse complement strand
CCTGAAGTCAATACATAAAGTACAGAGTAGCCAGCAGGTACATTGATGTTGCCATCAGGTGTCGCAGTCAAAGTCGCTGAACCACCTACTAGTGACACGTCTGAGAAATCTGCCGTGATCGTTCCAGCGTCTGCTAGACAGGCGTTCACATGGATAGGCGCGCCTGCTACATCTAATGAAGCACAAATTCCATTGGCAGTCACCAATCCGACGACATCTCCACCTGTGGTCGTACCAAACTGGACAACCGATAGATCCAAGAAGTCAGAGCTAGTAGAGTCTGCATTGTAAACCAAGGTGTGGATCGTGAAGAGTCCAGTAGAGGTCACAGTGAAAGAAGGCGTTGTCGCTACCTGCTCAATCACCAAGTTGTTTCCTGAAGTCAATACATAAAGTACGGAGTAGCCAGCAGGTACATTGATGTTGCCATCAGGTGTCGCAGTCAAAGTCGCAGCACCACCTACAAGCGATACATTTGCAAAGTCTGCTGTGATCGTACCTGCATCTGCTGTACAAACAGGAGCTGGCTGCACATGAAAACCTGCACCTGCAAGATCTAGAGAAGCACAAAGGCTATTCTGGGCTATCAAGTTGAATACGTCGATACCTGTAGTCTGTCCTGGTACGACAACCGATAGGTCCAGAAAGTCAGGACTCGTAGAATCGGCATCATATACCAACGTATGAATTTTATAGTCACCTGCTGCTGTCACGGTAAACTGGGGAGTCGTAGAGACTGCCTCAATAACAAGTGTATTCCCAGAAGTCAGGACATAAAGAGTCGAATATCCAGCAGGTACCACCGCATCTCCTTGGGGAAGTCCCAGAAGTGTTGCACTACCATTGACTAGCGGCTGGTTGGCTACACTAGGCTTGATGGTTCCTGCATCAGCCGTACAGGGCTGCACATGGAAACCTGCACCAGCAACATCTAGTGAAGCACATAGTCCATTTTGATTGATGATGTTGAATACATCAATTCCCGTAGTCACGCCAACCTGTACCACAGATAGGTCAAGGAAATTAGGGCTGTTGGGGTCTGCATCATAAATCAGTGTGTGTATGGTGTAGTCGCCTACGGCTGTAACCGTAAACTGAGGAGTAGCCGATACACCTTCTATTAGCAGGTTGTTACCCGAAGTCAGGACGTAAATCGTAGAGTAGCCAGCAGGTACGACGGCATCTCCCTGGGGGATACCGACAAGCGTAGCGGAGCCTCCACCTAGTAGAAGATTTTCTACATCAGCTTTGATCGTTCCAGCATCAGCCGTACAGGTGAAACCTCCTCCCAGGACTACTTGAAAAATAGCTCCGATAGGATCGAGGTCTGCACACGTGTTGTTTACAGATAGAGAATACTGGACATGTCCTACGGTAGTGACACCAGGGTGAATCCAAGAAGGATCAAAAAAGGCAGGGTCGTTGGGGTCGGTACTGTAGACCAGTGTCAGGATGGCAAATGTTCCTGTATCAGTTACAGAGAATTGGGGGGTTGGACCTACGGCGAGAATCGCCTGATGTGCTTGCGTGAGTAGATAGAGCACTTGGCCCGAAGATGGAATCACAGCATTTCCGTCAGGAGTAGCTGTGAGCGTAGCAGTCCCGCCGACCAGGGTCACTGGCGTCTGGTCAGGACTTATGGTCCCTGCATCTGTCGTACACGTCTGAGCAAAGCTCGGTACGCTCATCGCCAGAAGCAGAAATCCCGTAAATAGGATGTAAAGGGTACGTCTCATCATGAAGTAATAGTGTTGAAACAATTATTCGTACACACGGATTTTGTACCCTTCTAAAAAAGTATTTATGTGTAGAGGCTTGAAAAAATTAAGAGGATAGACAAATAGAGATTTTATAAAATGATTTTCCCTATATGATTTGTAAATAGCTGATTATGAACAAATATTTTTTATCAAAAGTGCTAATTCTGGATAATATCTAAACTTTTACATCTGAAAAAATTCACATCTTTCCGTACTTTATATTTTCATTATTTTCTGCCAAAAAAATATCATTATATCACAAACATTTTGCTGTTTCTTAAACGAAAAACAGAACATCCTTTCCTCGCATTTGGAACGCGCAATCCTCTCTCGCTTCTGGTGTTCAAAACTTAGACCATTTGCATTTTGCCATAAATAGCACATTGCCCCTTTTGAACTTACTTATCAGAAGCTTATATCACCATTATTTGGCGTCATGTTCATTAGCTCAAATCATACATATCAAATAGCAGATCATAAAATTTTCTGTATCATTGTGTAGAGAATTCACCTTTACATATTCATTTTAAGACATATAAAATCTATGAGCTTGTCAAGTGTACTAGAAACCGTCACAAAACGTGCGGAACATGCTGATCCCCTTGGAGCCACCCTCAGATTTGATTTAGGAGATGATGGCAATATCTACCTGGATGGAAAGGGTGACAAAAATAAAGTTTCTGAAAGCGAAGGAGAGGCCGATTGTGTTATCCATATCACCAGAGAGAACTTCGAAAAACTCCTTTCGGGCGAGCTCAATCCTATGGGTGCTTTTATGGGAGGAAAAATCAAAGTAAAGGGAGATATGGGCATCGCACTGAAATTACAAAGTATCATAAGCTGATCTCGCAACCACAAAAGGGACAAGATTACTATCATTTTGTCCTTTTTTACTTTTTTCTTCTTTGAACTTATACCTCATCTACTCACTCACTACTTTCATTTTCTTCTATCTATGTCAGAAGCTACCTCCTCCCATCTTTCGGTCTCCCCCCAAGGTCCTGTTCTCTCTCGGATTGTAGCAGGTGTCATGAAATGGGGCGTTTGGGGTGCTAATTATACTCCTCAAGAAATCCGTCAACTTATTGAGCAATCGATTGAAGTGGGGATTACGTCATTTGATCATGCAGATATCTATGGAGGTTATACCACAGAAGAGACTTTTGGACAGGCATTACAGCTCCAGCCAGAGCTTAGGGCACATATCCAGTTGATCACAAAGTGTGGCATTCAACTTATCGGGGAACAAAGGCCCCATACACGTGTCAAGCACTATGATACGAGCTATGCACACATCATACAATCTGTGGATCAGAGTCTTCAGAACCTTCAAACCGATTACATAGATCTGTTACTCTTACATCGTCCTAGTCCCATCATGGACCCACAGGAGATTGCCAAAGCCTTTGAAGAAGTAGTACGTCTCGGAAAAGTGAGATTTGTAGGGGTCTCTAACTTCTCACCCGCTCAATTTGACATGCTCAAAAGTGCTTGTCCCCTAGTGACCAATCAAGTGGAAGCCTCTATCTTGCACCGTACGCCCTTTCTCGACGGAACCTTTACGCAGTGTCAGACGCACCAGCTCGCTCCTATGGCTTGGTCACCGCTAGGTGGCGGTGCACTCTTTGCGTCCGATCCTACACCAGAAGTAGTGCGACTCCGACTAGCAGCTACTCCCATGATGCAAAAGTATGGCTTGGAAATCGACCAACTTCTTCTTCTCTGGCTGATGCATCATCCTGCTGACATCATCCCTGTATTAGGTACCACAAAAGCGCATCGCCTCGCCTCAGCGGCCAAGGTCATCGGGATGGAAATGGAATTGCAAGACTGGTTTATCCTCTGGGAAGCAGTCGAGGGTGAAGAAGTACCCTAAGATCAGACATCATCCCTTGAGGGATTTTGCTACACTCAAGACATCAGAGAAAAGTATGACTTCTTAATACGATTGAAGTGAGTAGATGGACAGAAGAAATAAAGTAACGATGAAAGCAAGATCTTCTCACTATGGGGACTTTCATTCTGTAGTCTTGAACGAAGTGAAATTCCTATTGGGACGCCGTCCTTTCATCTGACCTCCTACTTGATCTCGTCTTTTTGGAGTATCGATAAGGGATAGGTGATCCTATTTTTCGCTCTTAATCTCCAGCACCATAGGTATACATGGATTGCCTTCTGGCACAAAAGAAAAGTTGTCTACTAGGATATTCCCCGAATAAGGTATATCTCCGATGTAGTAGGCTTCTAGGACCAAATGTGAGCAATCCTGTGCTGGTCGCACCACCATCTCATACGTCTGCCAATCAACATGTGCCACAGGTCCCGACTCCCAGAGAAGTTCTTTGGCTTGGCAGCTTCCATCCCCTCCCCAAATGCGGAGGTTTACTTCCTGAGTAAAAAAGTACCGTCCCGAAGAAAAGTGAGGAGATCTGGCCAGGTCTATCTGATATACATAGCACTGCCCCGCAGTTAGTGGCTTCTGAAGTCTTTGCTGACATCGCTCCCATTGTCGTGCATAGGGTACTCCCTCTCCTCTGCAAATCAAACTGATGTAGGATTCTCCATAAGCAGGTGCTGTCAATACATGCCATGCGCCTGGCTGCGTATCAGGTGTACTTCCTCTACCACAAGCCTCCCATCCAGGTGGAAGTAAAGAGGCACCCCTAGGCCCTTCAAAAGAACCGTTGGCTAACTCTTGCCCTAAGACTGATCCGCAGCAGAAAACAAATATGAAAAACCCTACTATTTGAAGTCGCATGATTCCTGATGTTATACCATAAATGACAGAATCAATATTATTCAAATAAATAATTTTTCATAGATAAAAAATATCGTGCGCTTTACATCTCTAAGTCCATGAAAGATTACGGGGAGAACCGCATAGAAAAACCCCCACTCTGAAAATGAATGGGGGGAGGTTATGTTTTGTACGTAAATCCTTAGAGATACAAAGTCATGCCTAAGCAGTTCGACTCAGATTGAAAGGTTGCTCACTATTTTCGTCTACAAACGCAACCAAACCTGGAATTGTATCAAATACGATGACATCTTCAGGTAAATGTGCTTTCTGACTCAACGCTTGATAGCCTGATAGTAAAATCTGACGGCCTTCGCAAATGCGCGCCAACTCATTTACGTAGGGCAGCACATCCTCTTTTGTAGGATAACTTGTGATGAGTGTAAATACATAATCAGGATCATACAGATCCATGATTAAGCTCAAGTCTTTCAAAGGCAAGCTTTGACCGAGATAAATAGCTTTGTTGTGGCGAGACTTGATGACGTAAGCTGCAAAGAGCAAACTCAGCTCGTGCAATTCTCCTTCAGGAAGGAAAAGTACATAGCGCTTAGCGTTGGGATTTTTGGGGCTAATCTGGCCATCAATCGCTACGATGAGCTTTTGACGAATCAAACTCGTGATGAAATGTTCATGCGCGGGATTGATGCTCCCTGTCTGCCAGAGTATCCCAATCTGAGCAAGAAAAGGATACACGATATTCATCATGGTATTTTCAAACCCAAACTGTAGCGTGTTCGTAGAAATGATCTTTTCAAATCTTTCCTCGTCGATATTCACCATAGCGATAATCAACGCATTTACTTGATTCGGAAATTCTAGATTGGAATCTGAAATCCTCCGTACATTCTCTCGAATCTCCGCATGTGACATCTTAGATATCTTGGATATCTTATATCCATTACGGTTCAAAAATGAAATATTCAGGATTAAACGGAGGTCCTTATCGTCGTAATAACGGATGTTCGTAGGTGTACGCTTTGGGGTAATAATATTGTAGCGCTGCTCCCACACGCGGAGTGTGTGCGCTTTGATACCCGAAAGCTGTTCTAAATCTTTTATGGAGTACTTTCCCAAAGTTTTCTCGTTTTGATGAAAACCCAAAGTTTATCTAAATCCCTGACATATAGTACTTTCAATATATATGCCTTTAGAATTCTTATATACTAACCTGCTAAGGCTGAATTTGTTTGGACTTTTTTAAATATATCTACAAGTATTAATTTATAGCTATTCCCTTATTTCCTCTCTCCTAAAAATATTTATGTATTCTTGAACAAAAAGAGGAATTTTTCAAGTTTTACTCGTATTCATCAATATATATACATTCTCTTTTTTCACCGAATTTATGCGTAATTTCTTTGCGTTTCTATAAAGGCAAATTTTCTTTCCCTCGATTAATTGTAGGTATTTTTCCATTTCCCCTACTTTCATTTTGCCTTTTTATGGAGTTTATCCGTATATGTAAGAAAATTCGAGAGTGTATCCAATAACATTTCTCACCTGGCCCATATTCTGAAGATTACCATTCTTATGAAACTCCAAATATCCTTCCTTATACTGCTCACACTACTCACGGTAGCTTGCAAGCAGAATGCTGAACAGACGGATACACCTCCACCTACTGTTTCTCCTACTCCTACAGAAACTCCCTCACCTGCCCCCGATCCAACAGAAAAAATAGTCACGATCCTAACTGACTATTATGATGCCCTTGCTGCCGAAGATCCCGAAATCGGCGACTTTTATGCAGATCAGGTCGCTCAGTTTTATCAAGCCGAGAACTACAGTCGTGCACAAGTGGTCAGCAGCCTTCAGCAAAGTTTCAACAGCGTCGATAACAGGTCCATTAAGCTCAACTTAGAAAGCCTGGAAGTCACAGAGACACAAGACCAAACAGCCACCATCTTCCAAGGGACTACCTCTTTCACGGATTCGAAGACACAGGAAATCAAAAATGCCACATTCGCAACTAAGATCATTTTTGACGGCGACTTAAAAATCATCTCCTACCAAAACCTCCCAACTCCCGCTACCACTGATCCCTCCCAAAAGGTCGGAGAAACACCCGCTGTACCCGAAGGTCTGCTCGCTGTAGTAAAAGGAGCTTGTTCAGCACTTGAAACAGGAAGTCTAGAAGAATTCATGCAGTTTGTCCCTTCGACTGGAGGCTATATCATCGTCAAACCAGGCGTAGCACCCATTCCCAATCCATTTGCCAATGCGACTGAGCTGGGCCAAAGTCGTGAGTCTTTTACCAAAGGAACCCGCAATTTTTGTCAAGACATGAAAATCGGTCCTGCCCCTTCTTTTGATTGCTACGATTTCTTTTCAGACTCAGGGTGTTTTCTCCAAAAACTCGAAACACCCTATGAGGATCTTACAGAACTCATGAAAGCCCTGAACGAAGCAGAAATGGCGCGATATGAAACCACTCCTTTTGAGCAAGCCCAAAACTTTCAACAAAATGTCTCTTATCAACTTGTCGATACAGCTGAGTTACTCAGTATGTACTTTGGACAGATAGAAGGTAAGTGGTATTGCCTCGTTTTAGATTATGGATCTTTTGACTGTAGTGCCTGATTCTCTGGGCAGTGGTCCCTTCACCTACCCTATCTACAACCGTCGATTTCTTTGCTCATTTAGCCGAGTAATAGGTACTTGGCTATGTGGCTTTATTTGATAAAATGTAATTTTAAGTTACTTCAATTTGGATGTATTGTCTACAAATCCAATAGGCACACCTAAATCAAAATTAATCTTATCCTACTTATGCAATACCCAAAATCCCGTTTCATTCTCTATACATCTATTCTGTTTTTGCTGGGATGCATGCCCTTATTAGGGATCAGTCAACTGTCCATGGATGATCCCATCCCCTTTGATCCCGATGTCAAAACAGGTGTACTAGACAATGGACTCACCTATTACATCAAAGCCAATAAAAAGCCTGAAAAGATTGCAGAATTGCGCTTAGCCGTCAATGCAGGATCTCTTCAGGAGACCGATGCCCAGCAGGGACTGGCACACTTCCTCGAGCACATGTGCTTCAACGGAACCAAAAACTTCCCCAAAAATGAGATCACCAATTACATGGAATCCATCGGGTCACAGTTTGGTGCCCACGTCAATGCGTATACGAGTTTTGATGAGACCGTCTACCAATTGCGCGTGCCGACAGACGAGGCCGAAAAGTTTGAGCGAGGAATGCAAATTCTTGAAGACTGGGCACACAATGTGACCATGGAAGGCGAAGAAATCGACAAAGAAAGAGGCATTGTCATTGAAGAATGGCGCTCCAGATTAGGTGCACAGGACAGAATGCAGGAGAAGACGCTTCCTGCTATATTCTACAATTCTCGCTATGCCGATCGCTTGCCAATCGGAAAGAAAGAGATCCTAGAAACCTTCGAGTATGAGACGATCCGTAGTTTTTATCGCAAGTGGTACCGCACCGATCTCATGGCTGTCGTCGTCGTAGGAGATGTCGATGTAGACGAGGTAGAGCAAATGATCAAGGATAAATTTGGGCCTATTCCTGCGGCAGATACCCCCAACCCAAGGGTAGACTACGAGATTCCCGACCATCAAGAGCCGCAGATCGCTATTGCTTTTGACAAAGAAGCTTCCTACAATGTCTTACAAGTGCTGTACAAGCACCCCAAAAGTGTCGCGGAAGATCTCTCTGACTATCGTAAGTCCATCGTCAATCAGTTAGCAAGTGGCATGATCGGCGACCGTATGCAGGAGAAAATCAATGAAGCCAATCCTCCCTTCAACTATGTGGGTGCAGGATTTGGTGGGGGATTGGGGCGTACCAAAGCGCAGTATGGTGCTTTTGCTGTAGTGCCTGAAAATGGTGCCATTACAGGTCTTCAGGCTTTGATGATAGAGCATCGCCGTGCGCAGCAGTTTGGCTTTACACAGTCTGAACTGGATCGCAACAAGCGTGCGCTCTTGACAGGTTTAGAAAAGCAGCTCAGAGAAAAAGGGAAAACCCCAAGCCGTGGACTCGCCAGTGCTTACGTCTCCCACTACCTGCGCAAGTCCCCTGTACCAGGCCCTGAAAATAGATTCACCATCTACCAGCAGATCTTACCTACCATCACTTTGGCAGAGGTAAATGACGCATTCCAGAATTTCATCCGAGAAGATAACCTTGTCGTGACATTGACGGGTGTAGAAAAAGATGGGGTGAAGCAGCCTACGAAAGCGGATATAGTGGCAGCCATTGAAGCTGTTTCAAAAGAAGCAATCACCGCCTATGAGGATGATGCGGTAGAAGGACCCTTATTAGCTGAAATTCCTAGTCCTGGTAGCATCACAGCAGAAGAGAATATAGAAAGTATCGGCGTCACAAAGCTAACACTCAGCAATGGCATCGTCGTGTACCTGAAGCCCACCAACTTCCAAAACGATCAAATTTTGATGCGTGCCTACAGCCCAGGGGGAAGTTCACTCTACACAGATGAAGAACATATGTCAGTCGAGATGTCTTCTCAGATCGTGAATAGCTCGGGTTTGGGAGCCTTTGATGACAATCAACTCACTAAGTATCTCTCTGATAAAGTCGCCAATGTCAGTCCCAGTATAGGCGAACTATCGGAAACGCTAAGTGGAAATGCAACGCCTAAAGATGTAGAAACGATGTTTCAGATGCTTCATCTCTACATGACCGCTCCCCGAACGGATGAAGAGGCATTTCAATCTATGATGACTAAGCAGAAATCCCTTCTGGCAAATATCCTAGCAACACCTGAGAGATGGTTTACTAGTGAGATGAGTAAAAAGATGTACAATGACCACCCCCGCCGACGCTACCTACCCACCGAAGCACAAATGGACGGTGTCGAGTTGGAACCAGCCATGAATTTTTATCGTGAGCGATTTGCAGACGCCAATGACTTCACATTCTTCTTCGTAGGGAACTTCGAAATTGAGGCATTCAAGCAGTACTTGACCACGTATTTGGCAACGCTTCCTGTACTCGAAACATCGGAGTCGTGGCGCAATCTGGGTATACCCGAGCCAGAAGGACGGATGGAGCAAAATTTTTACAAAGGAACAGAACCCAAAAGTGTAGTCAATATTCAGTATTACGGAGACCTCAAGTGGACATCGACGGATCGTGTGGGCCTCAATGCGCTGACCAAGGCATTGACCATCGAACTGATCAAGGTACTGCGTGAGGAAAAGAGTGGGGTTTACTCACCAGGAGTCTACAGCAATACAACACATTTTCCCGAGCCGCGCTTCAATCTGGTAGTCACTTTCTCCTGCGCCCCCGAAAATGTAGAGGATCTTGTCAATACTGTCTATGATGAGATGAACAAGATGAAGAAGAATGGTCCATCAGAGGAAACCGTAGAAAAGGTGAAAGAAGCCCTTAGAAAGTCTTATCAAGTAGGGATGGAAAGTAATAGTTATTGGCTCAGCAGCCTTGTCTACTACCATACGCATGGCCTCGACATGAATGCCATCGCGAAGGCTGACGAGCGTATCAACCAGATCACTACCAAATCAATCAGAAAGGTGGCGAAGAAGTACATTTCAGACAAATCTCTTAGCAGATTCGCCTTACTACCTGAAACAGAGAAAGTAGATCGTTGATATGAGATTGGGTCAACTGTAAGCCTTCAGGTAAAGGGTACAAGAAACTCCTGTTCTGTGCTCGACTCGCTATATGTTTACAGTTGTTTGACTGTTTATCGAGAAAATGAATCGCGTATGTGAAATTTCACGTACGCGATTTTTTACATAAAGCAAGCATGCCCGTAGCAGCCTTTTCTTCTTTTTCATTAAAATAATACCTTCAAACGTGAAAGAATGGCCTAATTTCCCTTTTCACGCATTCCAAAAAACAGATTTTCTGCTTAGTTTAGCCTTCCAAATTAGTTCCGTGATTTCCTCTCCTTCCCTTTCCATTCTCTTCATGTTTTCATGAAGCCTTATCTTCCCGAGCCCTTGTGAACGAGCGGTTTCTGATTGTAAGGGGAGAATAGGAGGAATTCTTCGGAATGAAAGAATTAGGGACACACAATTTTTAGCTATCTATGTCAACTACTACTGCAACGTCTGGATTATACGCTAAACATGAGGCGGCCATACAAAAGGCCATTGAGGCGGTTCATGCGCGTGCTTTCTTTGCGCACTATCCAGAACCTCCCAGCAAGAGAATTTATGGTGAGACAGCCAATGCAGATGGCCTAGCCGCTTATCAAACGCAAGTTGGAAGTCCATTTGAATTGAGACAAGATGCCAACAAAGGGCTCGTCTCAGACGAAACTTCTCCCTACACTAGAGAAAAACTCAACATTGAATATCCAGTATTCGATGCGCCTGAAACTTATGTACACAAAGCTCAGGAAGCAGCTGCTCAGTGGCGTGAGGCTAGTGTAGAAACACGTGCAGGTATCCTGATGGAAGCACTGGACCGTGTGAAAAACCGATTTTTTGAGTTGGCTTATGCCACCATGCATACAACAGGACAAGCCTTTGTGATGTCATTTCAGGCTTCAGGTCCTCACTCCAATGATCGCGCACTAGAGACTTTGGCACTCGGTGTCTATGAGCTGGGAAGATTTCCCCAAGATACCTTTACATGGACGAAGCCTATGGGCAAGTTCGAAGTAAATATTGAGAAGCGCTACCACAATGTACCCAAAGGTATTGCACTAGCGATTGGTGTTTCGACCTTTCCTGTGTGGAATACTTTGCCAGGGGTATACGCCAGCTTGATCACAGGAAATCCTGTCATCGCCAAGCCGCACCCTCAAGCGATCTACCCCATGGCCCTCGTGGTTCAGGAACTGCAGCTTGTCTTACAAGAGGAGGGATTTGATGCCCACGTCATCCAGCTTGCAGTAGATTCAGCTGAGAAGTTGATCACGACTGAGCTTGCTGAGCATCCTGCGGTGAAGATCATCGACTATACAGGAGGCAATACCTACGGAGATTATGTAGAATCTCTCAAAGGGAAAACGGTATTCACGGAAAAAGCTGGGGTAAACTCTGTGATTATTGACAGTGTAGATAATCTAAAGGCTGCTTTGGGAAACCTCGCTTTCTCTGTCTCTATGTATAGTGGCCAGATGTGTACGTGTCCTCAAAACTTCTTTATTCCCAAAGGTGGAATCCAAGCGGGAGATACACATGTGTCTTATGAGGAGATCGTCGAAGGGTTGACCCAATCCATTCAGGGATTGGTGACCAACCCCAAAGCAGGTGTCGGAGTTACGGGGACCATTCAAAGTGAAGCTACGCACCATCGTGCAGCGCAAGCACAGAAGCTCGACGGTGTCGTCAAGCTGGGACCTATCGACATCGCCCATCCTGACTTCCCCGAGGCCAGAATCGCAACACCCATCGTTGTGGAAGTAGGTCCTGACCGCAAAGATATCTTTGGACAGGAGTTGTTTGGGCCGATTGTCCTCATCGTCCCGACAGATGACACACATCACAGCGTAGCACTCGCCAAGTCGCTGGCAATCGAGAAAGGTGCCATCACGTGTACGGCACACACAACAGATCCTGAGATGATGCAATATATTGAGACACAAATGGCTGAAGCTTTTACGCCTGTCTCCTTCAATCTTACGGGTATGTTCTGGGTGAACCAGCACGCAGGCTTCAGCGACTTCCACGTCACAGGTGGAAATCCTGCGGGTAATGCCGCACTCACTTCACCTGAGTTTGTACGTCAACGATTCATCACGGTGGGTACAAGGGTATACCTACCCTAGGGTTTTGGGCCACGCCCTACATGTATGTTCGATAAGGAATTAATTTTCATGGATTTAAAATTTTCAAGTCTCTTCCTCATACTCGCGCTCAGTCTGCTTGGCTGTTCCTCAGGGAACGTAGATCTAGACAATGCTGGCGATCAGGATTTGACTGTCCAAATCGATGAGTTGGTCTTCAAAGTGCCTGCGGGCTCCTACAAGCTGATCACACTAGATCCTGGCCGTCACAGCTTGACGATCAAAGATGCTCAAGGGGTCGTCCTAGATGAGAAAAAAACCTTCAATCTCATCGAAGGAGGATTGATCAATCTCTCCAAGAGCGATTATATCGTCTGGACCGAGTTGTATGGAGATCTTGAACTACGAAAGACCAAGCTCAATGAGGAGTGGTTCAAAATTGGGGATGCTTCTCCCATTTATGGAGAATTTGAGCGGCTGCGTGATGCCGATCTCGAGCGTATCTATGTGGAGAAACGGTGGGATTTTGGGTTGTCTGAAAATTTTCCAGAAACCCTTACCCAATTTAGCCCAATAGAAGAAAAATTTGTCATTCGAAAAAAACTGTTTCGAGAATCAGAGCTACTAGATGCCTATAGCTCACAGTTAAAACCTTGACCTCCATGACTGGAGCCAAATCTTTCGAAATCAAAGGAGGAACTTTTTACATCCTGTCAGATCGATTGGAGATTTCCTCCCGCGAATGGCTCACCAAAATAGGAAGCTGGCTGTATACCCGAGGGTTGCAGTCAGCTTTTTGGCTCTATCTAGGTCCATGCCTCTTACTCCTGATGGGTACAGGTCTTTCTTTTAGCTTGAATAATTATTTCCTGACAGGATTTCTAGCGGCTGCCAGCCTACTGATGCTTTACTACGCGATCGCAAGGAGAAGACATACCTTTGCCTCTATCATCTTTCGCAACGAGATCCAATCCTTTGTCTATCACCCTGCAGTACCAGGTGTTTCTCGTGCCTACTTCGAGATTCAGTTTCTCCCCACTAATAGTTCTCGGGCACTTCGCCGATCCGTACAGCTCCCAAGTCGCATGTACAATGGGGCGAGTCTTGCCGATACAGCCTACTGGATGGTCAAAGACGAGGGACTTATTCAGGAGAATTCTTAAACTACTTCTTCAAAAATACCTGTCTTACGGTTCTTTCGCACATTATCCCAGTTAAAATATCTTCCATTCATCACGATGTAGACGCCATGTGGCAGGACCTGGGCAAAGGCTAATGCCGATCCCAAATTGAAAAAACCATCTGAGCTCCCAAAGCGATAAGGAATCATTGCTCCTGTCACCACGATGGTCTTGTTGGGCACACGCTGAGCGAGAATTTCTGCTGTCTTGACCATCGTATCTGTACCGTGGGTTATCAAGATTCGATCTTCTACCGTTGTCTTACAGTTGTGTACAATCAAATCCCGATCCTCATTGGTCATCTCTAGGCTATCTACCATCATGAGGGTGCGAATATTTACATCCACTGTATTTCGTCCCAAACGCAACATCTCAGGCAGCTGTGTGTCCTCAAAATAGAGGGTGCCTCTGATGTAGTCATACGTTTTGTCAAACGTACCACCCGTCACAAAGACCCGAATCTTCATTTTAATCAATTTTAAAGGCTCAACCAGGGTAACCAGACACAGATAGACTCTGAAATCTCAAGAATCTACAGACGGGGCATCTAACCATGTCCAGCAAAAAAGCTTAGATCCAACTTCCCTTCCAACCTGCCTCAGACATCATGCTGCAACAAGAATGGACATGGGAGGGCGGATCTAGTCTTTTTTAAAAATATGCCTTGGAAGTACGTGAAATCTCAGCTAAAATAAAAAAGTGCTTAGCGTTGAATGAGATACAATTTCCCGTATCTGATATCTCCCAGATGATTTCTCAATCGGATGATGGCAAAGTTGGCCTGTGACTCCTCAAGTGATAGACTATAGCTACTCTGATCTGGATTCACACGCACATCAATCCATTTTTTTCCACTCAATCCCATCACTTCTATTCCCACGGGAGCCTTTTGCGCAAATTCATGAGAGATTTGAATGTGTAGCATCCGACTGTGGGCATCATAGATCCAATTTACAGGAGATTGGGGCACAAATACCTCCACGATAGACGAAGGGTACGCGTCTCCATTGAGGTCAATGGCTACGATTCGATACTGATACAGACCTCCGACGGATACAGGATCGGCAAAGAAGGTTCCAGCTTCCGCACCCTGCTCAGCGAGTGTTTCCCATGACTGCTGATTTTTTCTTCTTTGAATCTGGAAGGATGTATTTCCGAGTGGGTCTTCATAGCTCCAGCTTAGTCCTACAGCACCATTTGCAAGCAATCTTCCTCTTACCTTCTTCCACTGTACAGGGAGAGGCGTAGTCCCACAAGTTCCAGGTGTACCAGGCGCACCAAAGCTCGCTTGCATGTCGTTTTGCATAGCTAGATTTGTCCCACTTGTGATTCCCAAGATCAGGGGCGTACTCATGTCAAAAATCGCTGTCGCGTCCATAGTCGCAGATACACTATCTTTATCGTCCAGAACCATCGTGATCGTAGCAAACCCTGGAATCGTATCTGGTTGGACACGAAGAGTCAGTTTATGGTAAAGCCCATCTTCAATATTGGGGATAGCCAGTGCTTGTTTGTTGATAGGATTGCCTGTATAGTCTCCATTCACATGGATCGCCAAATGATCGTCCGTTCCTGTCAAACTATCGTGAGCTTGTGGGCTGGTATCCACTTCGAGGGCTATAGAAGGGGAAATACCTCCATATCCTAAACCAAACCCACCTTCACCTATCACATTTGTACCAGACTGGTGAATGACTATGGCTAATCCATCCCCCCCATTGTCATCAAACCCCAGAAACACTTCAAAATCCTGAGAAAATGAGACCGCAGGCAGTGTAGTCAATGTCAAACCTGTCTCTACCCATGTAGCTGTTGCTGTACTGCTGGCATTGTTGAGTGTCACACAGGAACCAAAGGGATTGGTCGCACCATTGACTGTAAAAATTCCTTGGGCATGGACATATAGGGTAGAAGTAAGGAGAAGGAAGAGGAGGGTAAACAATCTGTTTTTATACATGATGCAAGATGCTAGGATTGATACGAATCGAGTGACTCAAGATTTGAGGGCGTAAGGTTTTCTTTCAAATGATAAAAACCACTTCTCACACAAGTCTTAAATAGTACTCAATATTAAATATAACACCCCCAAAACTATCCAAAATATCGACAATTGGATTATTTATTCCGATAAATGGTCAGTTTCTCGTATCAAGCAGAGCAAAAAACTACATTTATTGTTTATTTCTTACATTAAATTAATTCAAAAATAAAATCACTTGCTTTCTATTAGTGAATAGATCTGTGCTATCAGTCCCTTCCGAGTAAATCATATCTTAGTACAAGGTTCACATACTCATTGCATAGCCCAAATCCACGGAAACAGTCTACACCTACTCTTCCTCCCCTCAAAACGGAATAGAGAGATCGTGCGTATCGCAGCCCCAAATGGGTCTTTTCTCCCAAATCTACTACGACACCCAACATAAACCGTGTATCTACAGATCTATAAGCATCTGTGAGATCCGTAAACCGATCGGGAGAAGTCGCTACTAAGAGGTATCCAAATGCTAATCCTCCTTCCAGATTGAGAACTTCCTTTTCGTCCCACACCTCTAAGGGTAGGTGAAAGTTGACCAAAAGTGGAAAATCAATGTAGCTACTTCTGAGACCGCTGATGCGAAAACGATCCAAACTTCCCAAAGGACTATATAAGATTTCCAATTGCACATCAACAAGCTCACTCACAGGATATTGGAGATAGAGCCCCCCTGTAATACCAACTTTTCGAAAGCCTGCGAGTCCATCGCCATCTACTTGGCTCCCATTCAATCCCAAGCTCAGCCCTCCTTTGAAGTTTTGTGCTGAGATACTCAAAAAGGCGGTCATGATAAAAAGAGACAAAAGCGTACGAGCCATAGGTTTATGATTTAAACAGTGAGTAGGTACTTTATAATTCACATTTCTACCAACTATACATATAGTCAATAATCTCCCCTCAGCTTACCACCATGAAACTTACAAAGAAAAGAAGTTGAATCACATATAGAGGACCTGCAAGATCATTTGTCTTCTCTTGTTGAAGGGAATGAAAACCAAAACTCATCACCCAGCCGATGACATACCATGCGAGGTAGTTGCGAATAGGGATCCGCGCCGTCTCTGTATCCCATGTCCAAAAGTCAAATCGAATGGCCATGGGCTCGATGAACACATCCATCATCACCAACAAGGCAGCACCGATCGTAGCTTGCAACCAAATGTTGGGAATCAGTCTTTGGGAAATGATGTTGGAAATGTAGACCAGGATCAGCCAGTTCAAGCCAATGAGTGGAGGCGCGCCTCCTATTTTGGGTCCCAAGGCTATATCATAATGATAGGGGCCGAAGATCAGACTAGTCTGCACCCCCACAATCTCGACGAGGTATCCCGCCCAGAAAACTGCAAAGCAGAAGATACCAAAGTTCAATGTCCATTGCCGATGAAAATAGGCCAAAGCAGCAGCAGATAAAATCAAATTGAGTGGTACCAACTGCACAAAAATATCGCGCGTCCAATCTAAATTGAGTCCTATCACTCCTACCTCATGAAACACAGCCAAAAATATCACGGCTGCGGTAGTTGTACGTTTCGACCTTTCCATTCGTTTTTTCCCCTGAATTTCTTGTAAATCGACAAACCTCCAATCCAAACCATCAAAGCCATCTGAATGGGGTGAAATATTATGTTTTCTATTATATGCTGCTGTGCTAAATAACTAATCATTACCCTCAGTGCCAAAATCAGGCCCAAACTTAATCCTGCCTCTAGCACAGTGAGTTGAGGGATCACCCAGGCCCAGCCCAGGATGATCAGTACCAGATATACGCAAAGTCCAATCATGCTATTGCCAAAACCCGACAGGATATTTTTACTAAATCCTTGAATCCCTTCGTCGAGGGACTGATACATACGACAAAAAATCAATCCGCTCCCCACGAAGGTCATTCCCTTCAGCTTGGCCGCTTTGATCTTTTGCATGATGGCGATGTCTTCTACGATGACAGATTTTATCTGCTCATGCCACTTGTACTGACGATAATCCTGTGCTTTGAATAGCATAAACTGTCCATTGGCAGCGGCCATCGAAGGAAAAGGTAAGCGGTAGATCCACCAAAGCGGAAGTAGGGACAGCAGCAAATAGTGCATAATTGGCACTGTCCATTTCTCCCCAGAAGTCTGCATGATCTGATTGGGAAAAATAGAGATCAGCGATGTGCCCAAACGCTGCATGTAGTGTACGGTAGTAGGAATAATGGCTGGGTCCAATCGATGAATATCCGCATCTAGGTAGAGGAAATAATCTCCAGTAGCCCTTTCTCCCAGTTGATGACAGGCCCAGTTTTTTCCCAGCCAGCCCTGAGGCAAAGGCTGCCCATTGATGTAGTGGATCTCGGGCTGTGCTTGTGCATATTGTTGCAGAATAGCTTCTGTCGCATCCTCTGACTGGTCATTGAGTACGATGACTTCCAGTTTGGGATAACGGAGTCCCAAGATTTGGGAGAATAAATGTGGAAGATTGGCTGCTTCATTTCTGGCGGGGATCAAAATAGATACCGTGGGAAGCTCCTTCAGCTCCTGTCTCTTCAGTCTGGGAGGCAACATCAAATTGAGCAGCCCTACTCCTACCCTTATCAGCAAAAACCCTAGCAACACATAAAACATGATGCAATCAAGGAAGATTTTACCAGAAAGGAAATCATATAGGATTTTCTGTAGGTACGGATGGGTTTGAATTCGAGTCTGGCATGAGACTCCACATGCTATGTTGTACTGTCCCTTCAGGACAGTGAGTGAATCTCCTTCTATATTTCCTCACTGAAGCTAGAGCCAGAAGACTTAAGTCTTCTATAGGCAGCACTGAATACAATCTGGTAGGGGCGTGAAAACTTTTCACCTTACCACACACAGCATAAACCCAAAAATCCCGACCCTCTCAGGCCAGGATTTCATCTATCTTATCCATGCAATTGTATGCTTCCTAAAACTCCGCACTCTTGGGCGCACGTGGAAATGGGATCACATCACGAATGTTGCTCATACCTGTAATGAAGAGTAGAATCCGCTCAAAGCCCAGCCCAAAACCTGCGTGTGGAGCCGTCCCGAAGCGACGCAAATCCAGATACCAGTTCAACTCTTCTTCATGCACACCCACCTCAACCATACGCGCTTTCAGGACATCCATGCGCTCTTCACGCTGAGAGCCACCGACAACCTCCCCGATACCAGGGAAGAGAATATCCATTGCAGCGACTGTCTGCTCGTCGTCGTTGAGACGCATATAAAATGCCTTGATCACCTTAGGGTAGTCCGTCACGATGACAGGCTTTTTGAATTCCTTTTCTACCAGATAGCGTTCATGCTCCGACTGAAGGTCATTGCCCCACTCTACGGGATATTGGAACTTCTTCTTCTTGTAGGGCTTGCTACGCTTGAGGATGTCAATCGCTTCGGTGTAGGTGATTTGTGCAAACTCATTGTCCACCACAAACCTCAAGGTATCCATCAGCCCCATGCTGCGACGCTGGTTTGCGGGCATGTTCTTCTCCTCTTGCTGGATACGCTTGTCCAGGAAGTCCAGATCATCCGCACAATGATCCATCGCATAGCGGATGATGTACTTGAGGAAATCCTGAGCCATGTCTGCATTGTCTTGCAGGTCATAAAAGGCTGCCTCTGGCTCGATCATCCAAAACTCCGCCAAGTGACGGGTGGTATTGGAGTTCTCTGCTCGGAAGGTCGGCCCGAAAGTATAGACTTTGCCTAGTGCCATCGCACCTGACTCTGCTTGCAACTGACCTGATACCGTCAGATTAGTCGCTTTTCCAAAGAAGTCTTCCTTATAGTTGATCTCTCCCTCATCTGTCTTGGGAGGATTCTCAGGTGGTAGGGTCGTCACGCGAAACATCTCTCCAGCTCCCTCGGCATCGCTCCCTGTGATGATGGGTGTATGTAAATAATAGAATCCGTTTTCGTTGAAGTAAGAATGAATTGCGTAGGCGACTGCATGGCGAATGCGAAATACTGCGCCAAAAGTCTGTGTACGCATACGCAGGTGTGCCTTCTCACGAAGAAACTCCAAGCTGTGCTTCTTCGGCTGGATGGGATAGACCGCAGGATCTGCATCTCCTAGGATTTCGATCTTTTCGGCTAGGACTTCTACCGCTTGCCCTTTGCCTTGAGAGGCGACGAGTTTTCCTTCTACCGAAAGCGCTGCACCTGTAGCGATTCGCTTCAAAAAATCTTCCTCGTAATTCTCGAACTCTACAACTACCTGCACATTATGGGAGGTTGAACCATCGTTGAGTGCGATGAATCGGTTGGCACGGAATGTTTTTACCCAACCTTTGACCAGAACCACTTGTTCCTGAGGTTCTGTCTGCAGTAATTGTTTGATTTCGATACGAGACATGGTAATGTTATAAAAATTAAGGGACGCTAAAATAGCGTCCCATCTATCCTAAATCAAGCCTACGAGAATTTCATACGCAGGTTTAACATATTTTATTCTTCTACAATCACGTAGACGTCTTCTCCAGGTCTTTTCATATAGTATTTCTCTCTGGCAAATCGCTCAATCGCCTCGGGATCTTTTTGTAGCCGACTTGCTTCCAAGTCAATCTCTTCGATCACCTGAATATAAAAATCACGGTCCTCTTGTAGCTCCTCAATTTGCTGGTCCAGCTTGTGCTGAGAAATCAGATTGTACCGATCGAAAAATACCATCCATACTGCTGCAATCAGAAAGGCCAAGATATACTTGGTTCCCGCTGTTTGAAGGATTCTTGCCCCTACCCGCGAAAAAAACACACGAATCTGATTCATTTTAGAATGATAAATTTCTCTAAAAACAAATATAGAGGAAAATGGTACATCTGTCCAAGTATTTTACTCATTTTTTTAGCAAAAAGAAAGTCTTTTTAGAGACAAGTTTGAGCATGGGACTAAACTCCCCGTACTACAGGATCATTTTCTATTTCCCTATTTCTTATGTCTACGAACTTTCTGTTGATAAATCTCCCTTTTACTTATTCAACTTCGCCACTTCTATGGAGATAAATTCTGGCAAATAGTTGGGTGTACATCCGCTCGCTACGACTTCGTCCTTATAAAGTCCTGTCTGCTCCCCGATCGCTATGCATCTATTTCGATATACTTCTTGAAATTTGCCTATCTGACCTGCTGTGAAGTTCATCGCCCACTGGACCTCGGGCTGCTCATCCAATATGTGGGATTCGATCGAAGTCAAGAGTTCCTCTGTATTGTCCTGGTCGGTTTTCCCCATCCATCTCAAGCGCGCCTGATGATACCAGAAGATTCGTCTCTGTATGGAGGAGCTACTTGTTTCCCATGATTCCATCAGAGAGACCGTATGTTTACTTTTCGACAGTTGATTCGCCATGAACCAATCTGCCAGATGAAGTTTCTCGTCCTCTTCATGCCCTTGCATATCTTGATCCATTTGATCAATCCGTGTTTGGGTGATCTGCTTTTTATCCATGATCAAGATCGCCAACTGCCGAGGCATGAATTCACCTGTCGCCCATAACTCCAGGGCCACCTCATGGTCCTTTTTGATCTCTTTGGCGATCTTCCGTAATTCGCCTAGTTTGGTATTTGGGCCGATTCGTGCATAGACCGCTTTTGCTGACTGTGTCATTCTGATGATTCTTTATGGGTTGTACCTTTCCTCAATAGTGATTATCACGAATGCATTCAAATAGGATTCATGTTCCATGTGGAGATGTGATAAATCGACGTCTCTACATAGAACATACAATATTCCCCACAGCTGGTTTCTTTACTTAAACCACAAAGCCATCCTTGGGCGTGATAGGTGCGGGTAGGTCTGTCTCACCCAACATTTCTCTCAAGTCAATCTCAATGGTCCTTGTCAAGGAAGTCATCGGTATGTCAAATGCTAGAGCCTCAAACGGATTTTCTGTGTAATCTCCTGCTCCTTCCATCATCCAAAATATCCATCCAATCAGCATCGTAAAAGGAATCACACCCCAAATCATGTAGGACGGAAGATCGGCATCAGAATAGGCCGATAATAAACCCAACGGGAGTAGAAAGATGAAGATGTAGATAAAGTAGATACTCAAAGAAGCATAGAGTCTAGGCAAAGGAAAGTTTTTGATACGCTCGCACTTACCTTGAAGGGTATAAAACTCTGTAAGGAGCCCTTGCATCTCCATATGACGGAAATCGTCTATCAAACCTTTGGATTTTAATGCTTTGAGGTCTTCAGACTGTTTGTGGATCAGTTGGGTGCAGCCATTTTTGACAGAGAGAATGCGCTTTACCTCCTCATCATGTAGAAAGTTTTGTAGCTCTGTCTTAGGATCATCTGTCGGAAATAGTTCTTCAATATATTTTCTATACTTTTGATTCACCTCTCGATCGTGCTCCCAGACTTTCAATACCCTCAATTGTCTTTTGAGACGATACAACCAGGCGATGTGACGATACATGAGTCGCTTGTGGATAGCTTGCAATTCTGTCTCTGTCACCTTCTCCTCAGCAAAGTCATTGGTAATGAATCCTGTCACCATCGCCCCCCAACTACGGCTAGAATTGACGATGCCTCCCCAGATCTTTCGGGCTTCCCAAGTCCGATCATAAGCAGAATTGTTTTTAAAGCCTACATAAAAGGCAAGGGCAATACCTAATAGGGTGATGGGTACCCATGGAATTTTTAGCCAAATAAATTCAAAGTAAAAGTAAAGGGCTGCTACTACTGTCGAATATAAAGCAAAAATGAGAAGAGGCCTAAGGGTAAACCGAATGATGCTAATGGGATTAAATATTCTGTCTACGTACATAAGGGTTGGAAATTGGGTTGCAATGGGTAAAGCGAACGAAAAGAATGTATTCAAACTGTGGGCCTTACGCTCACATCAAATATAGTACATATATATTAAATAGACTATGAGAAGTGAGAGGCGAGACATGAGACTGAAAGTACTCGTAATGAGCAGATTCCAATTTAGATATGACTTAGTTTCTGCTGTCCACCTACTTAATTCATCCGTCTATATTCTTGCGGCGTCATCCCTGTCTTGCGCTTGAACAATCGGCTGAAATAGTGTGGGTAGTTAAATCCGAGATCAAAGGCAATCTCGCGAATCGGTACTGATTCGCTCAGTAAAAGTGTCTTGGCTTTGTCGATGATATAGTTATTGACTTGCTCCTTGGTGCTTGCGCCTGTCTCTTTTTTGAGTAAGTCACTCAGATAGTTGGCGGAAAGGTGAATCCGCTCCGAGAAGTACTCGATGGAAGGCATGCCTAATTCGCGGAGTTTCCCACTCTCATAGTAATCCTTCATGAGTTGCTGAAACTGACTGACGATGTCCGAGTTTTTTCCCCTTCGGGTATTAAACTGCCGTGAATAATATCTTTTGGAGAGGTTGAGGATCAGTTCCACATAAGAACAGATAACTTGCTGGCTGTGATTGTCAATTCGCCTGGAAATCTCCCGCCCAATCAGCTCCGCAATATCAGTAACGGTCTTTTGTTCTTCTCGCGAAAGATGGAGTGCTTCGTGTACATCATAAGCGAAAAATTTATACGTATCGATGTTTTTACCCAAATCTGTATTTCGGATCAGATCTGGATGGAAGTAAATGGTCCAGCCTTTGATCTCGTCTGGGAGCTTCATATGTGAGGCGGATTGAATTTGATTGGGGGCAATGAAATAGAGCACCCCTTCATCAAAATCATAGGAGTTACGCCCATATTGCATCCCAAAGCTCTTGTCTTTCAGACCGATGCAGTACAGACTCGTCTTGACCTTGATTCCTGCGAGTCTATCGGGTGCCTCCAATGTTGACATGTTGATCTTTGTGATCAAGGGATGGGTTGGTTCCTCCAGCCCTCCCATTTGGTGCAACTGGCTAATGGACTTCACATGAAAAATATCCTCTGACATAGGATTTTAAGGGTTTACACATAAGACTTTGTTGGGTACTTTTTTTAAGTAGACAGACAGACGTAAGAGGTCATCCTGTGAGGGATTTCACTTTGTTCAAGACATCAGAGATATAGTAGTACCTAACATCATCTGATTACATACATCCAAGCCCTTAAAGTACTGATCCTAAAAGCCTACGCACCCTCTTTATTCAAAAAAGGATGCGTAGGCCATACATCTCTCCAAGACTAAAATCCAAATTGCTCTTTTTGCATGGCAAAAAATGCTTCATCAGTCATACTTTTGCGGGCGGTGAGTAGTTGGTGGGCATCGGCACCTGCACGGTAGCGGAGGGTATCTGTACCATCTGTAGCTGCAGTGTAAATCACATCTGCGATGATTTCGGGTGTACTCATCATGCTGGGGTCCATCGCTTTGCCCATCGCTCCCATGAAAGTATTGACAAATTCATTGTATTCTGTCAACTCTGTATTGTGTTGCATGTCGAGTGAGCGACCGCCAAAGTCCGTGGCCACACCCCCTGGCTCTACAATTTTCACGTTGACCCCAATCTCTGCCAGTTCCCATCGGAGCGACTCACTGAAGCCTTCTACAGCCCACTTGGTCGAGTGATAAAGCGGCATCATGGGGAAAGTCATGCGTCCACCAATGGACGAAATATTGATGAACATCCCACTTTTGTTCGCTCTGAAATGTGGCAACGTTTTTTGTGTGACATCAAAGAGTCCTTGCACATTCACCCCAAACTGTCGGATGATGCTTTCGCGCTTGGCGGACTCAAAGGTTCCCATCAGGCCGTAGCCTGCATTGTTGAGGACTACATCTATCTGGCCAAACTTTGCGATCCCTGCTGCAAGGGCGCTGTCGATACTTTCCAGGTCCAATACATCGAGTCGAGTCACCATCACATTCTCCAATGTATTGAGTTCTTCCTCTTTCTCGGGCGTACGCATGGTTGCGATGACGTTCCAGCCTTTCTCTTGAAATAGCTTAGCTGTGGATTTGCCGATGCCTGAACTTGCGCCTGTGATTAATATTGTCTTGCTCATGTTAACTTCTTCTTGATTATATACTATTCCAAACCTAGCATAGTATCTACTCAAAGCTTAACACGAAAGGGGGAAGGACTAACACATTTTACAGATTGGGGAAAAGATAGAGGAATTCTGTGTCCTTACTTCCTTACTCCGTCGCGGGCTGAATGATCTCACGAATTGTGGCCCAGCCTGTCGGACTGCCTTTATACTTCACATAGGTCACCATCGTGCGCCCACTGAAGATAAAGGAGTCCCCTCCTGCTTTTGGTGTTCCCTGGATGGAAAATTGGGTTTGCTCGATGACGAGATCCTCTTGGATGAGCAGGCTTTCGACCTCGTTTTTGACAAAGGTTAAGCTGTAGTTTTTCAGGGTTTCTGCTACCCCTTGTATGACAGCCTCGCGTCCATTCTTTAGGTCCTTATATCCAAGTGCCTTTTTGACCTCTGGATGGTGCAGGGATTTTATCTTCTCTACATCTCCTGCGGCAAAGGCATCTCGAATCTTCTGCCCGTGATCCAGGATCTGCTGACGTATCAGGGCTTCATCGACTTTGGCTATACGAACAAAACTCCCCTCATAAAATAGTCCCGTGGGCTCGTTTTGCGCATTGTACTGGACCGATTTCATATGGTATTCGTCCGAGTTGATCCATTTGTAATGGTATATACGATACGTCCCCTTGGGCTCTCCTTCGAAGACCAATCGTAAGGAGACATCCCCTTTTTCATTTACAGTGCCCGCGCCGCTGCCTGCTCGGATATCCCCAAAGCTTGACAAGTGTTGTACCTCGCCCGTATTAGGGTTATAAGACCAAAAGATATGTCCATTGGGTTCGGGGCCGTCGATGATCGATAGCAGACTGTTGTTTGTATTGAGTTGCCTAGAGACGGTGTGGTGTCCAGGAATCTGAATGGTCTCTGTCTCCCCACCCCAGTTATGGGTCCAGTTATCATCTTTGAGCGTCCATTCTCCGACGAACTTACCGAAGGGATTCAGAGAGACGTCCTTGGGGTTTCGGCCATTGAGCTCGAATGGGATGGTTTCGATTTGGGCAAAAGCTGATGATCCAAGCGTCAGCCAGCACAGGAGGAGAACAGATACATAGGGTTTCATTGGGGAGGGTGTATGGGTTGGAGAAAATCAAATAGCGGACGTCAATTTCTAAGAAAGAGAGATTGTAAGATTGCTATTTTCAGAAAGGTAACTCGCAAGGTGCCCACCATCTTGTGAGGGGTCTTCTTTTCTACCATATCTAGACTCCGATCTACACGGTCTTATCTAACGATCCCCTAGTTTGATTAGTAGGGAAACTAAGAGATTGAGGGGCTGCGTAGTTTGATGACTACGCAGAGCGGCTTGTATTTGCACATATTCACATTTGACAAAAACTCATATAGATAGAAACGTAACCCTCTGCGTCTTCTATTTCCCAAAATATTCCTTATACCATTGGGTCTCATCATGGTCTATGGCTGTTAGATCGCTGATATGACTAGGCTTGATCTTTCCCAGCAGCAAGTCAAAGGACCGAAAATCTCGCTGACTCATGATCTTGTATCCATGCCTCTTCAGCAATTCTGCACATACGCCCAGGCCGATCTGATATATGGGATCGGGCGATAGCCTATGTCCCTTGTATATCACCTGGCTGCCACAAGCCGCACTCACATCCATCATGATTGCCAATTCGATCTTTTGCTCCTGCGCTATTTGGAGCATTTGCTGGGCGGCACGAATCATGCCCTCTGTCACATCCTTGCCCGTCTCAGTCACGACAGTGGCTTTTCCGTCTAGCACATCTCCACCGTTCCCACCCTGTATATCGGGTATTTCTCTAGGTGTACCAAAGGAAAAATGCTCAGGACAAAAAGCGGTCAATTGCACATGGGGATCATCCATTAGGGCTTTTATGTGAGGATACGCTCCATAGCTACTTCCATCAGCCCCACATCGTATTCCGATCAAACAAGCACTGACCAAGATTCTCAAAGGGTCCTGAGAGGTGGGGATTCTTAGCGATTGAATATAGGATCGGTCTACCATTTTTTGTCGCGATGGGTATGATCAAAATAGGTTTGTCTATGTCTTCATTCTTATTTGTAACCATATATCGCTAGCCCCTCTGCACATTTCTCTTGCTCAAATACACCTAACTTGCCTATATCTTCTAAGAGTTTGTCCAAGTTTTTTGCGTAAACCACGATCTTTCGGATTTCTCGAAACGCCATAGGCCCTCCGATCAAAATGTCTCTTATGCCATGGCGATGGAAAGTCTCTACAGGATTTCTCAACTGCTGAGGGGTTAGTTCATTCAGCCTGTCCTCTCCATCATCCCAGATACTGATAATTTTCACGCTGCTCACACCCAAAGCTTCCATGGATAAGCACTCGAAAAGCTTCCACCATTTCGTATCATTCATATAATGACCTAAAAATCCAGCAAGTCGCTGAGTCAATTTCCTCTGATACATTTCCTTCTCCATGACATCTCTCTTCAAATCCCCAGCTCTTCCAAAAGAGCACGCAAGGCTTCTTTATCTGAAGGTCTAGGGGCATTATAACTGATGATCTTTCCTTCAGGGTCCAACAGTATGTATCGTGGGAGACTGGTCACCCCATAGCCTGTAGAAAATGGATCGCTTGATTTGGGTGCCCATAAATGGATTTCATTCTTTCCCTTCTCTGCCACCGCCTTCCTCCAGCTCTCCTGTTTGTCATTCCAGGCAATGCTGATAATCTCTAGCTTTGTCCCTTCATAAGTAGCCATCAATTCTTCCAAATGGGGCTGCTCGATCATGCAAGCTCCACACCAAGTAGCCCAAAGATCTACATACACATACTTTCCTTGACCCAAAAAATCCTCTAGGTCGCTAGTTCCTCCTTGCGCATTGATATATCCTGTAAATCTAGGAGAGGGCGCGCCTACTTCGAGTTGAGCAATCGCTGTATATACCCGCTCTACACGCTTGCGAAAAGTCGTAT
>JBCBPW010000090.1:0-27660 GCA_039820545.1 Bacteroidota bacterium | reverse complement strand
AGAGCACTTATCGATTTAAATAAGCGTTCTTTCATATTTACACAAAGAAAATGGCAACCTATAAAACGATAGCAGAATCTAACAACTTCATCATACTTGATGACTACACCAAGTATTCTGAAGTAAACGAAGCCCCTGCTACCTATCAAACAGAGACGGCACTTGAACGAGAGTTTATCCGGGACCTAAAAACCCTGGGGTATGAGCATCTGCCTCAGTTGACCACTTCTGATGCCCTGCTTGCCAATGTAAGGGTACAACTCCAGCGGTTGAACGACATGACATTTACAGATCGTGAATGGGCTCGTTTTGTGGAGGAGTATTTGGACAAACCAGGCGATAATCTGATAGATAAGACCAGGAAAATACACGATGATTACATATACGATTTTGTCTTTGATGATGGGCACATCCAAAACATTTATTTGGTAGATAAGCAGCAGGTTGCTCGAAATAAGGTTCAGGTAATCTCTCAATTTGAGCAATCAGGAACCCATGCCAACCGATATGACGTCACTATATTGGTCAATGGCTTGCCGCTCGTGCAGGTAGAGCTGAAAAAGCGAGGGGTGGCCATTCGTGAAGCCTTTAATCAAGTCCATCGATATACCAAGGAGAGCTTTAACAGCCAAAACTCCCTCTTCAAATACTTACAGCTATTTGTGATCTCCAACGGTACGGACAGTCGTTACTTCGCCAACACCGTAGAGCGAAACAAGAACAGTTATGACTTTACCATGAATTGGGCAAAGGCAGACAATAAGCTGATCAAGGACTTGAAGGATTTTACGGCTACCTTCTTTGAGAAAAGAGTGCTTTTACAGGTGCTGCTGCATTATTCAGTTTTTGATGTCAATGATATCCTTCTGATCATGCGACCCTACCAGATTGCGGCAACCGAACGCATCTTGTGGAAGATCAGGAGTGCTTACGAGGCGAAAAAATGGGGTTCTACCGAAGCAGGAGGTTATATCTGGCATACGACTGGATCGGGTAAAACGCTTACCAGTTTTAAGGCAGCAAGGCTCGCTACGCAGCTCGAGTTCATTGACAAGGTGTTTTTTGTGGTAGATCGTAAAGACCTGGACTATCAGACCATGAAGGAATACCAGCGTTTTTCTCCCGATAGCGTCAATGGATCGGATAGCACCGCAGGTCTGAAAAGAAACATCCAGAAAGAGGACAACAAAATCATCGTCACAACCATTCAGAAGCTAAATAACCTGATGAAAAGTGAGCGCGATTTGCCCATCTACCAAAAACAAGTCGTTTTTATCTTTGATGAAGCCCATCGCTCACAGTTTGGTGAAGCCCAAAAAAACCTACAAAAGAAGTTTAAAAAGTATTACCAATTTGGGTTTACGGGAACGCCCATTTTTCCGCAAAATGCACTGGGCGCAGATACCACAGCCAGTGTCTTTGGTCGAGAATTGCATTCCTATGTCATCACAGATGCGATCAGGGATGAAAAAGTATTGAAATTCAAGGTAGATTATAATGATGTACGGCCTAAGTTTAAGAGCATAGAAACCGAACTGGATGAAAAGACGCTAACGGCAGCGGAAAACAAAACGGCCTTGCTTCACCCGACCCGGATCAAAGAGATATCGCAATACATTTTACAGAATTTCAGACAAAAGACACATCGGACCCAGGGTAGCAAGAAAGGCTTTAATGCCATGTTTGCCGTGAGCAGCGTAGATGCCGCCAAATGCTACTATGAGGAGTTAAACAAGCTACAGGAGGATAGCGATAAGCCCCTCAAAATAGCCACCATCTTTTCCTTTGCCCCCAATGAAGCGCAAAGTGCTATCGGGGAGATCATTGATGAGACCTTTGAGCCCTCCGCCATGGAGCTTAGCGCCAAGGAGTTCCTGACTGCGGCTATTGAAGATTACAACATCATGTTTGGGACAAGTTATGGTGTAGACAGCAAAGCATTTCAAAATTACTACCGAGACCTTGCCAAAAGGGTAAAAAACAAAGAAGTGGATCTGCTGATCGTAGTGGGTATGTTTCTCACTGGATTTGATGCCCCTGGCTTGAACACCCTTTTTGTAGATAAGAACCTGAGGTATCATGGTTTGATACAGGCCTTTTCTCGCACCAATCGCATCTACGATGCCACCAAAACCTTTGGTAACATTGTCACTTTTAGAGATTTGGAACAGGCCACTATTCATGCTATTACACTCTTTGGGGATAGCAATACAAAGAATGTAGTGCTGGAGAAGAGTTACATAGAATATTTGGATGGCTTCACAGATATCGTTACGGGTAAAGCTCGTCGAGGATATATCGAAGTTGTCAATGAGCTAAAAGAAAAATTTCCTGATCCAGATGAAATTTTTAGGGAAAGTGATAAAAAAGAGTTTGTAAAACTATTTGGAGAATATTTACGGGTAGAAAATATCCTTCAGAACTATGATGAATTCACTCACCTGGCAGCATTACAAAGCATTGACATTAACGATCCTGAAGCGGTTGAGGCGTTTAAGGAAACCTACTTTGTGAGCGATGAAGACATGGCGGTCATGCAATCTATAGAAAAACTACCTGATCGTACCATTCAAGACTATCGCTCTACTTATAATGATATTCGGGACTGGATTCGTCGGGAGCGAAAAGGTACAGAGGCTGAAGAATCAGATATTGACTGGGATGATGTAGTGTTTGAGGTTGACCTGCTCAGATCGCAAGAGATCAATTTAGATTATATCCTGGAATTAATATTTGAACATAATCAGAAAACGAAAGACAAAGCGGCTTTAATAGATGAAATTCGTCGCCTAATCCGTGCAAGTATTGGTAATAGGGCCAAAGAGAGTTTAATTGTAGATTATATCAATGACACAGACCTTGACTCCATACCGGACAAAGCCAGTATCATGGAGTCATTCTTTTCCTATGCACAAGAAAAACAGAAAAATGAGGCAAGTGAGCTAATTACTGAAGAAAATCTAAAGGAAGCAGAAGCGAAAAGATACATCTCAACATCATTGAAACGTAGTTATGCCAGTGAGAACGGAACAGAACTTAACTCACTTTTACCCAAAATGAGCCCTTTAAATCCGCAGTATTTGAATCTTAAACAGCGCGTCTTCCAAAAAATATCTGCTTATGTAGAGAAGTTTAAAGGGATTGGAGGCGAAATATGAATCTCAGACAGAGATAATTGACCTGACTCACATTCTGAAATTTTGTAAAAACTTCACCCCTATTTATATTCCGTTATCAATAACAGGCTGAAAATCAAATAATAACACTTTCTGTATTGGAAAATAATCCAACTTTTCTCCAAACCCTTCCTATCATTCCTCAATATTGATTATCCTTGCCCTCGCCCGCTTCAGTTTGCAACTGAAGTTACATCTAGGCTCCAGATATAATCTAGAGGAGGTGAGGGGGAAAGCACCAACGGGACGTTGGTGCGACTAGGGCACGTGGGAGATATGTCTATTTATGGTGTATCCAGATATCATGCGTATCCGCATACAATCTGGAGGAGACGAGGGTAACACAACTATTTGTAAATTCGTAAGAAATGATAAATTAAGGATCATGAGTCATCAACAAGCGATACAGTTATTCTACCAAATGCCCCTTGAGCTTCAAAACGAAGTGGTCGATTTTATTGAATTTTTGGCGAAAAAACGCGCAGATAAGATAGAAGAAGAGAAACCGATCAAACGTCAGCCTGGAATCAGGAAGGATCTCATTATATACATGGCACCAGATTTTGACGCCCCATTAGAAGATTTTAAGGACTACATGTAATGATTTATTTGTTAGACACGCACAGCCTACTTTGGTATATCCAAGGAAATACTCAACTATCTTCGACAGCTATCGATCACATTTTAGAGCCTCAGTCAGAGGTTCATGTGAGTATTGTAAGTCTCTAGGAGATTGCCATTAAAACAAATATTGGGAAACTCCAGGTTAAGGGAGACATTAGCCAAATCAAAAAAGACATAGATGAACTTTCCTTTTCTCTAATACCCATTTCCATTCCGACCTTAGATACTTATCAAAAACTCACCCTTCACCATAGAGATCCATTTGATCGATTGTTGATCGCACAAGCCCTGACCCAAAACTATCCTATCATCAGTGCAGATGCCCAGTTTGATGCTTATGACGTCGAACGTATTTGGTGATTCCTTCTCCTATCTTGGGTATCCATGCCATGGCGATGGACCTACATTTGATCTCTTCATGAAATATAGGAGAAACGAGTCCCCTGAGCCCCTTGTCAAAAATGCTGAGGTACATGCCAAAATAGCGAGATGGCTGGCGTTACTGTCTGTATAATATATGAAAATACATATATTATAAGTAACAGTAATAACTCAAAAACGAAAATGAAACACTTCACGAAACTCGCCCTAGGCTCGCTTGCCTTGCTGTCTATTCTATGGGCTTGCAATCAGACAGATGTACAAAAGCTGGCTCCAGAAACTACTGCCCAAGTAGAGAATACGCTTCAACGTAATACAGAAATTTATCTCGATACGAAAACTCCCTTCGCTTTTGTGACAACGGTATCTGAAGGTAATAAATTAAAAGCCTTCGACAGAACCGTGATGGACTTACCAGAGATTAAGGAAGGACTGGCAATGATCGACTTCCACGATAAAGCTGTTCAAAAGGGGGGATATGATTTAGAGAGCCCTTCTACTTTGGTCGCCATCAATTTCTATGGATACCTGCTAGGCCTAGATCTACCCAAGGCGTATATCCAAACGCTAGATGGGCATCAAAATTTCCAAAAGACTACATGTAATTGTATAGAAAAGGGCGTATGTTGGAAGGAGGTTCTTAGAGGGACTTACGCTCGTTTGAAGGATTGTTTTGGTGTTTTTAACTGTAGTGCCAAATCTTGCCAACTAAAGACCGTAAGCGACGATCCCCCAGGTAACGTCTAATAAGCCACCTTGAGCTAGCGGAAGGTGATAGGTTAATCGTGCAGATGGCTTATCACCTTTCATTTTTGACACCATCTCCCTGTCCTACATGGAACTGGCTTCCTTCAGTTTACGACTGAAGCTTATGTGTTCCAGATACAGTCTGTAGGAGGCGATGGGATGGTGGCTAGAGAGCACCAACGGGAGCAGAGATTTTGGGTGTCCACGCCTTGGCGGTGGACCTACATTTGATCTACAGCTCACATCCTTCCCTCTACAATCCAATAAGAAATACGACATCTCATCCTGTGATTGCTGCATGACGCACCTCAGCGCGTACATTCAAGAAATCATAAATCCATGAGATGTTTCAAAATCATTGTGGCCTCTGTGATCCTCATAGGAGCCATGGCTGCACAGGCGCAAACGCCTTACGCTTACACTTCTTGGGAACCTGGCTATCAGGACAAGGGCGTCGAAATCGACTATCGCTGGGTCTCTTGGCAAAAGAAACATAAGTCGCGAGAAATACGTTGCCGTTTTTATGTCGACGCGCGTCCTGAGGAAATCATCGGCCTGTTCCAAAACCAAGTAGACATCCAAGCATGGGCAGTAGGTGCCAAAGCATGTGAAGTGAAGTCCTACGATCAAGAACAATGGTGGGTATACACCCTTTTTGATGTACCCTGGCCACTAGAACCCAAAGACATCGTGACACACTACCGAAAGGAAGAAAAAGGCGGAATTATCACCCTTTATATGGTGGCTACGCCCGACCGCTTTCCACGAAAGTCCGATGTCAGCCGCATGGAAAAATACCAAGGTTCGTGGACATTCACCCCGCAAGTAGGAGGGAAGACAAAAGTCGAGTTTTGCTCGCTGACGTTCAAAGAGCCCCCTGTCCCACGATTTATCCTCGATCCGATCATCCAACGTATGATGGTCAATTCCTTGACGGATTTTACCCAACTGGCCGAAGCCAAAGGATGAAAGGTAAGGGACTCATCTTCCGTTTTTTACCAAAGCTGTATGAGTGACATCCCCCACTACGAAAAACGCCACCCTATTTCTAAATATTAATGTTGATCATTATGCAAACACACGCTCCCTATACGGTCATCACTGGGGCCAGCAAAGGCTTGGGAAAAGCCCTAGCCGTCGCTTGTGCCAAAAGAAAACGAAATGTCATCCTAGTTTCTCTTCCAGGAGAAGACATACAAGACCTGGCCGACAGCCTCGCGCTCACCTACCAAATCCAAACAGCAAGTTTTGAAGCAGATCTGACAGACTCGGAGGAATTGCAAGCCCTGTGCGACTGGATCAAATCCAACTTTGAGATAGATCTACTCATCAACAATGCAGGAATTGGAGGATCTGCACAGTTTGACAAGATTTCCAAAAGTAAAATCGATCAGATGATGTTGTTGAATGTTCGAGCACTTGTTATGCTTACGCATGAATTGCTCCCACTCCTCAAGGTGCAAAAAGAAGGGTATATCCTCAATATTGCGAGCATGGCCTCTTTCAGTCCGATTCCGTTTAAGACGGTTTACCCCGCTACGAAAGCTTTTGTATATTCCTTCTCGCGAGGACTGAGTGCAGAGCTCAGCGATGGGAATATTACAGTCAGCGTGGCACATCCTGGCCCTATGCCTACCAACCCAGAGGTATCCCGCAGGATCGCCAAGCACAACAGCCTAGTGAAGAAGATGACCTTGACCGCTGAAGAGACGGCAGAGATATGTCTTCATCGCCTCTTCAAAAGGAACAAGATGATCATTCCTGGGCTCATGAACCAGATTAGCTTGTTCATTCTCAAATTATTTCCTGTGGGATGGAAGTTGGTTTTCTTGAGAAAGACGATTGCGAAGGAGATCACCACAGACAAGCAGCAAGTGAAATGGGTGCCAAAAGTTCAAAGCATATAGATATGGAGAAGGTACTGCTGACAGGAGCCAATGGCCTACTGGGAGGACATATCACACGCCAACTCTTGGCGCAAGGATATGCAGTCCGTGCGATCGTCCGTCCGAATGCCAATCTACAGAACCTCGAAGGCTTAGCCATCGAAATCTGCGAAGGCCATATAACGAATGAAGAGGATGTTTTTGCTGCTGTGAGAGGGTGTAGCTACATCATTCATGCGGCGGCAAAAACCAGTCAGTGGCCGTCTGATCTCGAAGCATACCGCGAAGCCAATATTGATAGTACGAGATACTTGATTAAGGCAGCTAAGGAAATGGCGATCAAGCGATTTGTCTTTGTGAGTACAGCCGTTTGTTTTCAAAATGAAGCAAAGGAGCCAGGAGACGAGGAAAGTACGTTCATGCCTTGGCTGGAGGGATCAGGATATGTGTACAGCAAATATATTGCTCAGCAAGAAGTGCTGCGAGAAGCACGCAGGGGCAAGTTGCCAGCTGTAGTCGTAAGCCCTGCCTTCATCATTGGGCCTCATGATTCCCGCAGATTGAAAGACAGTCTGCTAGGATACAGCAAAAAACGATGGGCTTTTTTACCATCTGGCGGGAAGAGTTTCATCGATGCCAGCTATGCAGCCGAAGCCACAGTCAACGCCCTCACAAGGGGGAAAGTCGGTGAGAGCTATCTGCTATCAGGAGAAAATCTGAGCTACCAAGCCTTCTTTTCACAACTAGATGAGGGGAACCGACAAGTCAGAATGACCGTCCCTGATTGGCTCCTGATCGGACTGGGAAAAATCAATAGTTTCATGGAAGCGAAATGGGGGATCACACCTCGCCTTTCAGAGGTAAATGCCCGCATGCTGTGTATGGATAATTATTTTTCGAATCAAAAAGCACAGCAGGAGCTCGGACTCCGACCGACGGTAGCACGAGATTCGGCCAAAGCAGCTTTAACATGGTTTGATGGTAGAGAAAAATGAACATAAAGAAGATAGACTAACGATCTTGTTTCGTAGGCTCGTGGTGGTGCTATTCATTCACCTCATCTTCAAAGGCTTTGATCAATCCTTTGCTGGGATCTTTGAATGGAACCTCCGCAGCTTGTCATTTTCTTTATTTTTCCTCGTCTTAGGACTGATCGGGTGGTCCTTTGCAGAATGTCTGAACGGACTCCTCATTCAAAAGCTAGAAAAGCATCAGCATAACTTCCAATTTTTTACGCTCTACTATTTTTTTCATCTGTTGCTAGCATTTGTTGTAGGGGTGGGCATCAATCATGGATACCGACTGGGTGATATTTATGCCTTTGGGAATCAGGAGATATGGGAGCCGATCCCTTTTCTGAATCCCGAGTTGAGCGTGAGTGTGGCTGTGATGTATTTGATTATCCTGGGCTTCGATGGATTTTATCGAACGACCGTTCGGCAAAAAGAAGCAGAGTTGAAAATGGCGCAATTGGAATCCGAAAGCTCGACTGCGCAATATCATGCACTCAAGGCGCAGATTGAACCCCACTTCTTGTTCAATTCCTTGAGTGTGCTTTCCTCCCTCATCTATGAAGATCAAGACATTGCCTCCGATTTTTTGATCCGCTTATCGAAGGCCCTGAGGTATATCATCGAAAAAAAGGAATTCTCTGTCGTCTCTCTCCATGATGAACGCTCCTTTTTAGAGGATTTTTGCTTCCTGATTGACCATCGTTTTCCCGAAGCGATCACGCTACACATAAATGTCTCAGATACTTTTGCCCATCAGGCTTATCTTCCTCCTGCTTGCCTCCATGCACTGATCAGCCGAGCCATCAGCCGAAATCAGTATAATAAGCATACCCCGCTGAAGATCGAACTGTATGAAGATGACAACCAATTGGTACTGGCTTACAATCTGAATCCCAAAACATATCTCAGAAAGACCCAAAAAGATAAGTTAGACCCTCTTTTTTCAAGGTTTCTCCTTTTGACAGGCAGCCCCCCCAGTTTGGAATTAACAGAGAGATACTTTGTCATTCGTTTACCCATTTTGAATCAGGAAGCTTATGAACGTATTGATCTTTGAAGACGAAAAACGGTCCGCCGATCGCTTAAAAACCCTTCTTTCCCAATATGATCCACGCATGGTCATCCTGGCTGTGATTGGTTCTATACAGGAAGGAATTATATGGTTTGAGGATAATCCTCCGCCAGATCTGATTTTCCAGGACATCGTATTGGAGGATGGGATTTGCTTTGACCTGTTTGCCCAAGTGGATATCCAGACACCTATCATATTTACGACGGCACATAGCGATTATGCCTTGCGATCTTTTGAGGTCAATAGCATTGACTATCTGGTCAAACCCTATAGCTTGAAGGACTTAAAAGTAGCCATTGAGAAAGTAAACCGTTTGCGAGAAGTGTTGGTTCAACCAAAGGAAAACCTTCTTCCTGAGGGCTTAAATCGGGAGGTGCGCATACCTAAAAAGCGGTTTTTGGTGAAAATAGGGGATCGCTACACAGCTGTTCCTTGTCGCGACGTGGCTTATCTTACATTTGACGGAGGAGCTACCCATGCCGTAACCTTTCAGGACCAACGATATGTGATCGATAATTCTATTGCGAGTTTATCGGGACAGTTGGATACAGAGATTTATTTTCAGATCAATAGGAAATTTATCATTCATGTAGATAGCATTCAAGGCATTCATTCATGGTTCAATAGCAGACTAAAGGTAGAGCTTTCTCCTTCAGCAGGAGCGTCTGTGATTGTGAGTCGAGAGCGGGTGAAGGCGTTTAAGGAATGGCTGGATAGATAAAAAGGGCCACCTCCATCAGGCAGCCCTTCCAACATACGATGTAGGTATGTCAATTTATTGTTTCACGAATTTCTTCCTCAGTTTCTGTCCATTCTCTGTACGCACCTCCAATACATATATGCCCTCAGGTAAGCGAGAGACGTCTAGCTGCTCTTGGGGTTTATTTTGGCTAATGACCAGTTGGCCTGCCAAGTTGAATACACGAACCGCTGTCATTTGCTGTGCAATTTCGAAGTGAAGCACATCCTCCACAGGGTTGGGGTACAGATGGAGTTCTATTTCCTGTAGCTGGTTTTCTTCTACAATGTCCAGACTTCCTCCCGCTACTTCCTCCACAAAAGAGAATGCATTGCCACCTGTAGAGATACCTGTGATGATGATGGCGTCCAAGAAGATGCGGTCGTTTCTGTTGTTGGCAAAGTTTCGGAATCGGAAAGTGCCATTACTTGCCAAGTTGTAGCTTGAACTGGTCAAGACTTCTGTCGCATTGTAAAAAGTATTGTTGTTGATGCTAGTGCCATTCTTTGTCCAACTTGCTACGGTGACAAAACCTGTCCCGTCATTGTATTGCAATTCGAAGTACTCTCCATTTTCCATGCCTACAGGTCGGAAGTAGAAGTCGATCTCTACTGAACTATAACCTGATAGATCCATAGGGTCAGAAGTTGTGAGGGAAGAGGTCGTCCCATTTCGGATACGATTGGTTCGAGTGCCCTCCCACGCGTGCGTAGCATTAGAAGCGCGGTTGTTGTCGGCTCCGCCATCGTTCCAATCGTCCCAGCCTGTCTCAAAGTAGCTAGCAGAGATTACCGTCGATCCACCCCCTGCAGACTGCGTGGTCACAGCTAGTGCAGTGCTTTGAGCAGATGTATTACCTGCGGCATCGCTAGCAGAGACAGTCACTGAGTAGGTGGTTGAGGCGTTCAATCCTGAGAAGGAATAAGAAGTTCCCGCAGTGGTACCATCTAGGGTTCCATCCAGATAAACTGAGTAACCTGTGACGCCAATATTGTCTGTAGAGGCATTCCATGATAAATCAAAGGAGCTGGTGGTCACGTTGGAAGAAGCCAAGCCCGTAGGGATAGTAGGTGGATCTGTATCTCCTGCTCCCGTCGTCGTAAGCGAGAAATCGTCTATGGCCATGTCACTCTGCCAACTAGCACCTGTCGTACCTGTCATACGGAGCTTGACCGAGCCACCTGCATAGGCACTGAGATCTACACTCGCACTGCTCCACTGGTTGCCCTGGTCACCAGAAAGCGACCACAGATTCGTCCATGTCAAGTCATCGCTGGTGGCTTCCAGGGTCATAGAGCCCATATTGGAGCCATACATATGGTACTGGAAAGCAAAGCTCGCCGCAGAAGCCCCGCTCAAGTCAAAGCAAGGACTCTCCAAAATCGCCGTCCCATTGTTGCCGATTTGTCCAGGTGTACCATTGGTAGAGGCTTCCAAATACAGGTAATAGGTCCCCTCCGACGCTGCAGTCGGTCCCGTGCTACTTGAAGGCGTACTACCCGAATATTGAATCCAGTCGCCATCGTCTCCCGATGCTTGGGCCCAACCTGCACCTGATTCAAAGCCTTCTGCATAAGGGAAGCTGGAAACGGTGCCATTGCAATCTAACGGTCGGACGCCCGTCGTCGTGACATTTGTGGTGGAGGGTGTTCCGCTACCGCCACCAGAGCAGTTGGCACTGACAGATACACTATGGGGCGTGCCTGCGATGAGACCTGTAGCTGAATAGCTGGTTCCTGAAACCGTCGTGGTAGAACCATTGATATTCACGGTGTAGCCATTGGCACCGCTGACAGCATTCCAGCTGAGATCAAAGCTGTTGTCTGTGATATTGGAAGAGGTGAGGTTGCCAGGAGCCGCCAATGTACAAGGAGTCAAACCTGTCACGACCAAACTGAATGCCTGACTACCAGAGGAGAGTGAACCTTTGTGTGTCACGGTGATGGTATAGGTGCCACTTGCACTGTTTATATCCACACGTTCGTAGGGATCTACTGTGTTGTCCTGCTTGGCATTGGTCGTGATGCTAGTCAAAGCCCAAGGCATATAGGTATTTCCTCCCTGCGTGACGCGGATGTCGAGGTCGTTGACCAATACAGGTGTGGTCAGGTTGGCCGTACCTGTATTGGCTGTTCCTGCAGGGTCCGTCCAGCAGATAGACGCAAAAAGCGGTCCCCCAGCTGCGCTTACCGTGATCTGATAGCTCTGTCCCTGGTTCAGCGTCAGTTCCTGAATCAATGCGCTACTCCCTTCGTCGCTGATGGCTTCAGCCGCTGCTTTGGCATTCATGAGTCCCCAGCCATAGATGGCATCTGGTCCATTGGACCCGCCGTCTTCTGCGGTATGCAAGATCAATCCCTTCAGCGTAGCCCCGCGCATGAAGCTGCCATTGACATTGTTGTAATGCTGCTGAAGCAACATGGCCGTGCCTGAGACATTGGGGCTAGCCATAGAGGTCCCATTGTAGCTTCCATAGCTCGAATTGCTACCCGAAAGTGAAGAATAGACCCCTGCTCCATTACCTGTGATGTCAGGCTTGATGCGATAGTCGTCTGTAGGTCCCTCACTGCTGAAAGAGGTAATAGAGTAAGAGTTAAGGGTACCGTCTGGATTGACGTTGGCATCATTGGCTGCAGCTACTACGACGTTATTCTTGGCACATTTATAGGCACTCAATTTATCGTAGGAAGAATTGCCATCCAGAGGATCTGTATTGGCTGTGTTATCGGTTCCATCATTTCCCCCTGAAGTAAACATCATGTAATAAGGGGCATTGTAGAGGATTTGGTCTAGATCTCTGGACTCTGCGATGTAGGCACCGCCATACCATGCGGGCAATTGTACCTGTCCCAACTGGTTGCGCCAGCCATAGCCATAGGAGTGATTGGAGATCAGCATCCCACCCGAAGCTTCGCTGGCCATCTCTGCCAAGTCACTGTTCCAGTCGAAGGTCCGCGCCTCTGCATGTGAAGCCATGCCCTTGGCTGAAGGGGTAAAACCCGAAGCGACCATCGTTCCCGTGACATGGGTGGCATGATCACTCAAGCTCGTAGCCCCATCTCCTTGAGAGACCCGATTGCTGCCGCCAGGCCCATCAAACTCCTGGTGGCTAGCACGTGTAGCTCCCCCATCCCAGACGTAGGCCGTCATGCCCTGACCGTCGAGATTAAGACCGAGCGAACCTCCACTATTGAGGTGGTCTGCGCGCGTAGAGACTGCCGCATCGGCATTGTAGGTTTGATAATAAATGGGTGTGCCGTCTGGACTGATTTTGGCGATTTCTGCCTGTCCAAATCCATCTGCGAAGGTGTATTGGATAGGCCAACCATTTTGGCGTGCCAGTTGTAAGACCTCGTCTTTGGCAGCTACCTGCTGGGCTAGTAGGCGCTTTTCCAAATTCTCTAGTTTCTCCAAGTCGTACACTTTGGCTATCTCCGCTTTTTGTACGGGCGATTGCGCAAAGGCAAAGGAAGAGACAAATAGCGCGAATACAAGTGCTGCGCCCGCTCTTTTTAAGTGGATCATAAGTAATAGTTTATGTGTGATGTGGTCAAAAAAATCATGCTTCTCTCGCTCTAAGGGGGATAGCACGAGAAGTATGTATCTTCAGAGATGCCAAACTGGAAGACGCATCCCGTTTTGTCTAGTCAAAAAGGAGCTTTGTTTGAACAATGCGCGTAGTAGGAAGGCCTGAGTAAGTAGATTTTTAGTTCATATAATGCCCTCGTGATTTTCTTAGCCTGATTACGAGTAATTGAACATTTACAGATTTTGTTTAGAGGAAAAGTCTCGTCATTAATCAAAGAACTTTTCCCGCCATTGACCCAGAGGCTATTAACAAATAACTTATGAAAAATATTTCATATGTTCATGTAAAATGTTAGAAATAGTCAGGAAAAAGTCTGATAGATTGGGAGAAGTTTGAGAAAAGGGAAAACGATCCTTACGCTGTAGCGCGCACATTTTTCGCAAGTATTTATACGATTACCCACAGTTAGGTAAGTAGATAAAAGTCCATAATTATTAGTGAGATGATTATGTTCTGAATACGAATATTTTAAGTCTGATATCTGGACTCTTTCTGCCTGTCCATGGCTCATATATTAGGAATTCTATGACAAGAAAGGCAGATTTATAGGCTTAAAATGAAGCTTACGTTATGCAGGTTTATTCATTATTCTCCTTTCTTTTCCTAATTGGATACACATCTCTTGTCTTTGCACAAGGAAATATCGTTATCGATGAAAAATTTGATGATTGGGATGCCAGCTTGCCCACTTACACAGATGGGTTAGATACACCCAATGGCATTGACCTTATCGATATGCAAGCCTCCAATGATGCGGAATACCTTTATGTAAAGTTTACAATCGATGAGGATGTGGCATTGGGCAATATGCTTGTCGACCATACCATTTGGTTGAGTATAGATGCAGACAACAATCCCAGTACAGGATTTGCCGAGCAAGCAGGCTACGGGATAGAGCTATCCATCAATTTCAATGGGCACTTTGGCTGGTACAATGTCCCCAATCCTGATGTGCAGGTCACCCTGGGAGAGATGGGCTTGCAAATGGCTCCCACTGTGACATCGTCTACTTTTGAGGTGGCTATTCCTCGAGACTTGAGGCTAGATGGTGTCAATGATCTTTTCAGTACCGACACTATACGATTGGTGATCCACGAAGATCAATCCAACGATCGCATGCCCAATGTGGGCGAAATTTTTTTCTACGCATTTGACAATAACCCTTCAGATCCCAAAACTTATATGGACTTGGCCAAGGAAGATCCTAGCCACCTACGAGCCGTGGCCTACAATGTGCTGCGTGACGATGCATGGGAACCTGCTGGCCTGCCCAGTACAGAAAGAATTATCAAAGCGCTGGATGGCGATATTTTTTGTTTTCAGGAAAGTAATCAGACACCTTCCCAAACGGCAAAAGGCTACCTCGATACATGGCTACCACTCAACAATGGCAATGGCTGGTACGCCTACAAGGATGGAGGAGGGAGATTGACCTGTTCCAAATGGCCCATCACCTCCACTTGGGATCTCAATCGAAAAGTGGCCTTGTTGATAGATTTACCTGCAACTTATCCCAAAGATATACTGATCATCAATGGTCACCTTTCTTGCTGCAACAACAACACAAGTCGTCAGGAACAAGTAGATGAGTTTGCTGCCTTTGTCTTAGATGCCAAGTCTGCAGGAGGTACCATCAGCCTGCCTGACTCTACGCCCATCATCTTTTTGGGTGACATGAACCTTGTCGGTTTCAGCCAGCAATTGGAGACCATTATCACGGGGAATATTCAGGATGAAGCTACCTATGGACAGAGAGGCCCGCTGGACTGGGATGGGAGTGATCTCATGGATGCACGTCCCCTACACTTAGATTCCCAACTAGTCTTCACATGGCGAGATTTGCAGGGCGACGGTTTTCCTCCTGGCAGGTTAGACTTTCATTTTTATACCGATGCAGTGATGGATCAAATGAAAGCATTTATCCTACAAACAACGCGCATGCCCGCTTCATTGCTTGCTCAGTATCAACTCCAAAGCAACGATACAGAGATTTCAGATCACTTGCCGCTCGTCGTGGATTATGCGTTTAAAACGACTGTACCTACCTCACAAGACGAAAAGAACGACATAGACATCCAGCTTTATCCCAATCCAAGTGGCGACGTACTTTTCATTGAGACAAAGACAGAGATAGAACATGTCCTTATAAGAGATATGCTCGGGCGGAAGGTAATGGATGCGCCTACCCATAACCCTAGGTTAGATCTTACGGGTTTGGCCGCAGGAACCTATGTAGTAGAAATCAAAGTAAAGGGACAAAGGACGCCATTTATTTCTAAGATTCGGGTGGAATAAGGAGCTTTAGGTACCTACATAAATAAAAAATTAGAACACTGCCCCCGCCAGATTATATCTGGAGCATCTATATAGCTTCAGTTGCAAACTGAAGGGGGCAAGTGGACTACCACTTATGTCTTCCTCCTCGCTCCCATTAGTACCACACCCCAAATCCCTCCCCCAAAAATGCTCCTTCCTTCCCCTTAAATGAGGATCTTCCAATTCCCCTTGTAGAGTGGATGTCTGGTGCGTGGTATTTCTCCTATTTGCCTTCATGAAAAACACCCACAAACCACAAACAAACATGATCTCATTTTTGAAAAAGCAACCTCAAGTCAAATTATTGAATGGGGGCATGGCCCTGCTCCTTTGTTTGCTCCTTTTTTCCTGCCAAAAAGAGCCTGAATCCCAAGTGATCGAACCTCAACTTCCCGTAGAGGAAGGGCTGACAAACGAAGGCGTCCGCCAAGTTTTACTAGGCGGGGGAGAGATCAATGATCCACAGACCCGCAATGACTCCACGGTGATAGCGTCCGAGCAAGAAGTCAACGGAACGCGATTTAGCTGTACGCGTACCGAAGTAGATGCCGCCATTGCGCCTGATAAATTTTTCAACTTTGATCCGAATGCAGATGTAATCATCGCTGGAAATCTACTGGCGGGCAATTCTCTTCAAAAAGCCACCCCTGATCGCGTCCCCCTCCGTAGAGGACCTGGGAAGATTTCCCTTTCGCTGTTTAATGGCTCTAATTCTGTATCAGGAGAAATGGAAGAATATACGTCGTCCAACTATTTTGAAACGGTCAACGACATCCTGCAAGATAATTCAGGCATTGTACCTGCGAGATTTAGTTTTACTATAGAGGAGGTGAAATCTGAGCAGGAATTAGAACTCGCTTTTCAGGCAAGTACGAATAGTCTGTTTGGAGTGAAAGCTTCTCTTGCTTTCAGCGCAGACATCGAGAAGAAGTTCAATCGCTTTGTTGTCCTACTCAATCAGACTTATTTCAGCGTGTTGTTTGATCGTCCTTCTAGCCTGACAGAGTTTTTCCATCCAGATGTGACCGAAGAGGAGATCAGTCGATTTGTGGGCCCACTCAATCCCCTCACCTATGTGAGTTCTCTCAATGTGGGTCGCCAGTTTGCCCTGCTCATAGAGTCTACCGAATCTTCTTCTGTAATCGAGGCTTCTGCCAATGCTTGTTTAAGAGGCAACTGTGCAGGAGGAAGTGCCAAAGTACTCAACGAGCTAAGCGATCTGAGAGTCAAAGTCTTTGCGCTAGGAGGAGACGCCAATGAGTTGATCCAAGCAGTGACGACAGATGTGACGGAGCTGACCAACTTCCTGGCCTCTGCAGGTGATATTCGTACAGGTGTTCCCTTGTCTTATGTGGTTCGTACGGTGCTGGATGACAGAGTCGTCAGAAATCAGGTAGCGACGAAATTCACCCTCGAAAACTGTGTGCCGATAGCACCGCTTGCCTGTGATTGCTTCCACAAGGGAGATAGCTGCGACATCGAAACGGCTGTGACGGTCTTCAACGAAAGAACGGTACAAAAGGGATCGGGAACCATCGAAAAAGCGATAACCAACTTAAATGAAGATGAGGTGGTCGTAGGAATGAGACTAGATGTGAGAAGCAACAACGTAGACCTTCTTCATCTGATTGTGAAGACACTCCAACCCGATGGAACCTTGACAAACAAGCGAACCATCGTTGCGAATGGAAGTGGGAGTGGAAATGAGATCAATTTTGAGGCACCAGGAAATTCTATCCTAACAGGAATTGGGTTAAGGGTAAGGAATTCTAATGCCAATCGTGCCCAGTTTTTCCACCGTGAAATCTCGCTGGATGAGGAGGACTGTCAGTTTAAATTTGGAGTAGAAAGAGAGACTTTTATTGGATCACAAGGAGGGTTGGAGCAATCCTATAAATTGTCAGAAGATTATGACGATAAAGTCGCCTGTATCCAGGGGGTCTCGATCGGCGTCAGAGACGACAATGTGAACATCCTCAAATTGGAGGTGGGTGAGTTGAAGCTAGATTAAGGAAAAACTATTTTCAAGCATATACGTGTAGATAAATGGATCATCTTTTTAGGTGGTCCATTTTTTGATTTTGCGAAATTCTCTAGGAATCTCTTCTTTCTCTTGGCTAGCGTCAAGGTCTCGTTGGGGCTACTTCTTGACCCAGTTTTGGGTTATTGCATCGGATTTCAAAATTAAAAGGGTATCTTTACAGCGTTGAAAAATCTTACGTATAGAATTCTAGTTTATTTATTCCTCCATATCACATTTCCTATCATATATCATAGCTGTAAGTGATAGTGTCCTATCGGCCAAGAAGCAGCATATTTTTTCTCTAAATCATCTCCATGCAATTTAAAGATCTCGCCTTACATCCTGTCATACTGAAAGCTTTAACAGAAAAAGGTTATGTAACTCCTACCCCTATTCAGCAGAAAGCCATTCCCGTTGCACTCCAAAACAAGGATATCTTAGGGTGTGCGCAGACAGGTACAGGAAAGACGGCGGCATTTAGTATTCCTATTCTCAATGCGCTGCATACCGAGCAAAGTGTGAAGGGAAAGGGAATACGTGCACTGATCCTAACGCCAACACGAGAACTGGCCTTACAGATTCACGAGAATCTTCAGGCATATTCAAAGTATACGCAGATCAGGAGTACCTATGTCTTTGGTGGTGTCAAGCAAGGCAAGCAGGTCGCCCAGTTGAGGAAAAAGCCTCAGATTCTGGTTGCAACCCCTGGTAGGTTGATGGACCTGATCAATCAAAAGATCGTTCGATTAGACGCTATCACTCACTTTGTACTGGATGAGGCTGATCGGATGCTTGACATGGGCTTCATCCACGACATCAAAAAGCTGATCAAGATTTTACCCAAGAAGCGGCAATCCCTCTTTTTCTCGGCTACTTTGCCAGATAATATCATTGCGCTGTCTAAGGAAATCCTGTATAAGCCAGAAATCCTCAACACAGCACCTGTCTCTTCTACAGTTAAGATCATTCATCAAAAGGTCTACTACACCAACAGGACATCCAAAAGATCGCTCTTAACTCATATCATCAAGGACCGCAAGATCGAACAAGCCCTTGTTTTTACCCGCACCAAGTATGGGGCCGATAAGCTTTGCCGAAGCTTGAAACGAGATGGGATACAAGCACTGGCTTTGCATGGCAATAAATCCCAACCGCAACGAGAACTCGCCCTCAAAAAGTTCAAGGGCAAGCAAATTCAACTATTGGTTGCGACAGACATCGCCTCTCGCGGGATAGACATCGACGCACTCAGCCATGTGATCAACTATGACATTCCTGAGACGCCCGAAACGTATGTGCACAGGATAGGCAGGACGGGACGGGCAGGTAAGGCAGGAGAATCTATTTCTATTTGCGAGCCCGAGCATAATGTATTCCTGAAAGACATTGAGCGACTGATCAAGAAGAAAATTGAGGTCATCAAGGATCATCCTTTTCCGCAGACAGACAAGCCCATGACAGCTGCTGAAAAGAAAGAATGGAACAAGGAGAAGCAGAAACGAAAGATGGAAGCCATCAACAGGAAGAGAAATCGGAATACGAAATCCCCTTCCAAGATGGGAAGAAGATAAATAGGGCTCCTGGAATAGAAGCCCTATGTGCCTCTACCTAGGTATCCGTCTGAGGTAAGATTTGAGTATTTCTCCGAATCAGCCGATCTAGCACCGAGACATCCTCTACCATGACGGTGGCCTGCCCCTGTAGATTGGGTATGTATGAGAGGAGCTTACCTGTGGACGTTTTCAATCCTTCAGGAAATATAACTTTGATTGTGAGTAGATTATTTTGGGGAAAAGGGGAGATCTGATGGACCATTCCCTCCAATTCTCCGTCTTGCTCAGAAGGATAAGAGTCCAATTTGATGGATACTTCTTGATTCAATTGAATCTGTCCTTGTTGATGGCTAGGTATCTCTACAATGGCATAAAATCGATTGGCCTTGGGGACAATGAGAAAGAGGGAGTCTTTTGCTTTTACCTCACTACCCACTTCGTGAAAGCTGATCCTGTAAGCATATCCATCAACAGGTGACAATAGCTCCAGCTTTTGCTGCTGGACAGGGTCCTGGATAGTTCCCATGCTGAGCCCTTGACGTACTTCCCAGGGGCTGGAAGAGGACAAAGATGTCAATACGCCATGTACAGGAGCCTGTACCACTTGTGGAGGTTCAATGGCTATGATATGCGCTGTGCCTTCTACTGTTTCTGGATAGGAAATGAAGGAAGTAGCGCACATAAACCCTACCACAAGGATCAACAATAAGATAGGGCCTGCCCGCAAAAGTAGGTTAGGGGGCTTATTCAGGATCTCCTGCACTTCGGGAGGTCTCAATTCCATTTCTTCAAGAGACTTTGGCATAGCGTGAGTTAATTGGTGCGAGAATCTTGGAAACTTTTGGCGCGTTTGCCCTTTTGTGAGAACTGGTAGCCTGTATTGAATCGGTAGGAAAAACGAAGCTGAACTTGTCGCCCATTTAGCAAAGCGGGATTGATGATTTCCTGATCTGCTCCATAAAACTCTCTCGTTCCTACTTTGGCAGTCCCGAAAACATCAGATATTGCTAGAGATACCTGCCCTTTCCTTTTCCAGAGTGGTTTTTTGAGTGAGAGCGAAAAGTTTACGAATCCATCTGTCTCCGTATAGCCAAAGTTGCTGGGCCCAAATAGGTTCAAACTAGGTTCCAATCGTATGTCTTTAGGAAGGCTGATGAGACTGTAGATACTGGAAGCGATATTCCAGGCATTGAGATTGAGATCGAAATCATCTCCTTTGGCAAGGACATAAGAAAGCCGTGTATTGGAAATGATCCGTACCTTATCCCACGGTTTGAGTTGGAAGTATAAATTGCCACTCCAATTCTGTTGATATCTTAGATTGACACTCTGAAAGACAAGTGGATTGTTAGGATCTTCAGATGGTATGGTGACAAATCCATTTTGCGTCTGATTCCACGCCAATGTAAAACTCCACTGGCTACGATTGGAGAGGCGCATTTCCATTTCATGACGAATCTCGGGGGCTATATTGAGATTGCCTGTTCCTAGGGTTACAGGTCCTTCATACAGCAGACCAGGATTGAGTATACCAGCCCCTAGACGTTGTATTTTTTTTGCATACGATAGGCCGACCTGCCATTTTTTGAGGTCATGGTTCAGGTGAAGGGTAGGAAAGAAGTAATCGTAGCTTATTTTCCGTTCTGTCTGCGCATTACTGGCGAGGCCATCCGTATTTTCATATCTCAGCCCTCCTTCTACACTCCATTTGTTCCAAAAGCCACTGAGCATCGCATAGGGAGCCCAAAAGTTCTCTTTGTACTGGAAGTCAAATGCATCCGTAGAGTCATTTTGGTCTTGATAGGCATAGATCTGGTCTTGGGTGAAAAAAGTGTATTTGGCACCTAGTTCCCCTTGTATGTGCTCCCCAATCGCACGCTGATAATGCGCATTATACTCATGTATGTTTAGACTGTATCCATTTTGAATATTGATTACTTCCTCTGCTGTCACAGCATCCTTGGTGCTAATATTGCGATAGGTCGCATCCTCGACTTGTTCTAATTCTCCATATTCATAAAAGAACGTAAGCCCTCCCCCCTTTCCTGGCAATTCTACATGATAGAAGCTACTGACAGACAGGTCGTAGGGGCTGGCTTCTGATTGATACAGGCTATGAAGGCTCGACTCGGTAAAATCTATCTGCATTTCTAGGTCATTATCCCAGATAAGATTCTTAAATAAACCCACTTGGAGTCCTAGTGTATGGTTAGGATGTAGGTCGTATTCGAGATCTGTACTTAAGTTGAGATACTGTTTGCTAAACTCCTTTCTCGTACTGCTCTGATAGAATAATTCTCCCTCAAGGAAGCGATCCTGCCCGTACGCTTGTAGGTCTTTGCCTGTACCCATACTGAGGAATACATTACTTTTCAGTCGATCATTGCCCAGATTCAAGTTTAGGCTTGGCGTCCATACCTGAAAAGAGAGCCCAGATTCGCCTGGACGTGGAAAAAACGGGGTAGCGCCTCTGATACCTGCACTGCTGATACTTTTGCCTCTTTTGGTGATGATATTGATGATGCTTCCAATCTGGGCGTCGTATCTGGCAGAGGGATTAGAAATAATCTCAATAGATTGAATTTCCTCACTGCGCATATCTCGTAGCCTTTCCTGGACTTGTTGCTGGTTGTTTTTCCCTTTTCCATCAATGAGGATTAGGGCCTTCTTGCCGTTCACTTCTATCTTTTGGCCCTGCATCATGATGCCAGGCAAGAGTGGAAGTAATTCACCCCCTGCGTTTCCCTTGCTCAAGAAAGTGCCGTCTATGTCTACAATCAGTTTTTCCGCCTCCTGCTTGAAAATCGTTTTCTGCCCTTTAATGGTCACTTGATCAAGCTGATACGACTTTTCCAAAGTAGATAAGGTGCCTAAGTCGATGCGCGAATGCGCGGCATTCATCTCAAAATCTTTGATGATGACATATTCACCGCCAGCCTGTTCAAGCGCAAGGAAGAAGCTTCCGTAAGGGAGATTGGGCAAACGTACCCGTCCCGTAGAATCACTTAGCCATCCTCTTACCAGACTAGAATCTTCTTGCTGTAGGACAAACACAGGCAAGTAGCGAATGCTTTGACTTCCTACAAACTGTACTTCTAGATACGTACTGTCGGGACTACTCTGCGCGTGGCTATACGAACACATCAAACAGAATCCTAACAGCGCACTTAGGCAAGTTTTTAATGTAGGAAGTTTCATAGTCTTGTGTTTATGAATAGGCAATCATACGGCTTCCAATAATTGGAGGTGCTCCATTTTTTGTTTGAAACGGCTGATGATGAGTTGATCCTTTGAAATACCAGAATCTTCCCAGATACAATATTCTTTTCCCACTGCTAGGTGTTCTAATGCTTGCTGCGAACAACCTCCATTGCAGAGAGGGAGTAAGCGACATTCAAGGCAGGGTTTATTTTTGAACTTGATGTCCATTCGCTGGTGGTATTTTTCTCCCCATACGATGTCTCCATTTTCCATCAGCATCCCTTCTTTATTCTTGCTGCTGAAATCTCTAGCGGTACACTTGAAAACCTCTCCATTGTAATTGACGGTAGCATGATTCTTTTTGTCGGCGTAGCAAGAATGCGTAACGGTGTCTACCATGGAGTAAAGAGACTCGGTACGGAATCCATTGGCTCGGAAATTTGTAATGATACGTTCTAGTTTATCCGTACTAGGGCTGTCATCCTGCCACACATTGTGGAAAGAGAACTTCATGTTGCGCTTAGCTTCCTCAGTTACGTCTGCAAAATCCTCTATGACAGATTCAATCGTATCCAAGGTTTCCCCTGTATAATTGATGCGAACCATGACATATAGATCATGGCTGATCAGTAGTTTGATGGAATCAATAATTTGATCATATGTTCCTTTCTTATTGGCTGTATATCGGATGGTATTGTGCTTATCACGATGCCCATCCAGTGTGATCTGGAAATGATTGACATGGTGATTTTGCAAGAAAGGAATCATTGGTTTTTTGATTAGGTAACCATTGGTTGTAAAGCTTGTGGTGAATTCTATGTCATGTTTGCTGGCTTCATCCAGTGCATGCGCGACAACGGGTTTGACGACTTGTTCAAAATATAGCATCGGTTCACCCCCAAACCAAGAAATATGAAAGTTTTTCAATGTGTTTTTTTCTAGAATGATCTTACTTATATGCTTTTGTAGCATGTTTCGGGTGTTTTCGGTCATTTTTGACCCTTTTACATGACTTTCATAGCAGTACCAACACTTGAAGTTGCAGTTCATCGTGGGATTAATCGTCAGCTGATAGGACTCTTCATTAAAGTCCACTTCTTCACGTAAAGACTTGATCAGTTCCACCTCGTCAAGCTCATCATCTACAATGAATCCACGATCGATCAGTTCTTGGTGGAAAGAGGGGTGAATTTCCTGAATACCTGATGGATTCTTTTCATGCTTGGCTGCTTGAACCAGCTCGTGTAGGATGGGTTCGAGGACAAGAAACTGCTTGGTGTACGCGTTGAAGCCTAAAATTTTGTCCTCATAGGGTATGAAGCTATTGAATTGGCTGAATTTTTCGCGAGAAGATATATGGGAAGTGATCATAGTAGTGGGATCTAAGGTTGAGATTGAAAATGTAGATGAAGGAGTAGAAGAGATCTTGATAATTTCCTATGCTGGTGAAGACCTCCACATGGCCAGTGTGGAGATCCTCTGGGATAGGTCTAATGGGGTTAGTTGAAACGTGCAATAGACCTAGTACAGTTGCGTCTTACATGATCCATTGTCTGATCCACTACATTGGCCCAAGGAATTGGTACAAGTACCAATGTTGTGGCTACTGCCGCAGGACCAGTCGTTGTCACAAGTTGTTCTGTTGGTCGTATCCAGGTAAAGTTCAAAAGTGGAATCTACAGAAGTAAAACCTCCACTCAAAACACCAGAATCACTTTCTTGGATCGTTTCCAGTTTCTGCTTGAGGGCATCAAACTTTGATAAGCCTTTTTCATTTTGAGCTTTCATAATGAATTATATTAAAAGGTGAAAAATAAAATACTGCTTATGAAGTCCCACTTTTTTCAGCGTGGGGAAGTATAGTAGAAGAATTTCTTTTGCATGGATTCATTCTTAGAGGCTAACCTTGCAAGTACCAGCGTTGGCAGAGCCCTGGCACGAGCCTACTGCATTGTTACAGTGGGCGATATTGTTCAGTCGTTCCCATTGGTACAAGAGCCTGAGTTGGTTCTGTAAATGAACATGATATGCTCTGATTCGATCGAGAGAAAGCCACCTGTAAGTAGTCCTACTTCCATTTCTCGAATACGTTCTAGTTTTTGTTTAAGGAGGTTGAATGCAGGCTGATTGTTCATGATAGATGAATCTTAAGGGTTGATCATGTGAAGATATACTTCTTCCGTTCATCCATATATGACATATAGATGGTAATATTGGGTTGCGCTCTGGTCTGTCTTGTGCTTAATAGAGTAGAGAAACCACATAAATCTTATTTCATGATTGGTCTTAAGTATGTTATATATAAATGTATGGATGTAGTTTTCCTGTCTCTTCCTAGAATATGCATCTAGGATAAGTCCATAGGTTTCGTAAAACGAACGAGTATATTTTCCATGAAAGCCTAGTTCGGAAGGCTTAGATGAAAAATGGAATACCTAATGAGTGTGGGTATTTTGCATAGATTGAATTTTATGGATGAATAATGATAAACCTGATCTCTTCTAGCCTATTGGCTTATTGAAATTGTATCAACTTACGCCATTGCTCGTTGGATGATGATTATTTGATTTGACATCCGTTTTTTTCTCCAACTCCAGCTGATCTTTGACCAATCTATAGTAGTAGCCCTTTTGATCAATAAGTTCCTGATGCGTTCCCTTCTCTGCGATTTGCCCCTTATTGATGACTACTATTTGATCCGCATGTTTCACTGTGCTGAGTCTGTGGGCGATGACTACGGAAGTCTTACCCTCTAGGAATCCATTGAGATTCTGCACGATGCTTTTTTCATTTTTGGCATCCAAAGAATTGGTCGCTTCATCAAACAAGATGATCGCTGGATTTTTATAAACAGCTCTGGCGATTAAGAGGCGTTGTTTCTGCCCTGTACTGATGTCTACTCCCTCGGCTCCGATCTTGGTATTGTAAGACATGGGAAGCCTTTCGATAAAGTCGCGAATAGAGGCAATTTCTACTGCCTGTCGTAGCTTAGCTTTGTCTACAGTATCCTCCCCTAGGGCGATATTATTGGCAATGGTGTCATTAAAAATATATCCCTCTTGCATCACCACCCCACAGTGTGAGCGCCATGCTCTAGGGGAAATTTGACTGAGCGGTGTCATACCCAGCTCAATTTTTCCTTCTTCTGGTTCGTAAAACCTGAGCAATAGCTTCATGAGGGTCGTTTTTCCACTGCCACTTGCACCCACGATCGCTGTCATTTTCCCCTGTGGAATACAAAAGTCAATATTGCGCAATACAGGTGCTACGCCGCCAGGATAGGTAAAGGAAATATCTTGTAGGTAAATATCTTGCTGTACATTCAAGTGTTGCATGCCCAGATGATCTCCTTTTTCCTCATCTGGTCTGTTGTGGATCTCTGAAAGACGATCGAGCGCAATACGTGCATCTTGTAGGGAAAAGGAAAATCCGATCCAGTTTTCAATAGGACTACTGAGCTGCCCGATGATGTATGAAACGGCAAGCATCATCCCCAATGTCATGTCTCCTTGTACCACATACCAAGCGGTAGAAAAGAGAATCAGGATATTTTTCATCTCATTGATGAAGCCTGCACCTACAGATTGGGTCTGTTGAAGGATTAAACTCTTGATTTCAATTTTGAAAAGCCGTGCTTGGATATATTCCCAACCCCATCTTTTTTGTCGCTCTGCATTGTGAATTTTGATCTCCTGCATGCCATTGACCAGTTCGATTACCTTGCTTTTTTCTTCGCTGGAGCGTTCAAACCTAAGGTAATCAAGGGTTTCCCGTCTTTTCATGAAAAGCATGACATAGCCCATATAGGCTAGACTGCTAATGAGAAAAATCAGAAATATACTCAGGTGATACCAAGCAAGGATACAACTGAAAATGACCAAAGTGAAGGTAGAGAATACCACATTGAGGGTTGTGATCGTCATTAAATTTTTGATACGGGCGTGGTCTCCAATTCGCTGAAGGATATCCCCTGTCATCTTGGTATCGAAAAAGGAAATGGGGAGACGCATCAGTTTGATGAAAAAATCTGATACGAGTGAGATATTGATGCGCGTACTCAGGTGAAGAAGGACCCAACTCCGAATCAGTTCGTTGAGTGTTTTGCCTACAAAAAGGGCCACCTGTGCTACCAGGATCAGAATAATGAAGTCTATGTCTCGGTTTTTGATCCCTACGTCGACAATACTTTGGGTCAGAAAGGGAAAAAGCATTTCTAGTGCGCTCGCGATGAAAATTCCGATGGCGAGCTGGAATACCAGGTTTCGATATCTCCAGACATAGGGAAACAGAAACTGGAAACTATTTTTACGCTCTTTGGTCTCCTCTTCCGCCTCCTCCAGTAGCTGCGGTGTAGGCTCTAGCAACAGCGCAATGCCTTCTCGTGTATGGTTTTGGGCATTTTTTCCAACCCATGACTCTATGAATGCTTGCTCTGGGATTTTGAGTAGACCTTGGGCTGGATCTGCAATATAAACGTAGTTCTTTTTGATTTGGTAAACGACGACATAGTGGCTCTGCCTCCAATAAATGATGCAAGGCAAGGGCACTTCTTGAGAGAGCTCTTCATAACTCAATCTCACCCCTAGCGTTCTGAAGCCCAGCTCTTCTGCAGCCTCACTCATATGCTTGATAGAAGATCCTCTGCGTCCTGTTTGGCAGTATTCCCTCATCTTCGTCATACTGACGGAGCGCCCATGATGCTTGGCGATCATCTTGATACAAGCGGGTCCGCAGTCACTGGCTTCCTGCTGCCTGACGAAAGGAAAGGATGATATGAGATTGAATTGCTTCATCAGTTTCTTTTTGACATAATAGTGTCCTTTGGGGAAGCGGATTCGCCCCTCTCGTAATTGCTGGATCTCACATCGCATGAAACGATGAGGTAGATGTACCTTATAGGCCTTCGCTTAGTGTGAGCATGATCAGATCACGCTTTGCAAAAGGACACAGACAGGCGTTAGAAGAAGACATACTTCATTTGTAGCCCAGAACCTACCGATTACTAGACCAAATCCTATTTCGGACATTGTACCAACTTATCTGTTACATTATTGAACAAATGAGATTGAATACCCAGAATATTACACAAATGAATTACTGGAAGACCTATGAATGGGGAAGTTAGGCCTGGAATCATATCAGCGTCTCACAGTATTGTTTTCTCTGGACTGAGAATACATTAAAGGAAATGATAATACTTCCATATGTGAACAATTATACAAATTAAATGGACAAAAGAAAGTTACGCTCAACATTTTTGATTTTTGTTTAGGTCGAATTGGGGTGCCAACCTGCATGATTTATTACAATGAGGGGAGGAAAAATAAAATTAAGCTAAAC
>JBCBPW010000089.1:0-27673 GCA_039820545.1 Bacteroidota bacterium | reverse complement strand
ACGTAGAAATATGCGAATATTGTATATGTTTTGATAGTTGTAAACAGATCTACCTCACGGGTTAAGCTCTATACATCTTTCTTATTTTTAAAGATGGATTTTCAATTTATAAAAGATATAAAAATAAAGTCAAGGAAAAGCAAAAAAGTGAAACTCGATACCGCTCTGTGTTGTCATCCAACTACGCAGCACCTCAATCTATTGGTTGCCTAACTAACAACACTAGATCGTCGCAAAAGAAATTAGGCTATGATAAGATCTTGATTACTCACACTTTCTGTCACGCCTCGCTTCATCTACATAAATATCCCCTCACCTTCAAAAGGCAAGGGGACGGGATATATACAAAAACGATAATTGCTTATTTCTCTAAATCGAACTACCAAGGGCAATCTACTACTACGAATCCTGGTCTACGACGTGCCTTCTTGAAGAAGATGCCATTGTGCTCAAAGTATTGACGGTTGTAAGCATAGAATGCTCTGGCCCGACGCGGCAAAAAGTCCATATATAAACCTACGGGTGGTACGATAACCTGGAATCCTCTGCGAACGGGCTGATAGAACATCCCTTGGGCATAGTAAAAGGTTCCACCTTGGAAATATACAGCGCGTGCACGAGAAGGTAAGTGAACGACACGTTGAGATTCGCAGTGATAGAGGTGATCGTTGCCATAATAGTAATAGGCATAAGGATCGTGGTGATAGTTAGGGTTGTTGTAGTAAACCCGCTGCGGACGATTGTTTCCTGCATAGTATCTAGGCTGCTGCTGGCGTGGACGCTGTGGTTGCTGATACTGTGGCTGCTGATGCTGGTAGTGACGGTCACGTGGGTGCTCAGAGTAAGAGCGTTGAGGCTGAGCGTAAGTCGTCGCATCGCGAGAGGAGCGAGTGGTTGTCGTCCTGGTTTGGGAATCCCGACCTCTGCGCTGTGCCATGACGTCAGACCCAAAGATCATAAAAGTGAGTGCTGTAAAAAGGAGTAAATGTTTGAGACTCTTCATGACAATTAGGTTTAGTTGAAATTGAAACGGTTTGGAGGTGGGGAAGATGTTTTCTGTGTCTCCCACGGTTTGATTTAACGGGAGAAAAAAGGCATCGTTTGGCGAAATCGTGTGGGACTGTGCAAGCGCGTGGCAAAGGCTTTCATCGCGTGTCGAGCGCTTTTGCAAGCGTGTAAAGAAAAATTGTCAGAGGGAACAATCCATAGATTTTTGAAGTTAAAATGGGGTCTGAAACGTATGGAAAGCAAAAAATATTATTCATAAAGTATTGATTATCAATTATTTGAATTGCGCTCCCTTTTCATTGCCTTTAGGTGTCGTTAAATAAATTTTATGCTGAATTCCGATATATTTGAATTTCTCGTAGATCTTAAAGAAAATAATAGCCGTGAATGGATGGAGGCAAACCGTAGCCGATATGAAGCTGCGCGTGTCGACCTGCTACATCTGATCCAAGAGATCCTGGATGAAATGGGCGTGTTTGAACCACATGTTCGAATGTCCAAGCCTAGTAAGTCCATTCTCCGTATTAATCGCAACCTCCGTTTCTCCAAAGACAAGACCCCTTACAAGCATTTTATGGGGGCGATTTTCAGCAAAGACGATGCGCATAGGAGCTATTTACCTGACTACTACCTTCACATTCAACCTGGCAATTGCTTCTTAGCAGGAGGTTCATGGTATCCTACAGGAGAACCGATGGCGAAGATCCGTGCGAAAATTGATCTGGAAGGTGACAGACTAGAAGCCATCATTCAGGAGGGGGACTTCCAAACGTACTTTGGAGGAATCGAGGGAGAGAAACTCAAGTCGAGTCCACGCGACTATCCCAAGGACCATCCCTATATTCATTTATTGAATCACAAGACCTTTACGACCTCCCATCAGCTGACGCATGAGATGCTGATGCAGGAAGACGCAGCTCAAGTAATCGCAGAAGGCTTTCGAGTATTTAAGCCCTTCTATGATTTTTTGGTTGAGGCGCTTTCTATAGAGGGACAAAAGCAAGAGGGGTTTTCGAGTGGGATTCAATTGATTTGATGCATGTCATTCATTTTCATCCAAAAAACTACTTCCTCTCATTTTTCCTGCACAAACATACCCTCCTTCTACACGCTCGTTTGAAAGGGTGACACGTTCGTTGGTTTTAGCAAAATAGGATTAAACGTTTGCTTACGTACATGATCCAAAGGATGTATTTCACAAAAAGAACATCTAAACATTTTTCATCAATGAACACTGTAATTGCTAAGAAATTCGCCTTTTTGCTTCTCATCCTCGTAAGCCTTCCTGCCTTTTTGGCCTTCACGCCTGCCGAAGAATCTGCACCCTTCCCGCCCCGCTGGGAGAGACTCGGCTCACGTAAAGTCAACTTTCGTCTCGACCGCGACGAGATTCCTGTCACAGCAAGAGAAGGTGTATTTTCAGGCTTGAAACTAAAGGTCACAGGGTCGCCCATCAATCTACACAGAGTCATCGTCCACTACCGCAACGGGCAAAGGCAAACACTCAATGTACGGATGAATATCCCGCGCGGAGGCGAAACACGGGTCCTCGATCTTAAAGGAAACAAGCGTGTGATCCAGAAAGTCGTATTCTACTATGATACAAAGAATCTTGCCGTTGGGCGTGGAACCATTCACCTGTGGGGAAAGAGATAGAAAGAGAAAAATATGTAAACGAAGGATGGTCAACCTGTCCTCTAGATAAAGAAAATTCATGTGGGGACATGAAGTTGCAGAAGGGTACGCAGTATATGCGGCCCTTTTTTGTGATACCCAAAAGGAATGCGTAACATGTTGGGATAAACACTCCATCCCATGAATAACCTTCGCCCCTTCATTCAACTTGCAGACCGAATCGCTCCTTCTTGGACGGCCAATCTCGCCTATAAGTTTTTGACGAATCCTCGTTTTCACAAGCTCCGTCCTTTTGAGGAGGAGGCGATTGAGAAGGCCGAAAAAGAAGAGGTAGAGATTGTAGGTTTTCAGATCCGAACCTATAAGTGGGGAAATGGGACACGCAATATTCTATTGATTCATGGCTGGGAAGGTCAGGGCGCAAACTTTGGGATGCTCATCGAACCACTCATGGCTTTGGGATACACCGTTTACGCCTTCGATGGACCTTCCCACGGATTTAGCTCTAAGGGAGATACCAGCTTATTCGAGTTTGGAGAGGTTGTCTCGGCCTTGCTCGAAAGATTTGAGGCGGACGATGCCATTAGCCATTCTTTTGGGAGTGTGGCGACTTCTTTTGGTTTGTGGAACCGAAAGGACATTCATCTGGATAAACTGGTCATGATTACGACTCCAGACCGATTTGAGGATAGGGTAAAGGACGTCTCAGCGAAAGTGGGCGTATCGATGCGCACGCAAAAGCGATTGATGAATCGGATTGCAAAGGAGACGGGGTATGATCCCTACGATCTTGCTGTCAGCACCTACTCCAATGAACTCAATGTAGGCGAAGCGTTGATCATCCATGACGAGAACGATAAGGTCATTCCTATTTCTCAATCGGAGGCTGTAGCCAATGCCTGGAAGGTCGCTCGACTGGTGAAGATTGCCAATACAGGTCACTTCCGTATCCTGCGCGACGAACAAACCGTAAGGTTAATCGAATCTTTCCTGGGATAATCTCCGTATGACGGATACCTTCCCACATACCTACACACTTACCATCCATGTTCAACATCTGCCCCAACTGCGGCCACTACCACGTGGACAAAGTCGTCACGCATACACCTGAGGGGAGCTTTGCTACTTGTCCTGCGTGTGAGTTTGACGTCCCCTTTGTGAGCCTACCTTTGTTTTGTCTGACAGGCCCCAGTGGTGTCGGCAAAAGCACCATCGGCTACAGACTCCTGCAAGGCTTCAAAGAAGTTGTACTCATCGAGACAGATCTCTTTTGGATCGATGGCATCAAAGGAAAAGCGCAGGAACTCATGCTACGTGTCGCCAAGAATGTCATGCAGGCAGGAAAACCTGTGGTGCTTGAGGGAACCGTCATTCCTGAGCACTTAAAAGATAGCGTAGAGAAGCGCTACTTTCGAGACATTCACTACATCGTACTGACCTATACGCCAGAAGATACGGAGACGCGTCTCAAAGCGCGTCCTTGGTGGCGGAGCAGTGGCAGCGAAGCCTACATTCAAGATCATATCAACTTTAATCAATGGATCGAACAGAATCTGGTAGATCATCCTCAAACATTGACACATATTCATACGTCGGATTATACCATAGCAGAAACAGAAGAAAAAGTGAAAGAAGCGATCAGGGGTGTCATGAAAACCTATAAGTAAGACGACAGATAAAAGACAACATCCCATGAAGGATTTCACTTCGCTCGAAATATTCTGCTTTTAATATATTGATAGTCAGGGTATAATCATATTTAGGATGCCTGATTTCTTTTGGTGCACTACTGAAAATTACGGAATAGGAGCCCATTTCTTTCGAATTATGGTTCGAGACTACACATATTTACATATTAGCTATTAACTTTAGGACCTAATTCAAAACGTCCTCTTACCATGTCTTCATCACAACTCACTGTCGGGCTTGCCCAGATTGCCCCTATCTGGTTGGATAAAGCCCAGACTTTGGATAAAATTTTGTCTTATGTCTCTCAAGCGGCAGACCAAGGATGCCAGTTGGTCACATTTGGGGAAACCTTGCTGCCAGGATATCCATTTTGGATCGAATGGACAGAGGGGGCACGATTCAACTCCGACCTACAGAAGGAATGGTATGCCTTATACCTAGATCAATCCGTAAAAATATATGCGGGTGAGTTGGATGCGCTCTGTGCTTTGGCAAAAGAGAAAAAAATCGCGGTCTATGTGGGCGTACTAGAGCGGGCGATGGAGCGGGGGAATCACAGTGTATATTGTAGTTTGGTCTATGTAGATGCACAAGGGGATGTACAATCTATCCATCGCAAGTTGATGCCTACCTATGAGGAGCGTTTGTACTGGGCGATTGGGGATGGAAATGGGCTGAGGGTCCATGACTTGCATGGGTTTCGTGTAGGAGGCTTGAACTGCTGGGAAAATTGGATGCCGCTGCCCAGGGCGACGCTCTATGCGCAGGGCGAGAATGTCCATGTAGCCGTATGGCCAGGCAATGTCCGCAATACGACTGACCTCACCCGTCACATTGCGGTAGAGAATCGTTCTTATGTGATTTCTGTTTCGGGGCTGATGCGCCGATCAGATATCCCTGATACAGTACCAGAGGCGGATGCCTTGCGTGCCGTAGTGCCCGACTTCATGGCCAATGGCGGGAGTTGTGTGGCTGCGCCAGATGGAAGCTGGGTGATCGAACCGATCGCAGCGCAAGAGACCTTGGCGGTCGCTACGCTAGATGAGAAAATGATCCTACGTGAGCGTCACAACTTCGACCCCTCAGGTCACTACAGCCGCCCCGATGTATTCCAGTTAAAGGTCAACCGTGACCGTCAGCAAATACTAGATCTAGAGGAGTAGAACTATGGAAAAGCTGATTTTTGAACAACATAAGTATGCAAAGGAACTGCGTATGGATGCGGTTCTGGTAGAGGACTTTCCAATATCTGAGGATAGGATGAGCCTTGATTTGTACAAGATCGCGATTTTGAAAAAATCTGCTGGAGGCTTCATACTAGATTCAGAGCAGGTAGAGCTAGGCGAGCATGTCATTTTGTTCATGGCACCAGGTCAAATCACGAAGATTCCCAAGTCCCAATTGGCAGAGGGGATCTTTCTCTCCTTTGAGGCAGAGTCGCTGGATGAATTCTTTAATGACAGTTTTTTCATTTTCCGCTTTGCCTTTTTTCACGATTCTCAAAAACCCTCTTTCTTGAAACTTGTGCCAGCAGAATTTGATAAGATATATGAGTTGGGCCGAGAGGTGCGGGAAGAGTTGAGAAATATTCAGCCTGACAGTGAGCATTTTCTACGATCTCTATTATATCAATTATTTCTTAGGTTGAATCGCAGTTATTCAGAGGAATACCAAAGCTACAGTAGCCTGATCAATAATTCTTATGTGCTGAAATTTAGGAAGTTGATGGAGGAGAATATCCGAGAGAACCATCAAGTCACCCACTATGCAAAAATCCTCGGGATCAGTCGTACATATCTCAATCAGATTGCACAAAAGTTTCTCAAGCGTACGGCCAAACAAGCCATACAGGAGCGCTTGCTGCTAGAGGCTAAAAAGGACCTGATTTTTTCGAAGAAGGATATAGCTGAAATCGCGAACGAACTGCACTTCAGCGCTCCTCCTCATTTCATTCGCTTCTTCAAGCAATTTACCTCACATACACCCTTACAATACAGGTTGGACTTTGCGCAATAGGTCGGCTATTCTGTTTTTACTTTTTCAGATAAAAAAACGAGTATCAAGACAGTTCCTGATACTCGTTTTTCATGAAATGATGTTAACGATCAATCTGTGATCTCAAATTTGAGTTGGTCCAGGATCTTGCCTTGCACACTTTGGATTAGCATTAGGTAGGTACCTTTGGCCTTATCGCTGACATCGAAGACGCTTTGGCTATCGCCTGTGACGCTTCGCTCTGCGATGACTTGTCGGCCACGCATATCGAAGATATTCACGCGATACTGCGCGTGGGATTTGCCTTCTAGATCCAGGAAAAGTTGGTCCGTTGTCGGATTGGGATAAAGCGTCAGGTTGACCTCGCCTAGCAGAGGATCCAGGAAAGTCGTCACAGTCGTATCTGGCTGCTGAAAGCCCTGCGTGAGGATATTGGCGTTGCTTGTGCCTGTCTGGATGACCGTCTCACCGACCGTATAGCTCAGTTGCTCATTGGAGGAACCCGTAGCACCGATGACAGAACGTGAAATCGTCTGTGCCATCATTTCTCCCATTCCCAGAAGAAAAAGGAGGCATGTACAAAAGATGATTTTATTCATAATGGTGGGGATTATTTCTGGTCAGATCGCATGTATTGCTCGAGCGCCTGAAGACGCGCCTTGAGTTCATCTATCTCTTCCTGTTGACTGTCTATGGTCTGCTGTTGCTCCTGTATAGCTTTGATCGCAATGACGGAGAATCCACTGTAGTCTATCCCATAAGCGTCCATTTCCTCCGTATCTTCATGACTCACCAATTGTGGGAATAGCGGTTCTACATCCTGGGCAATAAGTCCTAGCACCCGCTCAGTCCCCGCCTTCTGATCTTTAAAATAATAAGAAACGGGCTGAAGTTGAAGCACGCTTTCTAGAACTTGATCCATATTTTTGATGTCTCGCTTGAGTCGGCGGTCAGAAGTCGAGACATAGCTGCCGTTTGTACTACTATAAAATCCGCGCTGGCTGCCATTATAGTAGAGGAAGAGGGTTCCAGTAGAGGAGACGTACCAATGCCATCTACGGCTTGTCCCATTCGAGAGGGAGAGGCCATTGGTCTGGGCTCCTATACCAGCTTGTATGTGGAAGTTGGTAGCGGGTAGCGTCGTTCCTACACCTATTTGTCCTGTATTGAGGACGCGCATTCTTTCTTGCCCATTGGTTCCTACCCTTAGATTGGTATTCTCAAAATTCCATAGCCAGGCATCATTCGAGGAAATCCCCAGCCAATAACCGTCGGTTGCTGTTTGTCCAGAGTTGGTGCTAGATAAGCGAAAGCTAGGGAGCGTCACATCGTGGACATGAAGCTTTGCAGAGGGATTGGTCGTATTGACCCCTACGTTTCCATTATTGAGGATACGCATCCTCTCTTGGTCATTGGTTCCAATCCGCCAATCGGTATTCTCATAATTCCATAGCCAAGCATCTCCAGAAAGGAGTCCCATCCAGACGCCATCAAATACACCTGAACCCGAAGAGGTCGAACTGACTCGTATTCTAGAAGTGGAAGAGTTGGGCATGTGTATGTGAAGTTGGGCAAGAGGTGAATTGATGCCGATCCCTACATTTCCTCCTGTGTAGTAAATCGAGGGGCTATTGAGGTTCCAGAGTCCTTCTACATCTACTCCTGGAGCCCATTCGGTCCCATTCCACTTGAGTACTTGGCCTGATGTAGGAGGGGTACTACTAAAAGGATTTCCTTGAATGGCTGTGACAGTCGGGTTGGGAAATGTCCCCCCTAGATCACCTCCTGCTCCATCTCCAATGTTGATGTCATCTGCGGAATCGGTATCTCCCGTATTCGTCACGACATTGTTGGTGATGTCGATGGCCGTACCTGCAGTATAAATATCTTGTGGCAGTGTCACAGTATTTCCGTCGCTGAGGGATAGGTCATTGCCAGTGATGGCAAGACTTTGCAGCTCATTGGTAGAATCTAGATCGCCTATATTTGTGATCACAGTACCTGTCACGTCTATGCCATTACCTGCCGTATAGATCGTCTGAGGAATATTGACCGCATTGCCACGACTGATACTCAAGATATTTCCCTGAATACTTAAGCTTTGTAGCTCGTCTGTAGGATCATTGTCTCCATCATTGGTACTGTCTCCATCGAGTACCCACTGGCTGCCATCATACTTCAGGACTTGTCCTGCTTGGGCACCTGAAACATCTACATCTAGCAGATTTTCCAGATTCATTTCTGTGGCGATCTTGGTATACGGAACAGACTCGAGTTGGGAAGCGTCTACCTGATTTCCATTGAGTTCGACGATCAAGAAAAAGTCATTGTCCGCCCATTCGATGCCGTCAAACGTCCCGACTTCGATGGTTCCCTTACCGATCACCGTCTCGAGTAATCCAAACTGATTGGTGGCGAGAGAATGCGTTTCTTGGTAAACGACGGTTCCGTTGGGCGAGGACTCGGCGATTTTGAATCGTAGGTCTACATTGGTATTGGCCAGGAGATTGCCACCGTTGTCGCGTGCGACACCTTGGTAGTTGAAGCCCTGGGCAAGTGCTGTGGAAATGGAGAGAGAAAGGAATGCAAGGAAGGAAAACAATAAGCGTTTTTTCATGTAAATCAGGATTACGACTACAGATATGGGTTACTAGATGTTATTGAGACGTATTTTCTATACTAAGTACACATCTTCGTCTCGAAAGCTGCTTGGATTTGCGCCTTCGTCCTAATTTATGAAATATATCTATATATTATTTTCCTAATCACGCAGGAAGGTGTGCAAATGCTCGATCGAATCGGCTTCGTTTGCTTTTTTGTCAATTCTCCACCTCAGCATACGCGGAAAACGCAGTGCGACACCAGATTTATGCCTTTTGGAGCGATTGATCCCTTCGAAACCTATTTCAAATACCAGTTCGGGTTTCACAGATCGTACAGGTCCAAAGCGTTCGAGTGTATGCTTTTTGATCCATGCATCGACCTCGCGCATCTCTGCATCTGTCAGACCTGAGTATGCCTTGGTAAAGGGTACCAACGCTTCTCCATCCCAGACTGCAAAGGTGTAGTCTGAAAATAGATTCGCGCGGCGTCCATGACCCCGCTGGGCGTAGATCATCACGGCATCTATGGTCATGGGATCGACTTTCCATTTCCACCAATCGCCTCGCTTACGACCGACTTTATATTCGGCGCTTTTGCGCTTGAGCATGAGGCCTTCGGCGTACTGGTCGCGAGAGGTCTCTCGCAGGGCTGCCAGTTCCTCCCAGGTCTCAAATTCGGCTGTCGGCGATAGCTGGAGCAATTGGGGCATGCCCACATGCTCGACGGCTTCGGCCAGCCACTTCCGCCTCTGGCTAAGGGGTTGACTTCGCACATCTTCCCCTTTCCACTCCATGAGGTCATAGGCCATGATGAGGCAGGGAGCCTCTGTCAGGTGCTTCTTAGTGACATTTTTTCTCCCGATGCGCGTCTGCAAGACATTGAATGAGAGCGGATGCCCATCTTTGAAGGGGAGGAGCTCTCCGTCTATCACCGTTCCGTCGGGCAAGCGATCGACCATGGGCGCCAGTTCGGGAAATTTATCTGTGATCAACTCTTCCCCTCGACTCCACAAGTACCACTCTCCTCCTCGCTGGATCAGCTGACTTCGGATGCCATCCCACTTCCATTCTGCTTGCCAATCCGAGGGAGTATCTAGACTTTCAGGGCCATCATCGAGTTGGTAGGCGAGATAAAAAGGATAGGGTTTGGACAGGTCATCCTGGATATTCTCCGAATACAACAGATCTTCAAATGTCGTCGTGTCGGGTGTCCAGTTGCCCATGAGCCGGTGGGCTACGGCATTTTCATCGAGTTGAGTGTGCTTGGCGAGGGCTTTGACTAGGAGCTTTTGAGAGACGCCAATGCGGAAGCCGCCTGTGATGAGTTTGTTAAAGACAAATCGCTCGGCGGCGGTGAGTTGCAGCCAGGCTTCGACCATTCCCTCTTTTTGGGTTTCTTCCTCTTCCTTTCCGATTTGTTGGAGAAAGGCCATCCACTCAGATAGCGACTTCTCGGTACGATTGTCTGCCTGTGGAGGAGGAAGTAGGAGTGCTAGGGTCTCGGCCAAATCGCCTACGACGTGGTAGGATTCTTCTAGCAGCCACAAGGGAATATCTGTTAGTTCCGATGCCCATTCGCGTAGCAGGGTGGTCTTGATGGCTCTGCGGGGGCGCCTTCCACTAAACATGGCCATCATCCAGATTTTGTCTTTGGATTCTGCCACCTCCAGGTACTCGACCAGATGTGCGATTTTTGCATTGGTCTTATTGGTCTGGTCGATTTGGGTAATGAGATGGGCAAAATGACGCATGAAAGTGAAGATTTTTGAGACCTTATGGGAAAAAAGAACCTACAGGATGAATGAAAAGTTCGTTTTCGAGAAAGGGATTACGCACAAACTAGCAAAACCAGACAAAAAACTGCTTTTTGCACCATGGACTTATTTGACACCAGGCCTTCGCAGCCTGCCTCACATACAGCTCCGCTTCCTGAGCGCATGCGTCCCCAGCAACTCGACGATGTCATCGGGCAGCAACATCTCCTCGCGGCGGATAGCCCCTTTCGTCGCGCTTTGAAAAGCGCCCGCATTCCCTCCATGATTTTTTGGGGTCCGCCAGGCGTAGGGAAGACGACCCTTGCCCAGATCATCGCGCGTACGGCAGACAAGCCTTTTCGCCAGCTGAGTGCCATCGCCTCAGGCGTCAAAGACATCCGCGAAGTGCTGCGCTTTGCCGAAGGACGACCAGGAACCGTGCTTTTCATCGACGAGATCCACCGCTTCAATAAAGCCCAGCAAGACTCCCTCCTCGGCTCAGTCGAAAAAGGGCGCATCACCCTGATTGGGGCTACAACCGAGAATCCTTCCTTCGAAGTCAATGCAGCCCTTCTCTCACGCTCCCAGGTCTACCAACTCCAACCACTGGATGAAGCCGAAGTACGGCAGTTGTTGGAAAATGCCATTGAAAAAGACGAATTTCTCCAATCACAGGAAATCGAAATTGCTGAAACACAAGCATTATACAGGCTTTCGGGCGGAGATGCGCGTAAGGCGTTGACGCTGCTGGAAATCTATGTGAATACGCATGGAGAAGCAGGTAAAATTGTCTTGACAGATAAAGAACTCCTGGCATCGGCACAAGAACATATCGCGCTGTACGACAAAAGTGGAGAACAGCATTATGACATCATATCTGCTTTTATTAAATCCATTCGTGGGAGTGATCCCGATGCAGCCATTTACTATCTCGCGCGCATGCTGCATGGAGGTGAGGACGTGAAGTTCATTGCCAGACGCTTGATCATCGCCGCTTCCGAAGATATCGGCAATGCCAACCCCAATGCTTTACTGCTCGCCAATGCCTGCTTTGAATCTGTATCCAAAATAGGCATGCCTGAGGCGCGAATCATCCTGGCCCAATGCACTACCTACCTCGCGTCTAGCGAAAAAAGCAATGCGGCTTACGAAGCCATCAACAAGGCCATGGCGTTTGTAGCCAAGCAGCCCGCACACCCTGTACCTCTCCACCTGCGTAATGCACCTACGCGTCTGATGAAGCAAATGGGATACGGTGAGGGCTACAAATACTCGCATTCTTTTGAGGGGGCAGATGGGAATCAGCAATTTTTACCTGATGCTGTGCAAAAGGAGCGTTTTTATTATCCTAAAGAGAAGGGGAGCGAAGGGAAACTGAAACGATTTTTACAGCAACTGTGGGGCAACCGTTTTGGATAAAGTCAGTATGAGAGGTGAAAATTGGACCGTGATTTGTGGGTTACAGTGTGTGAACTTTTCTCAATGGATATTTCATATCTGGAGCCTCCCGATTCTTATGCTTCTAGTCGGCGCGCAGCCAGCAAGCGATGAGTCATCCCCAGAGATCTGTGCATTGACAGGACGTGTCTTTGTAACCACCCAGCGTCAAATGGCTGATTATCGGGTGGCCAAACTGGATGAAGATGCCCCAGCAGATTTGCTCGTTTTTGAAGAAACACTGGCCACTTTTGATGCACGTCCTGGGCATTGGCACTTTACCGCATCACCAGCAGCAGCTGATTTTATCATTTACTGGGAATTGCAGCCAGAATTTGCCGATTTTACCCTGTCCATTACACCCTTTTGGGATGAGGCGGGCTGTCCAAAATGAGAAGAAAGTACAGAGTCGAAGTTTGAAATCATATATTGCCTATTGAAACACGTTGACATTATACCATAGTTATTTTAGGCGATTTGAAGATCACTTATATTGAAACGACCATTCAGGCCGAACCCGTTCAGCGCGAAGCACTAGTTGCATTGTGGGCAGACTTGGGGTATGAAGCCTTTGAGGAGGTCGAAGACCAGCTTCGCGGATATATTCCTGCCGATCAGTTTGATACCCAGCGGGTGGCCGAAACTAGCCATATGCTGGGATTAACCCCACCCAAGCATCGAGAAATCCTTCCTGAAAACTGGAATGCCAAATGGGAAGCGGAATATCCTTCTGTATATGTGGATGCCTTTTGTCAGATTGTTCCTACGTTCAGAGAACCGAAGGAAGGCTTTAGGTACACCTTACAGATCGATCCCAAAATGGCCTTTGGTACAGGCCACCATGAAACTACTCGCTTGGTCATTCGACATATGTCTGCGCTGGATATAAAGGGCTTGCAGATACTCGATATGGGATGTGGGACGGGTGTTTTGGGGATTTTGGCGCGTAAGATGGGAGCTGTTCAGGTCACAGCGATTGATATAGACCCTTGGAGTGAAGAAAATACGCTGGAAAATGTCCAGATCAATCAAGTCGATCAAGTAGAAATCCTGCTGGGAGGGAAAGAAGTCATCCCACCTGTAACTTTTGACCTTATCCTCGCTAATATCAATAGGAATGTTCTGTTAGAAGATATTCCTACCTACACAACGCGTTTACAGACAGGAGGGAAACTGGTCATCAGTGGATTTTACACAGAGGATGAGCCTTTATTGGAGGAAAAAGCCCTTGAATCAGGCCTGAAAATCTCTAAGAGATGGGAGGAAAATAATTGGGTATCGCTCTTGTTAGTGAAGTCTTGAGGCAAATTGTATAAATATAAGAGGGTACTTTTTACTCCTTTTCCAATCATTTAATCTGTCGTCTTATTTAACCCATAGGTCCCCACGTTTTAAGAAAGTACAAGCGTAAAAAGAATATGAAATACTGGATGAGTGTATGTATCTCGTGGCTACTGATATCTCAGAGCTTCGGGCAAGGCGTGAACTTTTTTACAGATAATCCTGATGCGTTTATTGCCGAGTTTTCTAATGAACTCAACCAAAATGGAGCAGAAATCGGCCGACAAGGTGCGGATCTTCTGGGGACCGTTTGGAGTAGTGGACAAATCAGCTTGGAGGAAAGAGAAACCTTTATTCAAGTGGTCAATATCATGGTGAGCAAACGCTTTTCAACGGCGCCTGACCTCTCATTATTTGCCCTTACCTATGCCAAGCTATTCACTAATGCCTCCTATGTCAAGCTTCCCGCCAACGACTTTTTAGAGGTCACCCGGGACTGTGTGTTTGAGTTGGACCCCAAGCGTACATCCAAGTACCTACGGGTGATGTATAACTACATCAACACAGGCCATCCCATCAAGAAGGACCGTTTTTACTGGTTTGCTAGTCAGTCGGATCCTAAAATCATTTTTGACAAACTTGAAAATCAGGAAGGAGTTTATTCAGCTCCTGCCATCGTTTTTGAAGAGACAGACCTTTATTATGAGACCAATCGATACAACGACAGCTCGCGTATCTCATCGACAGGGGGAAAGTTTTATCCGCTCTCGCTTTCTTTTATCGGAGAGGGGGGCCGCGTCACATGGGAGAAGGTTGGTTTTCCTAAGGATGTCGTCTATGCAGATCTTGCTAAGTATACCCTCAACCTCAACTATGGACTCATCAAAGCAGATACAGTTACCTTTTTCTATAAAGATCTCATCGATCAGCCGCTAGTCGGTCGGTTTGAGGACCGCAACATTGGCTTTAAGGATAAGAAAAAAGCCAATTATCCCTATTTCCAAAGTTATGAAGGGGGAGTGGTCATCGAGAACTTTATCCCGAATGTGCGATATGAAGGAGGATTCTCCCTCAAGGGAATAAGGAGAATTGGGAGTAGCTATGACATCAATGTGGAGCCTGAGGAGGAAGAAACAAGCGATGGGTATACAGGGACCTTTTTATACAATCAGGAGAACCTGGACAATACCTACAGCGACGACGAATGGGACAACTATGAAGAAGGAGAATCAAGTTTTAATTCGGATGATTCATGGTCTACAGATAGTGATGAATGGACGACTGGGGGAAGTTATGACGACGACTACTGGGGAGCAGAAGCCTATCAGTTTGTAGAGCATATTCCTGCCAAAATCGAGGTGCGCAAGGAAGGGAAAGTGGTGATGAAACTTTCGGGCGAAGCCTTTGTACTGGACTCAGAAAAAATGGTGGGAAAGCAACTCAAAGCCTCTATTTACACTTCTAAAAGTGACAGTATTTTTCACCCGCAGATGGACATCCTATACACAGCAGAGGATTCAACTGTTATCCTGAAGAAGCCAAAGCGAAGTGTCCTGCGACAGGTTCCTTTCATTAGCTCCTATCACGAGTTCTTCCTGTTTTTTGAGACGATTAAGTGGGACTTACGCAGGAATGAGCTGGAGTTTACGGCTTTTATTGATCGAGAGCATAAGATTTCTGCCATCGAGTCTTTTGATTATTTCACCAAGGCGCGATTCGATTCCTATAAGGGAATCCTCAAATTCAATCCTATCGGAGCCATTTATCGATATGCTAAGGTCCATCCCAAAGATCCCATCTTTCCTTCCAAGATCATGGAGGAGTACAATCTCATGCGGGATCTGAAATCATTTGAACGTGCCTTGCCCAAACTTGAAGGAGCGGGATTCATCACGTACAACCAGCAGAGTCAGGAGATTACGCCTCTTCCCAAGCTATTTAACTGGGCGCGAGCCGCACGTAAGAAGAAAGACTTTGATGCGATTCAAATTCTCTCGCAGGTAGATACAGGTTCGCACGGTTTGCTAGGGCTAGAGGATATGGAGATCGAAATGGCAGGGGTACGGATGTTTTCCCTGAGTGACTCAGTCTTCGTACGGTGTATTCCTTCCAACGAGAAAGTAGTCATCCAGGAAAATCGAAATCTAAAGTTTGGCGGAACTGTCGCCGCAGGACGCCTAAACTTCTATGCCAGTGACAGCTCACAAAGCTTCACCTTTGATTATGAAAGCTACAAGATCTTATGTGACTCGCTCGACTCGATTCGATTTGTCCTGACGCGTGATCAGTCGCTGTTGCAAGAAGAAGATCCCCTCAAGAAGGCCTTGAGTAATACAGTTTTTGAAGGGGTGTCGGGAGCAATTCACATTGACCATCCCAACAATAAAAGTGGGGAAAAGGACTATGCGTTTTTCCCTGTATTTGATAGCTATTCCAACTCGTATCTTTATTGGGCATCAACCGAGATTGAAGGGGGGGTCTATTCCAAAGAGAAGATGCATTTTGCCGTAGATCCCTTTGTCCTGGATAGCCTGGAAGACTTTGAAGCAACCAATCTCCTGTTCGATGGAGAGTTTTATTCCTCTGAAATCTTCCCCTCCTTCCGCCAACAATTGCAGGTGATGGATGACTTTACCTTGGGTTTCCGTAAGACAACGCCACCTGAAGGGTACCGCATCTATGAAGGGAATGGTCGATTTAAGAATGAAGTGATTCTAGACAACAATGGTCTACAGGGAGATGGAACGATCGAGTATTTGGGAACAATTGCTGCAAGTGATTCCTTTGTCTTCCACTTTGACTCCGTCATGGCTGAGGTGCATAGCTTTAATCTCCGTCGAGGGTATCGCGGAGGGGTCTATTTTCCTCATGTAGATGCTGCCAATGCGCTTTATACTTGGTATACAAAGGAAAATGCGCTTTCTGTCCGATCAAAATATGAGGAGTTGGTGCTGTTTGAGGGGCAGGCGCAGTTTACAGGAGAGCTTTCCATTACAGAAAAAGGAATGGTGGGCACAGGGGAAATTGTATTGGGGCCTGTCAAAGTGCGAGGAGACAGCATTGTATTTAGTGAAATGGATTTCAAGGCAGCAGACAGCGACTTCATCGTATTAGATGAGGATGACCCTACCATTACTCACTTCATCGCTTCCAATGTAGACATTGAGTATAACGTGCGCAGGCATGAATCTAAATTTGGTCCCAAGGCAGGTAGACTACAGACAGCGGATTTCCCTATTCATAAGTTTAGTACTTCATTGGTACAAGGAGAATACAATCGTGCCAATCGTGACCTAGAGCTCGTACAGGTAAGTGACATTCCAGGCAACAACTATTTCGTTTCTGTCGGATTGACAGACGATCCTATGCAGGACAGCCTGAAATTCAACGGGCAAAAAGCCTACTATGGTCTAGACAGCATGGACATTATTGTGGATTCAGTGAGAGAAGTGCGCGTCGCGGATGCCATCATCACACCCGTGGATAAGCAGGTGATCATCGGCAGAGATGGTTACCTCAAACCGCTGATAGATGCGACAGTAGAAGCGGATCAGGAAGATAAGCTGCACAAAATCTACGAAGCGACCATTCAGGTGGCAGGACGCAACGACTACAGCGGATTTGGTAAATACGACTATATCGAGATTGATGGACAAGCGCAGTACATAGAGTTCAATGACATCAAAGTCAATAGTCAAAATACCACGGTGGCCAGCGGAGAAATCACAGAAGAAGATGGCTTTTACCTTACAGAACGAATTTTCTTCCGAGGCAATGCCTTCCTAGACGCTTCTTCCAAGTTCCTGGATTTTGAAGGGGAAGTGAAGATCGAGTCTGAAAACGAGGTCTTCCGTGGGGCATGGTTTGTCTTCGAACGCACGACGGTGAACCCCGACTCTGTCTTCATCCCGATTGCGGATGACTTGACCAATGCCTTGGGCGAGCCACTGACAGTGGGCTTGAACTACTATCCCGAAGGAAGAAACTTCTATTCTACCTTCCTTCAGTCCAAGGAGGATGATGAGGATGAGGAAGTGTTGAGTGCTTCTGGAGGTCTGACCTTTGACCGCAAGAAGAAGGAATTCAAGATTGGGGCGAAGGAAAAACTATTGAGCCAGGTATATAAAGGCTCTACGGTTGCTTTCAACGATGAAGCCAATACAATCGCCTCCAACGGATATTTGAAGTTCCCCAGTGATTTCAAAGAGAAGACGATCAGCGTAGAGATGTCAGGAAGCTGGAAGGAAGACCTCAACCAGCGCAAGCTAGAGACGGATCTCTTGATTGGATTTGATATGTCGATCATGCCGAAGGAGATCTTGGAGGAGCTAGCAGGTGTCCTGTTGTATATCACGCGCAACAGCAACGACATCGACTTCAACCAACGTACGTTCTTGGAGTCTGCGTCTGAATTATTAGATAAAGAGACCAAGGATGAGAAGGAAACCCAGAAACTGGTGGAGAATGTGCAAAACTCTATGGTGTATACCGATATCAAGATGGCAGAACAACTGCCGTATACGCTGCTACTTTCAGGTGTGAATTTCAACTATGACCGCTCTTCTCGTTCGCTCTATTGCGACTCTGAGGTTGGCTTGATCGGTCTGGGAGGTAGAGCGGTCAATAAGAAATTCAACTCGCGTATCGTCTACCAATTGGGACCTATTAGTGCAGAAGGCGATAAAATGCCAGATATTGTCACGATCTATCTAGAGGTGGACGAGTTCAACTGGTTCTACTTCCACTTTGAAGAAGATGTGTTGTACACCGTTTCTCCTTACTACGATGAGTACAATACTCCCCTTAGAGAAGCCATTGACAAGCGCAAGAACAATGAAGGCTTCCGTTTTGAGCTGGCGACAGAAGATGAAAAAGCCAAGTTCCTACAGGACTTTGTCTTGAAATTTATCCGAAATTAAGCCATAGGATCGGGACGATCTTCAAAAAAATATTACTTTCACAGCCGCCTTAGTTGACAACTGGGGCGGTTGTTGTTTTTTCTCACAGTGATTTTTATTTGATTATCTATCCAGATTGTGAGTGGTCATCTATAGGGTAAACTAAGGCTAGGTAAGACTACAAACCGAGAATGTACACAGTAAAAGCTTCCTGACTGTTAAGTGGGTTGTGTAGAGAAAAATTTTGAGTGTTATTTTCAGTCTGTCATCTTAATATCCGACTTCTCCGCGTCTGCTAAACGATTCACAATATCTCACATATGGAGATCCCCGATATACCGATGATGGAGTGCCCCCATTGTGGTGCGCCAAATAAACCTTTTGTTGCGCAGCGCTGCCATGCTTGCAACATCAATATGCTGAGTGATCGCGAATTTGCTACGCTCAAAGAAGAGGTGCGTCCTGTGGCCGCCCAGCTACGCGTCAAGCTCCAAGAGCTAGAAGCAGGCAAATCTTCCATCAAGGATATGCCACAGATACAACTCTTGCTGGATAAACTCGCTCCTTATGCCGAGGAATATCCTTGGTTGGGAGAATATCAAGAAGCTGTAGTGAATTTGACGAGACCCTGGATGGAGGATTATCAGCATTATCGAAAAAACCTGATCATCATGTTGGTAGTTCTGGGTGTATTGGCCTTGGCCCCCATCATAGCTGCTGCGGCAGGCATGCCCACCATCATCTGGATTTTGCTGATTCTCCCTGTACCTGCATGGTACCTGATCGGAGTCAGGGGCTATCAAAATCGATTCAAACAAGTCAATGCCTAGCGGTAAAGTATTGCTCTGGCTACTATGGAGTGTGTGTTATATGCCACTCAGTTGGGGACAGACAGCCAATCTTCAGATCTACCAGAGTTGGTGGGAGACGTTTCCTGATACGGTTCAGGCAGTGGAGGGCTTTTCGTTGGAGGAATGGACCTTACCTATCTCGACAGATAGTCAGGCGATGCAAACACTTTGGGTCAATCCACCCACCATCGTATATCAGTCAGTTGGGGAAAAGATGTACGAGCGGTCTATGCAACAGCAGTATGAGCGCGTATCAGGTGGAGAAAGGATTTCTTTTCGACATACCTATGTAGATACATTGTCCCAAAAGGAAATGCGCCGTGTGATACGTCAAAGTCCTGAGCCTCTTGCAGGAGAAGATCCCACTTTTGGGGGGCAGTGGGGACGTCCTATAGGATGGGTGGTAACAGGTACAGGGATTATATTTGGATTGTTTTATATTCGCAGCCAGTCAAGGTGATTGAGAAAGATTTGCGTAAGGCGACAGAGCGACTCTATTTTTTCTATGCTAAATCATACACTTGCTTTCGGATCATGGGTATTTACAGCGGTGCTGAGTCTGCTGCTGAGTTGTGGGCAGCCTGGCGCTCCACAAGGCGGTCCCCGTGATGAGGAACCTCCCACTGTCAAGCAGACCCTACCCGCGGATTCTAGCCTCAAGGTACCGATTGATACACGGATCGTGAGATTCTACTTCAGCGAAGCCATTCGCAAACCTGCCTTTGATAAAGAGATCTACATTTCTCCTCTCGTCAAGCGTCCCAAAGTCATCTTGAGCGACAATGCCCGTAGGCTCACCATACAGTTTCAGGAGGATCTGCGCCCTCAAACCACTTATATCGTGACACTCACAGATGTCAAGGATCTCAACGAATCCAATGATCTGGCAGAGCCTTATGTATTGGCATTTAGCACAGGCGATGTATTGGATAGTATGCAGATCAAAGGGCAAATTGAAGCACCTGTAATAGGGGAAAAGGAAGGGAAAATGCTGGTTTTCCTTTATGATGCAGACAGCATCGTCAACGATAGTTTTGACCGTGTCCGTCCAGCCTATATTTCCCAGTCCGATGAGCAGGGAAACTTTACGTTTAAATACCTCCGAAAAGCCCAGTATCGTGTGTTAGGGGTAAAAGACGATGACAAATCCAACTCGTATTCTGGTCTAGTAGAGCGGGTAGCCATCGCAGAAGACTCTGTCGTCTCCTTTGACGAAGACAGTGTAAACGTGACCGAAGTGAAGCTCTTTGCTTTTCAAGCAGATGCGGTCCTTCCTACGCTGCGGAGCTACCTCTGGACAGCAGATTCTACGCTTTCGGTGACCTTCAGTAAAAACATGCGGCTGGATTCTCTACGGATTTGGGCGACCGACACACTCTCCCAAGATTCTAGCGTCAGGAAGATATTTAGTTGGTTGCCTGGAGAGAAACCACGACTATTTGTCCATATGAATCGCCCCAAATCCGAGCCTTCCTTGATACACATTGCAGGTTTGCAAGATAGTTTGGGTCGAAAGCTAGATACCGTGTTGCGCGTAGATGGATTTAAGTATAAGCCCTTGGATGAACCCACACTAATCAAACCCAAGCTTTCTTTTGAACCCTTAGGTTGGGAGGTGTTCATTCCTCAGCATCTAAATTCAGAGAATCAAGCACAAATCATTCTGACAGATACCGCTCAGGCACCTCGAACTGACACCTTGGTTTACAAAATAAATGCAGAAGGCTTTCGATCCTATCTCCAACCTATTCCCCTGCCAGATACCGCGCTCCCCTTTCTCCTGAATCTCAACGGTGCGCTGGCAGACACGAGCCTAAAAGATAGTACATTCAAATATAGCCTTCGTTGGTTTGCCAAGGAGGACTTTGGCACATTGAGTGGTAGTGTACGTGTGGATTCCTTTTATATGGGCCCCGTTATTGTCGAGTTTTACAACGAGAAAAAACAGCGTGTGGCACTCTTACAAGATACGACTTTTGCCCTCCAAAATCTAGAGCCTGGAAACTATACCGCCCGCGTCATCCTGGATGCTGATAGCAATGGCGTATGGACGCCAGGAGACATCAAGACCCGACGCAAACCCGAGCGCATCTTTGTCGATCCTACACCCATTCAGATCCGTGCCAATTGGGATTTTGAGGATCAAATCATTCAAGTTCGTATGGTCGAAAATGTCGTGCCACAAGATACAACTGCCGCTGCGACACAAGTGGATGTGGGGGAGGATTAGCCAATACTCAGCCAGAGACGAAGGAGACTTCTGACTTCTCCCTAAAATTTCTAATTTGGGGTGACATCAATGGATACTATGCGGCAAATCCTTCACAGCTACAAACTTCGTCTCACCAATCTCAGCCAAGGCAACCGATCTCTACGCCTAGGTAAACTTAGCCGCCACCAGGATATCGACTTACGTGACTTGCACTATGTCGAAGATGACGGAGCCGAAGAAATCTTCCAAAAGGTACTCGCAGGTCGTGACATCCGTCTCCTGAGCAAACTCAATCCCAGACTAGAATCCTCCAATATTGTCGATCGTAGACTCAACAATATCTACCGTCGGGTAGAGACGCTGATGGAAGAGACGGGCAACTACGACTTATTTGTAGGCTATCCCTTTGTGGAGGGGAAATTCATCGATGGGACAGTAGTCAGGTGTCCCGTCCTCTTATTTCCCGTAAAGCTGGAACGCAATCTCAAAGGCCGTCCCCGATGGAAACTCAAGGTGCTCAAAGATGAGCCGATTGAGTTTAATAAGACCTTTTTCCTAGCCTACGAGCAGTACAACCAAGTCCGCTTGGCAGATAGTTTCTGGGAAGAGGAAGTCCCACCCAGTAAGGACTGGCGATCGTGGCTGACCACGCTCTACGAAAAAATCAAAACTTATGAAATAGACGTCAATTTTAACTCAGATCTGTTTGAGATGAAGTTGAAGTTTTTTGAGGACAAACGAAAGGAGGAGATGGATCAGCAGCGAATGGGCATCCTTCGGTTTGAGCCTCATGCAGTCTTAGGGATTTTCCCTCAGTCTGACTCTGCCCTACTAGGGGATTATGAAAAAATAGAGGAACAAGCTCAGGAGTTCAGTCTAGATCATCTTTTTCAAACCAAAAACTACGAGCAACCAACTGAAATTCCCTATGTAAAAGAAGAATCGCGATTTTTTGTTACGCCTGTAGATCATTCCCAAGAAGAAGCCATCTTGAAAGTCAAAAACGGGCGCTCACTCGTGATTCACGGTCCTCCTGGAACAGGCAAGTCACAAGTCATCGTGAATATCCTGGCAGATGCGATGGCTCATGGTAAGAAAGTCCTTCTCGTATCTCAGAAACGTGCAGCCCTGGACGTGGTGTATCGTCGGTTGGAAGGATTGGGGCTAGGTCGCTTCGCCGTGCTGGTACATGATTATCGACATGATCGCAATGCCATCTATCGACAGATACGCCAGCAAATAGATGATTTTGAGTCCTTTCGAAAGGACCTCAAAGATCTGAATTTTACCAAATGGTCCCATGACTTCAAGCGTCTGTCTCGCGAGGTAGACCAACTCAACCGAGAATTTGAATCTCTATATCAAGCACTCACGGCCATACGGAGTTGTGGATTGAGTATGCACGACCTCTACCTCCAAGGACGGATCGAAGGTGATCCGCTTCCATTGAGGGCATTTGCCAAGCAACATACAGTGGAGCAGCTCCATCGTTTTCTAGATATACTGGGACAGCTCTGGGAGTATCGAGACTTGCTAGATCCCCAGCACCCGTGGTTTCAAAGAGTGAGTTTTCAGCGATACCAACATGGAGAAAAGACCCAACTGATCGCGACACTCGACGGGATCAAGGAAGACATAGAGAAAATAGCCGATCAGTATGACCGCTTGACGGATACGCTTAATACACGTCTCCTAGATGTCGAGCTCAATAAAGAAAGGATCTCCGCTTTTGAACAGGTCGCTACGTGGTTGGAGGAAGAGGTCAATAAAAAGGATTTTGAAGCTTTTCATGCCAATAAGCTGACCAAGATTAGTGTAGAGACCTATCTCAACGATTTAGAGAAGGTACTGGATAACTTGGACAAACGAACATATCTCGATGATGGATACTGGTCGTTTTATGCCACCCTTGTCAAACATCGTACAGCTTATCAAAAGTATCAGACGGCTCCCCTCAGGTCGCTTTCTCTGGCTTATCAGCGTGCCAAGTGGTTTTTTAGAAAGGTCCTCGAACCCCATCAAGTATCCCTGGATCATAAAAGCTTCCATCAGCTTCAAACAGAAGTTACCCATTTCGAGCAATTGCATAAGTGGTATGTCAGACACCATGATGAGGCAGCCTTTGCAGACTTTTCCTTGTTTGATGATCAGGCAGAGCGGCGTGTATGGCTTGAGCGCAAGCGCAGAAACCTTCAATCTTTTGAAGAACTAGCGTCCATCCGCTATTTCCCCAAAATCAAACCCCGATTTAAAAAGGGGACTTTTGACATGGCGCATTGGGAGCTGTCCATGAAAAGCATCCAAAGCCTCAAAGCTTTTACACAGTCCCTTGCGCAGACAGAAAGCTACTGGCGCAATTACTTCCATCCAGTACAAATCGATCAACTCAAACCTGGCTTTAAAAATATAGCGGATGTACAGCCCTATTTAGAGAAACTAAAGCAGACGTTAGAATCTGATTTTGAAGACTTACGTGACCTGGATCGAATTCTTCGAGGATGCTCCTCATCAGAGAAAGAAGCGATTGAATCTCTGATTCCTTTTATGTCTTCAGCCACAGATGAGAAATCTTTCCTTGCGCGCGTTGCCCAATCTGTAGCCTATCATTGGGTTGAAATCTACGAAGTGCAAGATCCCATTTTGACAGAAGTGAGCAGTAGATCCTTTGGGAGAAAGGAGCGAGAGTTTATCCAAAAGTTTCAGCAGAGAAGGCAAAAAGTAACGGAACTTATCCAGCATAGGTTAAAGGATTACATGGTGGAGATTGTGAAATTCAATCGCTTGAAAAATCCTGTTACCTATCGAGAGATTTACCATCAGGTGAGTAAAAAACGATTGATTTGGTCTATCAGGAAGCTGATTCAACAGACCTGGAACACAGGACTTCAGCAGTTGGTGCCTTGCTGGATGGCTTCGCCTGAGTCGGCAGCAGCTATTTTTCCGATGGAAAAAGATTTCTTTGACTTAGTGATCTTCGATGAGGCCTCTCAGTGTTTTGTGGAGCGTGCCATACCTGTGATCCTGAGAGGCAAGCAAGCTGTCATTGCAGGAGACAGTCAGCAACTCCAACCGACCAATCTCTACAAAGTCCGATACGAGGATGCTGGAGAGGATGCCTTTGTGGAAAATGAACTGGCCTTGGAAGTGGAATCCATTTTAGATCTGGCACAAAATACATTTGATGAAGCCCACTTGACGTGGCACTATCGTTCGCAGTCCCAAGAGCTGATCAATTTTTCCAATCAAGCGTTTTACGAAGGGCGCTTACAAGTCATACCTGCGGCCCAACCAGATCCTGAGTACACTCCTGCCTTAGTATGGATCTCTGTAGAGGGTGTCTGGGACCGCAATCGCAACAAGCCAGAGGCTGAGCGGGTGGTCCAACTAGTCAAGGAACTGGTGCAGCAGCCCGATCGACCAAGTATCGGTATTGTTACTTTCAATTTCCATCAACAGGAATTGATTCGAGACTTACTCGATCGGGAGCTCGAACGCTTGGGCGTCAGTGATCCTTCGCTTTATGAGTTGATTCAGCAGTCCATGCATCAGCATGAGGGAGAGGAGTTTCAAGGTTTATTTGTGAAAAATATTGAGAATGTACAAGGAGACGAACGAGATATTATCGTCTTCTCTGTAGGATATGGATACAGTCCCAAGGGCAAGCTGTCCACCAACTTTGGGTTGTTGAATCGAGCGGGGGGGGAGAATCGACTCAATGTAGCCATCACGCGTGCGAGGAAGAAAATCTACATGGTTTGTTCCTTCGATCCTTCTGCCTTGAAGGTCGATCAGGCAGCCCACCAAGGCCCAAGACTCTTCAAGGACTACTTGCGATTTGTGAAAGCCTTGGCTGAGGAGCGCGAACAAGATGCCGTACGGGTCCTCAATGCGCAGCACGAGATCGATATTACTGCTATTCCTCCCAATCCCATTGCAGATGCTGTCTCAGAAAAACTAGAAGCAGAAGGCTACTACTTCGAGCGAAATTATGGCGCTACTTCTTACAAACTAGACTTGGCGATCAAAGCTCCTGGGGCAGACTATTTTTACAAGATCATCGAATGTGAGGGAGCCAACTACTTCAGTGGAGCCTCTGCTAAGGAAAGAGAAATCTACCGTAGGACCTTGCTGGAAAACAAAGGCTGGGAATTTCAGCGGATCTGGGCACGGAATTTTTGGAAGGGGAAGTGGGATGTGTAAGCAGACGGTTTCCAACCATGACTTGTCTTGTATGCTCTCTCATATGGTATCGTCTTATTTGAAACAGGTGAAATGAAAATTAAACCCCAAGAACTGGAAAACGCAGGCTATAAGCTTCGGGAAACATTGGCCCACGATGCGATTATTCCTTTTATTCAGGAGAGTATGCGGTTGAAAAACCCCTTTTCGATCGGTTTTTCTGTCATTAATCTATTACTTCTGGGGTTTACAGCTGGTTTTTTTGTGTTGCATATACTCCGAGGAGACTTGAGTATAGGGCTTGGTTTGGGGCACCTCTTCATGGGGGTGGGATTGGCTTTTCTATTGGTCCCTATACATGAGCTGATTCACGGGATGGCCTATAAGTTTGTAGGTGCCGAGCATACTTCCTATGATGCCAATTGGCGGAAATTTTACTTCCTGGCTGTCGCCGATCAGTTTGTCATCAACAAACGAGAGCTGGAAATTGTCGCTTTGGCTCCCTTTCTTTTGATTACCTGCTTAGGACTTCTGTCGATGATGTGGCTCGGACTGCCATGGCAAGTGACCATGACGGGGATGGTACTGACACATACTACTTTTTGTGGAGGCGATTTTGGTTTGCTCAGTTACATGACCCACCACAAAGCACTTCAACTTGTCACTTACGATGATAAGAAACTGAAGGTATCTTACATCTACGAGAAAGTAGTTCCGTCTAACTCACTGCCTACAGCTTAAAGGGCTTCAGACGCAGCGTCTGTTCCTGACCCGCTACATTGTTGTACACAACCTCTACTTCCTCTGACTCCTCCCATGAGAATCCCTCCCTGTAGATCCTACAATAGTCTGCAACATAGGTTGCCGCAGGAAGTCCGTCTAGCTGTAAGATTTCTGCACCTGCGGTGATCCCTTCTTGGTATGCGTGACTATCTTTTATCACATAAGTTACAATCAATTTTTCATTGCTTATACGGACTCCAAATCCTAGGGATGGCTTGGATTCAGCTTTATCGCCGTCAGGAAAAGGGGAAAAATAGAATCGTTGGTTGAGATTATCCGTGGTGACAATTCCGTACTTCATTATTTCTGTACCTACACGTGCACCACTTGCCTTGCCAGTATCGGTATAAAAATTCTGGATCCGATGTCTGCCGATCTGGACAAAATCCATTTTGATGCGATAATTTTCTTGCTCAGGAGGAAACTTGCCACCTACGCCCATAGAAAATATCCCGTAAAGCTGAACCACATTATCATCTGCTATCTTACCCTTTTGAATCAGCTTAGAAGCGTCAGATTTCTTCCAACTGAAAAGGTCGTTGGACCCACTGTCAAATGCTACATGCTTAATTTTTCCTAGAGAAGAAGAAAGGGTAAGCCTGGGAATTCTTCCTTTAGAGGCTTTCATGGGCGTGGCATCGAGCGGATTGAGCGAAAGGCGTTGGAGTTGATCTGTAAAGATGATCTTGTACTGCTCCAGATCATATTGTACGATCATTTCTTTTAGGAAATCTCGCCCGATCATCCCATCAGCTCCCAAACACGCTGTTGGTGATTGCTGGAGAAAAGGTCCTATGATGGCTTCATAGTCATAAAAGGATAATGCCCCTAAACTGACTTGAGGAACACGGACTTTATTCAGTGTTTCCGAGAGCTTATTTATACCTGATACCTGAATTGTCCCAACTGTATCTAAGCTATGACGAGAAGCGACACGCTCTGAGATCATCAGCAATCCCCCACTGTCCAGGATAAATTGATAGGTTTCCCCTTCGATAGAAACGGGAACAAGAATCTTTCCTTTTACCCACTCAAAAGGGATTTCTTCATAGTAATTATTGGCCTCAAAGGAAGGTTGTCCACAAAGGACCGTCCAACTTGTGAGTAGAAGAAAAATGAAATATAAGCGTATACGATACATGTTGATTATCGGTATGAAAGGCAATGACAGGAAGGACTATTCACATGTGAGAAGGTTGTCGCTAAAAAGGAATGAAACCTAGAATATGTCATGGAATTTCCTTTGTATGAGAAAAAGTAGAATGAATGTGAGGGATTTAAACAACCCTTGGAGAGGAAATCTGACATCCATGGCAAAAATGAAAGGTGGATGATTTCCATTTTGTCC
>JBCBPW010000088.1:0-27847 GCA_039820545.1 Bacteroidota bacterium | reverse complement strand
ATCCTCTGTTGCCTTCCTCCATACAGCAGGAAATTCAGATACGTTAAAATCAAACTTTGACCTTCTCCTCACATTGCCTGGAAGAATTTTATCTGCACGGATGACTGCGTCGGCTGTCAAGGGAGGAATAGATATAATGGAGAAGAGACTACCTGATGCCAACTCCTTTATATAGTTTCCTTTCTTTAGATTAGATATCTCATGGAAATGAGGGGATTGCTCCCATTTTCCAGGTCTTTGTTCATCATCTCCATATACCTCACCTGGGCTGGCTACATAGAAATAATCCCAGCTGTCCTTCCCATCCAAGACCTTGAATACTTTGAAGACGGGATACTCCTGTTTGATTTCTGCTGCCACTTCATGGGCTACGACTTTGGAAAGATTTCCGTTTATAAGTTTACTTTTCTCCTTGGCTGGGATGGATTTTAGAGCCTTAGATACCTGTTCCTGGGACTTAGGATCTCTAGTTGTACTTCCAGCTTCTACTTTGATCCCTATAGGATTATTTTTACTGTGTAGCTCCGAATTCATGATCGCTGTAACCACCCATACTTGGGTTTGATCCTGAACCGTAATTTTTTGAAGATTGTACTTCTTTTGGATGGCCTCCAGCTTACGAGTGATTGATTCAACAGTTAGCGGTTGATCAGACGAACTTCGCTTAAGAGCTCTCAATTCTCTCATCGCTTTGATCCAGTTCTTTCTCAATTTGGGTTCAGGAATTCCCTTCATTTTCTTTTTGGGATCTTCTTTGGAACTCCCTGTACGCTCTGCCGCAAAAGTCATAGTAGGAGGCGGGGAAGGCTTCTGCCCTTTCAGATTGTCCTTAAACTTCGACTTAGGCTCTGGTTTACCTGAAGATGTATTGGGAATCCGTCTCTCAATCGCATCATCCATGAATTTATCGCGATCAAACTTCACATTTCCCCAGTCAATTTTAGGCCATTTACCTGATCCTAGGACATACTCTTCCATCTTCATCCCGATGCCAAACTCTCCTGGCAATGGGTACTCTTTCTGGAACATAGGCCAATACCAGTTTTTATTGGGAATGGGCCATGGGCTATCTATATACACCCCAAATCCTCCGCTCAACCCCAAATAAGGTTGTACAGCTAGCTCTCCGCTACCTTTGAGGAAGAATTCCCCTTTTTTCCCTTGGGTGGGATCAGCCTTTTCTCTATACCCAATCACAGGAGTAGCCTCAACATACCCTCTAGCACCCAGTTTTCCCGTAATGGTACCTTTGCCATCAATATCAAAACCTAAAATCCCTACTCCTACGCTGGCTCCAAACTTGAGCGACAACTCTGCAAACGCCTGCATACTCAATGTTCCCTCCAAGCGAAAATCATTGAAGATGGCAGGATCCGTAGAATATGTTCCACTCACTTTGATGTCTTTGAGTAATGCGGGACCAATCCCTGCTTCTGCATAAACGTGAACAGATAATCCTACATGGACATCTGCGATATAAGGAATTCCCCAGCGAAATTTGGGATTGATCTTGAAAAACGTATGAGGCCCAAACGGTTTACCTTGAAATAATACCAGTGTTGCTGGTGGCGTTATTTCACCCTGTACTGTAACATGGCCTTTATTGTCAACGATGACCCTCGCCTTCCCTACAATCCAATCATTGAACGCAAAATCAAGTTCTCCGTAACCTGCAATTGCACGCGGTCCAGGCTGAATCTCAGGATTAGGATTCCCCATACCAGAGGAGGCCTGGGCGTCCATCAGGATCTGCGTAGGAGGAAGTTGCTGAATGGCGATTTGCCTAGCTTTCTGGGCATCTGTGACGAGGAGATAGATTTTGCCACTCAGCTTTTCTGTTCGATAGGCTACTTCTCCCTTGACATCTACCAAACCATTTAAGAATGCCGCATCCACATGGCCACTAAAGCTGCCAATCAGCACACCTAGTTTGGCCCCGCCTCGAATATTCCCTCTGGCGTCACGGCTAAATTTCACCCTCGCTGTTTGGAGCATGGGAATATTGACAGTACCTGTTCCATTTATTGTCAGCCGATCATCCTGCGCCAAAAAGTCAAAGTTGGCATCTACAAATCCTCCAAATCGGACCTTTACCTTTTTGAGTCCTAGTGTCAGAACTCCATTCTCCAAGCTATTTTCTACTTTGGGAAAGCGGAACTTGTCCATACCTACCCACCCCATCGTACTTTTATGTTTGTCCAATAGCTTTTTGATGCGTTGGGTATGACTCCCCCCCCATCCGATTTTGGCTTCTTTCGTGGTAAAATCAGCATAGCCTGTCACCTCATTTTTCCTGATTCTGACGGCTAGATAAGATTTTACTCCTGCTACATTTAAAGGCGTAGACCAGGGCAGATACAAAGGCAGGAGATGATAGCCTTTGGTCGTCGAATCATAGGTTCCATCTTTTCTTTGGCGTACTTTGAGCGTTCCTGAGGCAAAGTTTTTATACTTTACCCGAATCTCTGCTCCCTTTTTTTGCTGGCTAATATGCGCGACTAATGTAGCGGAAGGAGTAAAAGGTTGACTCAAGGAGACCACCTCTTGAGGAACTGGGACAGATGTCTGGGCCTTTTTCTGGATCGCCTGTCTATGTCCTCCAGTTTGTTGTACAGTATGGGTCAGTTCATGCGCCAGCAGATGATCCCCTTCTCTGGTACCAGGTTGATACTTTCCTTCGTTGAAATAAATATCATGTCCATGCGTAAAAGCCTGGGCTCCAACAGACTCACTCATTGTGTTCGCATCTTTTCCCGTGTGAACCCGGACATCTACAAAGTTTGTCCCAAAGCCCTGTTCCATTCGATTTTGGGTAGGCTCGGGTAGAGCTTGACCTCTCCCCTTGGAGTTCTGGAGATTTCGTTCAAAATCTTTAGATGGAGGGAGGGGCTCTCCTTTAGCTTGTAGTTCTTCCTCTGACTCTTCTTGTCTTTGAAGATCCGTGTCTTGGGCTTTACTTTGGATCTCCCCCCCTGAGGCAGCATTTTGATCCTTTTCGAGTGGAGGATCAAAAGCCGGTTTAGACTGAAAAAGGGGAGAACTCATCTGTCCTATCCGCGAAATTTCATTGATTAAAGGCTTGGTTTGAAGGATGTCTTCTTGGGACTGTTTTTGAAGCGTGGACTCCGATCCCTCACCTTTTTGGGTTGAAATTACTTTATCTGCGATTGCGTCTGCTTCCCTTTCATAAATATCGTTGCCAGGGTGAATGTGAAGCTTGGTTTGAAAAAAAGTCTCCCCCTTCCCACTTTGTGAGAAGAAAGAAGACTGGCTTTCTTGAATATTTCTCCAGACAGATTCACTCTCCACATCAGAAGATCTTTGATGCAGCTGAGAAGGAAGTGACTTTGTAAGAGAAGTATCCATTTATCAGTGATTGAGAATCATAAAAAAGCGAATGAAATCTCGCTCAAAACATTTTCATATTCATTTAATTTAATCTTGCCTGAAGGCCTAGCCCTGCTCCGAAAAAGGTAATGGGCGTATTGGCTGAGACTTGGTAGTAGCTGGCCTCAGGGACGACATACAAGAAATCCCCTACCTTGATAGGTACTCCTACCCCTACATTAAATCCGAAGTTGGCTCCCTGAGCCTCTGGCCAATAGGCTCCGATATTTGCATCGACAAATACCTTCGCTCTATCATTCAGGATAAAGGAAAGTCTTGGCCCTGCTGCAACTCCTAGCATACTCAAAGTAGAGTCTTGTCCTACAGGTGCTGTTCGACCAAAATTGTATGCCCCTACCTCAAAGTTGATGCTCAGGTTTTGGGACTTAGGAATCCTATACTCTCCATGAAGCTCAATCAAAATCCCATTTTCGAGATTGTCTGAGAAGGTTCCTATAGGGAAAGTCGCCCCTAGTCCAAATGGCAACTCAAAAGCAGGTCCTGGCCCAGGATTGGGATCTGGCTCGGGATCTATTGCTGCCCCTGGCATCCCTTCTATCTCACGGGCAGAAACCGAGAGGGTGGAAGCCCCTTTGACGTTGATGTCAATGGAAGTGGAAGGCGTAGCCTGAGTAGATATATATCCCGTGTAACTGCCATCTAGATTGTCCCTCAGCTTGACCCTTTGTCCTCCCAGAAGTATATCAATCTGCCCTAACCTATTGGGACCTAATAAATAGTTAAGGTTATTCCTTGGTGTGTAAGTGATGTAGGTTCCTTGGGGCTGATTAGTAGTGGCAGCAGAAGCGGTTACGACTGTACCTGTGATCGTACTATTAGATGTACTGGGGGGGCCAAAATCAATTACTGTCGCGCTTTCCTCTACCCTGTGATAGGTTCCTAGTACAGGATGGGTACCTCGGATGTAAAATCGAAACCGATAGAAACCTGATAGCTCTGTATCTGTAAATTCGCTGCTGTAACGTCCATTTCCTTCATTATTGAGAAGAATGAAACGGTTTTCCAGTTGGAGTTTTGCTAGGAAGGCAGGATCTTCTAACAGCGTCTTGAACTTAATGTCTCCTGGTGTGGCGTCACATAAGTCCTTGCACTCAGGATTGTCCGTGACATGGTCATAGAGATTGAAATAGGTTTCGGAAAACAACGTATTGAAATCCTCCCCAGGCTTGGCAGCAATCACATATACGGAGTCTGCATCGCGAATCAACCTACTCGTAGAATCTCCAAACAGGAACAATTCTGCTGATAATGGAATTGTATCTCCTGGTTCATATACTTGGTTGCCGATAGAGGTATTAAAATCAAAGGCTTCCTCTTCTATGATGAGGGTGATGCCATAGTCGGTGGGACTGGAGAGGGTCCTTACATTCACTGTCCATGTACCACCTATATCTCTTCCTCCTGCCTGTAACTCATCCTGGGTGATTCGGTAATAATCAATAAAATCCGTTTGACTAAGCGCTCTGATCACCTCTCCATCCTTACGAATTTCTACAGACATGGAATCTGCTGCATTGTATTTGATGACCTTAAACAGAATAAACTCTGCTAGATTATCCACCTCAAACTCGTGTAATTGAGGATCATTGGCCGCCATATTATTGAATAAAACAGCACCTAGTTTGGGGGAATTTCCCCTGAGGGCTGCTACCAATGTCTGATCCCAGGACAATAAAAATTCATTGAACTTCGCGTTTGCATTGTTCCCATTTAGGTTGGTGATAGAAAAATGTTTACCTCCTGTTGCTACAGAGACAGCGTTCATGATGCTTGCAGCTGCATTGTCTCCCAAGTGAATCGTATGAATTTTTACATCTGGATCTAGGCTGGTTAAGTCCAAATTACCAGTGGAAGGGAGAGGATCGAAGCCTGAACCTGTGTAGAATACGGAAGGAAGGTTGAGGATATTCGTATCTGGCTCTGATACATTCACAGACGGATTGGTATTCTGCATCCCATCTGTAAATATGATGATATTCCCTTTCTCTACATCGTTGGGAAATTCATTAAAGCCTGTCAAAATCGCGCCTCCAATACAGGTAAGTCCATCGGGTTGGTTTGCCGCAGCACCCATAGAGGCCAAAAGAGAGCCAGATACAGCGGTATTCAAATCTACAGAGACAGGCAGTGAGCTGAGGTCTTGAAGTCCCCCCCCACCAAACTCCTGAAGTGCATCGCTGAAAAAATGGATCCCTACCTGATCATCTGGATTCGTCGTATTTTTCCACTCCAGCAAGAAGTCATTACAAACTACCTTCAGTGCGCTCCATTTCGAGTTATCCATGATTTGAGTACCCTGACCCATGATGTCCAAACCAGAAATGTTCCCGTCCATACTACCTGATTGGTCCAAGAGCATCATGACGGATACAGGGCCTGCTGGCTCAGTAACAATAATTACCCAAGCGTCTCCATCCGAGCTAGATCTGGTATCATCCGTACCAATAGGGTTCACTGTATCTGTTCCATTGATAGAAGAAGCTGTAATTGTAATGCTTCTGAAAGCCCCATCTTCAGTAGGTACTCCTGTAATCGTAACTGTAGTTCCAAAATTACTACTAAGAGAAAGTCCACTAGGCAGACCCCCTACGGTCCAAACAATATTATCAGCACCAGGAGCAGGTGTAGCTGCTAATTCTTGAGTATATGGTACACCTACTTGTCCATCACTCAATCCTGTCGTCGTAATCTCTGTTTGTGCGTTCAAACCTGATACCATCAGCCAAAGCATCATGAACATCCCTACCTTCCAAAGGGTGACTGGAAGGGAGGTGCGTAGCTTCTTGAAAAATAAAAGTTTCATAGACATTCGTTACTCTTTAAAAGTCAGTGAAAAGATGATTTTGGAAAAAGCACTTTTATTTTTCGTTCTAAATTTTGCAGATAAATGACCCTCTATTTTCTTTACCCAAGCACAGATAAGGGAAAACGAGGCGTTATTGTCTGGAGGAAAGGTCAAGTATACGTGTTACCTGACCTATTACTCCGTTTATGTCATCACAGCTTCTAAGGTCAATTGAGTGCGACTTGTAAGCCGACGCCCAATCCTAGGAAGCTAATAGGTGTAGGATCTGTCAATATCTGATAATAGCTGACCTCGGGTACGAGAGAGAGCGTACTGCTCACATCTATGGCAAAGCCTGCTCCCACGTTGTAACCAAATGTAGCAGTCTCACCTGAGGGGAAGTATACCCCACCATTCGCATCCAAGAAGAAATTAAATGAGCCCGCACTATTGAGTGGGAGGTTCAATCGAGGCCCTGCGGCTACCCCTGCTACACTGAGAGAAGAGTCACCTGCCACAGAGTTGAACGTGTAGAGTCCTCCCTCTAGATTGATGGAGAGGTTTTTATTCACATTGTACTCCCCATGCAACTCGATCAAGAGGCCCTGCCCCCAGGTATTTGAGAAGTCTCCTACGGGAGAGGTGATCCCCAACCCAAAGGGAAGGGAGAAAGGAGGCGTTTTACGCTCATATCCTGGCATGCCTTCTATTTCTTTTGCAAGACCTTTGAAGCCTGTTTTCCCCTTGACGACTATACTGATCTGCGTCTCTTCATTGGCTTGGATAGGAGAAAAAGCGGTATAAGTTCCGTCAAGGTTGTCTCTCAGAATCGCTTTGTCTCCTCCTACTCGGATGTCTATCTGGCCTAGTCTGTTTGGCCCCAAAAAGTAGTTGAACTGATTGCGTGGAGTGTAGGTGATATAGGTCCCCTTGGGCATGGTCGTCGTTGCAGTTGCAGAGGTGACGACATTCCCACTCACATCACTATTGGATTCGCTCGGTGCCCCAAAGTCGATCACGGTGGATACCTGCTCCAACCTGCGGTAGGCTCCTAGGACATCATTCGATCCTCGCATATAAAATCGGAAGCGATAGAAGCCCGACAATTCCGTATCAGAGAAATTGCCACTGTATTGTCCGTTGCCTTCATTGCTCAGCAGAATAAACCGATTTTCGAGTTTCAGCTTATCGAGGAATGAAGGATCATTCAAGAGCGCATTGAACTTGGCGTCTCCTGGCGTCGCATCGCTCTGAGGATTGTTGCCACTGCTGGCATTTCCACTGCTTCCACTTACTGTTGCCTGTGAAAAGATGGTGTTAAAGTCCTCTCCTGGTTTGGCAACCAACACATACACAGAATCAGCGTCTACTATCGTTTGACTCGTGGAGTCTCCTCTGACAGCTAGTTGTGCCAATAGGGGAATATTATCCCCTGGTTCATAGTCTTGGTCACCGATAGATATATTAAAATCAAAGGCTTCCTCTTCTATGATTTGGGTGATGCTATAGGCCGTGCCGTTGAATGGGGTCTCTACTGTCACCGTCCATGTACCTGCAATGTCTAGGTTGAACTGCGCCATGTCGTCTCTGCTAAAGCGGTAAAATTCAGAGAACTCTGACTGAGTGGCTGTGAGGAGCGATTGTCCATCTTTTGTGATAGAGACAGCCATATTGGCTGAGGCATTGAACTTGACCATCTTAAAAAGGACAATATCTGCCAAGCTATCTACGATAAATTCATGGTTTTGGGGATCGCTCTCCCCCATGGTATTGTACACGATATCTCCTATCTTGGGGGAAAGTCCTTCTAGTGAATTCACCAATACCTGATCCCAAGCAGTCAAAAACTCATTGAGCTGCTCCGTAGCTGTGGCGGGATCAGCTCCTCCAATATTCCTAATAGAAAAATGAGAGCCATCGCTCGCTACTGCTACATCATTCATGAGATCGGCTGCGGCATTGTCCCCCAGGTGAATCGTATGAATGACCACATCTTCCCCCAGACTTGTAAGGTCTAGCGTAGGAGGGTTGGGGTCAAAGCCTGTACCTGCAGGAGAACCTACATTGGTAATGAGGTCTCCTGTTGCATTCACAGAGGGGTCTCGGTTTTGCATTCCATCGGTGAAGATGATGATGTTTCCATTTTGTACACCTCCTGGGAAGTCATTATATCCCGTCTGAATCGCTCCGCCGATACAAGTCCATCCCGAAGGCTGGTTAGAAGCATCTCCCATATACTCGAGCAAAGAGCCAGAGGTAGCAGCATTCAATCCAGGCGAGATCGGCAAGGCACTGAAATCGAAAAATCCTCCTGGAAACTGTGAGTGGGTATCATCAAAAAACTGGATGGCTACTTGATCTGTAGGTTCGTCTCTTAGGTTGTCCCACTCTGCGAGGAAATCATTACACACGACTTTGAGCACATTCCATTTGGAGTTACTGGTTATTTCTGTACCATAACCAGTCACTGTCAGCCCCGAAATAGACCCGTTCATGCTACCTGACTGATCAAGGACTAGCATGACTGATACAGGTGTACCTACAGCAGGTGCGATGTCGATGGCAATAAACGCTATGTCGTCTGTACCTACAGGGTTGCTCCCAGCATCCAAAGATACCGCAGTAAATTCAACGATCGATAGCCCTGAAGTAGTAGGGGTCCCTACGATAGACACAGTCGTACCTGAAGTGGGGGAGATAGAGAGTCCTGCAGGCATCCCTGTCGCGCTCCAAAAAATGTCTACGCCGCCCGCGCCTGCATCAGGTGTCGCAGTCAATACATTTGTTCCTGGATAAGGATCACCCACAGTTCCGTTGGGTAAAGCAACGGTTGTGATCTGGGTTTGGGCCTGAATATGCATGAGCATCAACAATAGCCCTATCACCATGCCCGTTTTCTTCAGGAGACTAGGAATAGGATGTAGATGTCTGATGGCATGAAAAAATTTCATAATGATTGGTTTTTTGTAAAAGGTCAAAGACTGAAGGTGATCGTGAGGGGACAGAGAGATGTCTCAAGTCCAATGCACATTGATGGGTTCTGGCAGCCAGGGTAAGTAGATAGGCGTCAGTCCCCAGGGTAGTTTGTTGAGAAGGATGTCGACCGTTTCCTGCTCAACCCATAGTTCCCAATAGGTGGGAAATTTTTGAAGTTTTCCTTTACGGCGAAGAAAGTTTTCTCTTAATCCGTCAGGGTTCATATTGCTACCTAATCCCCAGTTTTGGATGACAGCTTGTAAAAGCGTCTCACACTCTGCCAGCTGTTCGGGATGGAGTTTCCAGTCACGCACAATAGGCTCCTCCATCGGCCAATGACAAAGAAGTTTGGGGATTGCTAATAAATCCTCACTTGGATTTAATGTGCCTTCTGCCAAGTAGTGAAGCAGATGTACACCTGATGTGCGCGTATCTATATCCTTGAAATCTTTTCCTTCGAATAGATGGACAGCCTCAAAAAAATACTGTAGATAAGGGTTGAGTAGTACAAGACCTGCAGCCCCTAAAAAGATCCCTTCTTCCCATTCTTTTTCTAGCGTTATTGTCTTACCGAATGTGTGTATAACATCTTGCTCAGGCTGGAAAGGAGTCCATTCCATGTCAAGGTCTTGCTGCTCCTGTAAGGTATGGGCATCTTCTTCGTCCGCTTCAACTCTTTCCCTTTCCTCTCTCCTCTCTAAAGACGTTTGTTCCTCTTTTTTTGCATCTTTTTGTAGGGCATCAACCAGCGAATTTGCGGCAGATCGCATAGAGGCAGATAGTTCCCCTTGGTCCTGACTGATCCAACTTACCCAAACCTTCCGTTCTGCAACATGCATTTTATCCAGCAGCCAGCTCCAAATGACTATCCATACCTTTTCATTAGCTTTCCTTATATTCCCTTCATACACACTGAAAAAAGACCAAACTTGTAGTGTTTGTATGTGCGTTTTCCATCGTTTAATCAGCGCTTCCTTTTTTTCTATACTCGTCGAACGAGATAGAAATTTGGAAAAAGCTTCAGCCCATGCCATCTGAGGTGCTGCCAGTACATGCAATACATCCTGTTTCCATTCCGCGCTCAACTGAAAAAGTATGCGATCCCACACATCGAAAGATGGCTCCTCAAAACATCTTTCCCTCACTTGCTTTTGGTCGATGGCTTCTGAACGGACCCTCTTGCTTAGTTCTTTCCATGTTCCTCCATACCACCAAGGTATTCGCCCTTTTTTCAGGAAGTAGGCAAAGGCTTTCACCACCTGAGTATTTCCTGCTGGTAAGCTTCTGTTACTTTCATGCTCAAGGTTTACATCCTTTGGCAACTTTTTATGTTGATCTTCTCGTTGTGAATAAGCCTCTTGTATTGGATAAATGCGGAGGTCTTTTAGTTGGGTCTCTAATTCAGATAATAATTTCTTCGCCTGCCCATGATCCAGCGATTCGAATGCATCTAGCTCAAGAGACAACGAGATTTGAGGCACCTCTACAGATTGGGTCGTAGGCCAGTTTTCATCCATATATTTCTCCAATGCAGGAAAGAAAATAAATCGACAAAAGTCGGATATCTGATCAGGTGCAAAATTGGATTGTACCTGTTCAGGACATGCTACTTCCCAGTAGATACTTCGAATGCTATGTTTGTGGCGAGGGCTCATTCATCCGCTGGATTAAAGTGCGCATTCAGGGTGTCGATTAAGGCTGTCCGAGCCAATACCTCATCATTGGGACTTACAGCCTCATCTGCTACTGCTTCTAGAAAAGCTTGCAGGTTGTTTTCGAATTGGTTGAGAGAAAGCGGATCAGGTCCTACAAGATCCGTATCACGGTCTAGCCACAGGAGGTGAAACAGTACGTGGGCGGGCAATTCTCGCCTGATCAATTGCTGTGTATGGATACGGAAGTTTTCAAACTGGAACCGACTGGCTTCAACCAAGGGTGTGGGAACACTATTAGCAGTTGCAAAATCTCTTTCAAAGCCCGAAGGAAAGACGATCGTGACAATAAAGGAATAGGGATCTGGGTACACATTATTCCCAACTTTGGGCGATAATAGGGCATCCCCTAAATCCCGATTTTTGGGTCGAAGAAGCAAATGCTCGATGACATGTAAACCCTCGCCATCAGGGGCATTACCTGTACTGATGGTATGCAATGTACGCTGGTTGTAATTTTCGATGCCAAGCAGGCGAGCCAAGCGCTTCTGAAAGCCAGATACATTGTCGGTATCCCATACATCAGGCGTTCCGCCATCTTGTAGAAGGTAGTGGAACCCCAGGCCTCTCTTTGCACTTAAATCAGGATAGTCTGCGAGAAATATGCGTTTGACCTCCATAAGCCGCTCATCTATATTGGTAGGTTGCTGGCCTGGATCAAGGTTTAAGTAAAATGAATTCAAGGCGCGAAAATCTGCGGGGTTTTCTGAGTGTCTGGCCAGAATATGGTCCAAAAACTGGTTGCGCCTGGTGCGGGTCACAGGATCAGATTCTACTATATCAGGCAGATTCGCTGCATAGCCTGGGTCCATCAGCGGTCCGACCTCTGGCACTTGTGTAAGTGGCAAGGAGAAGTAGGTTTTAGGATTGGTTGGGTTAATGGCAAAAAGCTCATTGAGATGAGATAATTGAGCCAAATAATTGGCGAGTAACTGTTCAAAGAATAGCAAATAACCCTTGAGTTGCTTGACCTTCCCTCTCTCATCAGGCATAACCAAGAGGCTACTCTCCCCTGCCTTCAGTCTGTAAATCGCAGGAAAATCGTATTGGATAGACCAATAGTCTTCTATTTTTAATGTCTCCCCTTCTGGAGGGAAAAGGACATTGACAGGAAAAGTTTGAAGCGCATCTACATCGTGGGTAAGTTTCTCATTGTATCTGGTGATCACCGATTGGGCATCGACATTGATGGCTAAGCCTGACTGGGAGACTTTGAGGACCGACTTTGTAAGACCAAACTTAGGCTTATAGAGGGTGCTCTGGGTCAGTTTGAGGCAATTACGGGCTTGGCGAGTGATCTCTATATTATTGATGTAGTTGGAAAGACTGAGATTTTTGATACCCTGAATCTTACTCCCCTCTGGAAGCGCGTCCGTTCCATTGAGATTTTTGAGTAGACGAATGATATCCGAAGTATAGATAATTTGTTCTCCATCGTCTACATCAAAGCGTTCATCCAAATTGAATTGATTCCTATCAATAAAGCCGTTTTCAAGGAGGGGGCCTTCATATACCTCATCTACCTTGCGGTCCTTCTCCATCTCCTCAAAGCTCGAAAAGGAAATGATCGGAGCCAGGAAGCGGTCCAGCTGAAAGAGGATTTCAGCCAGTGTCTCCACTACATCACTTTCAGGATGCAGCTCAATGTCTGCTGTTACAGCAATTTCCTGTGTCCTGACCGTCCGGAAGGCCAAGAAGTCTTCACATAGATTTCGATAGGTATGAAGATATTGGATTACCTGATCTACTGCCTGCCGGGTGGTATTATTTTTTTCGTTAAAATCTGACAATACAGATCCTGGGCCAACCACTTCTAGTAGTTCAAGAATCGGATTATTATTGGGATCCTGGTCTTCGAACTCTGCAAGATCTGCGGGATCTATACTGGGTATTACCCTTATGAAGATGGGAATTTCATCTGGTGCCTGGGTCGTGTACGTCACATCTAACAAAGAAAAGTATTCATCTTCTCCCCGTGACTGCAGTCTTACACCAGGATCACCAGGAATCTCCAAAGCTGTACTTGAGTTCAAGATGAGGGCTTCTGTGCCTACAACCTTGGATTCGAGCTGGTCCCAATAAGGAAATACAATGTCTATATCATAGTCACGATTGGTCCCAGAGGTGACTTGGCGAGAGATGACATTGGTGTTCAAAGTCTCATTTTCAAACTCGATGAGGATCTCATACAGCCCTTTGATAGCGATAAAATTGCCTCCTGAATAATCAAGGGTTTGTTCGGATTCATTGAAAAAAAAGCTTACCTCTGACTTACCCTCTAAAGGAGTCATCCATGCATTTCGAATCTGGGGATGATCGATCAGGATTTTGCGATAATCTTCTGGTGTCAGAGGCGCACCACTCAGGATCTGCGCGACATCAAAGAGACTATCCGTAGGCCCCGTCGCACTCGTGATCAGATCTTCAATCTCTTGATTGATTTTGAGGCCCACCTCCGTAATGGCCATACTCAGCACTTCCAGTATCGTGATTCCTGGATCGTGTGCATTGTAATCTGTCCAGATTTTTTTCGAAAATCTGGTCACCTGATCTAGCCCTTCTTGCCTGATACGCGCAAAATCCAAGCTCGTCTCTTTGGGAGGAGTAGCAGGTATAGATTTATTTTCTATGGGTAAAAAATTGGCCACAAGATGAAATTTTGAACGTGAAATAATAGATGAATGGCAGCGGGAGAACTACGCAAGATCAATCATCTGAGACTCTTCGCGTGGACTTCAATTCTGCCTCTAATTCATGCACACGTGCAGAAAGTTCCTTAATCGCATTGATCATGACATAGCGCATGGCAGAAGTATTGGCCGTCAAAAATTTATCCTCTTCCCCATCAGTCACCATATAGGGAAAGATCTGTTGTAGATCTTGTGCTGAGATTCCTATGGCTTCTTGCCCCTGTGCTGAACCTCCCTTCCCGTTGTACTCAAATCGGATCGGCTCAATCTTTTGAAGGAGATCTAACCCTTCTTCAAATGGCTGAATATTTTGCTTGGTACGGACATCAGAGAGAAAATTCCACTCGGGATTGCCATCAGATTTGAAGGCACCACCATTGACTTGTAGCCTAAAGTTCGAGTTATTATTGACGGGTACAGGAGAATTTACGTAGACAAATCCCAGAGCACCTTGTACATCAAAGGCCGCTGCTATTTGACCTCCTTTTCTCATAGTAAGAAGTTCTCCATCAGGTGCATTGATACGTACTTCGCCACTGGGTCCCTGTACAATCGCATATTCTGTATCACCTCTACGCTCTGTATGGCTAAATACAGCGTGATTTCTCAACGCGACTCCAGGCCCATTTCCAAGTGCCGTATTTCCCGTTCGGACTCTACGATTACTATTGTCTAGCTGGACCTGAAAGCGATCATCAAAGTTAGGGACATTGCCTATGCCTACATTTCCTGCGTCAAAACCAATGTCACTACCTCCGCTTTGGCTTGACCACAAGGATTCTCCACTCCCAAAGCTTTCGAAGTCGGTGGTACTAGGATCAAAATACTGAAACTCTGTCCCGTTCCATCGGATGGTTCCTGGGATAGCTGGAGCATCCGTGTTACTGTTGATCGTGATACTTCCATTCAACACGACATTTTGATCCTCATCTGCCGAGAGACCATCATCGATGAGATTTACAAAGGAGTCAAATACATCTTCAAAATTCTCCTGCGTCGGGCGGTCTCCTGTTCGGAAGTTACCCTTAATCGTATTTCTATTTTGCTGAGCCATAGCTTTTTATTTTTTATGAGTCGATTCAGATAATAATCTGGTTTCTGTCCATTTGGTTAATTCGTGATAAAGTCGATTTCGATCGCCATAGATCCGATGCCACCAAAGGTTCCTCCTTTGCAAGTGTGCACCCCAGCTGTCAGGATCTCTATGCGATGCTCTGGAGCAGATACAAGAATAGATCGAGGGGAATTGGCACGCGCAACCTCAGTCTCTCTCCCTATCACAAAATCCTGCTCAAGTGCCATCTCCCCTAGTCCGAGCCCCTGAAAATTTTCAAAATCGCTGATAACAAAGTCATCTTCAATGACCATGCAGCCTACCCCTCCTTGTACCGAGCCATCGTAGATATGATAGAGCTTAAACTCAGTCACATAGTCCACATAATCTCTATTCTCGATAAAAGCCAGTATATCTGAGCGTCTGATTCTTCCTCCAAATACAATGTCTTCACCTTCTTCGAAAGCCCAGGGAGATAAATATTCTTGTAGATCTTTATTCAAGCGATTGGCGAAAAATCCTGCATCCAACTCAGGGTAAAAGGCAACTTTGAAGTCTACCAATAACTGCTCGTAAATAGGATTGGCGACATGCAAATCCACAAAAGGAGAGACATAGGGCTGTAAAAATTCCTTGACCTTTAATATTGTATCAAAGCCTATTTTGGGAGCCAGCCGATTGCTCGTATTACTATTGGTGTTTCGTAGATTGGATACGACCAGCAGTGTAGTGGCACCTGGTGCATGGTCAGATGTGGCAGACGCATGTTCGAGGCATTTGACTTTGAATATCGTGGGAAAGGCCTCCAACACCATGTGTTCATAATCCCATACGTTGATGGCCCGTTTTTTATGTCGGACACGCTCACTTACCCTTGTCAAAAAAGCTTCTTCTCTCTCGATCGATTGCCCTCCAAAAGAGTCGTATGGCTGCTTCACCTTTTTGACTTTTCCATCTTTTACCTTCAGCTTTTTAATCTCTCCCGCAAGCAGAAATCGAATAGGCTCCACATACAGCTCATCCTTGACGGTGGCTTCTTCAGGAAAGACATAGGATGCCGTAATCGCATTGGGGACCACCTCTACCAACTGGGATACACCAGACACGAAGGAAGGAATGCTACCCCTAATCCAGTATAAATCATCAGGAAAAAGTCCACTGCTAACCACGGCTTGCTTACCTATTGCAAACTCTATGATGCCACTATTCTGCAATCCCCTGGTACTATCAACCAGGATACTGAGCGGATCGAATTCCTTCCACCCATCCTGGCCTAAGTAGCTCCAGGTAATGGGTTCAGGCAGCGTGGTAGGATCTGCTTCAGCACTGCCTTCTCCCACTTGAAAAAGTAAGCTTAGATTGAGCGGAGGCTGAATATTTTCTATCCCGATGTAAAAATTTCCTTGCTCATCATAGTCGGGAAGTAGGGCGAAATGTTGAGTCTTCTGATTGGCTTCATAGCCAAATGGGTGGATATAGAAAAATTGCTCTTGCCCATTTTCTGGATGAAAATCTAGGGATTGATTCGAGCAGTAATCCAACGCTAGGCCGCTCATCAGAGGTGTGTAAGGTGTATTAGGGAATACATCTGCTCCTGCGCCATCGCGTGCTTTTGTGACGGCTGCATCGGTATACAAAGCAGTAAATTCCTGATGGCCAAAGGCACGCATATTATCCAAATAAGCCCCCCCCACGTCTTTCCCTCCTAAAAATCGAACCCTAAGGAATCCATACTTGGCATCTACTTGGTACAAAGTTCCTTCTTCCAGCCCTTGCACACGATCCATTGAAGAGGCAAGCTGAGTCGAAGGAAGGGCAACTTGGGGAGCTGCATTAGAATCATTGAATAAATTCAGTTCCGTTGGACCTATCCGTTCCCATTCCTGCCCATTTAGTAAATCAATCTCAGCTTTGAACAATTGATTATCTACCTGTTCTGAAGGCAGATCATATTCTCCATAATAATTATCAAAATCTGTCTCGGGTAATTTTTCCCATTGATACTTTAACTGCACATTGTCCAGTTTTTTGCTGAATACTTCTGCACTCCCGATGATTAGGCTACTCCCTCTATCTGGTTGAGGGGTGAACGGAAAAAATGGCTTATTAGGGTCTAAAGCACCTGTATCATTTTGCAGGGTAAGTTTTTTCTTCCCTTCGACAGCCAGATTTATTTCCATCGTCCTGACAGTCAAATCTTTCAACTGTTCGTATCGATACTTAGAAGGTGCATGACTCAAGGTCAGCTTGGCCACAGGCAAGTCTGTGGGGAGGCTCCCTGCAAGTGATGACTGGGCGAGTCCGACGATGGAAGGATCTGTTTTAGCCAGGATGACTTGTAGTTCTATCTTTACCTCATCAGCAGACTGAGAGACAATTTCAGCCTTCGAAAAAGCAGGTTGAAACCAACCTTCAGGCGTACTCAACTCCAGATTCAGTGCCTGTGCCAAACTCACATCATAGGTGGCGGCAGGATCATTCTTGTCACATCGAATGATAAAGGTTATATCTCTCTTTCCATCTCCCAAGAGTAGTTGTGGAGAAGCAATGGCAAACCCAACTGTGGCCTTTTCCATGTTTTGCTCCTCTTGCGTTCGCCCTTTTTGGTCTGCGCCAAAGGCTGGCCACTTAGGATCTAGCTCATCTAGTTCTGCTCCTTTTCCATCTAGAGAGTTTGCGACATTGGCAGCATACAATCTGCAAAAGTCTTCCTTGTCTACATACACACTACGGAAGGATGGCAACTTGGCAGGGTGCAGGATAATATCCTTTGTAGTGGCATAGAGTCGTTCTTGCCCATTAATATCCTTCCCTCCATCAAAGAGGGTTCCTTCTGCTATCCTATGAGAGGCCACATTCTTTGCAGGTTCAAGAATGAGATGGACTTGTTCGGCCTGCGCCTCTTTAGGAGCAAAACGCAGCAAATCTTTGTAATAGTAGTTTAAATGTTTTGCAGTTAGTCCATTGAGGTCATTTTTCAAAAACCCCATCATTTCATGAAAGGCGAAGAGAAGGGCTATAGAGGGTTCGACATCTTGAAGTTGAGGACCATTGGCCCAAAAGGAAAGGAGTTGATTTTGGGAGGGCAAAACACTTTGCCAGTTTCCTTGATCCTGATCATTCAATCCAAAGTATCGAAATTGTTCAGCTAGTTGAACCCATAGCTGTACGATATCCTCAGGGCTTCTCCCATCAATCTGAATATTTTCAGGCTTGAGGCTATCCAGCAGTCGATCTAACTGATTGGTTCCGTCTCGTAGTATGTCTTGTGGGCAACTCATAGATTCTGCCTTCTTTCAGTTCCTTCTTCCAGATAAAATGGGTAGACAAAGTTGGAGCGGGAGTTCGTGTTGCGAATCCGATAATCGATTTCGATTACAATAATCCCAGAGATCGTTTGTGTCGTATCAATATTTATTTTTAGTACATCTATGCGAGGCTCGAAGTATAGAATAGATGTCTGAATGAGATCCTTGACCACTGTAATAAGCGTAGTGGTCAGTGGCTCGAAGAGCATCACATCCAGATTACATCCAAAGTCGGGTCGCATGACCCGCTCACCTGGACGTGTCCCCAGCAAGATGGAGAGGCTCTCTTGTACATCTATTTCTTCCTGTACGAGTCCGACTTGACCAGTAAATGGCTCAAATGACGGAGGGAAACTCCATCCTCGTCCTAGGTATGCTCTTTCTATTCTATTTGCCATTGTTAACCGATTAATACTGTAAATTCTCCCAAGATGATGGTTCCTCCATGTGCAGTCGAATCTCCCAACCTCGCGGCGGGCATACCTCCGATAAAGACCGTCCCTGACCCTGCCACGATCGAATCTGGTGGACCTGTACAGGTCGCCATATCGCCTACACGTGCGGCAGGCATACCTCCGATAAGGACGGTAGGCTCACCTGGAGGTAGGATCGGTCCTCCCACATGGGGGACAGTCCCTGTGACCATCGGGCAGACGTGCATATCGTTGACTCTTGCAGCTGGTTGTCCCATATCAATTGATTTGTACCAATGAACCTTTCAAGACAGCAATCGCACTCGTAGAGACTTCAGCTCCCGCAGAGCCTTCTGCTTTGAAGCTCGCACCTGCCTTCATCTCCACATTTGCACTCCCTTCTGCTTGCAGATTTGCCCCTGCTTTTAGGACGAGATCGCTGGCACTTTCGATGACGATTCCGCTACTGTCCATGACGATTTTGTTCCCATTTTCATCCTCCAATTGAATCACCCCTTGGTCTTCATCTAACATGACTTTTTTGCCTGCGGGTGTTTCCATTTGCATGGTTTTAGTCTCGTCATTAAACAAGAGCTTCATGTCACTCCGTGTAATGATCCCTTTTTCATGGTTGTCATCACTTGCAGATAGCGGCGCAGGTTTCCCACTGCTATGCATCATCCCCAAGACAACAGGATCTCTAGGGTCGCCATTGATAAACCCTACGATGACCTCATCATCAATCTCTGGGAGGAAAAATGTTCCGCGCCCTTCTCCATCTCCTGTTCCAGCGTCCAAAGTCGCGATACGCGCCCAGATCCCTTCTTCTTCTGTCGAGATGACAGGAACCTTGACGAGTATACGGTTCTCTTCGTCAGGATCACCCTCCAATGCTGTAACGATTCCCACCTGTAGTCCTTCCACTCCCGACAAAAGCGAAGATGCGGGCGGAGGGGAGAGTTGTATGCGTTCGGCAAACCATTGGGCAGAAAGCCCCAACTGAACGTCGGTGGTCCAACTACCTTCTGAGATATGATGACGTACACCTGATACAAATGCTTTGCCACTAAAACGCTCCCCGACTCCCTCTACAGATACCATATCCCCAGGTACTACCCCTGCAAAGCCTTGAAATTTTGCTCTTCCTTTGATCTTTGCCAAGCGAGATCTCAACAGGCAAGCATCTGCCCAAGCTTGCAATTCTTCTTCCACTACCTGTCCACTATGCCTGAGATCATAGGACGCTAACCCACCGATGGCGCTCAAATCAGATGCCGAAAGGTTGCCTCCTTCCTCAATACCCGGATCAGCTCCTTCTACTTCTAGTAGCTCCTGATTGACATAATCCCAGCTCTGAGATTTGACTGCGGGATATTGGTCTCTGACATCTATCTCGGCCTCAAACTCTAGCAATGTATCTCCATATCGGAGTGTCAGGACAGGTTCGGGGCTTGTATCAGGTGCTTTGATTGCAAAAACACCATCAGAGATGAAACACAATCGACCATTAGCTTCTGCTCTTGTGACGATAAAATCAAAATCTGATGTCTCGTACTGCACCATTTCCTGGTGATTTACCTCCGTTGGATCTACTTCAGGACTTAAGTCATATTCTCCCAAAATATCTTCTATCGCATCAGAGTCTAGCACTTCAGAGAAATAGCGGTTCTTGCGGGCCAGGGTCGTTTGAAATGCGGCATCCATACATTCGAGTTTGAGCATCGACTGCCCTGCTGCATTGATCTTTAGTCCATGCTTGACGATGAGTCCCTGAAAGATCTTCTCTTCCTGCGACTCGAAGCCTGCAAATAATTCTATTTCCTTTCCAGGAATGAATAATTCTTCATTGCTCGCAGGAAAATCTGCCGCAGCTGCATCGCCATCAATCAGAATGACTTTGGCACGAGGGATGCGATTGACCTCCTTGGTTACAGCCAGGGTCGAGACTTCAAACGTTTGTGGGATCGCCTCTCCATCAATCTTGACTAGAAAGGTAACCACACTCGCTGATCCTTCAGCAGGTATGAGGACTTCGTTTGCCACTTGTTATGCTTTTTCCAGGGGCGGGAACTCTACACGATCCCCAATCTGGAGGTTTCTAAAATTGATGAGCTTATTGATGCGCGCTACTTCGAGATAGTACTTAGCATCGCCATAGATTCTTTCACACATAATCGGGAGCGTATCCCCAGCCTGTACGATTCGAATATGTGTAAGGTCAGGAGACTGCTTATTCTCTTGGGCTACTCTCAGCGCATCTTCGATCAGCCCTTGAAACTTTGCCTTGATAACAGCTCTAACGGGTGTCCCATCAGGACGAAAGAGCTTGTATGTCAGCGTCATCCCTGTCAGTACACATTTGAATAGTAGGGTACCCCAAGACAGGATCAAGAAGGGAGGCTGATGCGTTTCGCCATCCATCGAGAAAGCCACTTTCTTGAATCGGTCCATAGATTCTAGGACCCCAAACGCACTTGTTCGTTGCTCGTCAGTCGTTCCTGGAACGGCCCCCGTGCTATCAAACATGAACTCAAACTCCAGGCTTTGGGGCTTGGTCTTGTTGTACTTGGGCAACTTATTGCTTGTCCCTGGCGCTTGGTCCTCATCATACTCGATCTCAAAGGTCTGCGCATAGTTCTCGGGATTGATTTGGACATAAAATTCCCCATCAGAAATCTTTTCGGATTCCTTGTAGGTCGGTTTTTTATACCCGATAATCTTCATTAACTGTAGCTGTCCCGATGCCATTATCTTTCCATCTTTTCTTTGAGAATCTCCATGACTTGCTCTATGATCGTCTGAATGAGTTGCTCCTGTCCTGCAGCAGCTCCTTTACTAGCAGCAGCGGCATCACCTCCTCCTGTGGCAGCAGGTGCATCACCTCCTCCCCCACCTGGACTAACAGATACCTTGATGTGAAGCTCTTTTATCTCTAACGGCATATCATTGGATCGTAAAGTATTGATATTGAAGCTCCAGCGTTTCGATTAGAATCTCACTCCCTTTGGCATTTAAGTCAGAAACCGCCCACTTTTTGGGCCATGCCTGTACCACACTCCAGGTCATCAGGGGCTGATGGTCTTTGTCCAGTAGCTTTACCAGTACATCCTTAGGATAAATGATCAAGCTATCGAAAGCATCTCGACACCATGTCACAAGTTTGGAGTCCTTCACTAACCCGCGTTTGAGCACCAAATTGTTGTATTTGGTCCTGACGGGAAGTACATACTCGAATCTGTGCTCCCCTCCTCCCTTGACACTCTCAGTCTGTATGTCCACAGTCAAACCAGAAACGGATTCAAATCGGACGTCCAGATCTTCTTTATCCAGGTCTTGAAACTCCACCTTGAAGTGAAAGCCCACAGGAGGGTAATAGGTATTCATAGATAAGGGTGATTGAAGAGATAATGAGAATGGGTATCCATAGCCACTTGTCGCAGCAAGTGCTGATTCGTAGCTTGAGCTTGCTACAGCAAGCATCTACGGCAAGCTTCTACGTTACTTAAAGTCCACGGTCAAGCCTTCATGGACCACTTCCATGGATTCGATGGCTACTTCATTGCCATCTGCTTTGAGGTCGGTTCCTTCTATCTTCATGCACCATGCATTTTTGAGGGTCCACTGGACGACGGGTTCGTGGTTTTGATCTAGCATGAGGATGTCCACATCTCGGCGCTCGACTTCATTGAGTGAAATCGTATCATACCACTTGTAGAAAGAGTCATTCCCCTTAAACGTGCCTCTTTTGAGCGTCACATTGGAGAATTTTTCTCTACCGGGCATTTTGATGCTGCTTGTCTCTGAGCTAAAGCCATCGCGATACTCGATCAATTCGATTTCTTTGGTCAGACCTGAAACCTCCGTGAATCTGAGATCCTGATCTACTTCTCCATTCCAGATTACTTTGAAATGAAATTTACTTAAAGGATATCCAGCCATGATTGGTTGATTGATTGCTTTTTTGAATAATGAAATCCTGCCCGAAGGCGTTGAGGAGGTCAGTGAGTATTTCTACTCACCGACGCTTAGATACGATGAGAGGCAAAGTTCTGAGACCTATGCTTCTGGCAGCTTATGTGCGAAGCGAAGGATAATGAACTCAGCAGGTCTGACGACAGCCATGCCTATCTCCACGATCATCCGTCCTTCGAGTATATCCTGTGCGGTCATTGTCTCTCCCAAACCTATTTTTACATAAAATGCTTGCTCTGGCTTGGCACCTTGGAGCGCTCCATCTCGCCATTGGATGGTCAGGAAGTTGGTGATCATCGATTTGACCTTTGCCCATGTATTGGCGTCGTTAGGCTCAAAAACGAAGGGTTCTGTCGCTTTTTTGATGGATTCTTCAGCAAAAATGAAGAATCGACGTACAGGGACATACCGCCATTCATTGTCATTGCCTGCCATCGTACGTGCGCCCCATACCAGCGTTCCCTTTCCTGTAAATGTCCGGATAGCATTGATAGACTTCCCAGCATTGACATCGACATTGAGGCGATCCTGATCCCCCACAGTTACCTGCGCTACAGGACCTACAACTGAATTCAAGCTTATATTCGCAGGTGCCTTGAAGACGCCTCTACTATTGTCTACAGAGGCATATATACCTGCAATGGCACCAGAGGGAGGAAGAATGAAAAACTTCGATTGAAGGCTTTCCATTACATTTTTCACTGTCGGCAACTGTAAGACAAGACTGGTTTCTTTTTGTAACTCTTCATTTGCTGCATCTCCATAAAAAGACACTAGGCTTGCATAGATACTGTAGAATACGCGGCGCAGCGTCGGTTGCATAGCAATCAGGTTGGCACGTCTTTCTGTAGTACCAGGAGCGGGATTGATGACACTAAAAGCGGTATCAAAGCCTGTGAGGTCATTATTTCCAGGAATCGCTACGGCGGCGAGGCCCGTGTACTCCCAAGTGTATCCATTGACACTAAATACAGGGAAACTTCCTCCACCACCAAATAAGTCGCCACCATTATTGTCCATCTTGATCAGCGTGTCAAGGGTAGGACTAGTAGCTAAGCTCACTGCGGGAGTCGCCTGTGCATCTGCGATGTTGCGGCTTTCTGTAATAAAATCTGCAAATGTCAAAGGAGAAGGAGTCCCCACATCATCAGAAGCATAAGCATCTACAAACTCATCTGTCACTTCATAGAGGTAGTCCATGATATTTGTGAAGGCTGATCTAAGGTCTAAGATATTCGATGCAGGATCATTGGCAAAACCAAGGAAAGCGGCCTCTAGTGCCAGATATTCATCTTCCAGCGTCTTGATTCTCACATCTGTACGCGCAGCGTCCTTCACAGCAATAAGCCCACTCAAATCTGATTCTAGATGGTTGGTTTGGTCATCTACGACTTGATTCAGTTCATTGACAAGATCCAGTGTCTCAGTATCTGTAGGGTCCACATAGTCTGCACTCGCCCAATCTACCACTACACCGAGCTTGAATACGCTGTCTTTGATGTCGCGATAACGAACCTGCCTAGGTAGACTCACATTCAAGTAGGGGAAGTAACTTGCTCCATAGTTGAGAAATTTTGTCCCAATTCTCGTCCTGAAGTCGTCGATATCATTGGTAAAATCTACTAGATCTTGCGTCGGGTTAGCCATATGGACATCCGCAATCAAGAAGCGATCTTTCAAATCAAAACATTGGTCCAACGCCAACTTGTACAGGTCAGCCAGATTTTGTTTGGTCAAAGCTACTCCGTCAGGGAAGACGATGAGTGTCGGTTCATCGACTTTGACCAAGACATTTTCTAGTCCTCTCTGCAAATCAGCTAGAGAAATGGAAGTAGGTGTTTGGTAACTTCCGACGGAGATGATGTAACAATCTCCTCCTCCATTGCTGAAAAATAGTCGAAGACTATCATACAAATAATAGGTGGAGTTGATAGTAGATTCTACTACATTGTTGGCAGCGTCAATTACCACATTGGCAATATCAAGTTCAGGGCCCGCACCAAAACGCTCTTCAAATTCCAGAAGGGAGTTAATCCGCACAGGTTTATCGTCCAGATTTTCGCCCAGAAATGAGGCTTTTTGGGTGTAGCCGATGAAAGCTGGAATGGCAGTCTCAACCGCTACGACTGAGGGTGGAAAAGTAGAAATTTCTTCTACATAACTGCCTGGCGTTCTGTAAGTCGGCATATTTGATAATTTGGTGTTTTATTATTGAAAAGAGACATTATAATGAAGGGGGTCCTAGCCCGCCTCCCAAGTTGACTTCGGAGTACAATCGTCCATTCTCAGGATAGATTACGCGTGGTCCAGGATTGGGCAATAGCCGTGTTTCTCCATCTATTGTGGCTTCAATTCGCCTTCCAATAGCCGTTAAAGGGATAGGATCTACAGAAACCAGGATACGATCTATCGCATTACCAGGGCTAATCTCAAATGTATCGAGAAAGGGAGAAACGAAACTCGCAGGATCTGCTGGTAAATAGTACCGCCAGTAGGTAGGTCGATTTTTCCAGCGCAGGGTATATCTAGGGCTGAGGAGCTGGTTGCTGTCCGTCTCATCAAACCACTTATAGGCACCCAGACTTCCGTCTGGCTCATGAAAACATTCGATAATCGCCAGAGGTCCCTCTAGATAAAGCGCGCTATCCAGGTAAAAGTCCAGTCCTAAATCTGTAAACGGCGTACCTCCTACTGTCTGTACTTCTAACGTATATCTGGCAGGATCTACATGCGTAAGATCTATTGTGCAAGTTTCAAGCGGAATCCCTGTTGTTTCGCTTGTATATGTCTGCTGTTGTACAATAACATTTTGTCGGTCACGAACAACCACGACTATTACTTCCTGAGCAGCAGATGTAACATCAACATCAAAAATGGCAGGTCTTAACAAAGTCCGATCTGCCGTGGTGACAAACTGAGGCATAGGATCTGCGTCCTCGTAGATGTCTCTCCAGACTCCTCCAATAAAACTTGGCGCTGGCCCTCGGTCGTCTACCGCTTCTCTCATGATCCCCCCTTCCACAATCAGCTCTCCTGCCTCATAGTCCCTTTCAGGATCAAATCCAGGAATAGGGGTACTCAAATAATTCACATCCTCTCCATCGGCCACAGAAGCGACATTTGCCGCCCTATTGGAGAAATAATATACATATCGATCTCTATTGGCAGGCACCTTCTCCATACGGAGATTGGTAAAATTGGCAAAAAAAGGATTGGTAGCCGTCAGGCTAAACCTCAGGACAAGCGGCGTATCGACTGGAATGAAGGGAATCGCTGAGCCATCTGTTCTCAACCGAACCCTCCCTCCTATGAAAAAACCAAGGGGTACAGCCTTTAGCAAGAGCCCATAATTCTTCATTAATCCTACCGTTTCAGATGTAGGCTTCATGCTCAGATCCTTGCTCACTTGATAATAAAGGCGTTGTTGGCGAAGGATTGCTGCCTGGATATCCTCATCTCCATCGTATAGATCATTCTCTTCAGAGAGATAGTACTCTTGTAGTAGATCAATGGTAAAAAAACTCCTATATGACACAGAGGAACTCATGAGCGTGAAGATTTTAAATGGTTGGCGTCTGTCTGAATATCCTGGACGATACCTCCACGATCTGTGATGAGTTCACGCTTGACAGGTACGACATGCGCTTTGTACAGGACAAAAGGAAGTTGCTTGCCTCCTAATGCTCCCCAGAGGTAATTGATTTGCTCAAAAGTCAAGGATACCATCTCCATATTGACGCAAAGATCTTGGATAAGGGGATCTGTCAGGAGATTGGCATTGGGCGAATTATGAATGGTAAATTGTCGCTTCCCTTGAAAAAAGCCAATAACTTGTGAGATACGCGTGAGGCCTCTGCCGTATTGAGTATTTCCTGTAGCAGGATCGCTGCTAGAGGTACTGTAGTTTGCGGTGAATAGAAAGTAGAGGTTCAGGAAAACAGGTGCCAATGTTTGCTCTACACCGTTAGGTCCCATCGTCCGCAAAGGCATGCTGTTTTTCAGGCTATCCTCTTCCATGAGATTGGGCATGCTGACGACGACACGTCCATCCATATAAGATTCTGTTCCCCCCAGCGTAGTCGAGAGCCCAATATTACCTGCTACCACTAAGGGCCCTGTTTCACCTGGGGCCAGGCTTAGGATGTAGGCATCCAATTCTTGTACAATCAATGTAAGGGTTTGCCAAATCATTTTAGCTCAATGAAAAAAATGATGAGAGGTAATATTTATCTAAAAGTATGATTCAAAAATTCTTAAATCTTGTAGAAATGGGACATTTAGATATTTGCATAAAAAATCATCCCTTTTGCCTCATTTCGTGAACGTAGTGAAGACTCCCAAGAGATCTATTTTCTTAGGTATGATGCACGTACTTAAGCTGCATACCCTGGGTGCTGACTTTTGCTCTGATTCAAGAACAGGCCATTGAGCAGAAAATCCCCTTGGGGGTGGATGAGCTCCTTCCCTTCGATCATTTTAAGATAATGTCTGGGCGTGAGTTCTGTCAGAGACTTGAAGTCGTGACAAAAATGTGACTGATCTGCATACCCGCATTGCAGGGCGACTTGGGGCAGTGAGACGGCCCGTTTGTTCTCCAATAGCTTCACAGCTTGGGCAAATCGCATGATCCGCAAACTTTCTTTCGCCGAAAATCCGAAGACCTTATTTGTCAGTCGATTAAGATGCCTTCTACTCAAATGAAGGAGATCGGCCAACTCCTGGACACTAAGCAAGAAAAAGTGCTGACGGCAGATTTGATACATACGTTGAAAAAAGTCTCTTCCTGTATAGAGGGCCTTTTGCTGATGAAGGATATTTTGCTCAAACACTTGAATATGAGAAGTAGGACAAAGGAAGTTAGAAGGTGTTAAATAATCTGTATCTATTCGATCTCCTAACGCCTTTTGTAAATCTTTGACAGAATGCTTGAATGCCTTGAGAGAGATTTGATATAGATCATAAAGTGCGCCTGGCTTGAAGACGATTCGCAATATTCGTTGCCCTTCTCCCATCACAAATTTAAGTGGGGCAGTAGAAGGCGGAACTATATATGATTCACCTAAATTATGACCCATAGCGTTTTTCTTAACAAAGAAAGAGGACTCTGAAGAAGAGAAACAGAAGAAAAAGCTTGAGGCAAAAGAAGGATAAAGCATATAGGTGGTGGGAATCCGATCTTTGCGTGATTCATAAATCTCATAACGGAGAACCACAGAGGCAAAAGTCTCTGAAGGCTGGACATAAGATGGCCAGTTCGGATGCATAATTCATCAGATTAGGAGGTGCAGCATGGAAGTCAAACTCGGAATACAGGCTAGTATTTATCTTACGTATTACATACAAAGAATACATTTCGATATTCATGTAATTTTGAGCATCCAAGTATATTCCAAGACATTCACAAAGGGAAAGGTACATTTGGCCGAGCAAATCCCCTCTTTTCCCATGTTTATCTAGGTTAAACGCATCAAACTAATAAATCTTAAAAGTGTCTAATTTCGGTGATGGAACTTACCGAAATTTTTGAAG
>JBCBPW010000087.1:0-28873 GCA_039820545.1 Bacteroidota bacterium | reverse complement strand
GCATCATTTACATTGTGATGTCTCTAGTCTTACGTTCAAGTCGAGAATCAAAGGGTGCTTTTAAGCTGTTTCATTCGGCAGAAGACCTAGATCGTACGCATAATATCATTCTCCTCGAAGAACCCGAACTTGGCATTCATCCTGATCAGCTATTCCAACTCATGACATTTATTCGTGAAGTAGCCGAAGAAAATCAGGTAATCCTAACGACCCATGCTCCCCAAGTCCTAGATTTTCTAGAACCCGATGAGTTGGATAGGATCATAACTACTTCTATCTCTGACAGAGGAACTTTGGTAAGAAAACTCTCGGATGAAAAAAAGAAATCAATTCAAGCATATATGCAGGAAGAGGGTTTTTTAAGAGATTATTGGATACATCTAGACTTGGAAGATGCATAAGAAACACAAGGCGAAAGTGGGAATTATTGCAGAGGACTCTAACGACTACCATTCCATCTCTAAGCTATTGAAACAAGGATTTCCAGACGTTCAGTTTGTCGAGTTGATCAAAAGTCAAAGAGGGTCACAGCTGGATAGCTTGCGTAAAATGCGTACGCTTTTGAAATCGGCACTTGATAGAAAAGGAAGAGAATGTAGCTATATCATTCTGGTAAGGGATCTAGACCATGAATCTTTTAGGGAAAAGCGAATGGGTTGGTTTCGCGAGATAGCTAAAATTTCTCAAGCAAAAGAGACCATTCCCTGTCTACTCGTTTTGGAATTAGAGGCACTTATTTTAGCAGATATTCAAGCTTTGAATAGAAAACAGGGCGTCCAAATGACATTCAGTGGAAATCCAGAGAAACAGGAAAATCCCAAAGAGTATCTCTCTCAAAAGATGAGAATACAGGGTAAAAGATTTTCGGAGAATGATAACCCACTCATTTTTTCCTATCTAAATCTCCAAACGATTCTCAATAATCACGCTTCATTTCGTGAATTCTTTCAAATCTTTCAGGAAAAAATGAAAAATATTTGAACCTAGAAATGCCTCACAATCAGAAAATTCTCTATTTTTCTTGATATTACCTCTCTTGCATGCGACACCCAATCGCAATATTCTCGTATATTGATAAAACTACAGGAGATCGAAAGAACTCCTTCCCTTTTGACAATACACTGAAACATGATCGCACCACACGACATTCTCCGCCGTGGAGAAGAAATTGAAAACCTGATTGCCCTCAACCAACTTTCGCAAGCCTCCAAATTGCTTCTGTCTTTTGTCCGAGATTTTGACGACAAAGGCCAATACAAAGACGAATCCATTCAAATCAGCCAAGAGACCAGCCAATTCCAAGCCAAGGTAGCAAGCTACTCGAACATCGAACGCAAAGACATCCGGCGCAAACTCGCCCTACGGATGATCAGCCTGATTGAAAATGTCCAACAACTAGAAGCCTAAGACCATGAGGGATATTTAATATTAAAGCAAGGTCTAATTAACAGTCTCGTAACACGTCACTTATAGGGGCGTTGGAATTGGAATTTGGTGATCGGGGTGGATAGAAGGGTCGGGCTGAAATTCCATCCCGAGATTTATTATCGGGATTGCTTCTTTTTGCCTAAAAAGAAGTCCCGCTGAAAGCGATAGTTTAAGATTGAAAACGTATTACACAAGCTAATGAGTACACACACGATCGAACAAATAAGTGAGCAGCTCAAAGAGCAGCTTTCTGAATTTCCTCAAAAAGGAGCCAAGGCCATCGTTTCTTTTAGTCGCGATTTTGGTTTTACCCCTGAGTTCAAGCAGCGGGCGATTCTCCTCAAGCTGGACTACATGGACGCAGAAAATGAGGATGAGCAGGCTCAAGCCATCCAGGAGATGCATCAGTTGGTAGATCTTATTGTCGAAGATTATCGCAACCACTTCACCGAAGACATGAAGGCCCGTAAGAAGGCTCAGGCCGATGCCTACGCGGAGAAGGTAGAAGCCAATACCCCCAAGCGTGATGTTGTATTTATGTGCCACCATCTGGGGAAGACCTATTCCTCCCGCCGTGGAGGAGAAGCTTTTTCTTTGAAACTAGTCTCTCTAGAGGTGCGTCTGGGAGAAATCTTGGGAGTGGTAGGTGAAAATGGAAATGGGAAAACGACGCTCCTGCGCTGTATCGCGGGTGAGTTGCAGCATACTTCTGGGGAAATGGACTATCCGCTTCTCCTCAAGGATTCCAATGAATATCTCGATTGGAAGGTGATCAAACCTCATATTGCCTATATCCCGCAGGACTTGCCCAAGTGGTATGGATCGCTGGAAGATAACCTCGCCTACGAAGCGGCTGTGCATGGCATCCGTGGAGCAGCCAATCGCGACGCAGTCAATTACATCGTCCATCGTTTGGGACTCTCTCAGCATCTGGATCGCAAGTGGAAGGAGCTTTCAGGAGGATTTAAGTTGCGCTTCGCGCTGGCGCGCGCCCTCGTCTGGCAGCCCAAGCTGCTGATCATCGATGAGCCGTTGGCCAACCTGGACATCAACACCCAGTTGATCGTGCTCAATGATCTCCGATCGATGGCTTCTAGCCTCACCGAACCGCTGGGCATCGTGATCACCTCCCAGCACCTAGTCGAGATCGAAAATATCTCCGACCAGCTGCTTTTCCTCCGCAAAGGAGAAGTGGTCTACTATGGGCCGAAGCAACAGCTCGGCATGGACCGCCAGCACAATACGTTTGAGTTTGCGACGGATCTGCCCCTGCACTTACTCGAAGAGCAACTCGGTGGCCTACAGTATGTAGAGCTTTCTCACAATGGACAGGTCTACGTCATGACAGCCCCGATGAATGTGACGATTGCCTCGGTAGTAAGTTATCTTTCAGAGAAGGGAATTCAGGTCTCGTACATGCGTGACATTAGCCAGAGTACGAAGAAGCTATTTCTTTAAGGATAAGAAGGAGCGTTTCTGATGACTCCTCTCATTTTTTCAGCGCAGATTTTTCTCCCATGAAACAGCAATTTCCCTCATTTATTCTATACCTAGACCACTGGCTAATCTTACCTGAAGAGACCTAGAAATGCTCAAAAAACTGTATTGATTCTGGAAACTGGAATGCGTATTTTCTCCCTCACAGTTTCCCTTATCCTACACAAAGCCTACAAATTCATTCATCTCCACAAAAGGGAAACTATATATTAAGCTATCATGAAACGTTTTCTTCCTGCATTTATCCAAACTCTGGACGATACCCTTCGCGACAGACTGCCTTACATCTGGCGGACGCGTATCCATTGGATTTTGCCTATTAGCGTACTGACACTCCCACTGATGTTCTTCTTTGGGAGGACGCTCCCCTTGGAGCATCCCTATGATCTGGGAGGTGGATTTCATGATGCGATGTTTCTCATTTTGCATGTCCTGACATGGGTAGTTGTAGGTGCTTGGGGATATGATCAATATCGAGTGAAGCTGCGCACACGAAACCTAAGGACATTAGGTACGACCTTTTTGATTTACCTTGTGGGCTTTTTCTTGATTAAGGCCCATGTGACAAGCTTTCATGCGGGAATCTACCAGCAGATGACTGCGCTGGTGAGTTATGAAAAAATCCAAGAGGACCGTGCCTTTCTACATGAATATTTCTTTGATGTAGAGCAAAGAGGAGAGAACCCTTCTTTACATCCTTATACCGAGTCATCCATCAAAAAGGAAATTACCAGACGTTTGATGCCTTATGGATGGAATATCATAGGTGTAACACTAGAGTCTAGTGCTCGATATTCCCTTATAGATAGGAAGAATCCCTACAGCTCTCAGAATAATGTCTACCAGTGGAGTCTGTTCTTGAGACATGATCAGCAATTATCTTATCCGAGTTTTGGGCAGATCAGTGAATACGAGATCGAAAGGCGCATGGAAGATCTGGGATCGGCCCATCTATTTTTCCGAGGAGAAGGACGGAGGTTTCAGATACATATTACAGGGTATCGCTACCTATGGGGAATTGTCCTTTTGGGACTCATGGGACTTGTATTGCTCAGTCTTTCTAGGGAGGCCAAAGGAAGTAGACGCAGCTTCCATATTTCCCTCGTCTGGCCATTTGGAAGATGGCTGAAAAAATTAGACAGTTATCTAGCAGCAAATCATCCTGTTTTATGGTCTATTCGCCTACATTATATATTGCTCGGTCTGATACTTCCTTCTGTCGTGATAGCTTTTTTATTTGGAAGTTTATTTCACCTGACAGGACCTGAGTTTTATGGGTTGATGGTCAGATGGGAGTCAGAATGGGTTGTAGCAGTAGGTGCGACTTTATTTAGTGGGATGATATGTATGTGGGGAATTCAGAGTCTTAGACAGATCTCTTATCGTTCCTTTCCTTTTCCCAGACCTATCGTTCAAGTTGGGCTATTTACTATCATTCCTTTAATCCTTTTAGTGACGGTCCTTCATGTCGTGCTTCCGTCTATGTGGACTTGGAGCCATCAAGGATTGAATGCAGGACTCTCCCGAGTGGCATTGGACGAGGACTTAGAGACCATGTACACAGACTCTCAGTGGTTGATTTGGAACAAGACGGTGGAAGCGGATGGCTCTTATAACAAGGAGTCCCATATGTACCTACTGGATACAAAGGATCTGGAGGAACTGAATCAAGTGGTCACCAAATATGGATTTGATAAGTTGACACTTCGGCCTGTACAAACCCAGTCATTGGAGATTTTTTCCTTTCTGGATTCATTATTGGCTCAGGAGGTACATTATTATCATTGGAATGACAGTGATACGCAGTCTCAGTATCTTGAGTTTTACAGGCATTGGGGACGCGATCACTCATGGAGAGACATTCAAACTATTCCCTCACAGATATTTGAGGCCGAGCTGGTCAAGGGTAGCAGGACGTATCCCGTCAGTATGTTAAGCGATGTTTCTAGGGACAAAAATTGGACATCTAGACAAAGTCGTGATCAAGTTCATGACTATGAGGATGAAGAGTTTTTATACATCATGATGACACTTTTAGGGATTTCTTTGGTCCTGTTTCAGATTGTCTGGTTGCGGAAGTATGTAAATTTGAAGGTGCAGTTCTTGACTTTGTTGGCGGTACCGCTCACGATCTTCTTGTTCATCATTGTCCCAGTACAAGTTGGCGGTAACTTTGGGGTGGAATTCTGGATTCCTCTGTGGTATATAGTGTATCTTGGATTAGGCTTGGCCTTACTTCGAATGAAACCCAAGAATACTCAGGGAAGGCAAAGGTTCGCCAGTCTATGGTTCATCCTATCTATGGGAGCTGCAATTATCCTAGGGATCTTTTTAGATGAAGTTTTCTTCAGAGACTGGATGTACATGTCCTATGGAGGAGGTGAGTGGTATGCAATCAAATTGGCGATTGTGGCTTATTTCCTTCATATGATCATGGGCATCCAAATCATGGAGAAAATTCGATTACAGCCGAAAGAAAAATAGCAAAAGAAATTATATGCAATCCTTCGTGAATCCCTATCTTATATGTGGCGTATGTACAAATACATTCCCATTGAGACCTGGCCTTCTCGAAAGATGATAGGAGACTACTAATATGAAGTGGAGGCTAGCGAGTCTCTGCTGTTTTGATTGAATTACCAATGCTTCAAACGCTATGAGCGCTTTTCTACAGTCATTGTTCCGTCCCTCATTCATGCGCAAAATAGATGCTACCCTCTGCCGCAACCAGCCACACATCTGGCGTACGCAGATCCACTGGGTGATATTTTATGCAGGAATCATCGGACTTCCTTTGACATTTCTCCTCGCCTATGGACTGCCGTTGTCCACACCCAATCTACCCTCTGCATGGACACGTGGTGCGCTGTTTTGGATACTCCAGATCGGTGCACTCAGCGCAATGGGGGCATGGATCTGGCAGCAATTCAATCTCAAAGTGGAGACAAGGCAATGGCCACTTCTACTTGGAATCGGAGGGATATATATGGTAGGCCTGATGTTGATTCAGCTAAATGTCTGGACTTTTCATGGTACTTACTACGGTCGTATGGCTAGTCTGAAGTCCGAACTTAAAGTCCAGAAAAGTGAGAAATTTTTATCAGGGGCAGGAATTATCGGAGATGTAAGCTGGCAAGTGTGTGACAAACCCAAGGTACAGGTCAAGAAGTTTACAGAAGATATTTTACAGGAGTTTGGCTTTGATATACAGTTTGTAGATCTCCATACAGACCCCTATTTCCCACGAAAAGGGCAGTGCTACCAAGTCTTGAGAACCGAAGCTGTAGATCGAGAAGAATGGGAGCGGAGAGGGGCCAACTATTGGGACCGTTCTTCTATGGCCTTTTCTGTAAAAGCTCCACTAGAGAACTTCATCTACGCCATGAACGAGGCCCACGCCTTCCAGCGTGGAGAGGGCAAGATTTACGAGCGCACGCTTGGACTATGGTATTATGCGGCTTTGGTGGCCTTGCTCTTGGCGGGAGGTATGGTCGCTGCAGGCATGGGCAAAACCTCTCAAGATCCAAATGGTGGAAATTCACTCAAATGGACCTTTGATATAAAATTGCCATTCTATGGCATGCTGCGTGAGATGGATGCACGTTTGGCGGTACACAGACCGTATAAGTGGGGAGGGGCTTTGCATTATTTCCGCCTGTATACCTTCCTACCTATTGTGACAGTCTTGATGGGTGGTTACTTGATCCTTTATTATGGGTTTGGTACGGTGAGCGTGGCTGAGATGGCAGATGTCATGGAGTATGCGCAAGCAGGAACAGTCGCTTTGCTGGTGCTGGGTACACTCGGAGGATTGTATACGACATCCCGACGCTTTTATGAAGAAAAGTCTCCCTGGAAAAATATAGCGTCTCTTACTGCGGCACCTTTGATGCTGGCCGCATTGGGCTTTGGTTACTTGGCATTTCAAGATTATTACATAGGAAAAGACCAAGTCAATCTGGATAAGAATTACCAGTTGACGGTAGAGCACGTGTATGAGCATATTCAGAAGCTAAAGTCTCACTGGTGGATGGTCTCCGACGAAGGGGACACCGAATACATCGTGACGATACAGGAAGTGGACGAAGACGATGCATGGCAGGACTTGGTGAAGTATTATGGATTCGACCGCATCATCTTTAGGAAAATGCCATTCCAAGTCCGCAAGGATGTACCAGGAAGATTCTCACACCTCCGTGAGATCGAATACTATGAAGGGGCTTATCATGTAGAGTTGAAACCACCTACTTCAATGTACCATTCGGATGGGTCTCGTATACACTCCATTGAGTTTCCTTCAGGATTCTGGACAAGTCAATACCGAAACATTCGCCCCAAAAGCTTTGATACCTATCACTATGTATACAGGATAGAGCTTCGAAAAGGCTGGAAGACCTACTCCCTTCAAGACCTGGAGCAGGCTATGAATCAAAAGGTAGGCCAAGATCAGGAGATCCAGACATACTCCCTTTCGGATATAAGCTGGAAGACGGTCAACCTCGTGTTACCTGTACTACTCTTCTTATTTCACCTGAGTTGGTTAGGTAAATACTTCTACCGCAGAGAATCGTGGATCATCCGAGGCAGTGTCCTGTTCTTCTTGGCCTTGCTAGTTTTGGGTGAAGTTTATCTGGGATGGTTCAACTTCTTCTCTTTAGGACTGTTACCACTGTCTCTCTTGCTGTGGATGGGGATGACAGCCTTCAACTTCATGCAGGTAGATGCCAATACGCATCTGACACGTATCCGCAAAGGCTTCCTCTTTGTAATGGCTCCACTGATGGTCATGAGTGCCCAGCCTTTCATCTGGATGATGATGGATGATACCGTAGCAGATATGCGACTGTTCTTATATTATGGAAGCGAGGCCTTTTGGCTGATCGGAAGCTCTGTACTGCTATATGTAGGGATCACCTACTTCAGTCTACAGGCGCTGATCAAGCAGAAGACACTGCCCATGTAATGTGGATGATCAACAATTGATAAAGATACCATGCGTTTACTCGCGCCCACTTGGGTGAAGGAAATAGACCAATATCTCTTGCGGAATCAGCCACTCATCTGGCGGACGAGTATTCATTGGGTATTATATTATTTGTTCTTCCTCACAGCCCCCGTTATGCTCTTGCTCAGTTGGTGGGGAGGCTGGGGATTCGACCTTTTTTTGCAGGTCTCCATTCCTGCATTTTCCACATTGGGCCTACTGATCTGGGGCTATCATACCTATCGAAAGCCCCTTTCAGATCGAAGTTTTACCACCTCTGGAATAACTTTGTGTTTGTATACTCTCGTCATTCTGGGTTTATTCATTCTTCCTCAGACCTTCATCTTTGATGAACACGGTACGTTGGAGGCTCCTTTACTGAATGACTGGCAATTTCGTGTGATGCTTATGATTGCTCTTATACTCTCTTATGGGCTACTACATTCTCATGATGCCATGTTCGGTAAGCCTACGAAAGATGTATGGCAAGGAGAGGACCTGGATATGTCTGTAGGCAATGTTTTTTCTACGAATAAACTGGATCAATATGGGGCAAGTAAGATGCCGCTCGTTTGGAGTTTACACGCTTCTCGTGTAATCAAACTTTTGGTGGGATTCCTCTTATTTTTTGCCATACTTTCAGGTATGGCCAATCTGCAGATGGGAGATGGGGCCCCTATCCACATGGATCTGGGTACCTACTTCTTTTTCAATCTGATTCTAGGTATCTGTCTGGTAGAGACATTTGTGAGGAGAGGAATAAGAACATACTTGCATCAGATAGCCGTCGTACTGTTGATTCCGTTTATTACGATGATTGTAGGTGGGTTTCAAATCTTATTTGTACCCATAGATTTCGGATCTCTGACAGAACCTACGGCCATTATACAAGCTATGGCATTGGTACAAGTCTATCTTTCTTTCATCCTACTCATGTACTATACCTGGGCCTCTATGCGAAGGAATTTGAGTAGGCAGGACTATGGAAGGGCGAGTACCTATTTATTTGGATTTTGGTTTTTCTGTTTGGCAGGACTTATTCTCATGGTCATGCTGACAATCTCAGGTTCTGAGGTTTGGGAAGGCATTATCCCGCTGGTCATTTGGTCGTTGCTGTTTGTTCCTGTTTTGACAGCCTATTATTTGACGTCTGTTGCTCGAAAGAGACGCTCCATCCTCTTTGTCGCTCATAGTGGGACCTACTTTAAGTCTGCGATCTCTGGGAGTTTGCTCCTCTCACTTATCATGGGGATATTTCCACTAGATGCCTTAGCTGACGCTATTTTTAAAGGGGAGATAATCCTATTTCTCTTATTTTTTATGCTTTCGTACGCTTTATTTGCCTTCCTATTTGTTAAGGCATCCCACCATTTTGAGTTTGAGCCCACGGAGAGGTAGTACAGAAAATACACCAAGCGCTCCGTAAGCATATCCATTATCAAATTCACATTTTCTAGACGTTTCCTCTACAAAAAAACTAACTTATCCCTCCGAATGGATAGCTAATTTGCTATTTCCCTTTTCCCACGCTCAAAGACTGTAGGTGCTAATCCCTACTTGATTCATATGAAACTCAAAGCAGAAATCCGCCGCTCAGGCAATATCTGGATACATATAGAAGGAGCTGCTCGCCCCCTCGTGCCCACAGCTTATCGATTGACCAATGCCGACGGCAAGCCCCTCATGATCCAGGAGATCCTTCCCAATGAAGCACATACCGCATTGATCATTCCCGCGGAGCGTATAGATATTCGACGCATTTACTGGCTGGAAATTCCCCATCTAGGATTGAAAAGCTGGTGTTCTTTTGAAGGATGGTTTCGGGAAATGTACTCCTCCAAAGAGCTAGGTGCCAATATATCTATAGACGGAGCACGTACAACTTTTCGTCTTTTTGCCCCAAGAGCAGAAGCTGTGAAGTTGTATGTATATAGAGGAAAAGATGATCAGAAGGCTTACCTAACCTATCAGATGGAGATAGACGAAGATGGAGTATGGGAAGCCTTTTTTGAGGAAAATCTTCAAGGCGTCTGGTACGATTTTACGGTGCATGGGGCAGAAGATCCTGGCAATCACTTTTTTGAAACGGTCCCTGTACACATCTCAGATCCCTATGCGCGTATTAGTGACGATACGTGGGGGAAATGCTGTGTATGGCCCGCGACGACACCTGCCACACCTTTGAAAAATGGACGTCCCCCGATAGAAGATGTGATTGCTTATGAAGTCCATGTACAAGACTTTACGGATAATTTACCTGTAGCTGAACATCTCAAAGGCACCCTTCCTGCCTTTTATCAATCGGGCTTGAAAAATAAGGCGGGTGCGTCCGTCGGATTTGATTATTTGGTGGACTTGGGAATCAATACGGTACATCTGATGCCTATACAAGAGTTTTTGCATTATCCTACGGATATATGGAAGGCTTCTTTTGAGGATGATCCTTTCATGCAGAAGCACGGCATTCATCTCGAAAACTACCAGTGGGGCTACCGAACGACACATGCTTTTGCCGTTGAAACCCGTTTTCGACAGAAAGATACCACCCCAGGTGCAGAGCGTGAACAGTTTCGCGATTTGGTACAAGCTTTTCATGACAAGGGAATGGCCGTCATCATTGACATTGTGCCCAATCACTCGGGAGAGAACATGGACGATGACCGCAAGGCGCGTAATCCTTATTACTTTCATTGGAATGTCTTGGATAAGCTCTATTACTATAGGACCAAGCAACTGGATCATATCGGAGAGTATGGCAATGAAGTGAAATTCGAGAACCGCCCCATGGTGCAGCGCTGGCTGATCGACCAGTGTAAGCACTGGATTGAGGAGTTTGGAATCGATGGCTTCAGGATAGATCTGGCAGGGCAGGTGGACCGACAGACCTTGATCAAACTACGAGAGGTACTGGGACCTGACGTCATCATCTATGGAGAGCCTTGGATTGGATCTTTTGATCCTGATTTTGAGAATAACCCCTCTTGGGACTGGTACAAGCACAATTCACCTATTACCTACTTCCAAGACGAGTCGCGCAACGCGTTCAAAGGTCCGACGGGAACACCTTATCAGCGAGAAGTAGATCAAGGATATGCAGGAGGAAATTTCAACGAAATAGAGCATGTAAAAGCCGCTTTGACGAAGACTTTTGCGACAGACAAAGACGCGACGAGTGGAATCAACTATCTAGATATCCATGACAACTGGGCCTTGGCGGATCGTTTTGCCCGTGAAGATTGGAACGGACTTCAAGGCGTCGAAGAGGATCGATATAAGATTGCCGCGGTTTTGCTTTATACTTCTCTAGGTCCTATCGTTACACATGGAGGAACAGAAATCATGCGTTCCAAAGGATTGGCTGAGCTAAAGGAAACGGTGAAGGTGATGAACAATGGAACCAAAGTATACATGCATGGCAAGCGCGATACCTACAATATGCGTACCCCCAATCAATTTTTGTGGGAGCAAGTAGGTACTCGGACGGATACCCATGATTTTGTGGGTATGCAAGCGTTTTGGAGAGGCCTGAACCACTTTCGAATGAGTGATATAGGTAAGTCGCTCCGTAACAAAGGCCCCGCCCCCTACGGATATTTCCAATGGCTAGATACACCCAATCCCTACCAATTGGGATACATCATCGACGGGCGCATCATGGTCCTGATCAATGTGGGGAGTAATACCCACGATTGGGAAAATCTACACTTACCTGAGGGATCATGGAGACTGATCGGCAGTAATCAGGGATTCGATCATATACATGGTGTGGATGATCCCCATCTTGCCCATCTTCATGGAGATAGACCCCACAAGATTCAGCTTGCAGGTAAGCAGCTACGTGTTTGGACGAAGCAGTAGACATGGTTCATTCTTCAGAGAACATTTTTCATTTCTCACGAAACTTATACGAGTGAGTCAAGTACCCCTTGAAAAATAAAACTACCCCTTCTCAAATTGCGAATCACGACTGCTATATGCAGCATGCATTTGGTCGAGTAGGGGAAATAATTCTGTAGACTCAAATAATAGGTGTCGATTATCGGCCCCAACAAACCCTCTGATAACCATCTGGTTGAATAGGGTAATCAGGGCATCAAAGTATCCTTCCATATTGAGCAAGCCGATGGGACGATCGTGTAGACCGAGCTGACGCCAAGTAAGGATCTCACATAGCTCATCCATGGTCCCAAATCCTCCAGGAAGTGTCAGAAATCCATCAGACATCTCCGCCATGATTTGCTTACGTTCGTGCATGGTTTCAGTCAAGATCAATTGACTCAGACCTTTGTGTCCGACCTCGCGATCCATGAGAAAGTTTGGGATGACACCGACGACTTCACCGCCTTTGGATAGCGCAGCTTCCGCGACGACACCCATTAGACCGATGTTACCTGCGCCATAGACGAGTCGGATATTATTTTCAGCCAAGTAGATACCCAATGCATAGGCGACGGCTTCATATTGTGGTAAGACGCCCTTGCGGGACCCACAAAATACACAGAGTGATTGCATGTGACGATAGGATAGGTTTGAGCTCCAAGGTTACAAAATTCTAGGAAGGATTTGCAAATCTAAAGGCATAGTTGCATGAATGACGCTTGCCAGCCAGCAATAGGTGAGTCCCTGTCTTTTCCATGATATCCCCAGATGCATCAACATAATCCGCTAGTCCCAGCCATGGCTCGATGCAGACAAAAGATGCCCCAGGCTTGGCCCAGATCCCGAGATAGTCAAAATCAGCAATATCGACTGTGATTTTATGTCCGCTTTTGCGAGATACGAGGGAAACCGTATCACTCTTGGGGCCATGTACCACCAAGGCATCCTGATCAAAAAGTGTAGGCGTGATCGGAATGATAGGCTCATCTTCTAAGAGAGGGGATGTTTCTCCATTATACAGACCTCCCTCTAACAAGTGTCGATCAAGGGTTTCCCTTTGCTCAAATACCACATCATAATCTGTCAGCTCCTCTCCTGCTACTAGAGGACAAGAAAATCCAGGATGTCCACCAATCGAGAATGGCATCGTCGTCTCGCCCTGATTGTGGACCTGATAGGTGATTTTGACTCCATGTTCATGTTCTTCCTGAAAAAGCTGATACATGATGTCTAGCTGAAAATCAAAAGGATACATTTTCCGAATGTCATCATTAGGGAGGAGGCGAAAATGTAGTTGATCCTCGGATTGACTTACTAGTTCAAACTCACTGTTTCGCGCAAAACCATGCTGCTTCATCGCATAGCTTTTTCCCTCATACATATACTGGTCGTTTTTGAGCCGCCCGACAATAGGAAACAACACGGGCGCATGCCTACCCCAGACCTCAGGATCTGCTTGCCAGATGTATTCGATGGATTTTTGCTGAGCTACAAGACTGGTGATTTCAGCACCTGCAGCTTGGACGCTGAGTGTGAGGAAAGAGTTGTGAATTTGAAATTTCATAGGTGAGTGGAGAAGAAGGTGTAAAGGATGCTTCAAGGTAGCAAAACTTCTTTCCTGAGATCAATTTTTATACCGGTCAAATTTGTTCGTTCAACCTGAAATGTAGACGGATGATCTTTTCTCCTCGTTTGATTTTCATGCGTACATATTTACCTGATCTCCTGGAAAGAAGGCTGTATAAGACTTCGATACTTTGCCCCAATACGGGAACACCATTCATCGCGAGGATCTCGTCATAGACGTGGAGGCCCGCTACTTCCGCTGGGGAACCAGGTCGAATGTAGCTAATGATAAATTGTTCGTAGCGATCGCCTGTAGAGATGAATTCTAGTCCACTAATGTTGTAGCCAAAGGTCTTTTTGAAGTTGCGGTTTTTACGAAGGAATACCCGTTGGCGATGGTAGTCAAAGATGATTCTGAATCTGGAGAGGACCTCGGAACCGATATTGCCATACCAGTCAAGGGAGTCGGGAAACATCGTCAATGATTCTGCTGTAGGATAGCCCGTGACGATACCCGCAAAATCAAAGTCACCCAGACTAAATGTAGGGTTACGTCCCAGTTTGCCATATACATTCCCGCTGAGTCCCATTCCTAGGAAGGCAGGAATCGACTTATCAGGTACAGGAAGTTCATCGTGAAATAGCGAAATTGCCATACTCGCTCCTGTATCCATCAACCAGCGTTCCTTTACTTTATTGCCCAAGTGGTCTATCAAGGATGCTTCCACATAGGGTTTTCCCTTTCGGACGTTGATGGGGACTTCTGTCCATTTGGGACTGCGAGGAGCTTTGAATAAGAAAGGATCAGTTAAGCGAATATATTTCTGCAGATAATTGATTTCTACGACAAATTGCCCAAATACTTCATATCCAATAATGCCGTATACAGGTTTGCCAAACATAGCTGAATAAGACACCAGGTCCTGTGGGAGGACGACCATGTTGACGCCATATCCTTCTGCTCCAGGGATAGAAAGGCGGATGTTCCTTGCCAGACTGGCCTCTATGTCATTTCCTTCTCCGAGGCCACGGATTTTGACTGGTGCCAATGAATCAATCTCTAACCATGAGAGTACAACAGGCTCAGTGAAGATTGTCGTCTTTACACCTGTATCTAGAATGAAATTCATCTCGAATGAGCCGTTGATCCTCACGGGAAGGAGAATCACATTATTTTGAATTTCTACAGGTATACTCACAGAGCGAGCCCCGTCTTTCAGAACAAATCCAGATGTGCGCGCCTGTGTGGTCCAGCTCCAACCTAGCAAGAGTAGGATACCCGCTATTCGAAGGTCCCATTTGTTAAAAGCACTCAACGTCAGGTCATTTTGTCGCATCTTATAGAAAGTATTCACGGATTGCTAGGTAAATATTTAATGTACGAAACTTCTGATTTTTATTCAATAAAGAGCGTATGAATAGCAGCTTCAGGCTGATGGAAGAATGAATCGCCCTAATGTTGCGAAATATGGATAAAACCCCATCTTCTCTTGAAAACACTTGATTTCTCGTGCAACGGGAACGAAATTCATAGTGTCACTAAGAAAAAATGTTCCCATGAAGCAGATAGTCTCCATCTTGTTTATATTTTCCCTTACCGTAGCAACGGCTTTTGGCCAGTGCCGTGACAAGTCCAATTCAAACTGGGATGATCGTCACAATCACTTCCATGACAGGGATTATTACCAGCCGCGCAGGCAACAACCTCGTCAGCAGCAGCAACCTCGTCAGCAAGACGATCAGAGAAGGAAACGCAATCGCTACGACAGACTGCACCTGCAAATAGGTGGAGCAGGTAGCTATTTATACGATCAATCCAATGAGACAGGTTTCGATCCACAGGCAGAACGTGTAGATGGATTTGCAGAGGGGATGGTCGGATTGCGATTTGACATCCGCGGTCGCAGAGGGCGTCGTGCCAATGTCTTGGCGGGATGGGGAACAGTAGGTGTGCTCTCGCCACAGTCTGCGACTGTCTTGCTGTCTGAGCAAGGCGTAGCAGGAGGAGTAGATGCTTCAGCGATTTCTTATCAATACCAAGAAATGGAAGCAGGATTCCTTTTCAGAGAATGGTTTCGTCTGAGTGGAGGTGTGGGTATGTTGGAGTATCAGGACCTGTCGGGAGCTATGCAGACCTTCAATTACTATAAAGCCACTTCAGGTTTTAGCATAGGACTGACGAGAGCGATCAAGTGGAATACATATGCTACTGTTCTAGTAGCAGAAGGAGGAAGTAATTTCACTTTCCGTCCCTCTACAGGTCTTTCGTTTAGATTCAATTTCTTGAGAATATAAAGACAGATTAAGACCATGTTTGAAATCTCAAATCTGCGAAAAGTTTGCGCTTTCATAACCTGAACTTCATCTATTTTTATCGATTTAGCCCCACTAAATCTCACAAAATAGCTTTCGTCAGAACCTAAAACTGCTGCTTTTTAGCTAGATCTTCGTTGTTCCATACATGGTCTAAGCAAAAATATGGACCGCCGTACGAAAGGTATGGGCGTGTGCCTCAACTGTATCAGCCACTCTTTCTGAATATCCTCCTCCTATACATATAGCGAGGGGGATTTGATTTTTATAAGCAGTTTCCAAAACAAAGGCATCCCGCTGCTGGCAGCCTCTGTGTGTGAGATTAAGCTTGCCGAGTTTATCTGTAGCCAATACATCTACACCTGCCTGATAAAGGATGAAGTCGGGCATGTGTTGGGCAATGAGCTTGGGCAGTGTCTCGCTAAGCAAGGAGAGATAAGTTTGGTCCTCGGTGAAGGTATCTAGGGGTATGTCCAGATCAGACACTTCTTTTCGCAGCGGATAGTTTTGTGCTCCATGCATGCTGAATGTAAAGATTCTGGAATCATCTGCGCACATTTTGGCCGTACCATTTCCCTGATGTACATCTAGGTCTACGATAAGGATTCTTTTCGCGTGTTTGTGAAAGAGTAAATGCTTGGCAGTGATCACCAGGTCATTGAGCAGGCAAAAACCTTCTCCATGTCCTTCGTAAGCATGGTGGGTGCCTCCAGCGATATTTCCTGCTACTCCGTGTTTGAGTGCATGTAGCGCAGCTCCAAGGGTACCCTGACAAGATCGTCGAGAGCGATCGACCAGCTCTGCCGATTGAGGAAATCCAATTTTGCGTACCGCGCGTGGATCAAGCGTCAGCTGCGTAAAGTGTGACCAGTAGTCGTTATTATGTACACGCAAAACTTCTTCCTCTGCTATAGGCGTCGCCTCCTCCAACTGATCTTCTGTTAGTGTGCCTTCGTATAGAAGTTGCTCACGGATCAGCTGGTACTTCTGTATGGGAAATCGGTGGCCGTCAGGCAAGCGTGGAACAAATCGATCAGAGTGAAAAATTTTCATCATAGGATGAACACGAGGAAAGACAGAAGGTTTTGAGATCAAGGGTGAGAGAGGGCAGGTCACTCAATAATCCCACGATCATGATGCGATTGAGGATCATCTCTTTAGTCTAGGTACTTATATCTGAAGTTTTTCATTTGATTAAGCTTGTGTATATTGAGACAAATCGCATAGAATGAAGCTACTACGTGCAATCATAAGATTACTGGATCGGGGATTAGCTGTCGCATTCGCTCTGATTTTTGTACAGATACCTGTAAGCATGGATTTGTATGAGCAAGTCTTGGTGGAGGCGAAAGACAGAGTCAAGCCGATTTATGAGGATGTGGAATTTAGAGCGTTGAATGAAAATTTCGCGGATAAAGACGAGTATCTTGATGAACTGGCACGTGAAGCAGCGAATCCAGACAGTGTGCAACTCGTGCGCAACGCCGTCCATAGGTACGAAGAGTATGTGGATGCGATTGCCACACTGGAATCCCATGAATTTTGGGAACGGCCTTGGTACATATTCAAGGTGTATCGCAGTACGATCTGGCAGTCTGTGGACTATACGCCTGGAATTGTTTGGACATGGGAGGGCTTGGCTTATGCAGGATTGGGTATTTTGGTATACAGCCTGTTATTGTTATTGATGTGGCGAATCGTCGGAGGAAAAGCGCGTAAACAGCCTGTCCCTACTTCGCAAAGTTCAGAAACCTATACATCCCAAGCAGATAATCTTCCAGATACCACGGCCAATCCATGATGAAGGCCCTATAATACTTTGGACTTTGAGTTTTGGGAATAGATCGATTTCTTGCTTCTATGTCTGATCTCGATGAAGTTTCTTTTTCGCCCGCTCTCTGGAAAAGACCTTTTTTATCTCATTGGTTGCCACTCATCCTTTGGATGGGGGTTATTTTCTATCTATCGGATCAAGACAAGGACCAGACGGTACAGACCAGTGGATTCGTCCTTTGGTTATTGTCCTATTTACCACTAGATCCTGAATGGCTTACGAACCCAGCATTCAAAGTATTTGTGCGCAAGAGTGCGCATATGACCGAATATTTTGTCCTGTATCTCTGGGCGTTTCGACTACTCAATTGGTATCAACCCTTCCAAATTGCGTGGAGCGGGGCAGCTTTTTTATCCATCGCCTACGCCATGACAGATGAGTTTCACCAGACTTTTGTGCCAGGGAGAGGTGCGAGTATTCGAGACGTAGGAGTAGACAGTTTAGGCGTCTGTTTAGGAATGATCATTATTTGGGTTTTTTTGAGACCTTCTCAAGCAAAAATTACGTAGAAGATATAAAAGAAAATGTATGTGGAAAGGATCTGTCACATCCATAATCTTCCATAATTGATTAATTCTTTTACCTTTGTATATATCCGCCTATACGCCTACTGAGCGCATTTTTTAGGAACACACAAATATAATCTTCGCTTCCCATGATAGAAGTAATTGTACCGAGCCCAGGTGAATCGATCACTGAAGTCGAAATCGAAGCCTGGTTGGTCAAAACGGGAGACATCGTCGAGATGGACGATGAACTTGCCGAAATCAATTCTGATAAAGCCACCTTGACTGTCAATGCGGAGTCAGGAGGAAAAATTGAAATTTTGGTAGAGGAAGGAGAAACTGTAGAGGTCGGCCAAGTCATCGCAAAGATCGATACAGCTGCTGCAGCTGCTGCCCCCGCCAAAGAGACACAGGCACCATCTGCACAGCCTGCAACTACCTCCGCACCTACTTCCTCCAACGGCAATGCCGCAGGGCATCCATCGGTTTCTGCTCAGAAGATGATGGATGAGAAGGGAATTCCTGCAGGTCAAGTCGAAGGAACAGGCCGTGGAGGTCGCATCACCAAGACAGATGTCATCCAAGCTAGTAAAAATGTGGCCGCACCTGCTGCTAAGCCAGCACCTCAGCCCGCAGAACCCAAAAAAGAGAAGCGTCCCATTCCCGCGATGCCTGTCGTGAGTGGAGGGGCTGAACGAGCGCAATCTCGTGAGAAGATGAGCACCTTGCGTCGTGCGATTGCTGATCGTCTGGTCTCCGTGAAGAATGAGACGGCGATGCTGACTACGTTCAATGAGGTGGATCTTTACGAGATCAAGAAGTTGAGGGCTTACTACAAAGAAAAATTCAAGGAAACACATGGCGTAGGGTTGGGTTTTATGTCCTTCTTTACCAAGGCTGTGACCATGGCGCTGATGGAGTTTCCAGGAGTGAATGCACAGATTGATGGAAAAGAAATCATTTACCACAATTATGCAGATGTAGGGATCGCTGTTTCTACCCCACGTGGATTGGTGGTACCCGTTATTCGCGATGCACACTTGATGTCGTTGAAGCAGATCGAGCAATCTGTCCTTCACTATGCGTTGAAGGCGCGTGAAAATAAGGTGACAATCGAGGATATGACAGGAGGTACATTCACCATCACGAATGGAGGTGTATTTGGATCTATGCTTTCTACGCCTATCATCAACCCTCCGCAATCTGCGATCTTGGGTATGCATAACATCGTAGACCGTCCCATAGCCATCAAAGGGGAAGTCAAAATCCGTCCCATCATGTATGTGGCACTTTCCTACGATCACCGCATCATCGACGGCAAGGAAGCAGTGAGTTTCCTCTACCGTGTGAAGGAGCGCTTGGAAGATCCTTCTCGCATGTTGCTGGAAGTATAAGAGAAGAGAGATCCTAAGAACTGAGAGCCGAGGATTGAGACTGATCATGTCTCGATTCTCGGTTTTCTACTCTTTAAGTCTTACTCATACAGCGGACGCCCGTCTAGATCCGTGGTCAAGATTTCTGACATATAATCGAAGAAAGGAAGAATTGCGACGTAGGTATCTACGATCTGATTTAGGAAGGTTTCGCTTAAAACCTCTTCATCTAAAAAAGGTCGCCTGAGAATAAACTGCTTGTATCTCAGCAGGTCAATGGCAGGATGATCTTTTTTGTAGCCCTTGGGAGCGGTCTTGACCTGTTCACCCGAAAGCCCACCAAATAGTTCGATCGCTTTCTGCCCCTTGACAATACGACGGAGTGCCGTCGGATCCTGTGCTATTTGGGTGCGAATCAATTTCATGTCCTCTTTATTGGGACCAAAAAATCCTCCTCCCACTTCACTTTTTCCATCGGGCTGGATAGAAAAATAGTAGCTCCCTCTCCTCAGAGCAGATGCGCGTTTGATTCCTCCCCCCCAGTATTTTTTGTAAGGTGTTTTGTCCTTAGAGAATCGGACATCACGATAGATTCTATAGATCCGCATTTTCTCCAGTACATCGTGCTCACTCAACCGATACATGAGCTCATCGGCAAAGTCTTTCATATTGACCAATGCATCTTCATACGTATCCCTGTGGGCCTGAAACCAGTCACGGTTATTGTTGACGGTCAGTAGACGGAGGAAATCAAGGGTATCGGGAGAAATGGTAGGATTCAAATGGGATGGTTAGCTTAGGTATTTGATAATCAAATTTGAAACATAGGAGTGAAAAAACAAAATACCCCAGGCTGTGGCCTAGGGTAATTGTATGAGAAGTCAAGCGACAGAGCGTTCGATGACTATATTCTCTTTATTATCCGACGATCTCCGTCTCGCTGAAGAAGAAGAAAGCTTCACGCTTAGCATTCTCGTCAGAGTCAGAACCGTGGATGGCGTTGCGTCCGATACTTTCTGCATAGAGGGCACGGATGGTACCTTCTGCAGCTTCCGAAGGATTGGTTGCACCAATCAGGGTACGGAAGTCTGCAACCGCATTATCTTTCTCTAGTACCATAGGTACACAAGGTCCACTCGTCATGAACGAGACTAGCTCCCCGTAGAAAGGACGCTCCTTATGAACTTCGTAGAATGCTCCTGCTTCGCGTTCGCTGAGGTGCATCAGCTTCATGGCCTTTACTTTGAAGCCAGCTGAGATAATCTGATCAATGATTTTACCTGAGTGTCCATTTTCTACGGCATCAGGCTTGATGATGGTCAATGTCATGTTTCCTGCCATGATAGGATATTATATGAAGTGTTGAATGATTAATCGAATGAATGAAGTGGAGAAGTCCATGTGTTCATGAATGACGAGATGAGACTTCCTTTTACTGCCTTATCTGGATAATTCTTCAGTAGAAAGTTTATAGTTTTTTCTTTTTTACAAAGAACAAAAGCCTCATTTTGTTTTCTCTATAAGCTGAATATCAGGGATAAAAGCCCACTTTTTTTCTTTGGGCACAAACATAGAACAACATAGGAGAGAATGCAATTTTATGATTGAAATTCAATTCATAAATTCGCCATTCAAATCATGTCCCTTCGAGGGGCTAGGAGAAGAAACACATGAATAATAATAACATTTCTGAACTGCAGGAGATGCTGGCCAAGCCTCAAAGGGTGGCCATTACTATGCACCAGAAACCTGACGGAGACGCCATCGGTTCTGCACTGGGGCTGTATCATTTCTTGAAAGGTGAAGGACACCGCGTAGATGTGGTTGCGCCTACTGATTTTCCCGAAAATCTCAAATGGATACCTGGAGCTACTCAAGTTTTGATCGGTCCTAATGATACTGATCGTGCAAAATGGATTTTTGACGGAGCAGATCTGATTTTTTGCCTGGACTTCAATGCGCTCCATCGTATTAATGAATTTGAGCCTGTGGTAGAAGACAGCATGGGCAAAAAAATCATGATTGACCACCACCTTGATCCAGCAGGTTTTGAGGATTTGGCTTTTTGGGATCCAGAAGCGTCTTCAACAGCCGAGCTGGTCTATCGCCTGATCTCAGATCTGGGAAAAAAGGACCAGATCACAAAAGAAATGGGTGACGCCCTCTATACGGGTATCATGACAGACACAGGATCTTTCCGATTCACCAATACCTCTCCTGCTGTACACCGCATCATTGCGCACTTGATGGAAGTAGGAGTAGACGTGACATTTATTCACGACGCCCTATTCAATAATTCCTCTGTGGATCGACTCAAGTTCATCGGTCACAGCCTGGGCAACTGTCTACATGTATTTCCAGACTATCATGCAGCCTACATCAAGCTAGACAGAGAGGTCTTTAAGCGCTTCAACCTTCGTCCTGGGGATACCGAAGGGCTAGTCAGCTATACCCTGAGCATCAAAAATATATACTTGGGGGTGCTGATCACTACACAAGATGACATCGTCAAGTTGAGTTTTAGAAGTCGTTCGGGAGTATCTTCAGTTACATTTGCTCAAGAGTTCAATGGCGGTGGGCACTTTTATGCAGCAGGTGGCCGAACAAAAGAGAGTTTGGCAGAAGTAGAAACGCGTCTGCAAAGTCTATTTGAAACCCATAAGGAAATGCTCAAAGGGGTAGAAACAGCGCGCGCATAACAGGGATCAATCGCTGACTATTGGCGAGGGTTGAGATTGTCCTTCATACTTTGATCAATTTCATTTAAAGCATTTGTGCAATGAAACCTATTGTTTTTTTGATTATTGGGGTAGCTTTTTTCCTGAGTTGTAATTCTAGCTCTAAGCCCAATCCCAACGCACAGGGTGTACCTGCTCCTACAGCAGAAACTCAAGCGCCCACTTCTACTTTACAACCTCCTTATCCGATTGCGGATAGTAGCGACTTCCTCAATGTCCAGGGAATGAAAATCTATATTGTGGAGGAAGGGAAAGGTGCTAAACCTAGACCAGGTAGCCACGTGATTATCAACTATAGGGGGACGTTGAGGGATGGGACAGTGTTCGACGAGTCTTTTAGTCAGGGTACGGTGAAGGATTTTCCATTGGGGAATCTGATTCGTGGATGGCAAATCGGATTGACTCAGGTCCCTACAGGCTCAAAAGTCAAATTGATTATTCCTCCAGAGCTGGGGTATGGTGCATCAGATCGACCCAATATTCCAGGTAATTCCACCCTGATTTTTGACATAGACCTCATCAGTAGTTATTGATACCTTTCTTTTGTGGAGGTGAAAATGGCTTATAACTTTTGGATAAGTCAAGCAAAAGCGTCTATTGAAGGGTGGAGCAGGAGATGGACATTTCTGTAAAAGGGGAAAGTAAAACTGCATAAATACATCATTTCCTATCATATATATATGTATATTTATGCAGGTAGCATGATGGTCTACCACCCCTTTGTTTTTGAAAATCATCTGGAGTGATATGAGGATGTACATCAAGTTATGGTTGGTCTCTTTAGGGTTTATCTGCTGGGGCGTACAGAGCACCTTTGCGCAAGCCAGGATAGAAGCGTCAGCAGAAAAGGTCTACACAAGATCTTTTACCATTGGAATTATTTCTTCTAATCGTGGATACGGAATTCAAGCGAATTATCTGAGGGGAGAAGGGGATCGCCAGCTTTATGTGGGCTTGGATACACGCTTGGTTAGGAGTTTATTTGAATCAAAGATCAATCCTATTTTCCCTAATGATCTTCGTTACGTTTTTGGGAAACTCAACTACTTTTTTGTTTCTCGCCCTGAAATAGGGTTTTCCTACAATTTTATTCCTCGCTCTCACTTAAACCTATTAGATGTGCATGCAGGATTTGCTGTAGGCCCTTCCATCGGGGTGACGAGCCCCTATTACATTCAAATATGTGATGGTTTAGCCAACCAATCTTGCGCAGCGGTTCCTTTTGATCCAGATATCCACACGTTTCAAACCATAGGAGGACGTGCATCATTTTTTGGTGGAGGATTCTCGCCTCGCTTTTATGCAGGTTTAGGTGGAAAACTCTTTGCGACAATAGATTTGGCAGGAAACGAAAGTTTTATTTCGGCTATTCGATTTGAAACCACTGCGGACCTATTTTTGCAGGAAGTTCCGATCATGATGGAGTCTGAAAACTTGTCTAATCAACGAATTTTCCTTTCATTCAGCGCTTCATTTGTGATGGGAGGTAAATGGTAAGGAACATTTCTATTTCTTCCTGCGTTTATAGGTAAATTTATATGCTATCTTTTTTCATCTAAGAATCAATCAGCAATGGCTGTAGTAATAGACAAAGACCTCACAGCGAAAAACCTTCCTGGCAATGGCCCTCGTCCCAAGTGGTTGAGAGTCAAGCTTCCTTATGGAGAGAGCTACGCCAATGTGCGGTCCATCATCGACAAGGCAGAATTGCATACGGTATGTGAGAGCGCACGCTGTCCCAATATGGGGGAGTGCTGGGGAGCAGGTACTGCCACCTTTATGATCTTGGGAAATACCTGTACGCGTTCCTGTTCTTTTTGTGCGGTCGCTACAGGCCGTCCAGACGCCCTCGATACGATGGAACCCCTTCGCGTCGCGAAAGCGATCAAGCAGATGGGGATCAAGCATGCGGTGATCACCTCTGTGAACCGAGATGAGCAAAAGGATCGTGGAATGAAAATCTGGGCTGATACTGTACGCCTGACGCGCAAGCATGCCCCTGGCGTGACATTGGAGACGCTGATCCCCGACGTGAAAGCCAATTGGGAGGCCCTCGCTATGATCACAGAGGAGAATCCTGAGATTGTCTCACACAATATGGAGACAGTCAAGAGACTCTATCGTCGCGTGAGGCCTCAAGCAAAATATCTTCGTAGCCTAGAACAAATCCAGCGGACAAAGGATGCTGGCTGTCGAACCAAGTCAGGTTTTATGGTAGGACTAGGAGAGACAGTAGAAGAAGTGTATGAGATCATGCAAGACTTACATGATCACGGATGTGATGTGCTGACTATCGGACAATATTTGCAGCCAACCAAAATGCACCTACCTGTACATGAGTTTATTCATCCTGAGTTATTTGCTCATTATCAGAAGGTTGGGTTGGAAATTGGACTCAAGTATGTAGAGAGTGGACCGTTGGTTCGTTCTAGCTATCATAGTGAGCGCCACCTGTAGAGATGAGTCAAGAAAATATAGAGTAGAGACGGTCAAATGGCTGTCTCTTTTTATTTTGTGTAACTGGCAAAAAGATTTGATTATCTTCCTTAGGGGAATAGCTGGTAATTTATAATACCAATTCTCTGTGAGGATAGGGGATAATTTTGTTTTGTTTTCTCGAAAATACTTATTTTACAAGAAGACCTTAAAAGAGAAACTGCATGAGAAGTAATATTTACGCTTTTCTGATTTTTTTAATAGTTGGTACCATTCATTATCCCGTCTCTGCTCAGTTCACATGGCAGCAGATTGGCCCGGATAATACGGGAACTATTACTAGAGCACTCGCCTTCGATGATAGCGAAAACATATGGGCGGGCTCTCAAAATGGAGGCTTGTGGCGTTCGACCAATCTGGGCGAAAGCTGGGAGAGAGTATCCGCCTATGCGGAAGCAGGCTGTAATTTGAATATTACTTCGATTGCTGTCAATGGTAACACCATTTACGTCTCTACAGGAGCAGCTGTTTTTGCCTCTTCATTTGGACAACGCAACTTCAACTATCCAGCAGACTGGGATTATCGAGCAGAAAATTCTGGCTTCAAGGGCTATATCGAAGGCCATCCTGGTGGAGGTGTCTATGTGTCTACAGACAACGGGCAGACCTGGAAAGTCGAGAATGCAACCAATAACGAAAGCTCAGGTACGGCTCGTTACCAAGGAGATTTTACCGATGTGCCCAAAGTGACGGTTTCTGGAAACAGAGCGCTGATCGGTACACGCGGAGGGTTGTACTACTCTGACGATGCGCTCGAAACCGTGACAAAGGTGAGTGGATCGGCCTTCTTCGAGTCAAGCATCGTCTTCGACATCGAGGTAGCAGAAAATAACACCATATTTGTTTCTTTACATGATGATGTGTCTAGTAAGGATAGCCTGTACATCTCTACGGATAATGGAACTACTTTTGCACCCGTCATAGATCCCATCTTGTTTGAAGGAGACCGTATTGGTTTCAATCGTGCGGAAATTGCCGTTGCGCCTAGTGATCGCAACATTATCTACGTCGCTACAACACAAGCCAATCAAGAGGTCAACGGCGTCTTCCGCTACGACTTGAGAGAGGGTGAGTGGAGAAGAATCGGTTTCAAAGGCTTGAACTTTACGCCTCTGGGAACCAATGGTCGTGATGCTATCACGATGGCAGTCTTCCCCAGTAATCCCAATGAGTTGATTCTGGCAGGGCAAAGCTGGTATACCTACACAGAAGAAGAAAGCTGGCAGCTAGGTGCGCAGAGCGTATTCCCAGATTTTGCTTCTTATTTGGAAGGCCCTATTTATTCGGTCGCTTTCCTTCCAAGTAATCCCAATGTCTTCATGATCGGGACCCGTAAGGCTGTGTATCGCTCTAGCGACAGAGGGGAAACTTTCGCTCAGCGTACGCGCGGATACAATGTGTCTCCTGTCTACAGTGTCACGAGCTTTGATATCACTGCTACGGATGCCGAAGGCGGGGTGACGGCACTGGATGTAGTCATTGGCGGAACGCAAAACGCGAACTATATTTTCAATAGCTTCTACAATTCTGAGAAGCCCAGTAAATTCTCATACGGTTCATTAGACGATCCCACGATCAACTCTGTCAGATTTGGAGAGATTGCGGCTTCTACGTTGTATCCAGGTTCATTGATTGCCCAAGGAGAGGATGGAGGCGTTTTGAGATCTCTCAACTTTGGTGAGGCATTTGAGCGTTTTTATGGCGTTCCTCAGAGTCCACAAGTTGCCAATCTTACGCCTGTAGCTGATACGCTGATCGACCGTGCCAATGCAGGTTCACCAGGTGAAGGCCTGAACAATAACCCAACACCTGCGCAGGCTATATGGGTATTAGATGAATCTTTCCCTGCCAATTTTGTCGAGAACCAAGACGTTACACTAGATGAGGCGCAGACAGAAGGTGAAGTATACGTCTTCTTGGCTTCTCGAAACTATGTCTGGCTGGGTGTCGGTGCTTTTGGAGATGGTCTTCAGGTAAAATGGAATCGATTGACTCCCCCACTAGTAGATGGATTCGATGAAGTATTTACGGCGATGACAGTAGCGCAAGATGGCTCCCACACGGTTTACGTAGCATCCAGTAAAGGGAATTTATGGAGACTAGATAGTGCAGCCAATCTAGCTACTTTTGATGCAGACGCTGATATCACACAGTTAAATGCAGATATCGTAGCGAGTGGTCTGTTCAATGCTGACACTTGGATTTCTGATCTAGCGGTAGATCCCAATAATCCCGATCGTATGGTCCTTACTTATGCAGGCTACGGAGCTGTTGCATCTGGGACTGCTCGTTGGTTGTGGGCGACAGACAATGCACGCGCGGATGCCCCAGGGTTTGGAGGGGTATCAGGAATAAATGCAGAGCCTATTTACTGTGCGGAGTATGTAGTAGATCCCGAGACACAGGAGAGTATCTTGATGCTTGGGACGGAGTCTTCTCTTTTTTCCGTTCGTGATTTGAGAGCTACTTCTTCAGGCCCTCCGCCGCTTCCGATCCGTTATGCGGCTTCTACTACAGATGAGTTGGACGGTATAGGAAATGTAGCTGTATACGATGTCTTCGAGCGCAAGTATACTGTAAGTACCATTGCAGACGGTCTTACACGTCGGGAGGTTCGTGATACAGATACTGTCACGCTCCAGAAAGACCAGATCTTGATCAATAACGACAATACGTTGTTTATAGCTACGCGTGGCCTAGGTATATGGACTTCTGCTTCTTTAAAAACGCAGCGTCAAGGAAACCCTACTGCTCCACAGGAGCCTATAAATGTATTGGATGTCAACCTCTTCCCTAATCCTACGACAGATCTAGCTACCTTGAGAGTAGACTTGCCACAAGAGGCCAATGTAGATTTTAAACTATACAACTTAAATGGCCAGATGATCTATGGAAGTGGAGAAGGTCAGTTTGATGCAGGAAGACGTGAGTGGACGCTCAACACAAGTCAACTGGCACCTGGGATGTATCTGGTGAAAGTCAATATCCGAGATGGTGCTACGGAGCAAGAGCGGACCTTGAAATTGGCCATCACACGTTAATTGTAGAGACCGAACTGAAAATATCGATCAAAAGGTACATGTAAGTAGATTGCTTCGTTATACAAGTTACGATGCATTTTATATCTACCTGGAACCAAGAATTATAAATGCCTCCATCTTTTGGGGGGCATTTTTTTTGTGTAACACTTTTGTATGAAGACGTTAATTCTATGTAGGCACGCAAAATCTGACTGGCCAGAAGGAGTGGCAGATATTTATCGTCCCTTGAAAGATCGAGGTGTTCAGGATGCCAATTACCTTGGGCAGCTATTGGCAGCACAGTCTGTATCACCTGATTGGGTGGTTACTTCTCCTGCGAGAAGAGCCCAGCAGACGATGTCGATCATCAATCAGCGACTGGACTACAAAGGAGAAATAACAACGGTACCTGAGATCTATTATCAGGGGCTCAAGTACCTGACAGAATATGTGACTGCGATGCCTGATGATAAGAGTTTTGCCTGTATCTATGGGCACAATCCAACCTTCAGTGATGCAGTGATGCATTACTTGCTGATGGACTCAGCTTATTCTATGCCGACATGTGGCATGGCTTGTCTTGAATGTAAGAGCCTTTCTTGGCGAGGATTTATCCCAGGAAATGTAGAATTGCGATGGATACTGATTCCTCGGCTCCAACGAAAAGAGAGTGGAAATATGCTGTAAAGGTCAATCGTTTGTTTTTAATTCCCAATTGGTCAACTGACCATCTTCTGAAAAAGATAACCACATCTCATTTTGTTTGAGCATCAGGATGTCGTAGGCTTTTGCTTCTTGACCAAAGATGAGGTTGAGGCGTGTATTTTTACTCACCAAGCCCCATTTTCCCTCACGGCATCCGCCGTCTGTGTGGCATATTTTGATCATGCGATCACTCGTAAACTGGATAGTAGAGTCCTGTAATTCTCCGCTGCGATTGATGCCATTCTCCACGGCTAGATTCCAAAACCATGTATTCGTGACGCGATCTTGCGCAGGAATGACTGAGGTAATAGGTCCCTCTTCGTACTTATTCCATTCGCAGCTGCTAAGAAATAAAGCGAAAATCACAAGAAAAAGATAGATACATCTGTAACGCATAGGGTCTGTGTTTGTGTGAGTGAATGAGCTGATGGCTTACGAAGTTTATTCAAGCGTGAGCTACAAATGCTCGTCCAAATGTATAACATTAATCTTCTCAAATCTATTACAATCTTGAGTAGTATACTCGTTTTATCC
>JBCBPW010000086.1:0-29716 GCA_039820545.1 Bacteroidota bacterium | reverse complement strand
TGAACGAATGGTACGTATGGGCCATGCAATCAAATAATTTTGGGTAGTGGATAAGTGGGCGTACATGAGTCATGGGCTGATATGTGAAAAAAAATAGGCTTTGATTATGCCTCAAATGTCGGGTAAGGAAGGGAGAGATAAAGAAACTATTGTTCCAAAAACTTGGACTTATGTTCCAAAATGAATGAGATTGAGAGAGGAGGATATTGTGTAAGGGGCTTTGGGCTTTATAAATATTGCGATTTAGGTTTGGGAGTGGCTCTGCAAGACAGTGAGACATTCTTCTACCTAAAATTAGACGGATTTCACTCCCTTTATCTAGCCTTCGTGCTAATATGTATTGTCAAACAAATCCAGAATATTCACCTGCCATTTTCCTATCATGTACTTGACGCTACCTCCTACACTTCATACGATGAAAAAGGGATTACTCTTACTCTTTCTGGTGGCTTCATGCGGCATCCCGATGGCTGAAGCCCGAATCACTTTACCCGCGATCCTATCTGATCACATGGTCTTGCAACAGCAGGATAGTGTGAGGATCTGGGGATGGACGACGAGTACGCGAGAGACCCTTCGCATTTGGGGAAGCTGGGGAGGAGATACTGTCCAGGCCAAAGCCGCTTTGGGACGATGGGAAGCTAGAATTTTAACACCTCAAGCGGGAGGTCCTTACACACTCACCATATCAGGGCATGAACAGAAGGTGATTCAAGATATCCTCATAGGGGAAGTCTGGTTGGCGTCAGGGCAATCCAATATGGAGATGAAACTAGATTCTTCTAGCAAAGGTATGCCAGGGGTGACGAACTTTAGAAAGGAAATTTTGGAAGCGGATTACCCAGAGATTCGGCTCTTTAAAGTATACAGAAGATATGCCGAAAATCCTCAGATAGATCTACAAGGCGAGTGGGTCACATGTACGCCACGGCATGTGGTACAGCATTCTGCCGTGGCCTACTACTTTTCCCGTATGCTCTATGACAGCCTCAAAGTACCTATAGGAAGTGTCTTAAGCTCCTGGGGAGGAACTCCTGCTGAGGTCTGGACGCGGAAAGAAGATGTCATAGCAGACGCAAGACTCGCTGAGGCAGCTCCAAGGACTATGGGAAAAGGAAGTCCCCAAGGATCGGGCATCCTGTTCAATGCCATGACTCATCCGTTGGTTGATTTTACATTTAAAGGAATTATTTGGTACCAAGGAGAATCCAATCGATCGCGCTATCAGACTTATAGACGGAATATGGAGGTTCTCATCCAGAATTGGCGAAGAGAATGGGGATATGCCCTCCCGTTTTACTTTGTCCAAATTGCTCCTTATGATTACGCCATTAGGAAAAGTCCTTGTGGCTGCTTCATCCGTGAGGCACAACTTCAAAATATGGACATCCCCCATACAGGCATGGTGGTGACAGCCGATGTAGGAGACATGCGCAATATTCACCCACGCCGCAAAAGGCAGGTAGGAGAGAGGCTGGCATTATGGGCAATGGCGAAAGATTATGGATATGAGGATCTGGCCTATTCGGGTCCGATCTACAAAGGGTATCAAATCAAAGGGAATGAGATACACATTTCTTTTGATCATGTGGGAGAAGGACTGGAAATAAAGGGAGCTCAGCTCTTAGAAGTCGAAATTGCAGGGGAAGATCAACAGTTTTATCCTGCGAAGGCTCGCATCAAATCCGAAAAGTTGATCATTTCTCACCCACAAGTTGTCCGACCTGTCGCTGTGCGGTATGGATTCAAGGATACCGATCAAATGAACCTATTCAATGTGGATGGGCTTCCTGCCTCTCCCTTTCGGACAGATAAATGGGAAAAATAGCCTTGCAGGGGAGCATACTTTAAGACCCTGTTTCGAACAATTAAAATCTAGCTAAAAAGCAGAGATATTAGGTTTTGACGAAAGGTGTTTTGTGAGATTTAGTGGTGCTAAATCGATCAAAATAGATGAAGTTCAGCTTCTGAAATTATAAACTTTTCGCAGATTTGAGTTTCAAACATGGTCTAATTTCTTGCTGTAAATATAGCTGTCCTTCTTGAGTTTGTGACTGAAGCTAACAGTTGGCTATAGATGCTTGACCCACTTCATCCAATGAGATCCACCCTCTTGGGATAGCTGGATCATGTAGATACCCTCTGGCAGGTGTGAGAGATTGCCTTTCCACTCCCCTGAAGCGGAGAAAACCATCTCTTGTTTTCCTTCTAAATTATAGATGGCGCCCCAAAAGGGCTGCTGATTGGGGACTTCGATATGGAAGAAACCTTTGGAGGGATTAGGATAGACTTTCCAGGGGGCAGGAATAGCATTTGGCTCAAGGCTAGTGATTACAGGCTCCAAGCCTGCGAGGCGCGCCGCCAATTGGGCCTCATAAAGAGAAGGAATTTGAAGACTACTTCTATTGGTGCCTTCAATGAAACCTTCTGCTCCTGGCCAGGGACCATTTCCAGAGACCTGTCCTTGGCAGCCTATGGCATAGTTTTGGGCTGTAGGAGGCTGCTGACAGACGAGCTTAGCTCCTGCCATGTCACAGTTCCAGGCTACAGCGTGTGCATTTGCCCATCCATGAGCGGTTCCAAAGTCTCCCCTGTTTTGGAGTGCCAACAGGATTCTGTCCGTATCTCTCACCCCCGTTTCTCGATGGTTGTCAAATAACATCCCCATACTCCAACGGCGATGCCCTTCACTTCCATTATAAGCCCCTTCTGACACACAATTCAGGAATACACAGCCTGAAACGGAGGAAGTCCCGTTGGATACGAAATGATGGCGTCCATTGCGGGCGAGGCAGTTTTGAACCAGCACTTGAGAGGAGGCTTTGAGAAAGTTAAAGTTGTACATCCGCGCGCCTGTGATGATTGCTACGGGATCTAATGCTTCGCAGCTATCTATGGTGATGCGACTAGCTGTAGCCGTATATACCCCTGCCAAGCCAAAGCTCAAAAAAGTACAATTTTTGACCCATGCATCTTCTACTTGTACTAAGCCGATCCCATTCCATGTATGTGCCTCATCTTCTGGACCTGTTGTTTCGATGTCGATCCTCAGATTTTCAATTCCTATTTCTCTGACAAGGCCTGCTTGATCGTATTTGTAGACGAAGCTGGGAGATAGCGATCGGTTGAGTGTATTGTATATGGGGACGTCCAGTGTCAGGACGCTATCGGTGATATCGACAATTCTACGGTTGAAAATCAAAGGTTGACTTCCAAAAGTCCAGGGACCATCATTGACCGCCCCTCCATTGTCTACCGCCTGTAACCATTCATTCGTACAAGGATGATTGACGACCACATGATCTCCAGGGGCAAAAAAGTCAGGCCGTTCTACCTTTACCTGATAGTCTCCTACAAAGACGGTATCTGTAGTGATGAATGTAGCTGTATTAGGAACGCGTCCTTCCCAAACCGTTTCTGTTCCTCCCCCAGCGATGAGAAGGGTACGTTGATTGGGGACATTGCCGACACCTATCAGAACTGTATTTGTACTGGGATCTGCTTCATGGCCACTTCCCCTCAAGACCACTCCATCTGCTTCGATATGTAGGATGCCATGTATCTCATATACTCCTGTGTCCAACAACAAAGCTCCTCTATATCCATTCATATCTGGTGCCAGTGAACTGAGAGAATCAATCGCAGCCTGTATGTGAGCGGTATTGTCTCCTGCGATGGGGGAAATAGAAAATCTCACGGGGACTTCTGGTAGGTCAACCCCCCCGCCACGATAACCTGCATGGCTGAAATCGGGGATTTTATTTCCTGCATCATCTGCCTTATAATACAGTCTGCCTGTAGAATCTGTCCACACAACAGAGGAGATATATTGTGCATGCATTTGAAGCCCGAAGAGCATCAAAAGTAGGGTAGAAAGAAGTGTTGATAAGTTCATCCTAGACATCTTTTTGGGGAAGGGAAATGTGGGTGGAAGGCCCGAAGGCCTTCCACGGGACCCACGAGTACTACTACTGATTCACTATAATTTTTTGAATATAGGTATGATTGGTACTTTCGACTTTTAGCAGATAAAATCCTGGATTGATAGTAGGCAAGTCAAGTACATATTTTTGAGAAGTAGGTGCTTTGTATAAACTACCTGTACGCATGAGCTGTCCTGAGCTTGTCCACAAGCTTATGTGAACCTCATCTCCCGGATGGTCGGGCAAGGAAAGATAGATGGGTTGCCCCGATTGAATAGGATTGGGGAAAAGGGCTACTTGCTGTTCCTGCGAGACGTCTACGGAGGTCGTTACACAGGTTGAGTTCAATGCGATACCAGGTGTGCCTCCTATGCTGATATAATCGAGGTAAAATTCATTTCCTGAAAAGTTGGCCTCTTCGCGATTGAGGAAGAAGAAAATATCGCGGAGATTGTTTGAATCGAAGTTGCCCAGATTGCTCCCGCTAAAGTCAAAGGCCAGCTCTGTCCATTGATCTAAACCGGCAGGGACTGTGTAGCTAATCAACTCCGATCTTTCGGAGGTAGTTCCTCCGCCGCCTCTCAGCAGTACACTGAATTCTACCTCTCCCAGACTTTTTACTCGTGCGTAGACCGTCAAGTTTTCAGATAGATCTTGTAGATCATTGCCCAAATCATCCTTTGGGTTGATGATGATGGGCCTGAATGCAGGATGGGGACCTAGTACAGGTTCTGTTACAGAGATTTTTAGCTCGCTACAGCTTGTATCAAGGGTTTGCGTCAAAAAAGCAGCTCCCGAGCCTGTCGTAATTTCATCAAGTGTATCCGCCCAATGTCGGACCCAAGGAAATTCGAATGGGGGAATTAAGGAACAGGGAGAGTGGGTATCTACATCTGGTTTGGGACCAATAGCAAAATAGTCGATCCAGAATCGGTTACCCCTAAAATTCGTTTCTCCATAGTCCAAATGGAGCCAAATATCCCGAAGATCCATTGAGTCGAATCCAGCAAGATTGGTGGAGTCGAAAATATAGGTCAATTCAGTCCACTGCATAGTATCACCTGGAACTGTCAAGCTCAATCTATCCGTCCGGAAAGCTGCGCTTCCATCTCCTGCACGCAGCCTCAGGGCCAGTTGCACGGTATCCAAACTTCTCACTCTGACATGGAAGGCCATACTTCCTGACAGATCTGTGATATCGTTTCCTGCGGTATCTCGTGGATTGATGATGATGGGTCCTGTACCTGACCATGGATTATTGGCAGGGTCGGTGACCGTGAGGAACAATTGGCTACAGGCGCTGTCGATGGTCTGGCTGAGGGTGGCGGCGGCACTTCCTGTGAAAATGGGATCACTTTGGCTATCGTAGTGGATGGCGTAACTGACATTGCTAGGAGCAGTGGGCATGCTATCCACAGGACAAGTAGAATTCAGACTAGAATCGGGTGCCTCACCGATGGAGAAGTAATCAAAATAAAATTCATTTCCAGCAAAGTTGCTAGTTCCTGGGTCTAGGTAGAACCAAATGTCTCTTAGATCTGTCGAGTCGAAGCCACCCAAATCTGTGTTGTCAAACGTAAATACAAGCTCCGTCCATGAGGTGGTATCTCCAGGTACATTCTCAGTAATTCTACTGGTGCGAAAGGCACTCGTTCCGTCTCCTGCACGCAGCAGCAAGCCCAAGGTCACGCTTTCCCTGCTACGCACCCTTACATAAAAGGACATATTGCCTGAAAGATCTACGAGATCTCCGCCGCCGCTGGGTATTTGTGGATTGACGATCAGGGCATTGAAGGAACCCAGTGGACTATTGGCAGTGTCCGTGACGGAAAGCTCCATGGAGCTACAGGCTGGGTCAATAATTTGTGTAAGTGCTCCGCCTCCGCTTCCCGTAAAATTGGGATCGCTCGCATCATCCCAGTGGATTTCGTACAAGGCTTGTCCAGAGAGAGAAGAGATTCCCCAGAGTTGGACAAGACAAAAAATCATCCAAGTACATCGTGTAACAGTATTCATGACGGTAATATTTGAGGAATGTGAAAGATGGAATTACTCTAGTCGAAGAAAAACAGGAGGGAGGTTGGGAGTATCCATGGTTTCTCCCACTTTGGGTACGGTTTGGACACTCACGACAGTGGCTCCTTGTTTTTGTACCCAAATTCTGGCTCGTCCATTGGCAAGTGCGATACGTCTCGAACCTGTGGAGGTACCGCGATTGTCCAGGAGCTGGCCTTTTCCTATGAGTCCGAAAAGCACAAAATCTTTGCTATCCAAGCATTGGGTCTGAAACATATCCCAGATGCGAGCTTCGAGCATCACAGAGTCTCCTTTCTCTTCTATGATCTTTAAGGTCAGATGGTGAGGCTCCTGCCAAGATTTTGTTTGGTAGGTCAAGGTGAGGGTGTCCTGCACCTCTATGTTTCCCCTATTTCCTTTTGCGATGACGGTATTGACGCCCTCTCGAAGCAGGGTATTCCACCTAAGTCCTGCGGCTGGAAAATCCTGACTATTGCGTTTCTTTTTTCCAAGTGATTTCCCATTGATCCAAAGTGCTACTTCCTCGCAATTGGAGTAGACTTTGATCAGTTTTTCTTCCTCCTGTTTCCCCCACCTGATATCCCAGGTGCTCCCGTAAATATGGATCATCGGCTTATCCGTCCAGTAGGATTGAAAGACGTAATAGCTCTCTTTTTTGGTAAAATCTCTTTCCAGCACACCTTTCTGATTGACATAAGGGATTGGATTTTCAGGCCGTAGGGGCGTAGAAAAATCTTTGAATGGCCAATAGGCAGTCCCTGTCAGCCAAGGCATATTTTCTTGTTCTTTGAGGTGCCAATCGATCAAGTTACAGGCATAGGTAGTAGACCAATCACCATTTTTGGACACCCTAGGATCTCCTCCTGTCAACAAGAAATCTCCTTCTCGCTCATCGGCAGCGCCCATTTTTCCAATTTCTTCAATGCCCTTGTCGGGATCTTCTGAGTGACGATGGGTAAAATGAGAGGCTCCCCATTCTACGTGGAGAAAGTGATCTACTTCCTCCATCTCTTTTCTGCTCACTTCTCGATATTCAGGAAAAGTCCCTCTGTACCATCCTGCCCAAATAGAGGGCGAGTATACATCGATGATGTCTTTGGCGAAATTACATCTCCTAATGGCGGTCTTTCGGCTTGCGTCTAGGACATGCGCCAGATGATGCATCTCTTTCATGTAATCTCTGATTCTGACTGTATCAAGCTTTTCCCTTTCCCCTTTCCAGTCATGTTCATTCCCCAGTCCCCAGATGATGATGGAGGGATGGTTGAAGTGCTGGTAGATGAGATTTTGGAGGGCGGATTGAATCGCTATTTTTTGTCCCTCCGAGTCAGCGCCTGCCCTACACCAGGGGATTTCCTCCCACACCAAAATACCCAAGGAGTCGCAGAGCTCGAGTACTTTGGAGGATTGCTGGTAGTGTCCCAGTCGGATAAAATTGACGCCCATTTCTTTCATGAGGAGGAATTCTTGTAGCAATAGGGAGTCGTCCATGACTGCGGCTGTTTCTGCATGGTCTTCGTGGCGGTGTGTCCCTCTCAGCAGGAGTCTTTTTCCATTGAGGTGAAAGGGGCCTTTTTGTATGAATTCAAAACTTCGTATTCCAAACCTTCGACTGGTATGATGCTCCCCAAGAGTAGAGTTGAGGGTGACCTCACATGTGTATAAGGTCGGAGAGGAAGGAGACCAAAGGATGGGATCTGGGAGTGTAAGCGAAATCTCAGGGGCTGTTCCCATTTTTCCTATGACCTCTTTTTGTATGATCTGTTGGCCTTGCACATCCTTAATGATTACTCTGAGCGTGAGGTCTTGGGTGGACCTGTCGGGGTTGTAGACAAAGGGGGTGATCGTCAGGATCGCCTGATTGCCTTTTCCATTCAACTGAGAAGCAATGTGAACCTGATCCAGCGAGATGGCAGGGACATACCTCAGATGGACCTTTCGATAGACCCCTCCATACAGGTTAAAATCGCTCAGGTCAGAAGGGACGTTATCCAGGTCTCGTGTATTATCTGCACAAACAGCGAGCGGGATTTTGTCACCATATTGGCTTTTTGCCCAAGGATGTTTTTCGCTTTGGTATTGCTGAATGAAATCTGTGACATCAAACTGAAATTCATCGTATCCTCCCGAATGTGTACCCACGAGATCCTGATACAGATAAAGTGATGCTTTTTGCCCGACTCCTTCAAAATGCACCAACGTCCGCCCATCTGGATAGGGATTATTGATCTTTACTGCCGTCCTATACCAACCTTCTCCCTGGTAATATTTCACATGTGGATCTACGGCATCATAGCCATTGAAACAATGTGGAACTTTGACATCGGACCAAACATCTCCTTCATAGGAAATGCTTCGCCACACATCCCACATCCCACCAAATTCTCTCTGTGCATACTCCCAGTTGTCCAACAGGCGATCTTGCCCTTGTAAACTTGTCGGAAGAATGACGAGTAAAAATAGAACCCATCTATTGATTGTATGCATGAGGGTAGGGGTTGAGTATTTGGGAGAATACAGATACTTATTGAGCTTTGAGGACAAGGTTATTTCTTGAGGTTTTATTGCGGTCACCCTTTCCCAAATCTATTCTCCTCATCAGGGCTTCGATGTAGTAATAGTCCGCGTAGATGAGTGGCACATCCACCTCAAAGTCGCCAGGGATACTGCCTACACTGTGATCGAGGAGAAAGGGGGGAACTTCTGTGGCAAACTCTTTTTCGCCTAAAGTCGCCAAAGTTTTGTCCACCCAAGGAAGCATCTGGGATTGAAGCCCTGTATCTAGTTCGCATAGAATCAGCAGTCCACTTGCTGCAACTGCCGCTGCGGAGGCATCCAGTGGCTCATTAGGGATTTTATCCGCATCAAAGTCCCAGTAGGGTACACCATGACTTTCTAGGTTGGGGTGGTGGTAGATAAAATCTGCTACGCCTTTTGCCTGTGAAAGGAATCTTGTATCCCCCGTCTCGCGATAAGCCATCGCAAAACCATACAAATTCCATGCTTGTCCTCGCGCCCAGGTGGATTCGTGTCCTTGTCCTTGGTGAGTATGTCTGTTGCGTACCGTTCCTGTCAAGGTATCAAAGTCAATGACATGATAGGTACTGTGATCTTGTCTGATATGATTTTCAAGTGTCGTCAGTGCGTGCTGATAGGCAATGTCATAATACATCGAATCTCCGCTGAGGCGAGTAGCTTCAAAGAGCATTTCGAGATTCATCATGTTGTCAATGATCACGGGAAATTGCCATATATCCTGATTGAAGTCCCATGATCGGATGGCTCCTACTGTAGGGTTATATCGTCTGATAAGGGTGGTGGAGGCGTGCAGGATGACATCCTTGAATTTTTCTTCCTGGGTAATACGATAGGCCTGCCCAAAGCTGCAAAACACCTTAAAACCCAAATCGTGTGTATGGGTGTCATACTTCTCTTTTTCGACAAACTGTGTCCAGCGTAAGGCCGATTCTCGCAGCGCTTCCTCCCCACTGAATTCGTACAGCATCCAAAGTTCGCCTGGATAAAATCCGCTAGTCCAAGACCTTGAATTGGTGCCGTGGAGACTCCCATCCCTTTTGACAGACCTGGGAATCGCCATCGAGTCTACTTTCAGATGAGGAATATAGTCTATGGCTTTTGCTACCTGGGTTTCTAATCGATGACTGAAATCTCCTGTAGTAAAAAGCTTGTTTTCTGATGGAGTAGATTGGCAGGAAAATAATCCCAAGAGGAAGAATAGAAAGATATAGCGTGTATGTATGTTCATCTCCTTTGCATTAAAGAATTTGCCGAGGCTGTCAAGGGATTGAAGAGATTGGATAGGAAGGAAAAAGAGCGGAGCCCTCTAACATCTATTCGGCCAGAAAAGCTCCACGTCTTACCTCAATTCATTAGTCTACCACAAATTTTAGGGTTTGGACGCCGTTGTCAGCAGATAGCTTGGCCATGTAAAGCCCTGTTTGCAGCTGCGCAGGCACATCCCAGCGAATGTCGTGACGACCCTCTGTCATATATTTTTCAGAAACCACATCCACCATTCTTCCATTCAGATCGAAGATCTCCAGTCTCACATCTCCACCTTTTATAAGTTGAACATCGAAACGTGCCATGCCATTGACAGGATTCGGGATGACGCGGAAGTTCTGCACGATTTCAGGAAGATTTGAAATGCTGGTCAAACTCGAGCAGAAAGAAGTGGCACCTACGGGTCCTCCTGTAGTAGAAGCTGTAGCCGACTGTGTACCTGATCCATAGCAAGGAGAGAAATTATCAAACTCGAAGAGGTTGCCAGAATCAAAGGAAGTACCCGCTACGATGCTATCTTCTACGATGAAATCAAACATATCGTCAGCTGTGGGATCTGCATACAGATCTTGTACATACTCTAGGATGGTCACGGGGACGTCGTCCAAGTCGAAGACTTCGGAGAAAAACGCATTGGCAGTATCTGCTCCCAAGCTTTGCTTGACGAGGTCAGAGAGAACGTTGGGTGCATTGACAGAATCAACCGTTGCCCAGTAATCTGTCACATCTTTTGTCCAGAATATATTGTTGTTGGAGATGGTCAAGTTGGTCGTAGCATACAGCGTATCAATCGTGATGACCTTGTGAAGGGTATTGTCAGGCTGGGTTTGCTCATTTGTGTAGGCAGGGTGGCTGCTTCCCAGCATGATGGGATTAGAAAATAGGTTGTTGGTGATTTCTACAGTGTTGGCACGTCCGAGCTGGATGAAGCCGTGGCGACCCGCTACATTGAAGGATGTGCAGTGATCGATCTTGATGTAGTTGTGCGGCGTCACACCCCCTTGGCTGCGGAAAAAACGATCCTGTAGGTTGTGTACTACACAATTCGACATGACTAGGGTGTCCAGCACAAAGTTACGCGCATCAATTGCACGTCCATTTCCCTGTATGATGCGACGGTTGCCTCCATTGCGGAAGATCGTATTCTCTACAAAAATCTTGAGGCTGTCGGCGCGAACCTGTAAAAATCCTCCGCGGTCTTTCTCAATTATACAATCTGTGACGACGATACGGGTTCCCGCACCCGAAAGACGGAATTTACCCCAATCGTGTTGCTCTAGCGGCCCTCTCTCACCAGAGATTAGCCAGATATTTTTGAATGTGACATCACCTTCTGGACGGCCTATGTCCTGGAAGTCTCCAGATGTGTTGGGCTTACGGGCGATGATCGCTTTATTATCGGTCGCGTTGAGATCAGACGCTTCAATATGCAGCGGCCAATCTTTGGTATTGACAATTCTACCCGAAGTGACATAAGTCTGTCCATTTTCAAGTCTATAGATTGTGTTGTTGTCGACGCGATCTCCATTCATCATCGTATCTCCCATGATCACGGGGAAAATATCCGTCGGCTCAGCAGGATTGCTACTTGCGGCAATATCCACAATCCGCTGTCCCCAAAGGGAGGTACCCAAGCTTAGGCATATAGCGAGTACGGAGAAGGTGTAAATAATCTTCTTCATAATTGTTAGGTTTTGGTTGAGTAGTAAAATTCTTACAGTTTGTACTGAACACCCATGGTCCCTGTGATGCCGTAGGTTTCGACCCTATTGACAAATGAAGGTGTACGGGTGAACGAAATATCTCTTTGGTTACTGAGGTTATTGAGATTCAGGAAAATGCTCCAGTGATCTCCAATTCTTTGTTTCATCGAGGCATCTACCCGCCAGAAATCTGAGTCAAAGGTGTCAAAATCCTTGTTGACACTATAGTTCCGCACTTTGGTCCCTTGATAGGCAGCCGAGATCCGAACAGAGAATTTCTTGTAGTCATATCCCAGGGAAGTTCTCAGTACATGAGGCGCCTGACTCCGCATAGGAACTTCCCGTTCCGAATTGGTGAAGATATCTTCGAATATAGGCGGAACAGGGACAATCAATCGTCTTTCACTGGTTAAGAAAAAGACCTGTGTTTCTGAATACAGTCGTGCATAGTTGATATTGAGGACTAATCCCGACAATGCCTTAGGGAGGAAACTAAGCGTAGTCTGGAAGTCGATTTCATATCCATATACACGGGAGGTTTGAGAATTGAGATACGATTCAAGGCTGTATCCTCGGTTGTCTGGAAAACCAAAAGCTGCCGCAAGGGAATCTGTGGCTAGATTGGTCTGCCAGGGATAGAATATGTTCTCGACATCTTTTGAGAATACGCCAACAGAAATAAGTCCGTATCCTCCCTTGTATGCTGAAACGGCAAAGTCATAATTGGTAGAAACCGCATATTGAAGGTCGGGATTTCCTGCTCGAATCACCGTCTGGTTGTCGTCGATCTGGAATCTTGGTGTGACAAATAGGAAGTCAGGCCTAGCCATGGTCTGCGCGTAGGAGGCACGGAAGTCCAACCATTCTAGGGGTTTGTACTTGATATGTAGGTGGGGCAAAAACTCTCCATACTGCTGAAAAGTAGTTGTATCGAAGAATACACCGTTTACACCATATCGTCCATTGATCGTCGAATAACCCCCTGTGTAGGAATTATCAGAGTATTCGTAACGGAAACCAGGAATGATCGTCAGTTTTTCTCCCACTTTGAACTTCAGCATCATGTAGGCAGCAGACACCGTTTCGTTTACCTGGTAATTGTCTACCAATGCTTCACGGTTGACATTGAGGAGGGAAAGCTGTGCGTCATGCCAAGCGCGCATTTTCTCTGTGTCCAGCGTAGCATTTAATCCAATATCCTGTCCTTCAAGGTCTTGAAATTGTGCTTCATTCTGATCGGTTGTAAAGCTGTTGATGTTGATAAGTAGGTCATTTTGAGGGAGGAATTGGAGCTCACCCTCATAAGCCTCGATCGCCCTTCTCGCTTCATTGGCCCCTAAGTAATAAAAGTCCTCTCTCAGTTCATCGACCTGACGATCCCTCTCAATAGACTTGTACTTTCCTCCAAATTTCAGAGAGCCAAACATCTTTTTGGACAGCTTGTAAGGAAGCTCAATGTTGAGCGTAGCGGTACGCATATTTTCGGAGACACTCGACTGTGTCAGGGCCGCACTCCTCAAAATAGATTCTTGAAGATTGGGCTGAGCCGCTGCCAGAAACGTACCTGGGTTGCCGACGTTGTTTAAGCCATCCACAAAAGGATCGTTATTGTCCCTGAAAAGTATCTGGAAGTTGTAGGGGGTCCTTCCTCTGGATCTAGAGTCGGCCAAGGTCCAGTCAATTTGGAAGGCACCTAACACATGATTTCCCGTTAAGGAAAGGAAAGATAGATCCAGCGAATTTTCAATTCCCTGTCCAATGAAATCTATTTCCTGATCCGCAGGTTTATAGCTTTCCTGCATGAGGAATCGGTCCCTACTCGTTCGGCTAAATAGACCGAAAAATGAGAACTGGGAGCGTCCCCAATCATAATCAAGACCTAGACTGGTATTGAATCTTCTCCGAATCTCGCGCCTGTCTTGCAGTACGAGCGAGTTGCCCAAGATATCTGTAATTCCTGTCGAGTCATCGGTCGGCCCTCGAAACCAGTTTTGGATTTGGATGTCACCGCCTCTGTTGAAGCGTTCATTTCCTGCCTGAAAGACGATGCCTAGCTTGTCGTTGAAGACTCGATTGCTGAGTTGGAGGACACTTTTATTGTCTCTCAAATCATCGTTGAGGTCATTGTAGCCCCATAAGCCTTTGGCGAGTAGCCTAAAATCTTTGGGTGCTTTTCTCAGTTTGAGGTTGACCGTGCCACCTACCGCCTCTGCATCCATATCTGGAAGGGGAGACTTGAAGACTTCGATTCCATCGAGCAGTTCGGGCGCGATCAACGAGAGGTCTACCGATCGGTCAGTTCCCGAGTTAGAAGGAAGGTTGACACCATTGATGGTAATGGCTGCAAACTTGGGTTCCAGCCCTCTGATGACTACTTTTTGTCCTTCTCCACCGCTTCTATTGATAGCCACTCCTGGCAGACGGGCAATGGCTTCAGCTGCATTGACATCTGGAAGCTCCTGAATCCTGTCTGCCGAAACCACATTGGCGATCGCATCCAGATTCAACTGCTGATTGATGGCTTGGGTTTGGCCAAATGCTTGGGCTGTGATCAAGACTGCCTCTCCCCTTATATCTTCAGGCGTCATGGCAATTTGAATGTCCTTGATTTCTCCTTTACTCAATGTCAATACACTGTCCAGTGTGCTGTAGGTCAGGTAGGTGATGGTCAGCTTGTGCTTACCTGGGGGAATATTGGGTAAGACAAATACGCCATCAATAGAAGTGATTGTACCAATCTTTAAAGAGTCAATGGTGACACGTGCTCCAGAGAGGTTGGACTCAGAATATCCATCTTGGACGATTCCTTTCAAAACAGCCTGCTGGGCGAAGGTACTTATGGCCATGAGGCATAAGCAGAAGGCAAGAAAAAGTCTTTTGACAGAGGGTAGTCTGTCTGTACGTGAAAGTAGTAGTAGGTTCATTTTCCCGAGCATTAAAGCCGAAGAGCGATAGAATAAATCTAGGAAAATGAATGTGAAAAAAAATCTATATCAGATGGGATAAAAATCTACAGCATTGAAAATCAAATATTTGGAGATTGGTTTTTTGCGCGATACTCACTGGGCGTCATGCCAAATTCCTTGTAAAAACATTTACTAAAATATCTCGCATCTCTGAATCCTACCTGATAAGCGATTTCGGCTACCCCCCAATCAGCCTGGATCAACAGTTGAGCACTTCGCTTCATTCTTAGGGTCTTGACAAAGTTGTTAGGTGTTTGATTGGTGATGGCTTTCATCTTAGTAAATAACAGGGGGCGGCTCACAGCCAGTTCTCTGGCAAAGGTTTCAACTAAGAAATCGGGATCTTCCATGTATTTCTCTACCACTTCTATGGCCCGTGTGATGAAGACTTGATCTGAGGAGGTAACGGTAATCTCTCCAGGTTCCAATTTCAAGACAGACTGGAACCTTTGTCTAATCCTATTTCGGAGTTCCAGTAAGTTTTTTACTTGTAATTTCAGCTCATAGGGGCTAAAGGGCTTGGTGATGTAGGCATCTGCCCCTGTCTCTATTCCTTGCACTCGAAAGATTTGTCCTGTCCTTGCCGTCAATAGGATGACGGGAATATGACTGGTTGCTAGACGAGATTTGAGCTGGTGACACATTTGGATTCCATCCATTTCGGGCATCATGACGTCGCTAATGATCAAGTCAGGAGTGGATGCTTGTACTTTTTTCAGCCCTTCTTTGCCATTAGATGCCTCTTGGATATGGAAATGAGGCTCAAAAATTCCTTTGATGTAAGATCGCACCTCTTCATTATCTTCTACAATCAAGAGTGACGTTTGTTCTTCTGCTTGCTTAAGCTCCGTGAGCGGATCAACTTTTTCGCTGTTTTGGTCTTGAACGGTTTTGAGAAAATAAGCATCAATATTTTCGCTGTCTCGAAAACTATGAAGTAGGTCTTCTGATTTGAGGTGAGCATGACCTTTGGAAAAATGAATGGCAAAACAGGCTCCCGAATCGGGAAGGTTGGCTATATCGATTGTCCCACCATGCATCTCCACGAGCTGCTTGCTCAAGGCTAAGCCAATTCCAGAGCTTTCTTGTTGAGGATCGTGTTCAGGATCTTGATGGTAAAATCGTTCAAAAATAGATTGCTGCGTCCCCGCTGGAACTCCAGGACCAGAGTCACAGACATTGACTTGTACCTCCTGCGGCATATCTAGGATGGTCATCGAGATGCTCCCCCCGCGAGGGGTAAATTTGAAGGCATTGGATAAGACATTGTAAAACACCTTCTCCAGTTTGTCCCTGTCATACCAAAGGGGAATTTCTTCTTGCTGGCTATGGAAGGTAAATTGGATGTTGTAAAGCCGAGCTTGATCATAGAAGGAGAGATAAATCTCGCGAAGAAATTTTACGATGTTTCCTTCAGCTACCTCCAATTGGTTGTGGTCATGTTCCAAACTACGAAAATTCAAGAGTTGATTCACTAGCCTTAGCAGCCGATGGGCATTTTGTCGAATACTTCCGAGTTTTTGTGCATCACGGATAGAAGTATCTCCTTCAAGCAACTCTTCAATTGGTCCTAAAATCAACGTCAGAGGGGTTCTCAACTCATGAGTGACATTGGTATAGAACCTGAGTTTGGCTTGGTGGAGTGCCTCTTGCTGGGTTTTCATCACCTTTTCAAATTGGAGGTTTTGCCGCATCTGAATCAGCCAAAACCCGAAGGAAACGAGGAGAATGAGAATCGACCCATAGATGATGTAAGCAGTAGTCGTCCGCCAAGGAGGAGGCAAAACCTTGATGCGGATGGTCCGCTCATTTTGATTCCATACCCCGTCGTTGTTGCCCCCCTTGAGTCTCAAGATATAGTTTCCCCAGTTTTGGAGGTTGTAACTCGCTTCTGTCTCTCCCTTCGAATAACGCCAATCTTTGTCCAGACCTTCTAGTTTAACAGCATATTGGTTATTCTGTGGATTCAAAAAGTCTAGGGCGGCAAAGTTGATCGCAAAATCAGCCTGACCATACAAAAAAGTAAGTTGTTGGGTTTCGTTGATGGATTGCTCAAGCAGACCTGTTTCATCTCCTGGTTTCACGAGTGTATTGAGGTAGGAGAATTCAGAAAAGACGACAGGGGGAACGAAGGTATTGGTTCGGATCTGATCGGGAAAGAAAGAAGTAAACCCTTGAGTGCCTCCAAAAAACATTTCGCCTGACTGGGTTTTGTAATAAGCGTGAAAATTATACTCTAGGTTCTCAATTCCGTCAGAGTAATTGTAGTCTACAATACTCAAGTCTCTCCTGTCTATTTTGGCGAGCCCTTTTTCTGTGCTTACCCATATCCTGCCTTTTTTGTCTTCGAGAAGTCCGAATACAGCCTGTCCAGGTAGCCCTTCTTCTTTGGTAAATTGGTGGACCGTTTGCCGATTTTTATCTAGTACCCACACACCTTCCTGATAGGTACCCACCCAAAGCGTCCCATCTCTGGCTTCTATCATGGAGCAAATCATCCTGTCTTGTAGAAAGTGCGTAAAACGTAAGCTGCCATCTGGCTGGATATCCACGCGATCCAGGCCGCGGTTACTTCCCACCCATATATTTTGATTCTTGTCTTGGATGAGCACGCGTGTCAAGTTGGATGAAAGGCTAGTGGTATCATCAAACTGATGTTGAGATACAGAAAATTGCTTCGTGCGCAGATTTAGCCTACTAATACCTCCTCCATAGGTTGCAATCCAGAGGTAGCCGTCTTTTTCTAGCAGATCATAGACATTGTTATGGGGGAGGCTAGGGATATTGCCTTTTTGGTTTCGAAAATATTCCCATTTCTCGCTTTTGATATGAAATAAGTTTAGGCCAGAGGCAAAAGTCCCAATCCATAAGGAATCTTCTCCGCCATAGATGATTTTGACATTGTTGCCACTGAGGCCTGTCGTTTGTCCTGCTTTGTGTTTATAGTGGGTAAAGGTCCCCTCCCTTCTGTCCCAATAATTCAGCCCACCCCCCTCTGTTCCTACCCAGAGATTTCCTTTTTTATCTTCCATGAAGGAACTCACGACGCCATGGCTAATTCCTTTAGGAGATCCATTGGGACGATTGTAGGAAAAACGATAGGCCTCTGGATTCCAATAGCTGACCCCACCATAGTAGGTGCCTATCCATGCACTCCCTCTTTTGTCAAAAAAGATAGATCGAACGGAACCACTTCCCAGGCTCTTGGGATTGCTTTCCTGATGTCGCACACGCTTGAACCTACCCTTTTGGGGATCATATATGTTAAGACCTGAAAATGTTCCGATCCAAATGCGTCCGTTGGGGGCTTTAGCAATCGCTCGGACGTCATTGTTATCAAGGGAAAAAGGGTCTGAAGGTTCGTGCTGAAAAAAAGTGGGTTTTTCTCCTGGTTTCCATGCATACATGCCCTTTTCCTGAACTCCAAGCCACATGTAGCCCTCATCATCCTGACAAATCAATCTGATGTCAGATGCAAACATTTGCTCAAGGTCGGGATCCTGAGGAGGAGAAGCGAATTGTAGGTTTCCTTTTTGATCGGACTTAAACTTGAACAGACCCTGATTGGTCCCAATCCATATCCAGCCCTCCTTTTCGGGATAAATAGCTTTGATCTCGAACCTGGCTATATCCTTTGGAGGTAAACATAATATGAATGCCTTTTCCTGCTCGTCCAATCGGTAAAGCCCACTTCTTGTACCTGCCCAAAGTGTGCCCGATGGGTCCCTGTGTAGGCAATTAACGGATACATTTGGACGAGACGTTTTTGAAGTGGTGAGGAAAGGGAAAGACTGGAAATCATCAGTAGAGGGTCGATATTGGAGCATGCCATTTAAGGAGCAAACCCACAGCTTTTGGATGTGAGAATCATAATAAAGAGTTCTAATATCTGCACCCGAAAGAGTTTGGGTGATTTCAGCACTTTCTTCTTGCCCAAAAACCCTGAATCTATGGCCATCGAATCGATTCAGTCCATTTCGCGTGCCAAACCACATGAAGCCATCGTCATCTTGTATGACGGTAAAAACAGAATTTTGAGAAAGGCCTTGTTTGCTGTCTATATGCCCAAATGTAAACGACTCTTGTCCCTGTAAGTTTGATACACACAGAGCAAGAAGCAAGAGGAATGAGATACTGGTATGACGGCCTACACTTTTACCCATGGTAGACAAAAAGCTAAGAAGAAAACGTTTGTCCTCAAAGTTTACTTGAAAGAGAGTGTCCTTTCATATAAGCTCAAAATACTGGTTATGAGTGAATTAAATTGTATATTATTTTTTAAATGTTTATTGAAAATGCCTACGAAAACTTGCACACTCGTTTGGGTTATCTGTGTAAATCTCCATGATTTGTGACACAGTCTATCGAGCAAGTGATCCTTGCATGCTTTTCCTAATGCCGTACTCCAATCCTCTCAGTTCAGCCAATCCTCTGAGTCGCCCAATAGCTGAATAGCCAGGAATGGTGGTTTTGGAGAGGTCATCCAGCATTTGGTGCCCGTGGTCAGGTCTAAACGGCATCCGAAAATCTTTCCTCTTAGTCGATATTCTGCGGTTTTGTTCCTCAATCAATTTGCACATCACCGCATACATATCCACGTCCCCTGCGAGGTGATCCGCCTCAAAAAAGTTTCCCTCAGCATCCCTTTTGGTTGCTCGAAGATGAATGAAATGAATGCGATGCCCCAATTGTTCAATCATTGAAGTGAGATCATTGTCGGGACGCACACCGTAGGAGCCCGTGCAAAAGCAGAGGCCATTGTGTACATCATCCACCATCTCAATGATCGACAGTGCATCAGCTTCTGTGCTGACTACTCTAGGAAGCCCCAGGATAGGGTAGGGGGGATCATCTGGATGAATGGCCATGTTGATATGCGCCCTAGCAGCTGCTGGAATGACCGCTTGCAAGAATGCGGATAAGTTGCTTCTGAGGTCCACGTCACTAAGGCCCTCGTAGGCATCCAGTTCCCTTTGAACAAAATCTAATGAATATCCTCCTGCTGGCTGTGGAAGGCTCCCACAAATGCTTTGGATGAGATGTTGTTTTTCTGCATCTGCCATTGCCGAAAATCTGGCTTTGGCTGCTTGTAACTCATCGCTTGTATACCCCCTCTCAGCTCCCTGCCTCTTGAGCATGAAGACTTCAAAAATAGCAAAATTGATCCGATTGAAGCCTAGTGCTTTGGAACCGTCTTCCATCGGAGCAGCCAAATCAGTTCTTGTCCAATCCAGCAAAGGCATGAAATTGTAAGCGACGGTGTCGATTCCACATTTCCCTAGGTTTTGGAGGCTGACTTTATAATTCTCTATCCATTGGAGATAGTGCCCGTTTCGTCTTTTGATGTCTTCATGTACAGGGAGGCTTTCTACCACAGACCACCGAAGACCTTCGGCTTCTATCGTCTGCTTACGCTTCATGATTTCCCCTTCAGTCCATATGTCTCCTGCTGGGAGGTGGTGAAGGGCAGTGACAATGCCTGTAGCACCTGCCATGCGAGCGTCTGCTAAGGAGACCGTATCATGAGGCCCATACCAACGCCATGTTTGTTCGAATGTATGCATCGTAATTCTTTGATTAAACCCCACTAAATGCGCTAAAACCGCCATCTACAGGTAGGACGGTTCCTGTAATAAAAGAAGCTCCTTTGGAACAGAGAAATAAAGCAGCTTCGTTGAGTTCTGCTATCTGTCCAAATCGTTTCATGGGGGTATGTCGGATAATGGTTGCTCCTCTTTCTGTAAATGAGCCATCCTCCTGGGTCAGCAGTCTTCGGTTTTGGTTGCCGATGAAAAAGCCAGGGGCCAGTGCGTTGACCCGAAATGACTCGCCAAACTTGGTCGATAGCTCGACAGCCATCCATCGGGTGAAATTTTCCATCGCGGCTTTAGAAGCGGAGTATCCTGCGACACGCGTCAAGACCCTGTCGGCTGCCATGGAGGAGATATTGAGGATGACACCCTGTCCTGCTTCCACCATGATTTTGCCAAAAACCAAAGATGGAAGGACGGTTCCATTGAGGTTGAGGTTGAGGACGCGTTGGAAGTCAGGCATCTGTAGATCAAAAATACTCTGATCATCAGGTATCGTGGCTCCTGGCATGTTGCCTCCTGCTGCATTAATGAGCACATCGATCTTCCCTGTCCAGCCGAGAGTTTGATCTGCTACCTGCCGAAGGTCTTGTGGATTGAGCACATCGCATGAAAGGGGGAGGGTCAAACCTTCTTGGCATGCGTTGCTTACTTCTTCTAGGCTTTTCAGCGTCCTACCTAGTAAGACTACCTTTGCTCCTTCCGCGACGAAAGCTCGCGTCAAGCTAGATCCAATGGCTCCGCTAGCTCCTGTGATCACAACTGTATGGTTCTCAAATCTCATGTTGTTCCATCCTATATCAAACAAGTTGTAACGAATGTAAATATTTTTATGCAAACGTTTGCATTTATTTGGAATAAATTCATAATTGACATGGAATAGGCTTTCATAGATGTCTCTACTTGCTGCTTTAGTACAGAAATATCCTCACACTTTATCAATCTCTCATCATTATGAACACCATAGTCACTTTTGGCGAAATCATGCTCCGTTTGTCACCACCAGGAAAAAAGCGATTCATTCAAGCAGACCAATTTGATGCATTGTATGGGGGAGGGGAATCGAATGTGGCTGCTTCCTTGGCCAATTATGGTTTGTCCACTCAGTTTGTGACGCGCATTCCCGACAATGACATCGGGCGTTGTGCCGTAGCCCATTTGCGGAAGCATGGCGTCGGGACAGATCATATTGCCTTTGGAGGAGAAAGGCTCGGGATCTACTTTCTAGAGCATGGGGCTGTTTCTCGCGGAAGCAAAGTGGTATATGACCGAGCGCATTCCGCTTTATCGGAGATTCAGCCAGGTATGATTGATTGGGAGAAAGCCTTTGAAGGAGCTTCCTGGTTTCACTGGACGGGCATTACCCCTGCCATCTCTCAAGGGGCAGCCGACGCTTGTCTAGAAGCCATCCAAATCGCCAACGCCAAGGGAATTCCCGTTTCTACGGACTTGAATTTTCGAAAAAAGCTCTGGAAGTATGGAAAAACGGCAGGAGAAGTGATGGAAGAACTCGTTCAGGGCTGTGATGTGATTTTGGGAAATGAAGAAGATGCCGAAAAAGTATTTGGTATTCATCCCGAGGGAGTGGATGTCACACAAGGCGACACGATGAATCCTGCGGCTTATGAGTCTGTGGGCAAGCAACTGATGGCGCGTTTTCCTAGAGCGCAAAAAGTGATCATCACACTTCGAGGATCTATCAGCGCTTCTCACAACACTTGGTCGGGGGTGCTTTGGGATGGAGAACAGTTGTTCATGGCGCCGACTTATCAAATCACGCATATTGTCGATAGAGTAGGAGGAGGGGACTCCTTTATGGGAGGATTGATTTATGGCTTGCTTACATGGCCAGAGGATCTCCAACAAGTGCTCAACTATGCAGTGGCGGCTTCTTGCTTGAAGCATACGGTCTTTGGTGACTTTAACTTGGTGACAGTGGAAGAGGTAACGAAACTGATGAGCGGAGATGCAAGTGGACGGGTAAGTCGTTAATAAAGAATATTATACGGTTTAATGGGAGGAAAAATATCATGAGATTTAGTCGATTATCAGTAGCCCAAACGATGATTCAATCAAGGATGGTCCCTGTCTTTTACCATCCTGATTTGGAGATAGCCCAAGCTGTCGTGAAGGCATGCTACGAAGGTGGTGTGCGTGTATTTGAATTCACCAATAGGGGCGAATTTGCACATGAGGTCTTTGGCGAACTGGTCAAATTTACGCGTGAGGCTTGTCCGGACATGAGGATGGGGGTAGGGTCTGTGGTCGAAGCAGGAACCGCTTCCCTATATATGCAGCTGGGGGCCAGTTTTGTCGTGTCTCCCATCCTCAATCCTGAAATGGCAAAAGTCTGCAATCGTCGAAAAGTCTTATGGTCCCCTGGATGCGGTTCGCTTTCAGAGATAAGCTATGCCGAGGAGCTCGGAGCGGAGATTGTGAAAATATTTCCTGCCTCGCAAGTAGGAGGCCCTGCTTTCATCAAAGCCGTCAAAGGGCCCATGCCTTGGACCCATATCATGCCTACAGGAGGGGTAGCCCCGACGGAGGAAAACCTGAAAGGGTGGTTTGATGCAGGGGCAGCCTGCGTGGGGATGGGTTCTAAGTTATTTACGCAGGAGATCATGCAGGCGCAGGATTGGGATACGCTGCGTGAGAATGTCCGTAAGGCGATGGCTTTGATACAGCGAATCAAATAAGTGGACAGAAAGAAAAAAGTGAAACAGGACGCTATGCGTAGTAGATACGTCCACTCATGGTGTATCTACTGTAACATTATGCGATTCCATTTATCCCCTTTCATTTCCCTTCTGCGACGACCTACGCACCACCAACTTCGGCACAATAACCATTTGCCTATGCATCTGAGGAGCGTCTTTTTCCCTTCCTTCGATTTCTTCTAGCAGCAGCTTAGCAGAGGTCATGCCCATATCTACACTGTACTGCTCGACCGAACTCATACCAATAAGCTCCGTGAAAGACTCATTAGCAAATCCGACCAGTCCGACCTGCTCAGGGATCGAAAGGCCTGTTTTTTCCAGTTCCAGATAAGCGCCCAAGGCTGAGAAATCACTGGCAGCCGCAATCGCATCGAAGGAAAGCGCCCTTCCAAGAATCTGCTTCATACATTTCTGCCCCTCTTCTTGGGTCAGCACCGTTCGAAAAACCAGCGACTCATCCAATGGAATGTGGGCTTCTGCTAAGGCTTTCACATAGCCCGCGTATCGCTCTTGGTACACATTGATCGAGAGGGGGCCTCCAAAGTGGAGGATTTTTTGATAGCCTTGCTGAATCAGATGTTTGACTGCCAAATAGCTACCCTTTTCATTCGCATTGATGACTTGGTTGACATTCAATGATTTAGCTACTCTATCAAACATGACCAAGGGAATCCCATCATCCAAGATTTCCTGATAGAAGTCGTCATGAATGGCATCCGAAGCCCTCGATACGATGATTCCTGCCACCTTTTGTTCTCGCAATGTCTTGATGGCTTCTTCCTCTTCCTCTACCGAATCATTGGATTGACAAATGAGAAGCTGGTAACCTTGTTGCTTTGCAATCGATTCTACTCCATGAATGACATTGGCGAAAAAGGCACGGTTGATGCGAGGAACGAGCAAACCCAAGGTGCGACTTCTCCCATCTCTAAGCTGTCGCGCAATAGAATTGGGTCGATAGCCCATTTCAGCCGCCTTTTTCTTGACCAGTGCTTTCGTCTGTATACTGATCAAAGGGCTATCATTCAACGCTCTGGATACAGTCGAGATGGTGGTATTCAATTCTCGCGCAATATCCTTGATGGTCACTTTCCTCGACATAATTCGTACTAGGCTAACGATTTGGCCTCAATGATACAAAGGGAAATAGGGGATTTGCAAGTGATCGAGCATTCCATTTGTACAGTGAAATCTTTGAGATGATCAAAAGTAAATATTTTTTGCAAACGTTTGCAAAAAATAGATATATTTGATTCACTACTTGGAATCAATCCTCTCGATGGCCTTTCATCTTGGGAAAAAGTAGGCTAGGATTTAGGAATTAACCTCTCCAATACACACCCACATGATTATCGAGCTTCGTTATGCCTCTCATCCTCGTGACTTCTCTCAATATGGGACAGAGAGAATCCGTAAGGAATTCTTGCTTCCGGCTATTTTTCCTCAAAATGACATCTTCCTCGCTTACTCCATGTATGACCGATACATCGTGGGGGGAGCACAGCCTGGGATAGAAGCGATTGCTTTAGAGACGTTTGAAGAATTAAAATCTACCTATTTTCTCGAGCGCAGGGAAATGGGGATCATCAATGTAGGAGGGGACGCTATCGTATCGGTAGATGGGAAAGAGATGCTTTTAGGATTCAAGGAAGGCGTATATCTGGGGCGTGAAAACAAGCTGGTTACCTTCCGATCGCTCACAGCGGATCGTCCCGCCAAATTGTACATCAATTCTGCACCTGCGCATCATACCTATCCCAATAAATTGGTCACGACAGCAGAAGCAGAAATCGTGGAGATGGGAAGCCTAGAAACGGCCAACCATCGCCTCATCAAAAAGCTACTCGTCAATAGCATCGTCCAAACTTGCCAGCTTCAAATGGGTCTGACGGAATTGAAAGCAGGAAGCGTCTGGAATACCATGCCTGCCCACGTCCACAATCGACGGATGGAAGCCTATATGTACTTTGAGGTTCCCGAAGGACAGGCAGTCTGCCATTTTATGGGGAAGCCTGACGAGACGCGTCATGTCTGGATGCACAATGAACAAGCCATTCTTTCTCCTTCATGGTCCATCCATTGTGGGTCAGGAACTTCGAACTACACCTTTATCTGGGGAATGGCAGGAGAGAACTTAGACTATGGCGATATGGATCATGCAGTCATAAAAGAGTTGAGATAATTCCATCATTTATACTATGAACCTATTTGATTTAACTGGAAAAGTAGCCTTGGTTACAGGGGGAACACACGGACTCGGCATGGCCATGGCCAAAGGCTTAGGAGAGGCTGGAGCGCAATTGGTGATCAATGGACACACGCCAAGTAAAATGGCGCATGCCCTTCAGGTCTATGAGGAAGCCGGGCTGGCAGCTAAGGGATACTTGTTTGATGTCACAGATGAGCCACAGGTCGTCGCTTCCCTAAAACAAATAGAGGCAGAGGTCGGCCCGGTTGATATTTTGGTGAACAATGCAGCGATCATCAAGCGAATGCCATTGGTAGAAATGGATACAGCAGATTTTCGCGCGGTGATTGAAGTGGATTTGATCGCGCCCTTTGTCGTTTCCAAATATGTAGTTCCAGGTATGATCCAGCGCGGCGGCGGCAAAGTGATCAATATCTGCTCCATGATGAGCGAACTCGGCAGAGACACGGTAGGTGCCTATGCGGCAGCCAAAGGCGGGCTCAAAATGCTGACACAAAATATGGCCACAGAGTGGGCACGCGAGAACATCCAGGTCAATGGCATTGGGCCAGGGTATTTTGCGACCGAGCAAACGGCACCTATTAGAAAGAATGGCCATCCCTTGCATGAATTCATCATCGGGCGTACGCCTGCAGGTAAGTGGGGCGAGCCCGACCAGCTCAAAGGAGCCGCGATTTTCCTAGCTTCCCCTGCCTCAGACTTCGTCAATGGACACATCCTCTATGTAGATGGAGGCATACTGGCGACCATCGGCAGACCCCAAGATTCCTGATTTACCCTCCAACTTCGATGTCATGAGACAACTCCAATCTTTTCTTTTCTACATCCTCCTGTTGGTCCTCATCGGCTGCCAATCTCAAGAAGTGAAGCTGACCGTTACCTGTGGAGCAACGATAGACAGTGAGCAAACACCTGTGGCGATCAAGATGGAGCAAATGCGTAAACATGGGATGATTGAGGCTGATGCATGGACACCCTTTGTCGATGGTCAACCTCTCCCACATCAATATGACGACACAGATGGAGATGGAAAAGCAGATGAGCTATTCTTTTTGCTCGACTTCAATACACAAGAAAGCCAAACGATCATCTTCAAGCCTGAGTCAGGTAGGGAAGTATTTGAGATGAGGACCCATTTACAACTGGGGGAAAAAACGGCAAATGGCATTATTTCCAAGAAATCTGCCCCAAGACTCAACACTTACAACAACAAGGAAACGCAAGCGAAGTACCAATTTGAGGGAATAGGGTGGGAGAATGACAAGGTGGCTTTCCGTAATTATCTCGACCTCCGAAATGGGATGGATATTTTTGGAAAAACGACTTCCAATATGATCTTGGATCGCGTCGGTCGAAAAGGAGATGCCAGCTATCATGAGTTGCAAGAATGGGGAATGGATATCCTCAAAGTAGGGAGCTCGCTGGGGGCGGGGAGTCTGGCCTTTTGGCACCAGGATTCGCTTATTAGGCTGACAAGTGAGGAGGCTGACTGCCGCATCCTGTTTGAAGGACCCCTTCGTTCTCGCTTTCAACTCAATTTCCAGCATGTGTCTCTAGGCAATCAAGCTGTCAACATCACCCATAATGTGACCATCGTGGCGGGAAGTTATAGCTATGATGGTGAATTGAAGATTAGCCCAGCCACAGAAGCTTCCGTCATAGTGGGTCTGGTGGATCTACATAATCTACCCGCACAGTTTATAGCATCCTCCTCCAATCATTGCCTTTACACTTATGGTTTACAGAGTGAAAACAAGGATTCTCTGGGAATGGCAGTAATTGTCCCTTCCCAAGGCTTTCAATCTTATATCGACACAGACTCTATCAGCCAGACCATTCCCAATTCTTATGGAATACTGGGGCCCTCTCAAGATGTTCGTTATCGGTTTTATGCAGGTTGGGAAGCTGCTAGCAAAGCTTTTGATAATCAGCAGGTATTTCAAGATTATTTGAAAAAGGAAGCGATGCTATGGAACCAGCCTGTGACGTTGGCTTGGGGGGAATGAACATAATGCTACAAGATGATGTTATGCGAAATCTCAAGCAGAAATATAAGCTCATATTCCTCCCACTGATCGGACTGTTCCTGATGATGGGGAGCTGTTCAGAATTGCAGGAAGAGAAGTCTTTGAAATTAGCCCATGGACTCAATATCGACCATCCGGTTCATCAGGGAATGATCTTTATGGCGAAGAAATTGGCTGAAAAGTCCAGGGGTAAACTGAAAATAGAGATCTATCCGAGTTCGCAGTTGGGCGGAGAGCGCCAATGCCTAGAGTTGCTACAAATAGGGAGTTTGGCCATGACCAAGGTTTCGGCTGCTGTGATGGAGAATTTTTCACCCAAAATACAGGTCTTGGGCTTGCCTTATATGTTTCGGGATCGTGCGCACACGTATGCTGTTTTGGATGGACAGATTGGGCAGGAATTGCTGGAAGACAGTGAGCGATATTGGCTGAGGGGGTTGGCGTACTTTGATGCAGGCTATCGTTCCTTTTATACCAAAGAACGTCCCATCCATACCCCTGATGATTTAGAAGGTTTGAAAATTCGTGTGATGGAAAGCCCTGTCTCCATGAATCTTGTCAGAAGCTTGGGTGGTTCCCCTACACCTATCTCTTGGGGCGAACTCTACACCGCACTCCAACAAGGAGTCGTGGACGGAGCCGAAAATAATCCCCCGAGTTTTTACACCTCACGGCACTACGAAATATGCAAATACTACTCCTTAAATGAGCATACAGCGATTCCTGATATTTTGGTGATTGGCAAAGTCGCATGGCAAAATCTCAGTCAGGAAGAGCAAAAATGGTTGATGGAAGCTGCTGATGAGGCTACGATTGAGCAGAGGAGGTTGTGGCAGGAGGCCGAAAAAGAGGCATTAGAGAAAGTGCAAGCTGAAGGGGTCGAAATCATCAGGCCAGAGAAAGAAGGATTTTTTCAAAAAACCGAAGCCATGCTAATATCCTATCAGGACCGCCCCGAGTTGTACGAGTTGATTCAGCGCATTCAATCGGTAAATCCAAACACCCCTCAATCTATTAGTGATGAAGAAAAGGATTGATCACATACTCGGTGGGTTTCTGGCCTTTTTGATGGCCATGATTACCCTTGTCGTCCTCTGGGGCGTATTTACGCGTTATGCCTTGGGGAGTCAAGCTAGCTGGTCCGAGGAGCTTGCTCGATTTTTACTGGTGTGGATAGGTCTATTGGGAGCAGCCTATGCTTCTGGTCAAAAAATGCACCTAGCCATCGATTTGCTCTCACCTTCGCTAAGTGCGCGAGGCCAAAAAAATATACAAATGCTCATTTCGATTCTCATCATCGCATTTGTCCTGGCAGTCATGATCATAGGAGGCATCCGATTGATCTACATCACCTTCCATTTGGAGCAGACATCCGCAGCCCTTCAACTGCCGATGGGCGTGCTCTATGGGGTGATTCCACTTAGTGGGATTTTGATTATTTACTACAAGCTGAACGAACTCTTTCGTGCTTAATGAAGCTACCACAATGGAAATCTTGATTCTTGTTCTCTCCTTTGTCATTTTGCTGATCATCGGTGTGCCTGTTGCTTGGAGTATCGGGATTAGTAGCCTGTTTACCATGTTGGTCAGCATCTCCACGGTTCCCGCCTTTACGACGGTAGCACAGCGCATGGCGACAGGGCTTGACAGCTTCGCGCTGCTGGCGATTCCTTTCTTCATCCTTGCAGGGCAGATCATGAATAGGGGAGGGATCGCCAAGCGATTGGTCGACTTTGCACGGACGCTGGTAGGCTCGCTTCCAGGAGGTCTAGCCCATGTCAACATCATTGCTGCCATGCTTTTTGGAGCCATTGCAGGTTCGGCTGCTGCCGCTGCTTCTGCCATTGGGAGCTTCATGACAAAGGCCATGGACGATGAAGGATACAGCCGAGAGTTTGCCGCAGCGGTCAACATTACAGCTTCGACTACAGGATTGATCATTCCTCCTAGCAATGTACTCATCGTCTATTCCCTCGCCAGTGGCGGAGTATCTATCGCCGCGCTCTTCTTGGCGGGCTACATTCCAGGCATCCTCACAGGATTGGCTCTGATGATCGCTGCCAGCATTTGGGCCAAACGTAAGGGCTTGCCTGTGGGAGAACGAAGTACGCTGAAGGCTGTGTTACGCACCTTTGTTGGCGCCTTGCCTGGCTTGCTCTTGCTCATTGTGGTTATCGGTGGAATTGTCGCGGGCATCTTCACCGCTACTGAGGCATCAGCTGTGGCAGTATTGTATTGCCTCCTGCTTTCTTACTTCTACAAAGAACTGAAATGGGCCGATCTTCCTTCCATTTTTGTTCAGTCCGTAGGGACGACAGCCATTGTCATGTTACTCATCGGAGCCTCCATGAGCATGTCTTGGATCATGGCTTATGAAAATATTCCTCAATCCATCACAGATCTCTTGCTTTCGGTGAGTTCGAGCAAGATTGTGGTTTTGCTATTGATCAACCTCATCCTGCTCTTTGTCGGCATCTTCATGGACATGACGCCAGCGGTCCTCATTTTCACACCGATCTTCTTGCCTGTCGTCACTGAGTTAGGTATTTCTCCGATTCATTTTGGGATCATGATGGTCTTAAACTTAAGCATTGGGCTATGTACGCCCCCTGTGGGCTCGATCCTCTTCGTCGGTGTAGGGGTAGCAGGTACCACCATTCAAAAAGTAATCAAACCCTTGCTCAGGCTTTTCATCGCCATGTTGCTCTCTCTCTTGCTGGTGACATATTGGCCAGCCTT
>JBCBPW010000085.1:0-30967 GCA_039820545.1 Bacteroidota bacterium | reverse complement strand
GTACGAAAAGTTCTCCCATCGTAGTGGCGTCTTGAAGAATCATATATTGTTGATATGATTCTCAGTGAGTGTCTGATCATGCAGTGACATGAGCGAATTAATCATGTGCCAGGAGTTCATTATAAGTTTTACAGTCAAGATTTGCTCAATAATTTATTTAAACATCCTTACACAAAGATTGATTTCCTTGCGAAGGACCTAGGCGTATCTAGAATTACTGCAGCAAATTACCTGAATGAGTTATCCAAAGGTCAATTGCTGGAAAAAGAGAAAATAGGAATGGCCAATTATTATATAAATAAGAATCTATTCGAATTATTGACTCAAAGGTAATGGAGTCTTTAAGCTTAGAAACAGCGTATTTGATGCGTACATCGTTTAGGTAAATCTATAAAATAGTTTGGTTTTCGTATGAAACATGGATTTCCATTACATGTAAAGGGAAGTTAGCAATATACAGTCATACTTGAATCAAATGTGCTGTATAAATCGTATCTTGAATAAGATAATATGCTCCATGACTGATCAAACCATACTAAGAAAAATACATGCTTTGCCCGAGAACTTGAAAGGTGAAATCATAGATTTTATCGAATTTCTCACTTATAAGTATGATAAGAATTTAAGTACTAAGAAGTCACCTCGATATGGTAGTCTCAAAGGAACATTTCAAATGTCAGAAGACTTTGATGCGCCTCTTGAGGAATTTAAAGATTATATGTAATACATGAATATTATTTTAGATACACATACATTGATCTGGTTTTTTGAAAGTGATAAACAACTAAGTAAGACAGCGAGAACCATGATTGAAAGCACAGAGAATCAAAGCTTCTTGAGTGTAGCTAGTGTATGGGAAATGGTCATCAAACAAGGGATAGGTAAACTAAACTTAAATAAATCGGTAGACCAGATAATCTCCCATATCCTGAGAGATGGTGTAGAATTGATAGATATAACAGCTGATCATACTCTAAAAACGGGTGAACTAGTGATGCATCACAAAGATCCATTTGATAGATTAATCATCAGTCAAAGTTTATATTTAGATTATCCAGTTATAGGGAAGGATGAAATATTTGATATGTATTCTGTAAAACGGATTTGGTAAGAAAAGATATTCTATACACTGAAAATAATCAATCCTATGTCCCTCGGCTTCGGCACCGCCGCCATTGGTAGACCTCAGTATATCAACATTCGCCAGAAAAAAGCTACTCCCTTTTCCTTCGAAACTTTTCGCCAGGCAGGCTTCCAAATGCTGGAGAATGCCTACCAATTGGGGATTCGATATTTTGATACAGCACCTGGATATGGGATGGCAGAAGATCTACTCATGGATTGGGCTGCTCAAAAGCAGGACGAAACCATAGAAATCGCTACCAAGTGGGGCTATACTTATACAGCCCATTTTGATCCTAATGCCAAGGTCCACGAAGTTAAATCACACGCACTCTCCAAGCTCAATGCGCAATGGGAGCGTTCACAATCTCTTTTGCCTAAACTGACGACATATCAGATTCACTCTGCGACATTTGAGACAGGCGTATTGGAGAATGTAGATGTGTTGAAAAGACTAGCAGAACTGAAAGAGGCATATGGATTACATATAGGGTTGACTACATCAGGTGCGAATCAAGTCGAGGTCTTGAAAAAAGCAGTGGATGTATCGATTGATGAAAAGCAGCTCTTCGATGTATTTCAGGTAACCTACAATATCTTTGATCAAAGCTTGACAGAAGTCGCCGAAAGCATCGCTTTTGAGGGTGGACGATTGATCATCAAAGAAGCCCTAGCCAATGGGCGTGCGTTTCCTAATCCAGCTTATCCGCATTATGCGAAGCACTATCAAAAGCTGGAAGCCTTGGCTAGAAAGTACGAAGTGGGCGTAGACGCAGTCGCCTTGAGGTTTTGTTTGGATAGCTTGCCTGTTTACCGAGTATTGAGTGGTGCTTCTCAGCGTAATCAATTAGAGGAAAATCTCAAGGTATCTACTTTTTCCTTAGAAGAAGCAGAAATCGCCTGGTGGAAAAATGAGGCAGTAAAGCCTACGGATTATTGGTCTGAGCGAAAACAACTCGCCTGGAATTGAGATTCAACCCTTCATTCATCCTTATGCAAGATCGCTTCCTGAAACCCATTCAAAGAGTAGCTCAAAATCTCCTTGATATTTTCGTCAAGCACGTCCTCACCTGTAGAGGTAGGCGCCTTCATACTGCCTGAAGTTACATTGAATCTTAGGGCCTTTTGTGAAGGAATGAGTGTATAGCTGATGAGTAAGAGAGATTGATTCACTGTGAATCGGCTGCTCAGATTATTTCCCCTTAGATAGGTATCCAGCAAAATAGAATTGCGCTCATCCACCTGATAATGGCCATTTTTTGTTGAATCCATGGCCTTTAGTGCATACTTACGGACGTCGTCCCCATTTTTTCCATGGTAAATAATGGTCCAGTTCCACATAGAGGCAGTATCCGTTTCCTCAACCCACAGCTCCATCGAAAGTGTCTGAAGCGTATCTGTCACATCATAAATGATGAGTTCTCCCTTCCATTTTCCCAGCCAATCGTGAGAAGGCATGGGGTCAGTTTGAGCATGAAGAGAAGTACAAAGAAGCAGAGAAATAAAAGGAAGGAGGAAATAAGCGCGCATGAGGTTGTATTATCGTTTGAGAATCTTATTCGAATGTAGAATCTTATTCTTCCATCAATTCGATTACAGCCACCCAGTTTTTTTCCTTCGCCTGCGCCAAAGCCGAAATACCCACTTCATTCTTAATCTGTGGATCGGCTCCGTTTTTTAGGAGCATTTTGACAAAGGCGAGTCTATTGCCCGCGACATGCAGAGGGGTCTGACCTGTAGGATCTTGTGCATTGGGATTGGCACCGATGCGGAGCATGATCCGCACCAAGGGCATGGATTGGGTAGCGATGGCCTCAAAAAGAGCCAAATCCATGTCAGACTGATTGGTGGAGCCATAATAAGAAGTCCCATTGGCAGGCTTTTCGGCGAGTGTCTGCTCCAGGCTATGCTCCAATTGTCGGAGGTAATCCTTGCCCTTTTGCTCCATATCTGAAAAATGATATTGCGCATCTAGGTTGGAGAATACGTGATCTGCTAGGTTCAATAGGAGCGAAGATAATTTGGGAAATCGCGTAAATACCTGATCGGCCAATGGCATCATATATGTGTCGGTCGCAAGATAGCGCGTGTAGCCTGGAAGTGAGGGGGAATCACTGATGCGATGCTGCATACTGTATCTCTTGATCATCTTGCGAATCCGCGGACTAGCGATTTGCATATCCAGTACTGACAGTCCATCGTGATCTTTCACGTTGGGATCAGCCCCATTGGCCAGTAAAGATTTGACAATCCCAATTTTCTCCTCCTCAATCGCCATCATCAAAGGTGTCTTGCCTTCGTGATTGGGTATGTCAATCTCAGCATCTGCATCTATGAGCTTGCGCGCCAGTGTCGTCTCTCCTGACTGTATGGCAATACCTAGCGCAGTATCTCCATTGTAATTCGTCGCTTCGAGATCGGGTTTTTCTTGCAGCAAAGTATCGAAGGCATGCTTATGAGAGTTGACGATGGCCAGCATCAGAGGGGTGTGTTTGTCCTCATCTTGCGAATCGATGTCAGCTCCATGCGCCAGCAGCAATCTCAAGACAGGCAGATGGTTCTGACTTGTGGCTGCATGCAGGGGTGTCATATGTTTACGTCCTCTACAATTGGGATTGATACCTGCTTCTAGTAGAATCTGAACACATTCCAGACGGTCGTCTTCTGCACCGATATATAGGGCTTTTTCATCAAAAGAACCCAATTCGGCGAGTACTCTTCTCTTGTCCAAAAACCGTCTGAAACTAAAAGGCATGAATTGCAAGTAGTTTTGAGCTTAGATGAAGGATAAAATACTGATAATTACCCATTAAGTAGTTACATAAATAAAAATAGATCTATGAATGTCTCACGATCCAGGGTGAGAGGATTTACATATCTTTCTTCATCACCCAATCGATCTCTGTCTCTGAACCTAAGATGAAGGGATGATCTCCGCAGATCTCAAACCCAAATTTTCTATAAAAGGCGATGGCCCGATGATTTTCTGGCCATACACCGAGCCACATGACAGGATAGCTTTCTGATGCAGCTTTCTCGATACATTTTTCCATGAGCCGCTGGGCAATCCCTCTTCCATGATATTCTTGAAAAATATAGAAGCGTTTGATCTCCAGACCATCTGCTGCTTCGATACAAGTGGGGAGTGTATGCCCGACCAGTTGTACGAAGCCTGCCAGCTTTTCCTCTTCCCATACGATCCAGAAGATGTGATGAGGGTTTTGAAAATCACCCTGAAATTTATCCAACGTATATGCTTCCTCGACATATTCATCAAAGAAGGGCTTCCCCACATAATGCTCGCTAAACGTATCGACAAACATCTTTCTAGCAGCATGAACCAGCAGGGGCATGTCTGAAGCGTGAGCTGAACGAATCTCAATGGTAGAAAATGAAGGGATCATACACAGAAAATTTTTTTAATGGCTCCAATCCATTAAATTTCTCTAATATATTGTGGTAAAAACGCCAGGGATCGGCTTGTAAAAGGCTTCTTTGCAAAACGCGAGTCGGTCTAACAAGTTTCAAATACCTGCGAAATAAAGCTTAATTAATTGATCATGAACGACTATCTACTACGAGGTCATACAAGTCTGCGATTGCTTGTCATCCTCACACTTCTACTACCACTTGCGCTCATGGGGCAGCGCAAAAATAAGAAAAAATCGCCTGAACCCGTCGTGAAAGTCATGCCTTCTGAGACATTCGAGGGACTGCATTGGAGAAATATCGGACCCTTTCGCGGTGGGAGATCTTGTGCTGTAACGGGGGTTTCTGGTAAGCCTAATCTCTTTTACTTTGGCTCCGCTGGAGGAGGTATCTGGAGAACGAAAAATGGTGGAGGTGCCTGGGAGAATATTTCGGATGGATACTTCGGAGGTTCGATCGGAGCGATTGCTGTGAGTACGGATGATCCCAACATTATTTTTGTGGGGGGAGGTGAAAAAACAGTCCGTGGTAATGTATCCTATGGCTATGGGGTATGGAAAACGATTGATGGAGGGAAAACATGGGAATCTATGGGCTTGAAAGACTCGCGTCACATTGGTCGTATCCGCATTCATCCTCGCAACTCAGATCTCGTCTATGCAGCTGTAATGGGGGATTTATACAAATCTTCAGAAACCAGAGGAATATATAGAAGCAAGGATGGGGGACAAAATTGGGAAAGAGTCCTGTTTGCCAATGCAGATGCAGGTGCTGTAGACCTTGTCATTGATCCTAACAATCCACGTATCATCTACGCCAGCACATGGAGAATCCGTCGTACACCCTATAGCCTCTCTAGTGGAGGGGATGGTTCAGCACTTTGGAGAAGTCTAGATGGAGGAGATACGTGGGAGAATCTCTCAGAGAAAAAAGGCATGCCCAAGGGACCCCTTGGCATTATCGGAGTGACCATTTCTCCTGTCAATTCAGATCGCATATTTGCACTCGTAGAGGCAAATGATGGGGGTGTTTTTCGTTCAGATGACGGAGGAGAGACTTGGAAACGTACCAACCAATCACGGGCTCTGCGTCAGCGTGCCTGGTATTACACACGTATTTATGCAGATACCAAGGATGAGGATGTCGTGTATGTCATGAACGTTTCTTATCAGAAGTCGACAGATGGAGGCAAGACATTTAAATCGTATCGGGCTCCACATGGAGACCATCACGATTTGTGGATTGCGCCAGAAGATCCCCAGCGTATGATCATTGGTGATGATGGAGGTGCCCAGGTGACATATGATGGGGGAGAAAACTGGTCGACCTACCAAAATCAGCCTACGGCACAGTTTTATCGTGTCGTGACAGACAATCATTTCCCTTATCGTATCTATGCCGCCCAGCAAGATAATTCTACCGTGCGCATTGCACACCGCACAGATGGCCGAGCCATTACGAGTAGAGACTGGGAGTCTACAGCAGGTGGTGAGAGTGCACATATCGCCATTGATCCTCAGGACAATGACATCGTATACGGTGGCTCCTACGGCGGTTTTTTGACCAGACAAAATCACAAGACCAACGAGACCCAGGCCATCAATGTCTGGCCCGATAATCCTATGGGACATGGCGTAGAAAATATGCGCTACCGCTTCCAGTGGAATTTCCCTATTTTCTTCAGTCCACATGATGCGAACAAACTTTATACCTGCTCCAACTATCTCCACGTGAGCACAGATCAAGGGCGTTCATGGAAGGTCATCAGCCCTGATTTGACTCGCAACGATTCTGCAAAACTCGGTCCTTCAGGTGGTCCCATCACCAAGGACAATACAGGAGTAGAGTACTACTGTACGATTTTTGCCGCTGCGGAATCCCAGCATGAGCCAGGGGTAATCTGGACAGGATCAGACGATGGATTGGTGTATCTCACCCAAGATGGGGGTGCAAACTGGGAGAATGTCACCCCACCCATGATGCCCGAGTGGTGTATGGTCAATAGCGTGGAAATAGATCCCCACAATAAAGCAGGTGTATATATCGCAGCTACGAGCTACAAAATGGGGGATTACCGTCCGTATCTCTACAAGTCTAATGACTATGGCAAAACATGGACGCAAATCACGAACGGAATTGACAAAGGACACTTCACACGTGTATTGCGTGCAGATCCTGTCAGAAAAGGCTTGCTCTATGCAGGGACTGAGACGGGTATGTACATCTCTTTTGATGATGGAAATAACTGGCAGCCCTTCCAGCAAAATCTTCCTATCGTACCGATTACGGATCTCACAATCAAGGATAATAATCTGATTGCTGCTACGCAGGGACGCAGTCTGTGGATCATCGACGACCTGACGGTCTTGCATCAGTTAACAGATGATATGGCTTCTCGCGATCATCATCTTTTTGCGCCTATGCCGTCGTATCGCATGGGAGGAGTAAATACACGTGTAACCAAAAATCAGGGACAAAATCATCCTGGTGGTGTGATGGTCTACACCTATCTACACGAAGTACCAGCCGATTCTGTTCCTGTCCACATGGTATTCTTAGAAGCAGATGGTACAGAAATTAAGCGTTTCAAGAGAGGAGAAAAGAAAGCGCCCAAAGCGTTGAAGGAATTGAGGACGGGTTTGAATCGCTTTGTATGGGACATGCGCTACGAAGATGCCAAGAAATTTGAGGGTATGATTTTGTGGTGGGGACAGACGACAGGACCGAAAGCGATTCCTGGAAATTACAAGGTGCGTTTGGTTATTGGAACAGACTCTATGGAGCAGGATTTTCAGATTGTATCTGATCAGCGTTCGAGTGCTAGCGTGGAGGATTTGAAAGCGCAGTTTGATTTGCAGCGCGACATTCTCACTAAGTTATCCGAAACACACGAAGCCATCATCGACATGCGCAAGGCAAAGTCACAACTGATGGATGTAGCGGACAGGTGGAAGAAAGACGAAGCGGCAAAAGAAGTGGTAGAAGAAGCCAAGCGCATTCACAAGGAAATTTCTAAGGTAGAAGAAGCACTCTATCAGACGAAGAACCGTAGCCGTCAAGATCCCTTGAACTACCCCATTCGACTGAATAATAAACTGGCGCACCTCGGATCACTCGTGAGTGTCGGTGACAATCGTCCTACGCAGCAGTCCTATGAGTTTTATGAGGAAGTGACCAAAGACATTGATCAGGAGTTGGCGAAGTGGAGTCAGCTTTCGCAGGAAGAAGTAGCGAAGCTCAATCAGATGATTAAGAGTCAAGCATTGGATTTGATCCAGGTTCCTAACAAGGAGTCTGCGAACTAAAAAAACTATTCATTTTTCACATAAAATCGGATATCGCCTTCATGGGTGATGTCCGATTTATTTGTTATGACTATTTACTCGACAGTTATTCTTCTAAGGTCTGATATCTCATGTCTTTTAGTCTGACTATCTCAATCAAAGTGGTAGGACAGCTCAAAAATAAATCCTGTTTCTCGCGAAAAAGTATTGGTTCGGGTAAAGTTTCCTGTTTGGTCAAAATCAACCCGCTCACCTTCAGAATACGCATACTGCCATCCAAATAAAAAACGTGCTTCATTTCCTGAGTATCCTCGCTTCCTAAATCCTGCAAGTACACGATAGGAGTTCCCACTTTTGAGACGGTCTACCCACCAGTTGCCTCCAAGAGGAGCTAGAAATGTCGCGCGAGCAGAAAAGGTTGGAGATAGTGAGCTATGGAAAAAATCTGTTTCTGCTTCTAGAAACGTAGGCAAGTACCATCCCAATAATTGATGCTGGAAGCCACTGCCTACACTTAGGGTATGGAGCCGATTGAATCTGTATCCTAACGAGTAGGTAAAGCTCCACTGAAGGGGACGATTGAAGGAGAGGATATTATCTGGAGCGTCTGTCTCAATATTGGGAGCTGTAAATCCCATACCCAATCGGTGGACGATGCCCTTGCGAATGACACCTGGGAGTGAGGCTTTATAGTTGATACTTTTGTCAATGGATTCGAATCTTGATTCTTCGTATTCGATTCGATTGATTTTGGCTTGCTCGATTTTGATGGTACTCCCTCCGATCATTTCAATCACGATGTAGACGCCTTCTTCTTCTTCCACAATTTGGCCTCGTAGGACATCTCCATTTTTTAAGTACACGACATCTTCCAGTTCATCTGAGATTTGCTGGGCAGACAATGAAAGAAAGCAGTAGAACAGTAGGCTAGCTAAGAGCAGCTGTTTCATGATGATAAATTGAAGATCACTTGCCAGACAATGTTTTGATAGAGTCGTGTTCCTGTCACGAGTACTTGTTCTTCCAGTCCCATAGGAGAAAACTGAAACTCTATATATTCTTGATAGGTCCATTGACCCTTATATCCTACGACAAACTCAAACAGACTTTGGCTTCGATTCATGATACGAAGTCCGACAGCAGCCATCCCCATCGGACCTGGATTGAATACGGTTGAGTTCCATCTGGTCCCCCCCGCATAGGCATAGCCAAGTTTGACCTGATAGATAGGTGTAATCGGCTTGTCGAGTATGGCTCCTTTGGCAACGACAAATGCAGGATAAGCGGTGCCACGATCGTAGGGATCATAACCCGTGCCAACACCTAAATATAATCTTTCTCCGAAGCGTACGCCAACATGGATATGCGAATGAAACACCAGTTGTGGTCCAAATCTGGCTTGGTTGAATGCAATGCCTACATCCAGATTGATATACTGCTTTGCGGGTTTGTAGTATTTGTAAGCGAGCTGACGACTCCTATAGGTAAGTTTCTTGTAAAGATAGGCCTTCGTCTCAACTTGCACGCGAAGAATCTCTCCCGTCTCAAAGTTCAAAACAGAGCCATCTACCAAGAGAATCGTAATAGACTCATGCAACTTTTGGTCGATGATCTGTCCCCTGATGATGCTTCCATTTTTGAGGTAGATGACATCTTCTGTCATTTGGTTTTGGCCCTTTAGAGGGGTACAAAGTAGCAGTAAGAGGAAACCAAGACCAAGTGAAATGATGTGAAGGGTACGAATCATGGATGAGAAACAGTGGGTATTATGTTTCTGTTAAAATAAGAAACTTGGCACATAATCCTGAATTAAGAATTTTTTATGATGAAAGAGGTGTAAAAATTTAGGTGAAATTGTTGAAGGGGAATAAGAAAATATCCTCATATTCATACCAATGATGAAGTAAAAGTTGCACACGCTCATGTTAGGAGACAAATTTTTGTATCTTACGCTTGGGATATGACTTGTACTTTTTAACTATCAATTAATTCAAGCTCTTTCACCCCTAATGATGGAGACGATATTGGGATGTTTGCACCTATCATGATATTCATTGTCCCAAAACGTCTCTAAGCGATTACAAAAGAATCGCAGTAAACTAGACTATTCCTTTGTTTCACCCTCTAAATGATACACAACTATGAATAGGATCAGATTAGCTGCCTTTTCATTTTGCCTGTTGGTCGTAGCAGGTCCTTTGTTCCAGTCATGTTTGCGAGACCGCTGCAATATGGAGTTTACCTATATGCAGTATACGCCTATCTACATGACACCCCAAGAATTCGAGCGCGCGGTAGAAGTGCAAGCGCCTCAAAGCCTCCAGCACCCTGGGAAGCTGTTTACACTAGACAATTTTCTCCTGATCAATGAGGTCGGGAAAGGGATTCATATTTTTGACAACAAAAATCCCAGAAATCCTGTCGCCCTGTCTTTCCTCAATGTCCCTGGAAACTACGACATCGCGTATGAGTGTAACTTCCTCTATTTGGACAGTAGCACGGATCTTCTTGTCTTTGACATGACGACACCTGAGACACCCGTCTTAGTCAATCGTCTTTCCAATGTATTTCCACATGCCATCGAATTTAATGGTTTCGTAGCAGATCCCAACAAAGGAATAGTGGTATCATGGGAGCGTGAGATGATCACGCAGCAGGTCAACTGTGATGAGGAAATACCCACAATTTGGGCGATGAATGAAGTCGATCCTGCAACAGTAGACGACAATTTTAACAATGCACGTACGGTTGCTCCTTCCGCTACAGGTCAGGCAGGCTCTATGTCTCGCTTTGCTACCTTGAAGGATCACCTGTATGTCGTGACCCCTCAGGAACTGAAGTCTTTTGACTTGAGCAACTGTAGTGCGCCTACAGCAGTGGGTGAGACAAATGTAGATTTCTTTGGAAATCAGGCTGAGATGGTGTCTACGCTAGACGATATGTTATTGGTCGGAACAAACAGAGGCATGTATATCCTCAATACGGATGTTCCTTCTGATCCATTTATCCTGGGCCAGTTTGAACACGTGACAGCCTGTGACCCTGTGATGGCTGAAGGAGATTATGCATACGTAACTTTGAGAAATGGAGATGGCAACCAGTGTGGAGACAACTTCACCAACCAACTGGATATTGTCGATATTTCTAATCCTAGTACACCTCGTTTGCTCAACTCTTTCAACATGGTCAATCCTCACGGCTTGAGCATAGATGCAGGTTTGCTCTTCATTGCAGACGGTCCTGCAGGATTAAAAGTGTTTGATGCTTCAAATCCTAAGATTGTAGGTAACAACTCAATCGCTGAGATGGGGACACACTTTGGATATGATGTCATCGCCCAAAATGGACTTGCAACGATGATCGGGAAAAATGGAATCGTCCAGTACGACTACACCAACCGTGAGAACATCGTAGAGATAAGCAATATCCCTGTAGAGTCGAAGTAAGTCAAAATCGACTGATTACAATGCTATATATACGAGTATCTGACGTAGGGTCAGGTACTCGTTTCTCTTGTGTGAATAAGTGATTCAACTATATTTGTATCTCCTATAGTATCCTGCTACTCCTTTTATTACCACTACCAAAAGATAGATACTCTTATGACAAAGTTTTTCTACCTATTAACTACCACCCTCGTATCAGTTTTTTTACTTTTTGCCTGCAACAGTGCAGATGATGGCAACCAGATCGAAGATTTGGAGCAAAAACTTACAGAGATGAGTAAGGCATCACCTGACCCTAATAAGACGCGTGAACTCATGGGAGAACTTGCCATGGCGTATGAAGCAGCAGTAGAAAAAGTGGAGGATAAGAGCCAGCAGGGTGAATTTTTATACAAAGCAGCAGAAAACTACGAAGTCACAAGCCAGTTTGACAAAGCCGTATCTCTGTACCAAAGAATAGCCAATGACTACGCAGGCCATAAGCGCGAATCAGATGCTTTGTTTAAGCAGGGATTCATTTACAACAATAAATTGGGCGACACCCTCAGTGCGCGCAAGGCGTATGAAACATTCATTACCAAGTTTCCCCAAGACGAGCTCGTCAAAGATGCACAATGGGAAATTGATCATTTTGGGAAGTCAGAAGATGAAATTTTGGATGAACTCTTACGTAATCAGCAGGGTGAGGCGGGGGAAACCGAAAGTAAGTTGTAGTAATTAAGAGCAACAGTTGTACGTCATTTTCCGTTGACAGGTAAGTTTGAGACATCTCTACACCTATGAGCTTAAAGCAAATTTTTCTTATTCTCGGGTTCTTCGGTATACTTATCTGGGGTTGTACCCCTGAAACAGAGGCCCCTCTGCCCCAGACACGCTACAATCTTCGTTTTATGAACTTCAACTCTCGCGTGGACCCTGTCGATATCAGGTTGCGAGAACGCGCCTCTTCACAGTTGGTGACGGATGATTTAGGATTCGAAGATTTTTGGCCTGTAGATGGATATGCTTCCCTACTTGTCACGACACGTGACACGTTTTCGGATGTCGATAGCTCTCTGCTCACCTTCCTCGATATCCTAGATAATCGGACCAAGGAGGAGCTTTTTGATCCCATCGAACTGGGGACTTTCAAGTTTCCGACATCGGTAGCGATTATTGATAGCTTCGGGAAACCTGTCGTCATCAAGACGGCAGATGATTTTGAAATACCTTCAGGAGGTTCTACGACCTTCCGCTTTTTCAACTTCAACCAGAACTTTTCTTCTGTATCACTTGAGATCAAAAACGATACAGTCATTACAAGGTCAAATGCTTTCTTAAATAGTTCTGGATTCTTGACTACCACAAGCGGAAAGAAAACTATATATTTTGTCAATAATCTCTCCCAAACCCTCATTGATTCTATCCCTAATTTTAATATGAAATCGGGCAGAGTTTATAGTATTTACTTAGCACAGAATAAGGGTGTGCCCACAGTAGGTTATGAAATATTACACTAAATATATCCTCCTCTCCTTCTGCTTCCTGCTAGGAATGCTCCATGTCGATGCACAAACCATGGCATCACCTAAAAAAGGAGGATTTCTTCGCATCATCGCAGGGGGGAGCTTCCCCAACATCCAGGCTTACAATGATGCGTTGATCTCCAAGGATTATAATCGGGAGAGAAATGGCTTCATCTCACTAGGAGCAGGCTATGAACTGTGGCGAAAGAAGTTCAGCATAGGCATGGACGGATACCTGACGATCTCTAAATTACAGCAAAGACAGGTCAGTCCTGTCTCCCTGGATTATTCATATGGTCTGGTCAAAATTGGTTATGCCATTTATCAGGATGGAGATTATGCAAGCATTCATCCTACCATTGGTTTTGGATGGGGACAAAACAATGTAAGAGAGCTGGATTCGCGTACGCGGCAATTTGTAGACCGCAAAGGAAATGGAATTTTGGGCGAGTTTGCGATTTCAGGTCGCCGATACTACATACTAGAGGGAGAAGAAAGCACCTACCATGGAGAGCTGGGATTGACAATCGGATATGTGCTTGCTCCAGCTGATCAATGGAATATCCAAGGTTTTACCAATGATTCGATCGGGCTCTTTTTGCCTCCTAGTGGATTTTTCTTTCGCATTACGATGGGGATGGGCAACTGGCGTAAGATCTAGTCTTCTCTACTCTACTTTTAGCCTTGATTTATCGCATTCGAGATATCATATTATCCCTTATCCTAATCATGGGATTGCTTCCTGTGATGGGGATTATTGTGCTATTACTTTCCTGTACCCAAAAACGTATTTTCTTTTTTCAGCGACGTCCAGGTCTGCATGAAAAGCCATTTCTCCTGATCAAGTTCAGTACCTTACACGATCTACCTTCAGGAGTGGAAGAGACAGGCGAAGACCTCAATGAGAGGCTAACACCTATTGGAAGGTATCTGCGAAAGCTTTCGCTGGATGAGCTGCCCCAACTGTGGAATGTGCTCAAAGGAGAGATGAGCCTCGTCGGTCCTAGACCTTTACTCATGGAGTACCTTCCCCTGTATGCTGAAGTAGATCGCATCCGACATCAAGTAAGGCCTGGGATCACAGGCTGGGCACAAGTTAACGGACGTAATACCCTTTCTTTCAAAGCGCGCTTTGCTTATGACCGTTGGTATGTCGCGAATCAATCCATGATGCTAGATGGTAAGATCCTGTGGATGACCCTAGGCAAGGTCTTCCGTCGAAAAGACGTGTATCAATCAGAAGGCGTTTCTTCCCCCAAGTTTGATGGGACGAACTAGACCATATGGGAAGTTTCATACATGGTATTAGACTTTCTCCCCTCAATACAGCAAAATCTACCGCTTTTTGTTACTTCAATCTTCCTTTTTAGTCATTATTTTACCTTCTCCCTTCCTCTAACAAGCATTTTGTATGAATCGAATCAATACATTTCGAGCGGAAGTGTGTGCCGCCTTATTTATGCTCCTATTCTTTTTTTGTGGAATCAAATCCAGCGCTCAGACAAGTGCCAATGGATATGTTCATACACCCAAAGGAGAAATGCATGGACTGGTGATCTTCGTACGATTTGAAGATAAGTCTATGATGAATGGAGAGATCGCCTGGCCTGATCGCACGGAAGAAGGCGTGCTCCCTGTATTTGCCTCGGGTCCCCAAAATGCACTATTCTATGCTGATGCAAAAGGGTTCAAAGGAGAACGCGTCAAAAATCTCAGCGACTTCTTTTATCAGATGAGTCATGGGCAATTTTTATTTACAGCGGATATATACCCCATACAGGTGCCTGTGAAGCACATTCCTTTGGGAGGAGGTAATTATTTCAGTCGGCTGCGAAAAATGAATGAGGAAGCGGTAAAATGGATTGAGGAGAATGATCCTACATTTGATTGGGGAAAATATGACCAGCGAACCAACAAGCGCGATTTCTCCTCTGATAATCGAGACAGTGAGCCAGACGGCATACTCGACTATGTGATGTTTATGCACCGTGACTATGGAATGACAGGTTTGGGCTCGCCAGGAAATATTAAGATACAGGAGGGGAAGTGGAAAATCCAGACGGGACATACCTTTGGTGAGTCGTACAATGAACCCAAGCACAACTGGATTCAGACGCTCCATGAGATGGCGCATAACTTCTTCCAGGCTCCTCATATCATGGGAGCCAACTCTGCTGATGGGAACTACTTCTACACACAGAAAGGTTGGGGGATGATGGCGGGATGGCACAGTCCTTTTTTCGTGGCGAATGCATGGGAATCCTGGTGGCTGGATTGGCTTCCTGTAAGGACGGTCACCCGATCGGGCACATATGTCTTGAAAGATTATGTGTCAAAAGGCGACGCGATACGGATTCCTGTTGGGGATACAGGAGATTATTTGTGGTTAGAAAATCATCAAAAAGTCGATCATTGGGACCAAAAACTCTTTTACCGTACTACATCTGAGGGGAAAATCTCATCTGCCAAAGGCTTGTATGCCTACACCGTTCGCAGTTATGGAAACGATCGCTCCCAACCCACATTAAGCCCATTTCAAAAAGCACATGTGAATATGATCCGCATGCATAATGGGGCAGGTAATTTTGATTATGGATTTGTGAATCAGAAAGGTAACCAGAAACCCCATTTCAGAATCGAGTCCAATCCCTTTGCAGGTCAAAACGATTACCAGTATATCAAATTAGATTACAACCAGGACGGACACGTATGTGTACCACGTATTCATGGCAATAAAGATGGCAGAGCGTGTGAGCAGCAAGAGGTATGGAGCGACTTCCAAAATGACTCGGTTTTCAAAACCTATGCAAACACAGGGGATGGTGATGATGCGCTTGTAGAAAAGGATGAGATCGGTCTTTCAGGTATTTTTCCGATTACCAACTATCCAGAGTTCAATCCCAAGCAAGAACGATTGGCTCCCTATGTGCTGACAGGGATTTCTATACAGATCAACAGGCAGCGAAGAAATGGGAATTTGGTACTCAAAGTGAAAATGGATGATTGGGAAGTGAGGAAGTCACAGCGTTGGTGCGGAGATCTTTTTTTGCCTGGGGGAAAAGAAAAGCAACCTTTGACGCTTACTTCGGGTACGCAGATCAATCTTTCTCTTAGTGGAACCCCTAATCGTCGCAAGGTACATCCACAGACAAAGACCTGCAGCAATCCCACCCTTTTGGAAGTAGGAGCAGATCGTCAAGTGGTCGTAGAGGAAGGAGCTACCCTGTGGATTGAAAGGCATGCCGAGTTGAGGCTACTTGAGGGAGCGAAGGTGATTCTCGAACCAGGCTCAAAACTTGTTGTAGAGGGTAAGCTCAATATGGGAGAAGGGGGAATCTTGGAAGTAATGCCAGGTGCAATATGGGAAGTAGCCGAAGAGGGTAAGCTGAATTATGAACGTCAAAATCAGATTCAGAATCGTTAGCAGAGAAGTTTGTACGATAGAAAGATAATTCATCACGGATGATAAGTTCCCTAGGGTAAAATATAGGTATTTCTTCAGATGAAAAGTAAATTCCCATTTTGAACTCCAGTAAAGCCAAAGATTTAGTTACAAGACCTACCCCACTTCGAAGAAGTTATGATTGCCTGCCAGCGTGCGAGATATTGGAGAAGGACGATTTGGATGATGGTATTTGGAATATCGTTTCTTTATGCCAAAGAGATCGCTATATACGTCAAGGATGCAGAGAATCAGAGCCCTATCGCGGATGCGATGGTCGAAGCTTACTCAGAAGCTGAGGGCTGGATGAAACTGGGTACGACAGACAGTACAGGAAAATCATCCTTCCAGATAGATGAACAGATTGAATCTTTCCGGATATTTCATATGGCTTATGAACCTCTGTTTTTGAGGTACTTACCTATGAAGGGTAGCATGATCGAAGCCAAACTCCAAAAAATTCAATACAAAGTAGATGAGGTAGTCCTCTCTGCGAGTCGATTTGATCAGCCCATACAGGAGGTCCCCTATCAAATTTCAGTCATCAGCGAAGCTGATATTTCCTTCCAAAACCCCCAAACATCCGCAGATTTATTGGCTCAGAATGGACAGGTCTTCGTTCAGAGAAGTCAGCAAGGTGGAGGAAGCCCCAATCTGAGAGGTTTCGAAGCCAATAAGGTCCTACTTGTCATCGACGGAGTCCGCATGAACAATGCCATCTACCGATCGGGCCACCTTCAAAATGTCATTACCATCGATCCTGATATGATTGCACAGGCAGAGGTGCTTTTTGGACCTGCCTCTGTATTGTACGGGAGTGATGCTCTTGGAGGCGTCATGCATTTCTCAACCCGCAATCCTTCTTTTTCTACCTCTCATCATACACAAGTCTCAGGCAATATCAGCATGAGGTATGGATCCGTCAATCGGGAGAAGCGCGTACACACAGATGTCAATATCGGAGGAGAAAAATGGGCATGGCTAGGAAGCATATCAATGACTGATTTTGGGAATACGCGTGCAGGAAGTCGCCCACAGTGGGGAATGTCGGAGATCCCTGGGCATTGGCTTCGAGATTCTATCGTGCTGGTTGAAGATGAGACGGATCGTGTGGTGCTCAATGAAGATCCTTTTGTACAATCCCCTTCGGGCTATCGGCAGCTTGATATTATTCAGAAACTCGCTTTTCGCCCAAGCGAACGCGTACAGCATAGTCTCAATGTACAGCTATCGACCTCTACAGACATTCCTCGGTATGATCGATTGACCCAAATACGAGACGGAAAGCTCCGATATGCAGAATGGTACTATGGACCCCAAACGCGAATCTTGGGAGCGTATCATCTGACTTATGACAAAGCACATAGATTTTGGGATCAACTGAAACTGGTGGGAGCTTACCAATATATCGAAGAGAGTCGGTACTCGCGCCATTTCCAGGTAGAGCATCTCAATCAAAGGAAGGAAAGGGTACACATAGGCTCCATCAATCTAGATGCACAAAAAAAATTGGCACCTCTGCATCAGCTTCTGTACGGTTTTGAGTGGGTCAGCAACTGGGTGGGTTCGGAGGCGCAGACACGTTCTCGACTGACAGGAGAAGTAGGGCCTTTGGATACGCGTTATCCAAATGGAGGTACCTATATGCAGTCGATCGCTTTTTATGCAAAAGATTCTTGGCGCATTCACCCTGAGTGGCGACTCAATTTTGGAACCAGGTGGACCAGCGTCTTGCTTTCAGCAAATTTCGATGAAACACGTTTCTATGATTTCTCCTTTTCACAAGTCAATCAGTTTCATCAAGCTTGGAGTACAAGCACCAGTGTCGTTTATACCCCCCGCCTCAATTGGTCTTTTTCCTATCTCAATGGTGTAGGATTTCGCGCGCCCAATCTAGATGACGTAGCCAAAGTATTTGATTCCCAACCTGGAAATATCATCGTTCCCAATCCTGATCTAGAGCCTGAGTACACGAATACCCACGAACTATCGGCTCGATACAAGTCAGAGCATGTCCAATGGGAGGCGGGTACTTTTTTTACCCTCTACCGAGATGCCATTGTCGTGAGAGATTTTCAGGTCGATGGGCGTGATTCGATTTTGTATGAAGGACAGTTGAGTAAAGTACAAGCCAATGTAAATGCACAAGAGGCATTGCTGCTTGGCGGGTATATGAGTATGAGGATTCAAGGAAAGCATCTGGAACTGTTTCAAACCCTCAATTATACGTATGGTGATGTCATCAATTCTTTCCAAAATATTCCATTAGATCATATTCCTCCGCTTTTTGGCAAAGGCCAGTTGAGTTATCTACAGCCTAAATGGAAGGTGAGCTTTGAGTGGATATTCAATGGAGAAAAAGGACTGAATCGATATAGCCCTAGAGATGAGGGGAATATCTCGTTTGCGACAGCAGAAGGTTCTCCTGGGTGGATAGTTTTTAACTTGAAAACAATGTATCATTTAGGAGAGAGGGGAGAATGGCAAGCAGGCATAGAAAACCTTCTAGACACACACTATAGGCCGTATTCTTCTCGCATATCCGCTCCTGGCAGAAACTTTTATACTTCGCTCAAGTTCCGCTTTTAAGTAGACAGACATATGTAAGAAGTCATCCCTTTTGGGATCACGTCTTTTCATCTGACCTCTAACTTAGTCCATATACTTTCAACGAATCAAATCCTACCAATCATACTTTGCGATTAGAATCCCGTATTTTTACGTGCGATATTTTATACATAAAAGATGAAATTGGTGTATGATTGGATAACTCGATACAGGATCTTCAATTACCTTTGTTTAACAAAGGAAAAATGTCTGTAGACTATGAATCGAACTCATTCTTGGTTTTTTGTGTTGCTTATTTTCTCACACATGAGTTGCGACGATACATCTAAGCAATCGACACAGGCAGCATTCCCTGACTTTGATGTCGAAGGACATCGTGGAGCCAGAGGGCATTATCCTGAGAATACTATTCAGGGCTTTCTTTTGGCTGTAGACATGGGGGTACAAACACTCGAAATGGATGCAGTCATGACAAAGGATGGCGAGATGGTCCTTTCACATGAGCCCTGGATGTCCCATGTCATCTGCCAGTCGGCATCGGGAGATACTTTGAGTCCTGATATACAAGCACACAATATCTATGAGATGACTTTGGAGGAGGTCCAGTCGTATGATTGTGGAAGCTTACCGCATCCAGATTTTCCAGATCAACAAAAGGTAGCGGCTGTAAAACCTAGGTTGATAGACGTCATTGAAGCAGTGGAGGAAAAGCTTAAGGGAAAGGGAGACGCGAATATTTGGTATAACATTGAGACAAAAACAGATCCACGAGGAGACAACATATTTCACCCTGCCCCAGAACCCTTTGTGGACGCCTTGGTTTCTATCATCAAGGATAAGGGAATTGCAGAGCGTGTCGTCATTCAATCATTTGATTTACGCACATTGCAAGTAGCGCATGGCAAGTATCCCGACATCAAATTGGCCTTACTTGTAGGGGATACGACAGCACCCGCGGTTTATTTAGATAGTTTAGGTTTTACGCCTTACATTTATAGTTGCAGATACACCTTGCTGGAAGCGCAAGACATCGCCAATTTCCAGCGTAAAGGTATGAAGGTGATTCCCTGGACAGTAAATCAGCCAGTGGATATCCAGCAATTGATAGATTGGGGAGTAGATGGGATCATTTCGGATTATCCAGATAGAGTGATAGCTGCCATAGAAAAAAGGGGCAGTTAAGGAAGATAATATATGGAAAAACAGGCACCTGTATATGGGAGATTTTCCCTGCCGCCGATAGAAGAATTCATTACGCGCTTGCAGCAGCTAGCAGAGACCTTTATGGAGTCTGCGGCTTTTTCTTCCTATATTATTACCTATGATCAAGGAAGCTTTTATGGACTGGATTATGCGGAGCTGACACAGCGTTTCAATAACTTCAAAGGCGGTATCAGGAGTCTGTCGACCTCATGCTCTGGTCCCGAGCAGCAAAGTATCAATATCAGTGTACGATTTAAGCAAAACTCAGAGATAGGAGATGGCCAGTATGTCATCGTCGCGCACAATCCTTTTGATGCACGGCAGATGGCAAGCATGATTCAGGGTACGTGGCAACCACCATCTGAGGAGGAGCTACAAGCGCGGCAAAAATGGATTGAGGATCAACTAAAAGCCAAGGAGGAAGCCGATCGAGCCGCCACTGCAGCAGCAGAAGCCGAAAAAAAGCGCAAAGAAGCGCAAGCCAATCCTCCTAAAAGACCTTCCAGACCTAAGGAAAGAACGAGGCCTACTAGATCTAGACCCGCACAAACCGCTTCCTTACCCATCATCAGTGTCTCAGATGTCTTCCACTTTGACGACGAGATCGCTGTCAATATTCTCACCACTCTACTGGACCATCTCTCTCAGGAGTACATGCGTGGAAAACTATTTTCTATTCGCATGATCACACGTGATGGAGAGCTGTTTTACAACGTAGGGTATTCAGGGCTGGATAAATTCTTCTCCCGTCGCCGCAATCACATTCTCAAACTGCTGATTGATGGAAATAATGACGAAGGAGAAAAAATTCAAATGTCTCTGGCATTTGGACCTACTGCCCGTAATCAAAATGCAGAAATAGAAATCTATGCGAGGAAAGCTCAAGAAATAAAGCGCGTCATTCGCGAAGCATTAGAGCAACCCGTCGTTTCCTATAATTCTTCTCAGTCGACCATCGTCTATGAGATGTTCTCTTTTGACCAAAAGAAGTTCTCTCTGCCACGCGTCGTCAATCTGATCAATCGCATCGAAGAACGCTACCTCAAAGAGGGTCAGATCATGGCTTCTATGAAGACAAGAAGCGAGGAGACTTTTTCTTCCCTAAATTTAGATCAACTCAGCAACCTCTACAGAGAGTATCGAGACCGCATCAGCTTCTTGCTCATAGGATCTACCCAAAGCCTAAAAGGACAAACCTTCAGCCTCATGTTTCAATTTGAAACCGCTGAATACTATCCCTATGGTAGCCTGAGTATGATGTGGGGAGATGAGCAGATTCATAAGCAAATCCGCAACGAGATTTGGCATAGCCTTCAACTTGAGCTGTACACACCCAAAGAAAAAAAGAAAAACTTCGTCGAGTCTCTCGATGAGGAGATGCGAGTCAAGCCCATTTTTAATCGTCGCTCCTTTCAGCCCAAGCCGCAATCTGCTCTTGTCATCATGCCCTTAGAGGCCTATTGGTCGGAGAGTTTATGGGTCTATTTACAGGATACATTATCAGCGACAGGCATAGAATCTTCGCGCTCAGAGGCCCTTTTTTCACCAGGACATCTGGATGATTCTTGGGCAAAGATCAATGAGGCAGAGCTTCTGATTATCGACCTGACTTATAAGCAGCCTGATGTCTTTTATAAGATCGGTATTGCACATACACTTGGGAAGCGGATCCTGATTCTTTCCCAGCATACCCGAGATCTCCCGCAGGACTTCAAGCACTTTCCTCACATCATCTATGACAACAATATCTACGGTCTTCAGCGTCTCGCCGATCGACTGATTGCTTGGATCAAAACACAGGGATAGTACCTTCCAGAAAAAATAGTGATATTGCTATATAACGCAATAGCATCTCCCCTTTCCCTTTTTATGAAGGAACTGATTTTTTCATATCGTAAGATGAAACCCTCTACTTGGGGGTTTGTGATAGGTGGTTTATTGATGATAGGGCTACTGACCACAAGATGTAACCAGCGATTGACCACCTATGCTAGCCTAGATCCTCAGACTACCTATGTAGGTACGCAAGCCTGTCAGCCTTGTCACCAGAAGATTACTCAGTCTTATTTGGAGACAGGAATGGGGAAGTCTCTATACAAGCCTTCTGCTCAAAATATTATAGAAGAAATAGGGAAGGTGGTATACGATACTTCTACGAATTTCTATTATCAGTCACTTTGGGAGGGGAATGAGATGTTTATTCGTGAATTCAGGATCAAGGACGCCGATACGCTGCACCAGCGAAAAGAAAAGGTAGACTACATCGTAGGTTCAGGCCATCAGACACGTTCCTACCTTTTACAACGAAATGGTTACCTCTTTGAATTTCCGATCACATGGTATGTCACCAAAGGGATTTGGGATCTCAGCCCTGGATATGAAGGGAACAACAGTCGATTTGATCGAGAAATCGGGTTAGAATGTCTGGCCTGTCATACGGGCTATATCGAGCAAGAAGCAGAAACCAAAAATCGCTACCGCTATATCTCTGAGGGGATAGATTGTGAAAAGTGCCATGGACCTGGTGCGGAGCATATCAAACGAATTCAGGAAGGCCAGCTCATTGATGTGGGAGTCGAAGTCGATTATTCGATCGTCAATCCTGCCAAGCTATCTGTCGACAAGCAGTTTGACATATGTCAGCAGTGTCACCTTCAAGGTATCAATGTACTGGAGGAAGGAAAGGCGATAACCGATTTTAGACCTGCGATGCGTTTACGCGACTTGGGAAGTATTTTTCTGGCAGTAGATCCTGACCAGTCAGCCTTTGGAATTGCCTCTCATGCCGAGCGCTTGAAACGATCGGATTGCTTCCTCCAGTCTGAAGGCAAACTCAACTGCACGACCTGCCACGATCCCCACAAGAGCGTCAATCGTACCGATAAGGAGGTGTTCATTCGTCAGTGTCAATCTTGCCATCAGGAGGGGAGAGAAATACTTTGTACAGAGAATCTTGAGACCCGATCCCAGATGGAAGGCAATTGTATCTCTTGCCACATGCCCAAGGGAGGGACGAGTGATATCCCACATGTATCTTTCCATGATCATTACATCCGTGTGGTGGAGCAAGACAGCGTGGAGGTGCAGGCAAAACCGATTGCGGTGTATGTGGATTTGATCTGTGGAAATGAAGCGGAACCCCAAAAGGAAACTTATGGTAAGGCATGGCTGAGTTTCTATGAATTACAGGAAAATGATCCCTACTACTTACGAATAGCCGATAGTTTGTTACCATCACATGCATTGTACGAAAGGGCTAGGATCGCATTTTACGAAGGAGACATCAATACAGCCTTAAAAAAGATCGATCAGGCTATTTCCAGTGACTCCACAGACATTTATGCACAGTTTTTTAAGGGGAAAATCTACGAAAGTATAGGTCAGCATGGGAGGGCTTACGACCTCTTCCTCAATCTCTATCGTAGACAGCCCAAGCTATGGGAGGCTGGACTCAAGGCAGGTGTAAACCTATTGATCAGTAAACAAGGTCAGATGGTTGCCTTGGAGGAAGGAGAGCAAATTTTCCAAGCATTGGTAGAAGAAAAACCCTTTGATGTCAGAGGTCTGAGCAATCTCGCTTTTGTGTATCTCAACAAAAGAGAAATAAGAAAAGCGGAACGCCTCCTCGTGAAAGCACTCCGCTTGAATCCTGATCATGCAAAAGCATTGGAAAATATGATCTACCTGCAAGTCCTCAATCAGAATCGTCTACAAGCTCAGTTGTATTTGGATCGATTGGTGGCAAAGCACCCCCAAGACCCCAAAATTCCCAAGCTCCAACAACTGGTTCAGATATGAGATAGGAAAGTCATCAGGAGCTCCCTCACCTCTGTGAATCTAGAGAACCGTAGATTTTCGGCTGTGTCATAGACGTCGTGATAGTGAGGAGGACCTCCAAGCGTGTAGACGAAGAAACCAGGTACACCTCTTTCTAGGAAAAAAAAATGGTCACTATTGGGTGCGTTGGCCCTTGCTCGGACGACAGGAACAGCTTTTAAGGCTTCATTGATTCTCTTGAGTTCCTCAAAAAAAGTTTTGTTTTCTTTTCCTCCTACAGCCACGATGCCTTCGTCTCCATTGCCCATCAAATCCAGATTGAGGATAAATTTTGTTTGAGCAAGAGGGAATAAGGGACTTTTCTCCACATAGAATCTCGATCCGATAAGCCCTGTTTCCTCCCCTCCAAAGGCAATAAAGATCATTCGGTAGTGGGTTGGTTTGAGCATGGTCAACATCATCGATACACCTGAAGCATTGTCATTAGCTCCAGCGAAAATAGCTGTTCCTATCTGTCCCAAGTGATCATAATGAGCTGAGACAATGATAGCAGTATCATTTTCTGTGGTCCCAGGGATATATCCGATCACATTCTGGCTGAGGATACGCTTAGGATGGGAGACGACGGATAGGGCTCCTTTCCTGCTACATCGTGGCCATGCGCTGAGATTGACTTCTAGTATGGGAATCTGAGCCTGCTCTCGCGTAAACCCTGCTGTGAGCTTTTTTTGTAGAATGATAATTGCCAACGGTTTGTAGGGAAGCATGGCACCAATTCGCTGTGGCATCCGTTTAAGGTTTTGATACTTCGCTTGTTTTTCGGAGTCGTTGGCGATCTTGGAGGGCCAGCCAGCTCGGATGACGACGATTTTTCCTTCTGCTTTGACCGAAGGATGGAGGCCATACCCCATGTCGATTATTTTTCCTTCCAATTGCCCCGGTCCACTGAATTTATTGACGATAAAATCTTTACCGATCAGCAGAGGTTTTCCATTCACAGCAAGTGCAGCCGCTTCGGGAAGGTTGATTTCGATGTAAAATTTTTGGAGATAGCTTTCCCCATTCATAGGGATAAGGCCGTGGGCCTCAAATTGCGAAGCGATGTAGGCTGCTGCTTTTTCGTGGCCACCTTTAGTATATCCCCTGCCTGCAAACTCATCCGACGTCAACTTATTCATGTGTTGCGTCGCTTCCATAAGTTCAGGAGGAAGGGTGTCGTTTTGTCCCATGAGCCAGATACTCGTGGTGAGCATCGGGAGCAGAAACAAAGAATAGAGTCGTGTTTTCATCATTGTTTTAAATTACCGTGTATAAAGAAAAAACTAGTTCATGGTAGACGCTGTTGGCAAATATGTGAGGAAATCCTGGATGTTGAATCATGCGATGTAGATATATTTTTGTTAATAGTCGAAGATTCCCCTGGTACTTCTTGTGCTGTTTACCGAAAAATGAATGATTAATTTATGAAAGTATTGATAATTGACCGATTCCCGAATGATTTTCTCCAAGCCCTCTCCCAGCGATCCGTAAGTTATACGTATCGACCAGATCTAAAGAGAGAGGAAATTCTCAAGCTTTTGCCCGATACAGAGATTTTGATCATGAATAGCAAGATTCAACTGGATCAAGAAGCCATCGCGTATAGCCCCCAGCTGAAAATGGTCTTAAGAGCAGGGGTAGGAATGGATCATATTGATGTAGATGCACTCAATAGGCATGGGGTTAGGGTACACAATACGAAAGGAGGAAATGCAGACGCGGTGGGAGAGCATACGATGGCAATGTTGCTCAATTTGCGTCAGAATCTCAGGAAAGCAGATCAGGAGGTGAGGCGATTTGAGTGGAGGCGGGAGCCCAATCGAGGCAGAGAGATTAAGGGAAAAACCATTGGGATCATTGGGTATGGGTTTACAGGCAAAGCAGTGGCGCAGAAGCTATCGGGATTCCAGCCTAGGGTTTTGGCTTATGATAAATATTTGGAGAACTACGGAGATGACTATGCAGAAGAAGCCTCGTTAGATCAGATTTTTTTAGAGGCAGAGATCTTGACCATGCATGTGCCTTTGACTTCGGAGACCTATCAGTGGGTGAATCGATCCTTTCTTTCGCAGTTCAAAAATCCTATCTGGTTCCTCAACCTAGCAAGAGGTCCGATTGTACATATCCCTGATCTCATCCAGATGCTTGATGACAGAAAAGTCTTGGCAGCAGGTCTGGATGTACTGCCCAACGAGAAGTTGGCTACATTGACTGCAGAGGAGCGAGCAGCATATCAGCAACTATTTGATCGAGACAATGTCATTTTAAGTCCACATATCGGAGGATGGACGTTTGAATCACTAGCTAATATCAATGGAATGTTGCTGGAATATGTGGATGATTTGCTTGCGCATCAGGGGATATCCTCTGATACATAGTTCAGCATATCCCTTTTTTCTAACTCATCGTAGAAGGACATGAGTTCTTTTCTCTTGATCGGACCTCGGATGAGTACTTTTAATTGCGGATATTTGTAGAGGGAAACATATCGATGAAAAGCAGAATCCACAGCCTGAAATGTTCCTCCATGAAGGGCATCAGCTTCTCCCCATTGATAGTAGAACGCATCAGCACCTTTGACCACAATGAAGAAGGTAGGTGTGACAGGTTGGTGGAAGGGACGCTGATAAGGAGTCGTAGGGCGAGCTGTAGGTTGACAAGCTAGCATCAAGTATAAACTCCCAACGAAAATAGGCCACAGGTTTTTCATGCGAAGGTCTGTTGGAGAGAAAATTAGGCAAATTTCCCCTTAGTGTAAATCTATTTTGGGGAGATAAACGAGAAAACCTTTTCACAAAAAGAATACATGCAGCAGTTCATGGCTTCATTGAGACAGAAGAAAATACCCTGGAAAAGAGTAGGGAAGTTGACCCTTTATGGGACCATCGCGGGCGTGGTAGCCATATTTGTGCTGATTTTGTCGGTCTACTGGGGAGCATTTGGAAAAATTCCGACAGTAGGCGACCTCCGAAATATAGAAAATAGCCTCGCATCTGAAGTATACAGTGCGGATAATACGCTCTTGGGCAAATATTATTTTGTGAATCGTACCACAGTAGATTATCAGGATATTTCTCCTTTTCTCATCAATGCTTTGGTTGCCACAGAAGACGCTCGGTTTTATCAGCATGGAGGGGTAGATATGCGCAGTCTGGGACGAGTGATCGTTAAGTCTATTCTTTTACAAAACGATAATTCGGGTGGAGGAAGCACTATCAGCCAGCAGCTAGCCAAAAACCTTTTCCCGCGCAAGTCTTTCTCTTTTTTATCCCTTCCCATCAATAAGATACGAGAGATATTCATCGCTCGCCGTCTAGAACAACTCTATTCCAAGGAAGAAATCCTCGAATTGTATCTGAATACAGTTCCTTTTGGAGAGAGTGTGTATGGAATTGGCGCAGCTACCCAGCGATTCTTTAGTACGACACCCCAAAAGATCCAACAACAAGATGGAGCAGTTCTCGTGGGGATGCTCAAGGCTACGACATATTACAATCCAAGGAAGTATCCAGAAAGGGCTCAGAAGAGGAGAAATGTCGTCCTATCCCAAATGGTGAAATATGGCTACTTGGCAGAATCAAAATCTACCGATTTGAAAGGCCTTCCACTGGAATTGAAATACAAAAACGTCACCCGAAAAGATGGTCAAGCCCCCTACTTCCGACAAGAGGTAGCCAAGCAAGTCAAACAAATCCTTTCGAATTATACCAAAGACGATGGAAGCGAGTGGAATATGTATCGGGATGGCTTGAAGATCTACACGACCCTGGATCCGCGCATGCAACGGTATGCAGAGGAAGCAGTCGAGATCCACATGGCCTCTTTACAGAAATCTTTTGATCAGCATTGGAAGAGCCGAAAGCTATGGAACGAAAATGACAAGGCCATCATTCGCGCCATGAAACAATCTCCTCGCTACCAGAGCCTCAAGCGTCAAGGTCTATCAGAATCGCAAATCATGGAGGAGTTTAAGCGCCCTGTGAATATGAATATCTGGTCATGGACAGGAGAATCGGTTCAAGAAATGTCGCCTTTAGATTCCATACTCTATTACAAATCCTTTCTTCAAGCAGGTATGCTGGCGATGGACCCAGAGACAGGAGCGATTCGGGCCTGGGTAGGAGGGATCAATTTTGAGCACTTCAAGTATGACCATGTGACTGCCAATCGACAGGTAGGTTCTACTTTCAAGCCCTTCGTCTATGCAGCAGGAATTGAAAAGGGATTAGACCCTTGCGAATACATTCCCAATCAAAAAGTCACTTATCCGAAGTACAACAATTGGAGTCCCGGCAATGCAGATGGAAAATACGAAGGCTATTACTCCATGATGGGCGGTTTGGTCAATTCTGTTAATACCGTATCTGCTGCTGTGATGAAGGAGGTCGGTGTGGATACAGCATGGAATTTTGCGCGTAGGTTTGGCTTTGAGTCTTCTCTTCCCAAGGATCCTACCTTAGTCCTAGGGACAGCAGATCTGACGCTGCGCGAGATGGTAAGTGCTTACAGCGGATTCGCCAATCGTGGACGTGTCGTCAAACCCTTCTTCATCGCCAGAATTGAGACCCATGACGGTCGTGTGATCGTAGATTTTGAGCGTCAGCGCAAGAGTTCCAAGGATTGGAGATGGCAAGCGATGAATCCTACGGAAGCAGATATGGTGGCTTACATGCTACGCAAAGTCGTGGATAGTGGTACGGCCAAGCGACTTCGGTATACCTACAAGCTTCGCAATCAGATCGCAGGGAAGACGGGTACCACACAGGACCAGACCGATGGATGGTTCATGGGCGCGAATCCCGAATTGGTCGTAGGCGTATGGGTAGGTGGAGACGAACGCAAGGTGCGATTCAGGTCATTGAGACTGGGACAGGGAGCCAATATGGCACTGCCCATTTATGGTCGTTTCATGCAGAAGGTGAATGGAAGTGGGAGGTATCGAAACATTCGGGATGCTCAATTTACCAATCCAAGTATCTTGGCGATGGAGGGCTTGAACTGTAATATGTATGTGGAAAAGCTGCCGATGGATATTTTGGATCCCTTCGAAATGCTCATTGACCAGTATAGACGTAATAAAGAGCGTAGGGATAGTATCCGCATGGAGCGTGAGCGAGACCGCTCACAGAGAGGAAGAGACCGTAAGCGCAATTCGTTGAAAGATCTATTCAAGAAAAAGAAGCGAGAGCGAGGCGCGCGGTATGAGTAGAAAATGGATGATGATGCATTCAACACGAGAGATGGTGGCCCTGTCTCTCGTTTTTTATGAGCCATTTATAAAGACCTAGTGGATAAGTTCCATGAGAAAATCGGGAGCTAGGGCATATCTTTAAGACCGTGTTTGGAGCAATGAAAATCTAGCTAAAAAGCAGAGATATTAGGTTCTGATGAAAGCTATTTTGTGAGATTTAGTACCACTAAATCGATCAAAATAGATCAGGTTCAGGCTCTGAAAGTGCAAAATTTTCGCAGATTTGAGGTTTCAAACATGGTCTAAATGGATGTATATATATTTAGTAAAAACAAATAATATTAGCTATTTTCCTAGAATTGTTGGAATAAGTCGGAATGAAGTCAAAGGATAACATATCACTCGAAAGTTTTAACGATAAGCGTTTTAAGTTAAAAATGATGGAGTTAGGAGGGCAAGGAGAAGCTGCTTTTACCCATTATTTACATAACCATACGAATGGTGTTTCTCAATACTTCAGAGAAGACGCTATTGAGTATGTAGGAAATCTATTGGCTTATCAGCAGGCAGATGAGCACATTGACTTTACACTTGCTGAAGAAATGCTACAGCATCTTATTTCCGAACCAGTAGACATTCCCTTTCCAGCTCCTCAAAGTCCCAAATTTAAATTTATTGATCTCTTTGCAGGAATTGGGGGCTTTCGAATTGCGATGCAAAACTTGGGAGGTAAGTGTGTATTCACAAGTGAGTGGGATAAATACGCCAAGCAAACATATAAAGCGAATTTTGGAGAGCTTCCCTTTGGAGATATTACGGAGGAAAAGACAAAATCATACATTCCTGACGGCTTTGATGTATTGTGTGCAGGCTTTCCCTGTCAGGCATTTTCTATTGCTGGTAGACGCGGAGGTTTTGAAGACACGAGAGGTACCTTATTTTTTGATGTAGCAGAAATCATTAAACGAAAGCAGCCTAAAGCCTTTTTTCTAGAAAATGTAAAAGGGCTGAGAAACCATGATCGAGGGAAGACACTGGCTACCATTCTGAATGTGTTGCGGGAGGATTTAGATTATTATGTGCCAGATCCAGAGATCATGAATGCAAAGGATTTTGGTGTACCCCAAAATAGAGAGCGTATTTTCATTGTAGGGTTTCGTAAAGATCTGGGGATTTCAGCATTTGAATATCCTTCTCCTCTTGAATATAAAGTAGCGGTAGAAGAAATTCTGGAGGCACATGAGGTATCGGTAAAGTATTATCTCTCGACTGTGTATCTGGAAACTCTTAGACAGCATAAAGCGAGACATGCGAGCAAGGGAAATGGCTTTGGATACGAAGTCATTCCGCATGATGGGACGGCCAATGCAGTAGTTTGCGGAGGGATGGGACGAGAACGAAATCTGGTTTTTGATGATCGATTGACGAATTTTAAACCTGTCACAAAGATCAAAGGAGAGGTAAATAGAGAAGGGATTAGGAAAATGACACCTAGAGAATGGGCCAGACTTCAAGGTTTTCCCGATTCATTCAAAATCGTGGTCTCTGATGTCCAGGCCTATAAGCAATTTGGAAATTCAGTGGCTGTCCCAGCGATTGAGGCAATGGCTCGTGAGATGATCAAAAAGTTGACTTATGCTATCGGGGAATAAAGGCGAATGGAGTGAGTTATACACCCTCTTCAAGATTCTTTCGGATAAACAACTAGTTGTAGGAGACAGTAATTTACATAAAATTGAGAACTTATTTTTTCCCATAATCAAAGTCTAGGTTAAACGCATCAAACTAATAAATCTTAAAAGTGTCTAATTTCGGTGATGGAACTTACCGAAATTTTTGAAGACGTGCCTGATTTCCGTGTTCTTGGCAGGACCAGCTATAAAGTCAGTGAACTTCTGGTTATCAGTCTATGTGCTGTTTTGAGCGGTGCTGAAGACTACGAAGAAATCGCAGAATATGGT
>JBCBPW010000084.1:9018-30990 GCA_039820545.1 Bacteroidota bacterium | reverse complement strand
GTCGGAGTTACGTAACTTAAAGTCGGTGTATATATGTATATGTACATAGTTACGTAATAGAATTAATGTTCATTGTAGTTTTTTATATATGATATTTATAAAATTATATCAATAGTTGTTAGAATTCTTTCATTAAGACGGTATTTGTATTGATAAATTTCAAATAATTATATATTTTATGTATCATAATAAAAATGATGAACCTTTCATGTGAAAGGTTCTTTTTTTTCGAGCTTGCTCCAGTAATGTAAATCGCTTATTATCAAATACTTGGAGTTAATGTATTTCCAGATATGTATGCCGATTCCCAGAAAGGAAGATTCCGTTACCAGGATCTACCCACTTATCCTTCCCTTTACCATCCTTCCTTTGAGCATGATGCATGTGGCATCGGAGCGATAGCTCATATTGAAGGCGAAAAATCTCATCGACTCATTGAAGATGCTCTCCGAATGCTCGAAAATATGGAGCATAGAGGAGCGACAGGGGCCGATCCTGATACAGGCGATGGAGCTGGGATCTTGTTGCAAGTCGATCATGATTTCATGTGTGAAATGGTCGAAAGGCAAGGTTTTTCCCTTCCAGAGTATGGGAAATATGGTGTGGGCATGTGTTTTTTTCCAAAAAATGAAACAGAAAGACTGGAAGCACAGGAGAGTTTGGAGAGAATTGCGCTAGATAATGGTTTTCAGATTTTAGGTTATCGAAAGGTGCCTACGCTAGCGCACTTTGCTGCTATAGGAAAAGCCGCTTACAGGACCGAACCTCATGTGGACATGGTCTTTGTGCAGCCGAAGTCAGTGTTGAAACCTGCCCAGTTGGAGCGTAAACTATATGTCCTGCGGAAAGTATCAGAAAAATATTTTGTAGGAAAATATAAGGAGGAGATCTATTTCCCTTCATTCTCCCATAAGACGATCATTTACAAAGGCCAGCTTACGACCTATCAATTGCGGCTCTATTATGCAGACCTTCAGGATAATAGACTGCGTTCAAGTTTGGCTATCGTCCATTCCCGATTTTCGACCAATACATTTCCCAGATGGAGTTTAGCTCAGCCCTTTCACCTCCTCGCACACAATGGTGAGATCAATACCCATCGGGGGAATATGAATTGGCTGAAGACCAAAGAAGCGGTTTTTGACTCCACGTTTTTTGAGGATGACGACATGCGCCATATCAAGCCCATTTGTGATGAAGCGCGATCGGATTCCAGCAACCTGGATGCGGTAGCCGAGTTGTTGCTCATGGCGGGTAGACCCCTGGAGCATGTCATGATGATGCTCATGCCTGAGGCGTGGCAAAACGATCCGATGATGTCTCCTGAGAAGAAGGCCTTTTATGAGTATCACATGGGACTGACGGAGCCTTGGGATGGACCTGCTGCACTTTGTTTCACAGATGGTGAAAAGCTCGGTGCCTGTTTGGATCGCAACGGATTGAGACCTTCTAGGTATATCCTGACTAAGGACAAAAGGCTCATTTTGGCTTCTGAGGCAGGGGCCTTGCCTGTAGAGCCTGCCATGATTCAGGCCAAAGGAAGACTGGGTGCAGGTAAAATGATCATGACAGATCCTCAAAAAGGCATTTTGCTTTTGGATCAAGAAATCAAGGAGAAGATCACTCAGGATAGACCTTACCAACAGTGGCTCAAAGAAGGGACACTTAGGCTGGAGAATTTGAAAGCCCCAGTGAATGGCTTCCACCAGTACAAAGACAAGCTGATCACACGCCAGAGTTTATTTGGCATCACCGAGGAGGAGATCAAGTATATATTGATTCCTATGGCCCAAGGGGGCAAGGAGCCGATCGGTTCGATGGGTGTAGACAATCCATTGGCCATTCTCTCTACGCGTACCCAGCATTTCTCCCACTATTTCAAACAGTTATTTGCCCAGGTATCTAATCCTCCCATCGATCCAATCAGGGAGCGTGTCGTCATGTCATTACAAACATGGATCGGAGGCTCCAAAAACTTTCTTGAAGAAACCCCTGATCACTGTCGGCACATTGCCTTGGAAAGCCCCATTATAGACAACCAAGATATTGAAAAGTTAAAAGAGATCGACGTTCTTGGCTTTTCCACTAAGGTCATTCCCATAAAGTTTAAGCTGGGAACTTCTTTGGAGGAGGAATTGGAAAAACTGGTCATAGAAGCAGAAAATGCGCTGGAACAAAAACATAATATTCTGATTCTGAGTGATCGGTATTTGGCTTCGAATGAATTACCGATTCCTGCTTTACTTGCCTTGGGTGCTGTTCATCACCACCTGATCAGACAGGGCAAGCGTCACTTGACAGCCCTAGTGGTAGAAACAGGGGATGTGCGAGAAGTGCATCATGTAGCTACCTTGATTGGATTTGGAGCAGTAGCGATCAATCCTTATCTGGTTTTTGAGAGCCTAGACGTTTTGGCAGAAACGGAAGCATTTCTACATGTAGGGCGAGAAACGCTACACACCAACTATCGAAAAGCCATAGACAAAGGCATGCTAAAGGTCATGTCAAAAATGGGAATCTCTACCCTGCAGTCTTATCATGGTGCGCAGATATTCGAAATTCTAGGTTTAGCTCAGCCATTGGTCGAGCGATACTTCAAAGGGACTGTGAGCCGAATGGGAGGGATGGATCTTGTCGGAGTTCAAAAAGAGGTGACAGCTCGCTATCGTTTTGCACGGCATGTGGCAGGTCAGAAGTTAGGTCGATTGGCTGAGGGAAGTAGATTGCAGTGGAAGCAGAAGGGAGAATACCATATTTATAATCCCGAAAGCATCCATTTGCTCCAAAAAGCGACCAAAACTGGGGATTACAAACTATTCAAAAAATACAGTGCCTTGATCAATGGGAGAGATAAGAAAATTGCCAGCCTCAGGAGCTTACTAGATTTTGTCCCTTCTGAAGAGATCCCATTGGAAGAAGTAGAACCTGTTAGGGAAATTCTGAAGCGATTTGCGACAGGTGCTATGTCGTTTGGGTCTATTTCTCATGAAGCGCATACAGCACTCGCGATCGCGATGAACAAGATCGGCGGGAAGAGCAACAGTGGAGAAGGGGGGGAAGACCCTATGAGATTTCCCCCCAAACCCAATGGCGATTGGGAACGCTCAGCTATCAAGCAGGTGGCTTCAGGACGCTTTGGAGTGAGCCTGCATTATTTGAGTGAGGCTGACGAGCTGCAGATCAAAATTGCTCAAGGTGCCAAACCAGGAGAAGGGGGGCACCTGCCAGGATATAAAGTGGACGAGTGGATCGCCCGTGTGAGAAATTCAACACCTGGTGTTGGATTGATTTCGCCGCCGCCGCACCACGATATTTACTCGATCGAAGATCTGGCTCAGTTGATCTCGGATCTGAAAAATGCCAATCGCTTTGCGCGTATTTCGGTGAAGCTAGTCTCTAAAGCGGGGGTGGGGACGATTGCTTCGGGAGTCGCCAAAGCCTTTGCAGACCATATACTGATCTCGGGCTATGATGGAGGTACAGGAGCGGCTCCACTTTCTTCTATCCAGCATGCAGGGCTTCCTTGGGAGTTGGGATTGGCTGAGACACATCAGACCCTTGTTCACAACCGTCTACGTGATCGTGTAACCCTCCAAGCTGACGGAGGAATGAAAACAGGGAGAGATCTGGCAATTGCAACCTTACTGGGTGCCGAAGAGTGGGGGATTGCTACAGCCGCTTTAATTGTCGAAGGTTGTATTCTTACGCGTAAATGCCATCTCAATTCTTGTCCCGTAGGCATTGCAACTCAAGATCCTGACCTTAGGAAGCGATTCACGGGACAAGTAGGTCATTTGATTCACTTCTTCACTTTTCTGGCGCGTGAGCTGAGGGAATATATGGCCATGCTAGGTTTCCGCACAGTGGATGCGATGGTGGGGCAAGCTCAACGGCTAAAAGTAAGAGACGATCTGGCCCACTGGAAGCATAAGAGCCTAGATTTAAGGCCTATTTTAGGGCGAAAAGAAGGCGAAACAAGACTTTACAAACAAGTGGAGCAGAAGCATAAACTACAGCAAATCCTAGATAGAGACCTGATCGCCAGTTGCCAGCCTGCTATTCAGGAAGGAAAATACGTCCATCTCAGTTATCCCATCGCCAACACCTATCGTTCGGTGGGTACGATGCTTTCCCATGAAATCATTCGTCAGACAGAGGGCAAATGTCTGGAACCGAATACCATCAATCTGAAATTCAAAGGTTCGGCAGGACAAAGCTTTGGTGCATTTGCGATTAAGGGGATCACTTTCGAATTGGAGGGTGAAGCTAATGATTATGTCGGAAAGGGACTTTCAGGTGCGCAGATTATCGTGTATCCACATAAAAGTGTGACTTACTCGCCAGGAGAAAATATCATCATTGGAAATGTCGCCTTGTACGGAGCAACTGCTGGGGAGATGTTCATCCGTGGGATGGTAGGAGAGCGCTTTGCTGTACGCAATTCGGGCGCATCTGCTGTGGTGGAGGGCTTGGGGGACCATGGTTGCGAATATATGACGGGAGGAAGGGTGATTGTTTTAGGGAAAACAGGGAAAAATTTTGCTGCAGGTATGAGTGGAGGGATTGCCTATGTCTACGATGAGGTAGGGGATTTTGAGGAAAAGGTGAACAAAGAAATGGTGATTGTTCACGATCCTTTGGATGAAGAAGACCGAACCTGTATTTATCGTTTGGTCAAGCGCCATGCAGCACTCACAGGGTCGAGGGTCGCCAAAAAGATCATCGATACTTGGGATGCAGAATTAGATAAGATCGTCAAAGTCATTCCCACAAAATTCAAGGAAATGCAAGCCATCCAGAAAGCCACTCAGACCTTTGTCGCTCCTACACTACGCAGTTGAGGTATTGGGAGGGAAAATAGAGAACGCTTATCAGGACTTTTATTTTCTATTCCATTACAAGCACTTTCCGTCTTTCGTCTCACCTCCTAATGTCTCAAAAAACATGGATCAGAAAAAAGCATTCTTCGATATAAATCGTCAGCCTCCTCCAAAAGAACATCCTCAAAAAAGGGTAAAGCACTCGAAGGAGTTCAGTCCTACCTTTACCGAGGGGCAAGCGCAAAGCCAGTCTTCTCGATGCTTGGACTGTGGCATTCCCTTCTGTCATCAAGGCTGTCCTTTGGGCAATCACATTCCCCAATTTAATCAAGCTGTAGCAAATAAGGACTGGAAGCAGGCTTTTCAGATCCTGGATCAGACCAATAATTTTCCAGAGTTTACAGGAAGGGTTTGTCCCGCGCCTTGCGAGCAATCTTGTGTGCTCAACATCTATCAGGACGCCGTGACGATAGAGGAAATAGAGAAGGCTATCGTGGAGGAAGCTTTTGCTCAAGGCTGGATCAAACCCAAAAAGTCGGAGACCAGAACGGGAAAAAAAGTAGCTGTGATTGGTTCGGGGCCTGCGGGTTTGGCTGCAGCAGAAGAGTTGAACCTGAAAGGACATTGGGTGACAGTTTTTGAGAAGGATGCTAAACCTGGAGGGTTGCTACGCTATGGCATACCCGATTTTAAGTTGGAGAAGTGGGTCGTCGATCGGCGCATTCGATTGATGCAGGAGGCAGGGATTGATTTCAAATGTAGGATGGAAGTAGGAAAGGATGTCACGGCAGCACAGCTTAAGCAAAGATTTGATGCCATCATCATGTGTATAGGTGCCCCTGTGCCTCGTGATATGGAGCTTCCTGGAAGAGATCTGACAGGAGTCGAACTCGCCATGGATTATCTCTATCAACAAAATCAATGGATCTCAGGTGAAAAAAAACAAGCTGCCCTCACAGCCAAAGACAAGCATGTGATTGTCATCGGCGGCGGAGATACGGGATCGGATTGTATCGGCACCGCCCACCGACAAGGCGCGCAATCGGTCACCCAGGTTACCTGGGGACTCCAGCCTCCTATTCAGAGAACCACAGAGAACCCTTGGCCAGAGTGGGCCAAAGTATTGGATACTTCTTCCTCACAGGAGGAGGGTTGCCACCGCATGTGGAATGTCCTTGCCAAAGCCTTCATTGGTAACGGACAGGGTGAACTGGTAGCCCTGAGAGTAGTTACCATTGAGTGGACGGAGGGGCGAAAGGCTTATAGGGAAGTTCCTGATAGTGAAAGAGACCTGCCTTGTGGCCTAGCCTTGATGGCGATTGGTTTTCAGTCTACGAAGACGGAGGGTCTGGTGAAACAGCTTGGGCTAGAGACCCAAATGGGGAAAATTGTAGCTGATAAGAGGTTTCAAGGAAGTACAGAGGGTGTTTTTGTGGCAGGAGATGCGCGCCGAGGCGCTTCTTTGTTGGTATGGGCTATACGCGAAGGGCGAGATGCTGCTTATGCTTGCGATGAATACTTGGGGCGTAAAGTAGTGGCGGAGGTGGAGATGGATTTGTGGGAGGTGTAGGAGATGTTGGGAACCGAGAACCAAGACATGTCTACTCCTGGCCAGCGCCAAGGTCTCGTTGGTGCTACTGTTCTGTCAGCAGGTAGCTGCTCCTGGCGTGCTTAGTTTGGAAACTAATAGATCGAGGTGCTGCGTAGTTCGGAGACTACGCAGAGCGGGTTGGGGTTTCACTTTTTTACCCTGGCCAGCGCCTATGTCTCGTTGGTGCTACTGTTTTGTCAGCAGGTAGCTGCTTCTGGCGTGCTTAGTTTGGAAACTAATAGATCGTGGTGCTGCGTAGTTCGGAGACTACGCAGAGCGGGATTGGGGTTTCACTTTTTTACCATGGCCAGCGCCTATGTCTCGTTGGTGCTACTGTTCTGTCAGCAGGTAGCTGCTTCTGGTATGCTTAGTTTGGAAACTAATAGATCGAGTTGCCGCGTAGTTCGGAGACTACGCAGAGCAGGATTGGGTATCACTTGTTGGCTTTGGGATACTCTCTCACCAGTGTCAACGTCCCGTTGTTGCTTCGATTGGTACATTCTTGAGTGAACTTTTTCCTCTCTCTCCATTTTTTTCAAAATAATTGTAACCTCCCGCTTTCCTCATGTGTCCAACGCCTGAATTTTGAAAAATCACCTAAAGGCTAACAGACAGATGATGATGACAAGACATATTTTCGGAATATTGGGACTGCTATCTTTGATTCCTTTTTCTTTTGCCCAGAAAAGTATAGAAACGGTAGAAGGCAATCGCATAAAAACAAAGAAGCTCAATCAGCAGATTGAATTTTTGATGGATTCCATCGGGATACCTGGTGTATCTATGGCCATAATCAATGACAAAGAAATCGTATATCATGAGACGTTTGGCGTACAAAATATAGACACGAAAGAAGCGATTTCGAAAGGAAATATCTTTGAAGGTGCTTCGCTGTCCAAACCTATTTTTGCCTATTTCGCGATGAAAATGGTAGACAAGGGGATCCTAGAACTGGACAAGCCACTTTATGAGTATTTTCCTCATCCCGCCATAGACAGCACATCACAAGAAGCATACAAAAAGATCACGGCTCGAATGGCGCTCTCGCACAGTACAGGCTTTCCCAACCACAGTCTGGGCAAGAGGATTAGCCTTCCCTTTGAGCCTGGAACCGATTTTCTCTATTCAGGAGAGGCTTATCAGTATCTCGCAGCAATTATTGGGATACTCAATGGAGTCGGCTGGAAAGACAAATTCAATGCAATATTTGAGCAGGAAGTCACGCAACCACTAGGGATGACGCATACTTCCTTTCTCTGGGACAACTACCTCGCCACACACAAAGTCTATGGTCATAAAAAAGGCCAGCCGACGGATAACAGTTTGGGAGGATGGAGCGGAAAAACCTTTAATGCCTTTTCGAGCATTCATTCTGAGGCTTACGAATACGCACTATTTATCCAGGCCATGCTCAAGAAAGAAGGGTTGAATGAGGAAAGCTTTGAGCAGATGTTGGCACCTGAAAATGTGTTCAAGGAGGACAATAAATTGCGTCAAGAGACAGGGCAGACAGCCTGGGGACTTGGATTTGCTCAAAAACCCTCTCCCAATGGATTGATGCACCTACACACGGGGAACAATCACGATTTTCAAGCCTACTGTATGTTCATCATGGAGAAGGGCTATGGGATCGTTCTTTTTACCAACTCAGATCAATTATTACCCTTGGTTCAGGGGCTGAATCATACTATAGGACAACAATTTTAACTCATGCATATGCCACAGTTAATAGAAGCTATTGGAGGACTGATCTTCGTGTCAGGAGCAGTCCTCATCGTCTACTTTCTCGCGCGTTTTACCTTTTTAATCAAGAAAATGCGCATCGAAAAAGGTTTGCCAGAGAAGCCCCTAGCGTATCAACTGACAAAAACAGATGTTGCCTTTGCCATCTTGGGTGTAGGGATTGGACTGCTGATTGCGACGCCACTTTCGACGCTTGAGCTTCAGGAGGATACGATGGATCTGATGATCTGGGGTGTCGTCCTGATATCAGGGGCAGGAGGGCTATTGGTCGCCAATCAAAGGAAAAAGTAGCCGCTTTGGACAGGGCCGAACAAGATAAAAGGGCGATTGATCGCTTGAAGGCAGGGGAAACGGCTGCTTTTCGAGAATTGGTGGATAGGTACAAGGATGATGCACTTTCTGTTGCGATTTCCATTGTGAAGGATGCCTCTTTGGCAGAGGATATCCTGCAGGAAGCTTTCATCAAAGCTTTTGACAAGATCAACACCTTCCAATATCAATCTTCCTTTTACACTTGGCTTTACCGCATTGTGGTCAATAGATGCTACAATGAGCTCAGGAAGCAAAAAAAGCTGACGGATATATGGGAAGAGAAGGGAACAGAACGTGAGCAAACCGCAGACTGGGTTCAGTCTCAAGAATTGAAAGCTATCGTCCAGCAAGTACTGCTTCAGATGAAGCCAGATGAGGCTTTGGTCTTACGGTTATTTTATTTGTATGAGCAAAGTGTCGAAGAGGTCACGGAGATCACAGGATTTGGGAAGTCGAAAGTGAAAGTCACCTTGCACAGAGGTAGGAAGAATTTTGAGAAAAAGCTTAAGCGATACTTGGGAAAAGAAATCGAAGACTTATGAAAGAAGAATCTATCAAAAAAATGCTTCAGGACGCGGAGTGGGAGACTTCGGACGACTTTACCTTGAATTTAATGGAAGTCTTGGCACTCCGACTTCAGCGAAGGGTACGTGTAAGGCTGCACCTTTTGGCTGGGGGCTGTTTGCTATTTGTGGTAGGACTTGTGTGTGCTTTTGTGTTTGGGGGCTTTGAAATTCCTGCTTTTGGAACCACCATTATCTTACCCAAAGCAGGAGTCATGGTCAGCGTCAGTGTCGTAGGAACTTTGCTGATGCTGCATCTTCGGTACCTTTCTTTATGGATACAGACGAAGGAAGCCCAAACGGATGGATAATCGAGGACTATTCTCTTCTGACCCAATAATCATAAGCTGCTTTGGCAACCTCCGCGATGGTCCTCTCTCTTTTCTCTTGGGGCTCATGAGCATCCGAAACAAAAACCGAAATAGCCAAATGCGATCTATTGGGTAAGGTGATGATGCCGATGTCATTGGTGGCGCGGGTGAGTCCCCTATAGGTTCTGGACGACCCTGTTTTATGAATGACCACAGTCCCAGGAGGGAGGAGGCCTTTGAGACGCCTGTCAAACCATGGATTGGAAACGCTCATATATTGCTGTAGCAAGTTCTGGCTACTTTTGGACAAATAATTTCCTTCGTGAAACAGGCGCAGGAGCGTATTCATCGCTTCAGGTGTGCTTCCATTTTGATACTGGATGGTATCATGGGCTACCTGAACCTTTTCGGTTGTCGCGATGTCCATATCTTGAATGCCGAGCTGGCGAAGCTGTTTTTCTACCGCAGCAGTTCCTCCCAGTAGCCTAAGCAAGACATCGCAAGCGGTGCCGTCACTCCTGGATACGTTGTATTCGAGTATGTCTTGTAAGGTCAGGCGAACCCCTTTGGGATACTGGTCACGTAGGGGACTGTGTCCAGCAGCAGGAATATATTCGCTAGTATCAATCGAGATAGTGTCTGAAAGGGCAAAATGGCCTTGATCAATTTGATGCAACATGACCATGGCGATGGGAAACTTATAGGTACTCTGCATCGGAAATTTCTGATCTCCTTGATAAGAGACAGATTCCCCTTTCTCCAAATGCCAGACACTTACCCCAAGTTTTCCGTTTAGACTATCGGCAATGGATTCAAAGGTCTTGTAGAGTGCAGTTTGTGCTTGAGTTTGGGAGGTAAATGAAAAGAGCCATCCACAAAAAAAGCAGACTCGTAGGAGGTTTCCATGACATTTCATATGAGGCGTTTCTTTGATGAAAGTGGAAAATGAAAAGATTTCACTCGCAAAGGAAGTCAATGGAATAATGGCTATTTCTGGAATCTATCAAGCGAAAGGCTTGGGCGAGCAATCGTGATCTAAGATTTGCCAGATTCAATTCCCCTGTTCATTTCTCCACTCTCTAGGATTGACCCCTATCTTCTTCTTGAAGAAACGACTGAAATGATTGGGATACCCAAACCCCAAGGTGTAAGCAATTTCACTAATCGATAATTGCGATTTCAAGAGATCCGTCTTGGCTTTTTCTAGCATAAAAAGATGAATGTGTTCCTGTGCGGTTTTGCCTGTTTCCTTTTTCAGCAAGTCACTCAAATAATTAGGCGAAAGTCCCAGCTCTTCTCCACAATATTGTACCGTAGGGTATCCCATGCTGACAGGGCGCTCGGATTCATAGTAAGCAATCAGCAGGCCTTCAAAACGTGTAAGTACATCCTGATTCTGATTGTTTCGGAGGTAGAACTGACGATCATAATAGCGTAGGCAGTAATCGAGGATCAATTCGATATTGGCCACAATCAACTTCTGACTGTATCGGTCGATGCGTTGTTTATATTCCGCTTCGATTTTATGGACAAGTTCCGTTAATGTCTGAATTTCGTGCTTATCCAGGTGGAGAGCCTCGGTGACAGCATAGGAAAAATAGGAGTATGTGTGTATGTGTTTTCCCAACTCAAATGGTCGGATCAGGTCAGGATGGAAAATCAAAGACCACGCGATACTTCCAGGGGCAACGGTTATTTGATTGGAATTCATCACCTGATCGGGTGCCGAGAAGACCATCGTTCCCTCCGTGTAGTCGTAGGAGTTTCTCCCATATCCCATTTTTCCCGAGACACCGTCTTTCATGCCTATGATGTAGAGTTCGGATTGAATCTGGACGTTTTGGAAGTTGAGAATAGCAGCGAGTTCGGCATGGCGAAACACCGAAACAAGTGGATGTCTCGGCGCTTCTAGCCCTAGGGTGTTACACGCTTGGGTAAGAGATCGAAATGTGAGTGTTTGACTCATTTGCTGTATCGCTTTTCCACTTCTGCCTTGAGGGCGCGGTTAAATCTCGGATAGTTTTTTGCCTCAAGCTTGATGACCGTCTTGCCCATGAGCCACGTCATGCCTCCTTTGGCCATATCTGACTGGATGAAGCGGGTCTTCCCATCTGAGGTGGATTCTACGCGAAACACATGGTAATCTAGAATACCGCCCATAAACTTTTCGCTCCATCTGAATTCCTTTCCCTCCTCTACGTTAATGGTGTGATGAATGGTTTGTCGCTTATCCTTAGAAGGGTTCAACTGGAAGATAGCATCAATCTCACAATTGTCACAAATGGTCCCCTTGATATCAGTCAGGAAGACCCCCCATCCTGCAAAATTCTCTGTATCTGTCAGTACCGTCCAAACTTGCTCGGGCGTAGCGTCAATGATGATGTCCGTGTAAACCGTTCGGTGGCTGGCTTTGATTTTCTTTGTCTCCAATGTTTCCTGAGCTTGGGCAGTGACCGCCAAACTCAGCATAAATAGCATAATGAATTGTCGCATGATATAATTGATTTGAAACATACATGTTGATGTCTCAAATCTCCGATTTTGGGATCAGTAGAACCTACCCAAATCACGGATGGATGTACCACTTTCAGGGGCAAGCTTTTGCTTAATCCTCCCTCATCTCTAATGGGTATCTACGATTCTATCAAGTCTATGAGCAGCGATAGATCATTTCCTGTCAGTAATTGAACGTGCTCGGTGATTTTTTCTACAGGCCAATCCCACCATTTGATCTTGAGCAGTTGCTCAATTTTCTCCTCCGAAAAACGCTTCCTAATCTCCTTTGCGGGATTTCCTCCCACGATGGTATAAGGAGCCACGTCTTTGGTGACCACGGACTGGGTCGCGATGATGGCACCATCTCCGATGTGGACACCTGGCATGATGGTCGCTCCGTATCCGATCCACACATCGTTTCCGATGAGGGTGTCGGCTTTCTTGGGATACGCCTTTCCCTTCATGGCATCAGACCAGTCTCCACCAAAGATAGCAAAGGGGTAGGTGGAAATGGCATCCTGTAGATGATTCGCCCCATTCATGATGAAGGTCACATCAGATGCAATCATGCAAAATTTGCCAATGATCAGTTTATCGCCTGTAAAATCGAAGAGGTACTTTACGTTTTTTTCAAAGTTTTCCACCGTCTCAAAATCATCATAGTAGGTATAATCTCCCACGATGATTTGGGGATTCTGGATGATGTTTTTGAGGAAACACAGTCGATCGTAATTTTGCAGAGGAAACTTCTGATCTTTATCAGGAATGTTCATAGGGCTGTTTGTGTAGAGGTTTTCTGCGACGGAATATTGAACAAATAGTGTGGATCTAAAAGGACGAAACTGTAGCGTACATATATTACAAAAATAATGGCTCGACTTGAACAGGTCTCTCCAGAACTTATCCATTAGTAGAAATTACCTCGCACTGGGATCGAAAGAAGTACTCCGCTTGCGCCTTTGATATTTGATCCATTTTTCGTTTTGCTTTTCAGAGAGCACGGCGGCTAGCGCTTCATTTAACACTCGCTCTTCTGCTTCGACCTGCCTTTTGATAGGGGGCAATATTTCCTTAATCATAGAGAGGACGCCGCTCATTTGGCTGCGGTCACGATTCTGCATCGCGATCTGTACATTTCGGTCAAAGGCATTCTCCAACTCTTTGAAAGTAGCGGCATGGGCAAAAGAAAGGGCAGCCATTTTGCCGTTGTAGGTAGCTAAAGCTTCCGCAACGACTTGCTGATCTGGAGTCTCTTTCACTTTGAGCTTCTTCAGGACTTTGTCAAGATCATACTGGAAGATCCCTGCGGCTTTTTTCGCATCAAAATCGGGAGGTGTCATGCCTCCGCCAGGGCTTTGGGCCTGCAAGTCAAACATCAAAAGACTTATGCCCAAAATTAGGCTGATGATCGTTTTTGCCATAGGGTTGAGTGTTAGATGATCTCACGATTTCAGATTCGACTTTTGTCTGTCCAATGTACGGGGAGAGGAGCGTCGGTAGGGGGAAATGAAAGTGAATTGAACCAAGAAGGGAAGAGAGTGGGTGAGAAAAGCGATGAATTGAACAAGGTCGTGGGTGTGAGTATGGGAGTCCCTTAAGTACCTAATCATTGTCGCCTCAAAGCCTCCTGTTAGATACCCTTCTCTACAAAAGCCGCATATGTCTTGCAGTCAAGCTCCATTTCTTACCATCCACAAGATTGGCTCTCTTCAGATTGTATTTGACGCTGCATGGATGCTCCATATACAATCTGGAGGAGGCAGGGTTCTACTTTTTTATATGGGTACTTATTTTCCCAAACCAACAATAAACACTGTCCATGTTGATTTTCGTCACCCCCCCATAGGTACAATAAATGATATATATGTATCAAGAAATTTATCCAATAGTAATCGCTACAAAAACACTGTAACCAGGTATCATATGGAGTTTTCATTAGAAAAGTATGGAATCAACGTGCAGGAAATCCTCAGGAACTCAAGTGTTCCCGTACTGTACGAAATGGGTCTAAGAAATGAAAAAGGGACGGCCATCTCCGATAAAGGGGCTTTGCTCGTGTATTCAGGAGAAAAGACAGGTCGCAGTCCCAAAGACAAAAGAATCGTGCGTCATCCTGAGTCGGAGAACAACATCGATTGGGGTGACATCAACATCGAACTAGACCAGCATACATTCAATGTCAACTACGAACGTGCGATTGATTACCTCAACACCCGCACACGCTTATATGTAGTAGATGCTTTTGCTGGGACAGATGAGAAATACCGACTCAAAGTCAGAATTGTCTGTACGCGAGCTTATCACGCTTTGTTCATGCAGAATATGCTCATCATGCCTACGGCAGAGGAGTTGACCAATTTTGGTGAGCCAGACTATGTGATCTTCAATGGAGGAGGCTTCCCAGCCAACCGCTATACTTCCAAGATGACCTCCAAGACGAGCATTGATGTCAACCTGGAGAAAAAGCAGATTGTCATCCTAGGTACAGAGTATGCAGGTGAGATGAAGAAGGGCATTTTCTCCATCATGAATTACCTTATGCCACTAGAAAACGTCCTGCCTATGCACTGCTCTGCCAATGTAGGAGAAGAAGGGGATGTATCTGTCCTGTTTGGTCTCTCAGGTACAGGTAAGACAACGCTAAGCGCAGATCCTAAGCGCAAACTCATCGGTGATGATGAACACTGCTGGACCGATGAAGGGGTCTTCAACATCGAAGGAGGATGTTATGCAAAAGCCATTGACCTTTCTCCCGAAAATGAGCCCGATATCTACAATGCCATTCGCTATGGGACGGTTTTGGAGAATGTGGTGTTTGATCCTGCGACCCGGGAAGTGGATTATAGCGATACGTCTATCACACAAAATACACGGGTTTCTTATCCGATTCACTTTATCGACAACATCCAGATTCCTAGCAAGGCAGGCCATGCCAATCACGTGATCTTCTTGACTTGTGATGCCTTTGGGGTGTTGCCCCCTGTGAGTCGTTTGACGCCCGATCAGGCAAGTTACCACTTCATTTCGGGCTATACGGCCAAGGTCGCAGGTACAGAAATGGGCGTGACAGAGCCTCAGGCTACCTTCTCCGCTTGCTTCGGCGCCGCTTTCATGATGTGGCATCCCAACAAGTACGCGGAGCTGTTGGCTGAGAAGATCACCCAGCACGGAGCCAAAGCCTGGTTGGTCAACACAGGATGGACAGGAGGTGCCTTTGGCGTCGGCTCTAGAATCAAGCTAAGATTTACGCGTGCCATCATCGATGCGATTCAGAGCGGAGCTTTGGACGATGTCGAGACGACGATAGATCCTGAGTTTGGATTTGAAGTGCCTTTGACGTGCCCAGGTGTACCATCTGAGATTTTGGTCCCCAAGAACACTTGGGAAGACAAGGCGAAGTACGATGAAGTGAAGGATAAACTGGTCAGATTATTCCAGGAGAACTTCAAGGCTTTTGAGGCCAGTACGAATGATGATATCATCGCTGCAGGACCTCAGATCTCCAAAGTATTGGGCTAGCAGTTGCTTTTACATGATGATTATAAACAAGTGCTCAACGTCAGGCTTTTGGTGCTGATGTTGGGCATTTCTTTTGACTGATCGAATGAGACATAGACTGGGATCATCCCGTCACCATTTATACGTATAAATAGATTATACGTATAAATAGACCGTCATGAAGTGCGAAAAGCTACCCAACAAAACAAAGACATGAAAAATAGCATGGTTGTACTTGAGCTTGGGTAAGCTATATAAAATCGCTCCTACAGTGTAGAAAATACCTCCTCCGACTAGCCAATACAAACCTTCTGTAGGTAACGCCTCTGCTAGCGGTCCAATAATGAATACGATCATCCAACCCATGACAACATACGAAAGGGTAGAAATCTTACTGAATTTTCCTGTGAAGAATAGCTTGAAAATCATCCCCAGGAATGCCACACTCCATGTCACACCAAAAATAGTCCAGCCTAAATCTCCTTCTAGCGTGACTAAGGTGAAGGGGGTGTAAGTCCCTGCAATCAGAAAGTAAATGGCAATGTGATCGGCAATCTTGAGTTTGATCCTTCGCTTAGGTTCTTGAGAAGCATGATAAAAGGTAGAGGCTGCATACAGCAAGATCATGCTCAGCCCGAAAATCACGAAGCTGATTACATGACTTGAATCTTCAAAGTTTTGGACCTTAAATACGAGCAAGATCAATGCTACGACACTCAAAATCAGTCCCAATCCATGTGTGAGTACATTGAGTCTCTCCTCTGATTCTGAATAATACTTCAAATTCTGCTTATCCACACGCTGCTATTTGACAAATGTACAAAGGTTAGAGAACGTATGATGGGCAGAAGTGTTGGTGTGAATGATCGAAATAAGGGAAAAAGGAAGCCAGTTTTTGCACAGCTAGGAATAGAGAATTGCCCCCACATGACCTTTTTTCTCAAGGTTCAGTAGAATGTAACTTAGACTTTAGGTATAACTTTTGAGCATGGTAACAGGTGATATAGGGGCCAGAGACTCATCATCGGGATGGGTTCTTTTTCCCTAATAATCCTGAATCTCAATGCTCGGGGCGCTGAAGGCGATGGTCAAATCATTAAAATTATAATTTACAGTCTACTCAATTTCCTAGAATAAGATATTCATTCAGCAAGGGCAGGGAGAGCCACCCGCCCATCTGGGAGTTGGTCAAAATGACGTATCCGAGTCCACTTTCATCATAAAATACCAAATTGCTAATGAATCCTCTACTTGTGCTGCCACTATGACCATAGCTCACCCCTGAAGGCGTATGTTCTATTCGTACACCCAAACCCCAGTGCGTGCCGTCTGACCGTGTCGATTGGATCTTAAACATTTCCTCGTACGTTTCTTTTCGCAAGCCTTTTCTTTGATAGAGCGCAAGGGCAAATTTTGCTAAGGCAGGACTCGTGGTTTGGAGCGTGTAAGCGATCATGGTTCGCTTCGGCATAAAGATGTCACTAGGAACATACTTCTTGTGGCCATGTGCACCTCGCTTGGCGATGGTTTCATTCCCTTTGAAATGCATATCGGTGATCCCCAATGGATCTAAGACCTCTTCTTTCAGAATTGTATCGATGCGCTGATGGGTGATCGCTTCTAGGACAAGCTTGAGGTACTCGTACGCCTTGCCAGAATATCCATACTGCGTTCCTGGTGTAAAATTTAGTTGGAATTGGCCATTTTCATCTTTCTTGGGCCAGTTGGACATACCCGATTGATGGCAAAGCACATGGCGGGCTGTCATCAATGGGTAGCGCTCATCATTGATTTCGTCATTCTCTAAGTAGGTGTGCAAGGGTTTGTCAAGATCTATCTGCCCTTTTTCATACAGACGCATCACAGCAAAGGCAGCCACCAACTTGGTGATAGAGCCTGTCTCAAACAAGGTATGGGAGGTCACAGGTTCCCGCGTTTGAGAATGCGTGACTCCATAGGTTTGGGAATAGATAATTTGACCGTCTTTGATAAGGCTAAGTGTTGCACCCGGAATTTCGAAGAAAGCCATTCGCTCGCGTACAAAGGAGTCTACGGCCTGTCCATCTAGTGCCTCGGCAGAGGTTAAGATACCAGCTCCTACAGGTTGTTGTGGCCAGGGGATCGTATCCAGTTCGAGTATAACTTGATCGTTTGTTCCTTCTTTCAACCGTAGCTCAACACTGGATTTCTCCTCATCGATCCTCACCCATTCTTCTTCCATCCAATGATAATGTAGTTGAGGAGAAATATTATATGACCCATAGGCAAGTGTTTTTTCAAATCTCCCCAAGGAATCTACGGCCTGAATCATGGGTAGATGAGGGAGACTTGTAGCAGTGATTTGGACAAAAGCAGGAAAGCCCGTGATGGTAGAATCTTTCCAAATGATTTGGCCGTGGATTGTCAGACTGTCTGGTTTCTCTGTCGCCATCGAGGAGAAATTTGATGCATCGCATGTGGGAATGGCAGCGACTTTGACTGTACACAGTCCCCATATGAAGATTCCAAGCCAAAGGACAAAGCGCTTGTTTATGATGTTTCTTAAGGAGGTAGACATAGGAAAACGAGGTATAAATGAGATAAAAATCCTCAACAGCAATACTTTAAGTCTCTTATCTTGAGCGTAATGAAATCCCTTTTGGGATCATGTCTCTACATCTGACCTCTTACTTAGTAGGTTGTCTCGATCTCTATTGCTCCCCATTTTCCTCGATTTCCATACTTTGTGCGCGCATCTTCAGGTGATAAGGCACGTATGTTGCATTTGGCACCCGATATTGTGATCCGAGTATTTGGATTGACAGGCTCATCATTCACGACCAATAAATTTACCCTGCCTAGGAAAGAAAAGGAACCTGTTCCTTTCACGTCATTTTCTCCATATTTGATCACCACATTTCCTCGAAAGTATACCTTTTGATCTTCGCTCGACCAGAATAAGCTGTCTGCATAGACATAACCCGATTCTAATGGCGCTGTTGGTTTCAGTTGAGAAAAGGCAGTGGAGACGAAGAGGATCAGCATAAGAGATCCTAGCAAAGCCACACGGTGGAGAATGGACCCTTTTTGGTCGTATTTAGCAAGCATAATTAATCTGTTTTTGGTTAATGAATATCGAAACCCGCTTCCTAATTGTTGCGGTTTAGGTGGAGAAGTATAGTGAATGAGCTTAAGTGCATATTCCTTCCTGTCTGCCCCTGATCGTACAGCAAATTCATCTGCCAGGTACTCGTGGTTGATTTTGATGGCTTTCTTGAACAAGAAGACAAAGGGGTGGAACCAAAAGAAGGCTTGAAGGAATTCGAGCAAAAGGATATCCAGCGAATGCCCTTGACGAATATGGCCCAACTCGTGAAGGAGGAGATCGTGTGTTATTTTTCCCTCCGCCCAGCTTTTCTTGCTTATGTAGATGGTTCGAAGAAAGCTAAATATCCCAATCGGACCATTAACAAGGACCATCCTATTGCCCTCGTATTCTTGTTTTTCGGATGAGATGGTGTAGGAACGTAAGACATAGAGGTAAAAAAAGAATCTTCCTAGTAAGATTGTTGTAATGAAGGCATAAGCTATAATCAAGTGAGTATCTGCCTCAGGTAGACGGATCTGTTCTACCTCATAGGTAGCCTGATCAGACAGCGCAGAAAGACTTCCTAGTGGAATGCTTTCTGAGAAAGAGAGGTCTTGGGTGAATCTGGCTTGTGGTGAGAGATCGACCATTGGGATAAGCAAGAAAAATCCTACGGAGCATAGTAAGAGCCACCTGTTTGCCTGATAGTTCCTAGATTTTCTTAGGAGACCTAGATAAGCAAGATATAAGACGGTCCCACAGGCGAGCGATTCGATGAGGTATTCAATCATGAGAATCTGAGTTAATTTGGTTGTCGACAATGTCACGTAGGGCCTTGAGTTCTTCCTCGCTGAGATTGGTCTCTTTTGTGAAAAAAGAGGCAAACTGTTCGATCGAGTTATTAAAGGAGTTTTTGATGATTCCCTTGATGTGGGCAGAATAGTAGGTGTTTTTTTCCACAAGGGGATAATATTCTCGGCTATTTCCATGCAGATGATAGCTGATAAATTCTTTGTCAATCAAACGCTTCAACAGCGTATTGATGGTCGTCGTAGCAGGACGAGGTTCGGGAAACTGTGCTTTAATTTCCTTGAAGAAAGCTTTTTTCAGTTTCCAGATATAATTCATCAGTTGCTCCTCTGCCTTTGTCAATGTCATGCTCTGTATATTTAGAGTTTGCTCTACAAATGTAGAGTAATTGGATGGAAATGCAAGCAGGTAAACTTGCGATTTACCTTGAGGTCTAGATTCTATCGGGGATACTGGGTAAGTATTATAGGATTTTGACGGGTTAAAGGCCTGAGGTATGTATTCATTTCAAATTACAGAATTACAGACTACCCAAGGATGTGTAAAATGATTTCTGGTAATCGATCTTGAAAATAAAGCAGTGCGGAGGTCTAAAGAGAGTAGAAAAACGTGTAACCCTCCGACGTAGAAAACCTTGCCAACACACAGTAATTGATGTTTTTTAATAAAGTGCTATCACACGCTTGTCATAGATAAAACGGATGTGTCCTCGAATCCGCGCACCCAGTTACATTAACAACCATCTTACATGAAAAAGTTCATTTTCCTCTGCGTACTTCCTCTGTTTAGTATCCTGTCTCTCCCTGCTCAGCAAGTGGGCATACAAGGTACTGTCAGCAATTCCCAGACAGGAGAAGCACTAGCGTACGCTACTTTGATCCACATCAAGTCAGGACGTGGAACGGCCACCAATAATCAAGGTGCCTTCGTCATTCCTTATGCGCAAGCAGGAGATTCGATTCGTGTATCCTACATCGGCTTCGAGCTCCAGTGGGTAGTCGTGGGTAGGCAGCGATCGCTCAATGTCAAGCTACGCCCCAAGCCAACAACTTTGAATGAAGTCGTCATCAACTCAGATGATAATGATTTTTTGTATGCACTGATTGCAAAGGCGCGGCGCAATGCCAACGGGGTAGAGCGACAAGCCAAAACGTACTTTTTCCTGGAGACTTTCCTCGATAATCAGCATACAGAGATCATCGAAGCTTATTTCAATGGGCAGTATCAAGGCTATCAAGTAGAAGATCTCGCCATCAAGAAAGGACGTATCGGCATACGAACCGTCAATGATAAATACTTTATTTCGACTGAGTCCTCTCGTGCTTTTATTCTTCACAATCCCTTTCAGAGTACAGATTTATACCCCGACAATCCACTGGTCTACAGTAAAGCGAGAATGAAGAATAAGTATAACCTGGAACTCATAGACATTTACACCGATGGGGATGCAAGGATGTACGTAGTAGATTGCAGGCCAAAAGAGGATAGCCTTGGATTATTCAGGACCAAGCTTTGGATAGACATCACCCACCAGCAACTGGCAAAAACACAGTTTACCGTCAAAGCTACCAATAGACATCCCTTTTACATCATTGGGTATCAGAAAGCAAGAGATGTAGATATGGATATCTCTCGTACGTATGAACGCGTAGGCCAGGAGATACGTTTAGCTTCTGTTGATTTTACTTACAAGTTGGGGTATAAGGTGAAGGGGGAAAAAATGAAGGAAGCTTTTACGAGGGCGTATCTCAAGGTGTACGATTACGAAAAACAATTTCCACTGCCTTTTTTTGAGTTTTCAAATACCCAGTTTAAAGACTATAGAAACATCACAGTAGCTCCTTACCATCAGGAGTTTTGGGATAAGATTGATGAGTTTCGTTTTTATGACCGAATCGAGGAGGTAAATGCCTTTATGGAAAATCATAAGCTGCAGGACAGTTTCAATGATCTTTCCATACCCAATAAAGGATCCCAGCTACCCTTTGGTTATGTATCTTGGCGATCGGATCGGATTTTGATGAAAGACCCTGATCCTGAAATACTCAAGCGGTATCCTCCTTTTCAGGGGTTGGACAGCGACCGCTACGACTTCAGTGTCAAATTATATCTAGACGCATCCTTCATCCATGACTCTTTGGTCTACCAACTCAATACCATCATAGATCCTGTGGGCACTCGATACGACTTCATCATGGATGATGCCGACCATGCCTTTATCAATATGCATGTGGACTTGATGGAAATAGAGAAGCGGAAGCTAGAGCAGGACTTAAGGCTGAAAAAACCTCAAACAATGAAAGAGGTGCAAGCCCTCTACTGGGAGCGCATCAATCTGTATAATTTCCGTATTCGTCGTTTCGAAAACGAAGTTCTCCGTGGTCGCAGCAAGTATCGGATGGAAAAGTGGAATGAGATCATTAAGAAAGAGCTAGAAATAGACAATCTGGTGTACTTTCCCATTCAGGAGTATTTGGAGGGGGACAAGTGAAACCCCAACCGCTCTGCGTAGTCATCCAACTACGCAGCCCCTCAATCTATTAGTTTCCCAACTAAGCAATCCAGGAGCAGCCACTGCTGCCAGAACCTCAGCACCAACGAGACGTTGGCGCTGGCCAGAAGATCACTCGGCGAGTAGGCATCCATTCATGGCGTGTCTGCTCGCGAGGCTTAGTAGGACGTCAACAAGTGAAACCCCAACCGCTCTGCGTAGTCATCCAACTACGCAGCCCCTCAATCTATTAGTTTCCCAACTAAGCAA
>JBCBPW010000084.1:0-8918 GCA_039820545.1 Bacteroidota bacterium | reverse complement strand
TCCAGGAGCAGCCACTGCTGCCAGAACCTCAGCACCAACGAGACGTTGGCGCTGGCCAGAAGATCACTCGGCGAGTAGGCATCCATTCATGGCGTAACTCTCAGCATACGCTTATGCGAAAAGCCATGCCGACCAAGTCTTTGCCTCACAATAATATTTTTTCCTTTCAGGATTATTCTCACCTTTGCAGCCCGCTAAAATGAACGGGGTCGGACTGTGTGTGATAAGAGAAAAGTTTAACGGAAAATCTCATAACTATTCCCAGGCTACTTCAGTTCAGCAAAGCGGCATCCTCTACGCGCATAAGGAAAAAACGATTGATTGCGAAACATTTGTAGGTAAACATTTATGAGAAGTTACTTGAACTTGTTCGACTTCAAGCAAAAAGTCGACTATAAAACAGAAGTTCTTTCTGGCTTGACTGTCGCCCTGGCCCTTGTTCCTGAAGCGATTGCCTTTGCCTTCATTGCAGGACTATCCCCGCTGACGGGCCTGTATGCAGCCTTTGTCATGGGACTGGTGACATCTATTTTAGGCGGGAGACCTGGGATGATTTCAGGAGCGACAGGCGCAGTTGCGGTGGTCATCGCGGCTTTAGCGCTTTCGCACGGACCAGAGTATATCTTTGCGACGGTAATCCTGGCAGGCATATTACAGATTTTGGCGGGTGTATTCAGATTGGGGAAATTGATGCGGCTGGTGCCACACCCTGTGATCTTTGGTTTTGTCAATGGCTTGGCCATCATCATCTTCATGGCACAGCTCGACCAGTTCAAAGATGCATCTGGCGCGTGGCTTATAGGACAGCCCCTATACATTCTGCTGGGCTTGGTCTTGTTGACCATGTGCATCATTTGGGGTTTGCCCAAGCTGACCAAGGTAGTCCCAGCCTCACTCGTGGCGATTCTGACGATTTTTGGCATCGTGATTGGCTTTGGGATCGAAACCAAAACCATTGGAGACATTGCGTCCATTCAAGGTGGCTTCCCTCCTTTTCATATTCCCGACATTCCTTTGACATGGGAAACCCTTGTTTTGATCTTCCCTTATGCAGGCATCATGGCAGGTGTGGGCTTGATTGAGAGCTTGCTCACGTTGAATATCATCGATGAAGTAACCGAGACGCGGGGCCGCGGAAACAAAGAAGCTGCAGCACAAGGAGTGGCCAACATCCTTTCGGGTTTCTTCTCTGGTATGGGCGGTTGCGCCATGCTGGGCCAGAGCTTGATCAACATTTCAAATGGGGCGCGCGCACGGCTTTCGGGCATTGTAGCATCTATTACCTTATTGCTATTCGTGATGTTTGGATCGGGGCTGATCGAGCAACTTCCCATTGCGGCACTGACAGGATTGATGTTCATGGTCGCCATCGGAACCTTTGAGTGGGCGAGTTTGCGAACGTTCAATAAAATGCCCAAGTCGGACATCTTCGTCATGGTGGTGGTGACATTGGTGACGATCTTCTTGCACAATCTGGCTTTGGCTGTCCTGATTGGGGTGGTGATTGCGGCTTTGGTATTTGCCTGGGACAATGCCAAGCGAATCAGAGCCAGAAAGTCCATCGACGATCAGGGAATCAAGCATTATGAGATCTACGGACCCTTATTTTTTGGTTCGGTCGCTGTTTTCAATGAGAAGTTTGACATTCTCAATGATCCCAAAGAAATCATCATCGACTTCCAAGAGAGCCGTGTGGTGGACATGTCAGCCATCGAAGCACTCAACAAAATCACCGAGCGATACATGCGGGTAGGGAAGAAGGTGCAGTTGCGCCATCTTAGTCCCGACTGTCAAAAGCTCCTCAAGAATGCCGAACAGATCATCCATGTCAATGTATTGGAAGACCCCACTTATAAGGTGCTGGTGGATCGGGTATAAGCTTAGTTATTTAGTTTTGAGACTAAAAGAAAATGCTCTGCGTAGTTGGATGGCTACACAGAGCATTTTGTTTCACTTACTCACCGCTTTACAAGTTGTACCTAAGTCTTGTAATCAAAAGACTGATAAAAACGCAAAGAGGCGTAGGCATCTTTACTTCGTCACTTTAAACGCTTCTCGTTTCCCCTGATATTTCACCACACCTACATACATCCCTTTCGCAAGATCACGCATATCTAGGGTAGCTTTCACAGCATGTGTTTCTTTCTGCATCATCATCTGCCCTGCTAGATTGTAGACCTCAATTTCCTTCTTACCCTCGGGAAGTTCTAAGAAAAGGGTCTGATCTACAGGGTTGGGATAATACTTGAGGGAGAATGACGCATCTTCATCTAGTTGAGTCGTTGCATTTCGGCAACTGCCAATCACGTAGCTTTCCAGATTACCCGCTGTGTTCTTTTCACCTTGTCCAGGGAAGGAATACGTATAATAAAAGTAAATACGTGTGCCTGCTGCTGCTGTGATCTGGAAAGGTTGATTGGGTGTGACACCATAACCCCCCATTGCACTGGTATTGGTACTGGTTCCGTAGTAAAGGATACATGTAGGCGATCCTACACCTGCTTGGCTTGGGATAAAGGTCAAGGTAGGATTGTTATTCGCATCCGAAAACTCCCATGAGAAATCTGTATTGAAGGCAGTGCCTACACATGAAGGCGCTTCTTCTACTACAATGGCCACTTCTTGCGAGTTGCCTGTCAAGCCACTATCATCTGTCGCCTGAGCCCAGACGATATGATTGCCTATTTCAGAATTCCAAGTAAAGTTAAAGGGTGCTTGTGTGGCGGTGCCAACCTTGACGCTGTCCACATAAAAATCTACCTGCTGCACCTGCCCGATCAAGTCCGACGCATAAGCTGACAAGTCCACAGGATCGCCCTCGATGAAGTCCGCGCGATCGCGTGGCGTGATGATGGACACCTTTGGGGGAACGTCTGTGGAGGTGCTAGAAATGACGTATACTTCGTCTTCATCTTGGTAGGTGCCATTGTCCACAGCTACTCTGAGTAAGTAGACACCCTCTTCCAGTCCTGACAGGTTGGGCTGAGCCGCCTGATCGTTGGAGAAGATCAAGCGAGTTGGGCCGTAAACCTGCGTCCATTGGTAAGTCAGATTTCCATTGGAGGGGTCAGAGCTGCCGCTGGCATTGAGCGTGGTAGAGTTGTTGGGAAGGGTAACCAAGATATTTTCTCCTGCATCTGCTACAGGCTGTGAATAGTCCAAAGCGCGATCGAAGCTAAAACTCATACGGCCCATGTTGAATTCTCCTTCATGGAAGAAGACACGCAGCACTTGTTGACCACTTTTCAGCGGGACATCTGAGACAGTTCGTGTCTGCCAATTGTCCCAATCGCCTGTGTAGCTCAGATTGATATTGGGTGTGATGATTTTTCCATCAGATTCTAAATGAATAGGACCGCCACCCTGATTATTGCCACTGGCATATCGGATACTGAAGTCATAATACCCTGCTTGCTGGACCTCTACGGTATATTCCAACCATTCGCCTGCCGAAATCCAGCCTACGGTCGCTCCCTCTCCATTGAGTTCTGTGGCATCTACATTTTCCTCTTCTCTAAAATCGCCATTATTACCAGGAGAAAGATCATTGTACGTAATACCCTGACCATTTCCTCCCTCGAAGAAGTCATAATATCCAGCGTCGATCGTTCCTGGGATAGGGCTTGGATCTCCTTGATAAGCTAGTTGCTCCCCCACACGCACCTCGATAAAGTTGCTGATATTGAAGCGATCACCCTCATAGATGCGGGCATAGAAGCTCTGCTTTCCTACGGTCAGATCCGTTGCTGTCAATTCGAAAGGAGGTTGCGTCAAGCTGCCGAGCATCGTGCTTCCATTCATGAATTCAACCTTGGTGGGGGTACCACCTGTAATGGCTAGGTCTAGCTCAATGCTTCCGCCAGCGTAGGCTTCTGAGAAATCGGTAGAAATGACCCCCTTGATGGGAATATCCTTGCTTGTCACCATGCTTCCTGCGGGAACATTCAAGGTATAGCCATCGCTAAACGTAACAGTCAAAGGTGTCGCGCCATAGTTATGCGCTACATAGGTAATGTCACTCCCGCTGCGGAATGCGGCTGCCAAGGGGTGATCAGCAGTCAGGGAAACATCCACTCTTCCCAAGGCGCGCATGCTGTGCAACCAGTGATAGGTGTGGGCATCCGACACACCAAACTTGAGGTTACGCTCGGGATAGTCGTCATATAGCATGATGGCTAGGTCAGGATCGGTCATCGCCAGATATTTCCAGACCACATCGTGCCAGAGATTGGGATTTTCTTCATTATTCAAAATCCCTGTATACTGGGCCATCTCGTTCCAAATTTTGTCTGCGTAGACGGTATCTTGTCCTAGGTAGAGCGATCCTCCATGAATGGGATACAGCTCGATGCCATAAGATGCGGCAATATCACTCGTCCAGAATGTTCCATTGTCGTAGCTGTTGCCCCAGACGCGAGACACCAGACTGTAGGTCTGATTGGGACCGAAGTTGCGTTCGTCCATGTCAAACCAGTATTCTTCAATCGCCGACTGCTCAGTTGTATACAGGTAGATACCCAGATCGCGGATTTCATCGTTGCCCGTGATCGATCCCCAGTGGATAAGGGATGAGTTGAACTGCATACTTTCTGAAGTCGATTCCTGGTCATTTCCCTGTGGGAAAGAGGCAAAACCATTGGCCCAGCAGTGCCCTGCGTAGGGGCTGAAATTGCGTAGGAAAGGAAAATCTGGGTCTTGTCGGTCAGGGCTGGCCGCATCGCGCACCAGCAGATTGATCATGCTGCCCCACTTATCGGCCCATCCTGGCTCGTACTCCTCCATAAATGCTGCTGCGTGGATGAAGTATCCCCAGTGGAAGTGGTGATCGTTGATGTTGCCGTCTTGTCCGTGTCCTGCGGGATAGCCAATCATCGCTGTCCATGTGGGTTGGTAGTAGAATAAGAAGGCTACTTCACCTACTTCTGCCGTCAGCCAGTCTTCCAGTCGTGTCTTGATCGTCGAGATGATTGTTTGCACGGCTTCGGTATGTCCCAGTTGCTCGGCGATACGTGCAGTCTGGATCAGGCGATTCATGACTTGTCCTTCGTTGTAGGAGTCCGTCCAAGTAGCGAGTGGGTCATTCTTGATGGCGTCGATCTTGCTGACGAGTTGGGAGGGATCGAATGTCGGACTGTATTGAGTTAGATTCGGTAGGGTAGGGAGGATGCCGTGAAACGTATTCTCAACCGTGAAACCATTGGCCTCCATAGTCTTCAGTTCTCCTCGCACCGTAGGATAGGTATAGGAAGTGAAAGCTGGATTCCCAGCAGATAGGTGGCTCCACTGGTGGGGCAGTAGGCCGATGAGCATACTAGAGTCGGTTCCTTCCTTGATCTCTGTATCGAGGATAAGATCGGTCGTCACGATGCCATCTTGTGGGGTATAGTTCCAGTCAGCTTGGGTATTCGTGGGAAAGACGTAAGCATATTTTTTGTATTGACTGGCGAGAACTGTGGGGGTTCCTCCCGATAGCGGGAGAAAAGCCATCGACCAATAGTTTTGTCCATTTAAGGTAGACGTATACGTGCTGCCGTTTTGGTTCCATACACTACCAGAAGGGGCATAGATGGCAAAGTCTGCTCCATTGCGTAGGTCGGTGATGATCAGGATTTCGTTATTGATAGTGACGGTTCCGAGATTGACAGTCACCTGTGCCACATCTGAGGCGTTCTTCTCAAAATAGGTAAAGGGCATCCCGATCCCTGCGGTCGCTTCAAAGCGGTGGGTTCCATTGGTCCACTGCATCGTCACGGTCCAGTCGGAGAAATCGGACACGTGGGCCACGGAGGCATTGAGACCTGAGACACCGATGATGACAGGATCTTGATCATCTATCACACCCCAGGGAATATAAGTAGCGACGAGGCCTTGGTTGAGGGTCTCGAATGTAAAGGGATAGCTAAATAGATTGGCGACATGATTATTCTTGATTTTGGCGGACCACCAGTCATTGGTGGGGACGGGCTTGCCAGCAGCGTCTCCTATCGTCAGGGGTGAGCCTGAGGGATAGGTGTTGCGACCTGCTGCGTCTGTGCCTGGAAAGGTCGTGGTATAGCTTCCACTATCGACCGACACAAATTGGGCATTTCCTCTAAGGGGAAAAAGGAGCGTACAAAACGCGAGTAGTCCGAAGGACAGCAATTTCGAGTAGTTCATTCCATCAAGGTATCGATTAATATACCCCTATCCTTCTTTATATTGAAAAAAATCTATGTGATGTAGACATGATGTAATCAGAGAAAGGGAAATTGCTCTCTGGACTTGGTTTAAGGGTAAGTTGATGGAGGTGATGAGAGGAAGGAGCAAGGGCATGATGTAGAGAGTGATCGCTACTACAGGAGTGACTGCTTGAGGTTATGGGGTATCGTGCTAAGAGAGAGGATGGCCGAAGGTCTTGATTTTTGTAGGTAATTGACGTATGGCTTGGGCAAATGACATCTATCTCGCAATAAGCAAAGTGTATAGGCATCAACTTTTGGAGCTCAAAACGGGAAAATAGGTGTGTCAAGGCTTGTGAGATTGCGCATATGCTATAACGGTAATCAGAAATTTTTAAATTAGATATAATAAAAGTGAAAGAGCAGAACTCAATAAAAAATTGAGACTTAAACTTTAGGCGAATTAATCTGATATTTATGAAAGGAAAATACGTATTCATTGCCTTTTCAATCCTTTTTCAGCCCTTATATTTTCTAATGATTTGGATGTACTTTTCCGAATTACAAACAGAAGAAAATTTGTTGATAAGAATATTGGACATTTCTATTATTATTCTTGGGATCGTTTTCATGGTAATGCAAGGCTATATGTTAACCCTTGTCAGAAAGCTGGATAGAAAACGAACGCTCAAAAATGTTTTTTTGGTTGGATTGGTTGTTTGGTTTTTCCTTGAAGTGGTACTCGCTTATTGGTGGTGTTTTCTAACGGGAGCTGATCCTTTATTGGAGCATACGCCTTTTGTTATAATTTTCTTCGGATTCAACTTTTCACAGTACTGGGCATTAAAAAAACTTGGGGTGCTTGGTAGCTAGTAAAAGTAATTTAGTCTTCTGGCATTGATCAATACCCAAATCAAAATACAAACAGGAAGGACAAAAGGACTTGAAGTTGAAGGGGAGAGTTTTTTTCCTAACAATTATGAATTGTATGAAAAAGCATATAACATTTAAGCATTAAAGGCCAGGGCCGCAAGGCGTGCCCTGGCCTTTAATGCTTTGTTGGACGCTGCTCTTGGGGCAGCAGGCTGCACTTGTCAGGCTATGGGGGAGCAATATTTGAGTGGGGTCGGAGGGATGATCTGTGGCTGTAACAAGGCCAGCTAGAAGAGGCATTGTGGGGAAGAAAAAGTGAAATAGCTAAGACCACGTTTGGTTCAAAAGTAAAGTGAACCGCGCTGAAATGACACCTATCCCTGCTATTTGGAGAAAGCTCTCAGAAGAAATGAAGGTTTTCTCCGAATCCTTTGCCAATCTTCTAAAATTATTGAACCAAGCAAAGGCTCTTTCTACTTGCCATCTCCCTTTTTGAGGGACAAATCCTTTCTGATCCAGTGGCCTTTTACCTGTTTCTACTCTCCATTTGTAGACTCCCTTTACCAAATCTTTAAAAGATCCTCCATACGATCCATCGGCTCTGATCAGCTCCAAGCGATTGGTCTTTTGATCAATTTGAGGCAATAACTCAGTCCCACCTTCTGCATCATGAAGGTCGGCTCGGGAAACATGTACGGCTTTTAATAGACCTGTGACATCCACAGCTATATGACGCTTCCTGCCTTTGATCTTCTTACCTCCATCTATACCCACAGTTTCTTGAGAAATAAATGGAGCCGTTTTAATACTCTGGCTATCAATCGCTACCATGCTAGGCTCTGCCTCTCGACCTGCTCTCTGGCGCTCTAAAGAAACAAAGACGCTCAACAGTTCATCCCAAATACCTTCCTTGCTCCATTGATAAAAATAGTAATACACACTCTGCCAGGGAGGATACTTGCTCTCCATATTACGCCACTGAGTACCTGTTCGACAGATCCAAAAGATCGCATTGACGATACTGCATAAACTATGTTTCCGAGGAGTATGATCGGGAAGAATTTTTTCGATAATTTCCCATTGAGAATCGGTCAGCTCTGTAAACTTCGTTTGCATTTAACCTGTTTTGTGGTAAAACCAAGTTAGCTGATCGGTTTTCTTTTTTCTAATACCTAGATCCTTCTTCCCAAACATGGTCTAAGGAAACCAATAATAAACCATTCGTGATAATCACTATTTACTAGACCCAGATATGAGGAAGAACATAAAAAAACTAAAAAAGAACGATCATTGATAATCAGGGATTTAATCAACTTTAGTCACCATTAGAGAAATGAAGAACGAACTACTAAGACATATTATATCTACAATAAAATATCGATTTGAAAAATCGATAAATGGTAGTCATCAAGCCTTTAGCGATTTCAGTTTAGGCAAAGGTAGCAGAAGCCCCAAAGAGATCATATATCATATGAATGATGTAATCTACTCTACCAGAATCTTTATTGAAGAGGAGTTTTTACCCCAAGAAAAATTAATGAGCCTAAGTTTTGACAATGAAATTGAGCGATTTAAAACTGAGCTAAGTAGAGTCGACCAACTATTAGACCATAAGGAATTAGATATCAACTATTCCAAAAGACTCTTTCAAGGGCCCTTTTCAGATATTCTAACGCATATCGGGCAAATTGCAATGTTGCAAAGATTGGCTGATAACCCCATAGAAAGAGAAGACTTTTCAGGAAGTGAAATAAAAACGGGAATCAATGATTGAAAAATTGAAAAACAGTGTTCAACAAGGAGCATAAAATCATAGTAGCTAAGCACCACCACGCTTTATACACATGACCGTTACGTACGATTATAAAAAATTTTGAGTGTTTTGGT
>JBCBPW010000083.1:0-31401 GCA_039820545.1 Bacteroidota bacterium | reverse complement strand
TCCTAAGTGTATTACGTCCTTATCATAGTACACTTAGGATTTGCACTTAAGGGAACATAATAGAGCTAATTTCAATATAGAGAATTTTACCTCTCTTCGATTTTCCTTCCTGCCATATATGCGAGAAAACCGTATTTTTACGGGTAAATACGCGCGGAACCTCCTGAATGATTTTTCGTATTTTTAGGTGCTTTTATTTCTAACCCATAATCTTAAGGGCAGATGGCGACCATTGATTTTCAGACTAGGGTGATCGAGAAGAGTTTTGAAAAACCCGTTGTAGTAGACTTTTGGGCTGCATGGTGTGGACCCTGCCGCACCCTGGGGCCTATCATCACTGAAATGGCAGATGCCGCAGGCGATAGCTGGGAATTGGTCAAAGTAGATACAGAAGCAAATCAGGAACTGGCACGTCAGTACCAAGTGATGTCCATACCCAATGTGAAGATGTTTCATAAAGGGGAAGTAGTTGCAGAATTTCAGGGAGCTTTGCCTAAGTCGCAGATTCAAAGGTGGCTGGATACGCACTTACCTAGTGTAGAAAAAGCGCAGTTGCAGGCTTTACTTGAAGCAGCAAGGGACAGCTATACGGAGGTATCTGTGGGGGGCTTTCGCGCATTTGCTTTGACGCAGGTGGCTATGCAGGAGGCGCAGGTCTTTCGCTGGTGGTTTGAGTCGATCCATGCGCCTGAAGAGGCTTTGGCCTGGGTAAAATCACAGCCTAAGGTCGCAACTTATGCAGACTCCTATGACGATATAGAGGCTTTGGCCACCTTGTGTAGCATCGAGCTGCCTGCCGAAGGTACTTTTGGGGAAGCGATGCGTGCAGCAGTCCATGCCCTACAAAAATACGATCTCGAAACAGGAATGAAGCAGCTGGTACAGGCCGTGATGCTCAACAAAAAATACCATCAAGAACTTCCACGAAGAGCCATGATTGCCCTTTTCCACCTATTTGGTGAGCAGCATCCCATGAGCAAGAAGTTTCGCCCCCATTTCAATATGGCCCTCTACTAGTAGGCCCACCGCCATGGCGTGGTCATCTGTATATCGTATTCATCCACTCCCGCCAGCGCCAACGTCCCGTTGGTGCTACCCGTGCATCCACCACCCCACTCCCTACACTCCCCCCTTTTTGAAGTCCAAAATCGTCATTTTTTTCCTTTGACTCAGATGTAAGTCTCCTATCATAAAGGCGACTTTCTCTCTTTTTATAACCCTAAATTCTTTCATTTTTTTAAAATAAAAAGGTGTTGGGATAATTTTTAAAGACTTGTAAATACCCACTTTCACAATTCATCAAATAATATAAATAACTGTCTATCAATTAGTTATTTTTAGTATATGGCAAAACGATTCTTTTTTTGATTCGGTATCTGGTTTTCTTCTTAATTAATCAGATCTTTATCATGTAAGATTTTTCCTATTCCTCACGGAAGTACACAAGACGTTCTTTTCATTCTTACCTTATTATTGAGCAAAAACTACTCAAATATCATTTTCATGAAGCGTCTTTTTCTCCTTACCCTGCTGTGTATCATCGCAATTTCAGGGTTTGGGCAGCTAGCCTATCAATCGTCTTTTTTGCAAGACGCTGGCAATCCAGGAGGGCTTAATACAGGTACTGATTCGGATCTCAACTCATGGACTGAGATTTTGCCTGCCTCTCTAAGCACCAACCAATGGTCCAGCACACAAAGTATTCCCTTCGATTTTGATTTTTTTGGCAGTCCGGTCACCCACTTCAGGGTCAGTGCCAACGGACTGGTCACTTTCGACACGACCTCTACCTTGCTCCCCAATGCGAGTGAAAACTTACCCTCACCCAATCTTCCAGACCGTACCATTGCGACTTTTTGGACGGCTTTTACCACTGCTGCCCCTACAGGTAGCAATGACAGGGTCTATACCCGAGTATTTGGGACGGCCCCCAATCGCCAGTTGTACATCCGGTGGCACTCTTTTGAGATGAACGCTGCTAGTTTTGTCTACTTATCTTGTGTACTAGAAGAGTGTAGCAACACGATCTATATCGTCGATCAATACTCCACAACGGCTGCAGGTGCGACCACTACATTTAATGCTACGGTAGGTATCCAGCGAGACAATACAACCGCGCTTCAGTTTGGTACGAACAATGTCAATCTATCAGGTAATAGCTCAGGTAACGCTGACAATGATTACTTTGCATTTGTCCCTTCCTTTCCCAACGATGCAGGAGTCTCAGACCTCGTCCTTCCTGTTTCTCCTATCACAGCAGGGCTTCAGCAGGTACGGGTAAGCCTTCAAAACTTTGGTTCAAGCACCCTCAACAGTACCACCATCGGCTGGTCGATCAATGGCAACCTACAAACCAACATCGTATCCAACCCCAACCTGAGTCCAGGATCATCTGTAGACGTGGATTTGGGTACATTTAATTTTCCAATGGGTTTTACAGAGATCAAGGCATGGACGACCAATCCCAATGGAGCCGAAGACTCTGTGGCGTGCAATGACACGCTCCAGGTTTCTGTCTGTACCAGTTTCGCGGGCAACTATAGCGTAGGAGGTGTTTCGGCAGATTTTCCTGATTTGACCTCCGCGATTTCAGGTCTGACGACTTGTGGCATAGGGGGACCTGTCACTTTGGACATTGCGCCAGGTGTGTATAATGAGCAATTGACGATAGGAGAGATCCCAGGCGTTAATGCTGTCAATACGCTCACATTTCAAGGAGGAGATACGTCCCTCGTCAAGATAACCTCTAGTAGCGCGACAGATATTCCGACGCTCTTGATTGATGGAGGGGATTATCTCGTATTTCGCAACCTGACCATCGAAAATACAGGAACCACAGACGATACCTGGGGCGTCGTCCTTCGCAACGCAGCCAACTTCAATACCTTTGATAGCTGTCAGTTCCTGATGCCTATTACAACTACAGGAGACGTAGCGGCCATTATTTCTTCTAACTCCCTCAGCTCTGATGCCTCCAGTGGCAATAACGCCAACCACCTGACCGTGGATCATTCGACTTTCATAGGGGGGGAGCGTGGTGTCAGTCTATATGGCTCTACTGCGCTTGCTTCCAGAAACGATGGGCACCGTATTTTGAACTCTACCTTCTTGGAGCAAGATGAGGATGGCATCTACTTGGAGTATCAAGACTCAGTCCTTGTATCAGGGAATTTTATTGAAGGAAAAGCAAGCTCGACTTTTTATGCAGGTATAGACCTTTCGGATGTACAAATTGTGGAAGTCACGGGAAACATCATCCAATCTCCCGATGAGGGGATCGAGTTTGATGACATCAACTTCGACATCACGCCTGGCCAGCCATCCCTTTTGGCCAATAACCTCATCAATGCCCCCAATGATGACGGGCTGAATCTGGACGATGTAGAGCAATTGAATATCTATCACAATACTTCTGTAGGAAGCATTGGGATGCTCATCAATGACATGGTCAATGTGGATATCCGTAACAACATTTTTGTAGGTGTGATCGATGTCGCAGTAGATTATACAGACAATGCAACGGACGCGGATACCATTGACTTTAATATTTACCATACGATCAATGGAGCCAACCTCATCGAAGAGGGGTCGAGTAGCACCAACTATGCGACACTCGCCGCCTGGCAGAATAATTTCACCCAAGGAGATGCGAACTCCCTATCGGGAGATCCTGGATTTACCTCCTCCATAGACCTACACTTAGTTGGGACCCTTGCCTTGGATGCGGGAGATCCTGGTCTGGGGATCGGGGTCGATGTAGATGGCGATCCTCGTCCCCTTCCTCCCACCACAGGCTTTGACATAGGTGCAGATGAATACACGGTCAATCTGAATTGTCTACCTCCTAGTGGCCTGACTTTGGATCAGCCTACCTTCGATGGGGCTATATTCAGTTGGGTTGCGGGCGGATCAGAGACCTCATGGAATATTCAGTATAGCTTCGCAGGTTTTGCGCTGGGTACAGGTACGCAGGTTGATGGGATCACCAATAATCCCTACACCTTGACAGGTTTGATTTCTCTGACTCCTTATGATGTATACATACAAGCGGCTTGCACAGGTGGTGATACGAGTATCTGGGTGGGTCCCTTGAGTTTCACGACCCTTTCTTGTGCGGGACTGACGGGTAGCTATACCATCGGAGGTGTGGGGGCAGATTATGCGGATTTTGGGAGTGCAGCAGCAGATTTGACAGATTGTGGGCTAGCAGGGCCTGTCACCTTCAATGTATCACCTGGAACCTACAATGAACAGTTGACTTTGGGAGAATTATTTGGAAGTAATGTGACGAATACGGTCACTTTCGATGGAGGAGATACAGCTTCTGTGATTTTGACCTATGCCACTTCCAATGATACACCTACTGTCTTAATGGAGGGGGCCGATTATGTCACTTTCCGCAACATGACATTAGAAAATACAGAGGTGGTAGGCGATGTTTGGGCTGTCATTTTGAGAAATGGAGCTGACTACAACACCTTCGATCAAGTTCGTGTACGGGTACCCGTCACCACTACCACAGATGTCATGGGAATCGTGACCTCTAACTCACTCAGCTTTGATGGTAGTTCAGGAAATAATGCCAATTACCTTACAATCAGCAATTCTACCTTCATCGGAGGAGAAAGAGGCGTGAGTTTGTATGGCTCATCTGCTAGTGCTGATTACAACATTGGGCATCAGATCCTCAATTGTACATTCATCGATCAGGACGAAGACGGCATTTATATCCAGTACCAAGACTCCATCACAGTCAGTGGCAATGTCATCAACCCCGTATCCTCTACGACTTTCTACTCAGGCATAGATGTGTTTGGCGTGAGGAACTTGACTCTGACAGGCAATACCGTCAATTCTACGGATTGGGGAGTGGAGCTGGATGACATTAATCTCAACTTCACGCCTACCGTTCCTTCGCTCTTCGCCAATAACATGGTCAATGCAGGAGGCACCTATGGACTCAATGTCGATGATGTAGAAAACCTGAATGTATATCACAATACGATCGTAGGAGACATTGGAATGCTCATAAACGACATGGTCGAGGTAGACATTCGCAACAATATCTTTGTTGGATCTACAGATGTGGCAGTGGACTATGAAGATGCGGCGACCGATGCCGATTCGATTGATCATAATATCTACCATACCGTGGCAGGTAGCTCGCTCATTGAGGAGACAGCGCTTGACATCAACTATGTCACCTTTGCATCCTGGCAGACCAACTTCCCGACTGGCGACGCCAACTCACTCACGGGGGACCCTGGATTTGCCAATGCCAATGATCTCCACATCATCGGAAGCTTACCCTTTGACGCTGGAGACAGTACGTTGGGCATCATAGTAGATATAGATGGAGATGTACGTCCATTTCCTTTGAGTAATGGATTTGATATAGGAGCAGATGAGTATTTCTTCAACCAAAACTGTCCCAATCCGAGTGCTTTAGCCGCCGATTCTATAGGTGCCTCTGGCGTCTTGCTATCTTGGAATCCTGGCGGTACAGAGCCTGAATGGTATATCCAGTATGGGCCTAGCGGATTTGCCTTAGGTTCGGGTACCATCGATACAGTGACGAGCAATCCTTATTTGCTTACAGGTTTGGTACCAGACCAGACATTTGACATCTACATACAGGCAGCCTGTACAGGAGGAGATACAAGCATCTTCGTAGGACCTTTGACCATCACGACTTTCTGTTCGGCCATCACTTCTATTCCTTATTTTGAGGGATTTGAAAATGGTGGTCAGATCCCCGACTGCTGGTCTGAGGAGTTCGTCAATTTTAATACAAATTGGCGTTTTCAGGATGAAAATCAGAACAACTCTGTCAATTCATTTGACGGGAGCTTCATGGCGGTCTTCTTCGAAAGCAGCTTCGACGCTCATGCGACCCGCCTCGTCAGCCCAGCTTTTGATCTATCGGCCCAGCCAGGGGTCAATCTCAGCTTTTGGCATACACAAGCCGTCTGGTTCAATGACCAGGATACCCTTCGTGTCCTGTACCGCACCTCTTCGACGAGTCCCTGGGAGGTCTTGGCTACCTACACAGAGGATATCTCCGATTGGGAGCAAGAGACCATCGCCCTCCCCAATATTTCGGGAGATTACTACATCGCATTCGAAGCCAGCTCTGGATACGGGCGCGGCGTCACCATCGACAATGTGGAACTATTTGTCCCCACGCCCAATGATGTAGGTGTAGCGGCAGTCAATCAGATAGACGATTGTGGAGGAGATGATTTTGTACAGGTAACGATAACCAATCTAGGGAGTGCCAGCCAAAGCAATGTACAGGCGGTCTACTCCATCAATGGCCCTCCAGCGGTCGACACAGTTACATTCTCAGGTACACTTGCTCCTGGAGCCTCGGTAGATCTGACCTTCTCCAATCCTTTTGGACCTACTGCACAGGGAACCTATCTAGTGGAGGCATGGACCATCCTGCCTACAGATACCACGACTTCGAACGATACAGCTTCAGCTTCCTTCAGACGCAGCGACTATCCAATTCCTTTCCTTCAGGATTTTGAGACGACCCTGGGTGTACCTCAGGATTGGCAAGCTGATGGAACAGTCCAAACGGCGCACAACTCTCCTTCTGTAGTCTTATTTGACAACCTCTTCTCGGGCGATACTACATTTGAAGTAATCACACCCAATGTAGGACCTGTCAACACAGGGGATGAGTTCCGCTTCTTCTATCGCTATGTAGACTTTGCAGCTGGAACAGATAGTACCATCCTTGATCCAGGAGATACACTTTTCGTTCAATTATCAGATGATTGTGGCAATAGCTACGTCGACCTAGATACCCTCACACAAAGTAACCATATTGCATCCACTGCTTTGGCCTTGAAGCGCTATGATCTGGCGAGCTATGTCGGACAACTGGTACGTGTACGCCTATTTGCCAAATGGGGGGACGGGGACTACTTCCTGGATTTCGATGACATCTATTTCGGTCCGCTGATCGGGGGCTCAGTCGTCGTTTCTTCCACCTACAATGGAGCAGACATATCTTGTAATGGAGCCGCAGATGGAGAGGCTACTGCCACTGGTACCAATGGGATCGCTCCTTATACCTACCAGTGGGATGCTGCCGCTGCCAATCAGACGACGGCTACTGCAACAGGTCTTGGAGCAGGGACGTATAGCGTCACGATTACAGATGCCACAGGCAATTCTCTAGTAGATTCTGTGACCTTGACGGAGCCGACACTTGTTGTGGCCTCTCAAACCGTCTCCGACTTCAATGGGTTTAACATCCGCTGTGCGGGAGAAACCAATGGCAGCATAGACCTCACCGTCAATGGAGGAACGGCTCCCTACAGCTACAGTTGGAGCAATGGGGACACGACTCAGGATCTTACAGATATAGGGGCAGACACTTACACGGTAGATATTTCGGATGCCAATGGATGTACCCTCTCCACGATTACGCAAACGCTTACAGAACCGACGCCGCTTACACTGGATAATGCTACGATCGTCGAGCCACTGTGTACAGGCGATGTGACAGGGGCCATATCTCTCAGTATTGCAGGAGGGATTGGCACGTATACCTATGCTTGGTCTGATACGACCTTTGGAGACAATGCGAGCATCATGAATCTAGCTGCGGATACTTACAGCGTCATGGTGACGGATAGTAATGGCTGTACGTTAGATACCATGTTCGAGATCATAGAACCACTTCTCGTAGAGGCGACAACAGCAACGGTGCAGGACTCAGCTTTTGTGACGGTGACAGGTGGGACAGCGCCTTACAGCTTCCTTTGGGATGCCGCGGCAGGATCGGCTACGACCGATACGGTGACAGGCTTGGCTGACGGGAGCTATCAGGTCATCGTGACAGACGCAAACGGATGTACCGATACAGCCTTTGTAGATGTACTTACGACGATCGATGGGATCACAGACCTTGAAGACATTCGATTGATTCCCAATCCTACGGATGGGCGATTTACGCTAGATATCACGATGCGACAAGCTGCGGAGATAGGTGTAAGCATCTTCGATGCACGCGGTAGGCAAGTGATGGCTCTCGAAAATCAGCGTGATCGACAGGTTGTTTATCGAGTAGATCTGACGGACTTTGCCCAAGGTATATATCAAGTACAGATCCGCATCAATGGCCAAGTTGTGGTCAAGCGGGTAATGGTACAGTAAATATGTAGGAGAAATAAGCAGCGCGCAGAGACAGGTTCGTTCTCTGCGCGCATTTTTTATCAATCAGGTGACTTAAACGCCACTTCTTCAATTTTACCATTTCGTATGGTATATATCGCGATTGCTTCAAATATCGTCTTTTTGCCTCCTCTTGCTATATATACTTCTTCTTGATCTATCACGACATTTCCCAAGACGATTCGATTGACTACCGTACAGTGGAGGGAATCGACTGACTGAAAAAATCCTGCATATCCTGTCCGCATTCTGTCCTTTCCCTGATAAGAAAAATCTCTGAGGTTATCATAGACCTTGACAGAATCACTGTAGGGAACGAGAAATGCGTCGATGTCTCTCTGGTTGTAAGCTTCCAACTGCGCTTGCGCCAATTGTTCAGCTTCGCTGGTCTGGGCAAGTGCAGGGGAGACACCAAACACACATGGAAGGAGGAAAAGGAAGACAATTTTTTTCATGGGAATGAAAGTTGGGTTTGAATACACCTTATGATAAGTAAAGACTATTGCTTGCGTAATTTGGAGTAGAATGTGTATGTTTAACACAGACAAAAAAGACGGGTGTTAGTTGCGGCTCCCTTCAACTCCCACTCATTTCTCCCAATCCTTTTTCTCGATAATAAAAATATCCTCTACAGACTGCTCACAGATCACTGCGATCTTCAGTGCCAAGAGACAGGAAGGGATAAACTTGCCTGTTTCGATGGAGTGGACGGTCTGACGACTGACACCCAGTTTTTCGGCAAATTCTTGCTGGGACATCTTGAGGCGGGCCCTTTCCATTCTTACTGTATTCTTCATTTCGCTACCCATTTGGTCCACACAATCAATCCTACGATACACAAGCCTACAACCAAGGTGAGTATTCTTACCCAACGGTCATTCTTCCAGTTTTGATCTCCATCTTGCGCCCCATAGTATCCCTTAGGATCTCTGAGAATTCCCAAGTAAAATACGAGCAGATAGGTTCCCAGATAGCTGATGAATAGGAGAAGCGGGTCAAAAGTGATGCTCCCTAACTCGCGGATATTTCTCGCTCCCCAGAAAAATACGCTGAGACTCAATATGGAAAAGGTAATCCGATAACTGGTTGCACGAATCTGGGCGACTCGTTCATCATCTATCTTTTCTTTGCTGATCGCGATGAAGAACATACCCAATCCCAGCACCCAACCGATGGTTTCTAGCTGCTGATCAAAGGGATAATCCAAAAGCGTCGTAGCAGGAGGCACGATGTACAACAACAATCCTAGCAGTGCCGCAAGCGAAAATAGGATCAATCCCAACACTTTGGTCCAATAGTTTGCTAGAGGAAAAGGAGTAAAGGTTTTCATTTGGATGTAGACTTTTAGGCGATAAATGAGGAGAGGTAATACATGATTCCTGTGCCAATGGCGACAATGAGCATTCCCAGTAAGTATCCGCTGTTACTGTTCGGGTCATCTTCTGGACCTCGTTCTCCCATCAAGTAAAAATCAGGATGATCGGTCCACAAACCCAAGTGAAAAAAAAGTAGATAGATTGCATGTAAGCTACACACCATTACCACAGGCATAAATAATACAGCATTTGCTTGGAAGATATTCTGTACACCTAATACGCAACAAGCAAGCGTCACCGAAAAAATTGTCAGGCGTATGGCGACATTTCTAATCTGCAAGACCCTTTCATCTTCTATTCTCTCTTTTGAGTACGTCATCAGGATCAGGGAGAATGCAAGAAGCCAGCCTGACCATTCTATCTTTTGAGGAAGGGAGGTTGTGCCCCATTCTATCAAGTCAGGTACAAAGGCAAAAATAAGCATGCTCCCAATAGCTAGGATTGATAGGAGTAATCCTAGTATTTTCCCTTGATAGGGCATAAATGTTTCTGAGAAATAATCTTTCATTTTGTAGGCATTTGTAAACTATACTTTACATACGCTAATGTAGAGTATGCGTTACATTTTTACAAAATTATTGTCAGAATGCTTTCTGCTTACAGGAGAAGTGGAGTTTTTGGCGCTGTAGATTAGGAGGATTTATACAGAACTTCCGCACAGGCTAAAGTTGAGCCTAGCCTCCATGCGACTGGACGGTCATTCGAGGATCTGACACAGATGATCAATTACTTTCCGCAAGACCAACCAAAGAATGCGTGCAACGTATCGCCTATAGATGGATCTTTAGTACCAAGATTACATATTCTTAACAATCTATCTGAATCACTTTGAAGCCAATTCCAGAGTTTATCTTTTGATAAGCTCCTCATACTTTATTGACCTTAGATAAAACGAGTTGTAAGCATGACAAGTATGCAGTTTCCCCTGATGAATATTACACACGAAGGCTGGAGCATAAAGCAAGATCTTGACGCCTTCCACCTGATTGATCCCTATATTTTTACAGAAAATGAAGCACACTATAAGGAGTATTTCCATAATCAGTATTTCTGTGCCTGCGATGGAGAGATCTATCAAGTGACAGGGAAAACACCTCCCAAAACCAAATGGCGTCATTTACTCAAATGGCTTCCCGATGTATTCAAAGTGAAACTGCAATTTCAGTCTACTGGGAAGAAAATTCCGCTAGAAGAACTCAAGAATTGGATGCTCGCGCGATTAGAGCCGATGGATAAGAACGATCATTGGGTACAGTTGTGGAAAGCCCATATCCGTACTGCTCGCTCTCATAAGGAGCTCATTCATGGGTAAAAGAATAGTTTTTGAATAATTGAGTGATTGAATTTTAGAACGTAACCTGTATTTTTGGGGGAAAAATCACATTCCAATTCTCCCAAAAAACAGTTCATCCTCAGAGCCTTTCCAATCAGACAAAATAAGATTTCATAATAAGGGAAATTCCCTTACATTCGAAGCATCTGTTAGGATATACCCTCCTGGCAGATGCTTCTGTATTTCCATACTTGCACGTGGTCCTGAGTCGCCCTAGCGGAAAGTGGGCCATATTCTCACCCTCCGTTCCTTCATTCAACATTATCCAATACACAGACTATATTTTACATGCTTGCAATTGACACTGCTATTCAAGAAAAAATCGATCGTTGGCTGGCCAGCAGCATTGACGACGACGCCAAAGTTGAAATCCGTCAACTGATAGAAGGAGACAATCAGGACGCTGTCGTAGATGCGTTTTATAAGGATCTGGAATTTGGGACTGGAGGTCTTCGCGGCATCATGGGCATCGGCTCCAACCGCGTCAACAAGTACACCATTGGCATGGCCACGCAAGGTTTTGCCAACTACCTCAACCAGACCTATCCCGAAGGAGGAATCAAGGTCGCCATCGCCTACGACAGCCGAAATAATAGCGCATATTTTGGAGAGATCACAGCAGCCGTTTTTTCTGCCAATGGCATCCATGTATACCTCTTCGAGGAACTGCGTCCCACGCCCGAACTTTCCTTCTCGATTCGTCAACTCGGATGCAAAGGCGGAGTCGTACTGACTGCTTCGCACAACCCCAAGGAGTACAATGGATACAAAGCTTACTGGGATGATGGAGGGCAGGTGACGCCCCCACATGATAAGAGCATCGTGGCAGAAGTAAGCAAAATCGGATTGGATGAGATCAAGTTTGAAGCTGATGAAAGTAAAATCGAACGCATCTCCTCTCTGATTGATGGACCTTACTTGGAGAAAATCACCACAAACGTAGTGACTCCCGAAGCCATTGAACGCCAAAAAGACCTCAAGATCGTCTTCTCTCCCATCCACGGGACAGGTGTGACAATGGTGCCTCCTGTACTCGAGAAACTGGGCTTTACACAAGTGACAGTCGTTGAGGAGCAAGCGACACCTGATGGCAACTTCCCGACGGTAGTCTATCCCAATCCCGAGGAGGCGGAAGCGATGAGCATGGCTCTTAACAAAGCCAAAGAAATCGATGCAGATCTCGTAATGGGGACAGATCCCGACGCTGACCGCGTAGGTATAGGTGTGAAGAATCACCATGGAGAGTGGCAGTTGCTCAACGGAAATCAGGCAGCTACCTGCATGATCTACTACCTACTCAAGGCCAAGCAAGAAAAGAACCAGCTAGACGGCAAACAATACATCGCCAAGACTATCGTGACGACAGATCTACTCGATCGGATGGCGGAGCATTTCAAGGTCGATTGCTACAACACACTGACGGGCTTTAAGTATATCGCAGAGACGATCAAGAAGTTTGAAGGAGAGAAAGAGTTTGTAGGTGGTGGTGAGGAAAGCTACGGATACTTGGTCAATGATTTCGTACGCGACAAAGATGCGATCATCTCCTGTGCGATGCTAGCTGAAGTAGTGGCGTATGCCAAGGATCATGGGCAGACTTTGTTTGATATGTTGATGGAGATCTACCAGCAATTTGGGATGTACCGTGAGTCTTTGATCTCTATCAAGAAAACGGGCAAGAAAGGCGCAGAAGAAATCCAGCAAATGATGGCAGACCTTCGCAGCAATCCGCCTGCCGAAATCAATGGATCGAAAGTCCTGAAGATGCGCGACTACAAGTCCCTAGAAGAAAAAGATCTTGTAAACGGAGGCGTATCTACTTTAGATTTTCCTTCTAGCAACGTCTTACAGTTCTTCACGGAGAATGGAGCCAAGGTATCGGCTCGCCCTTCAGGAACGGAACCCAAGATCAAGTTTTACTTCAGTGTGAATGCGCCCATGGCGAGTGCAGACCAGTTTGATGTGGTCTACGCGCAACTAGGCGAGCAGATTGAAGGGATTATTTCTAGCATGAATCTGAAGTGAGAATCGATCCTGTAAAGAATTTCACTACGTTTAAGAATAGAGACCTAAAGTATTGCTATTAAGAAAATACGAATGAATGGATCTTTGGGTCGTTTAAATATGGAGCCTTCCCAGATGGGAGGGCTTTTTTCGTATCCTGCCAAAAGAGATCGTGTAGTAAAGAAAATGGCTATTTCTTGCTATGCATAAGACTAGTCCCCTTCAGTTTATAATTGAAGCTCAACGCATGCTTCAGATACAATCTGGAGGTCACAGCATTCTACAGGTTGTGCCGCTTAGTCATCAAACTACCCATAGCCTCCCCATTTCTACAGGTTTTCCTGTAAACAAAAACATGGAAAATGTCCATGCGTTTTTCTGGCCATGTACGTTTATATAATAGAAGCAAATAAATAAGCCCGATGTACATGAGAAAATGAGGAAGCAACTTCATTATACATAATCACCATTATGCAACCAACCATTCGTGTAGACATCATTATGCCTAATTTACACGTTTGCTGATCCTTTTCTCACATCGGGTTTCCTTTTTTTCTTTCTCCATAGCCAGGAAAATAGGAAGTATCCACATACAACTTGTGATCATAGGGTGATCTATTCATCTGGGATACGACCATAGAATTTAGAGAGGGTAGGAATAGATTTCCTACACACCATGAGATAGCCTTTCAAGACATACCATAACCTATCGTTCTTTACCCTCATAGGCTAGTTAGGGTCTAGTGTCCGGAGTTCCGCGTCGCTAGGCCTTTTTTCATTCCCACAACGTAGAGACGTGATTCCTCACATCTAATTCGAACCATTACGTCTTCTATCGTCTATCACATCCCAACATTCTAACCATCCCTACATTCCCATAGAAAAAATCATAAATTGGGACCTATCAATCACCCCGTTTATGAAAACCCTACTCCTCCTTTCATTATCCATACTCACCACCCTCACCCTGCACGCGCAGTGGCCTCATGGTGTCACCTATGAGATTTTCGTTCAATCCTTCTATGATACAGATGGAGACAGCATCGGCGATTTTAATGGCATCACTGAAAAGCTGGACTACTTAGCAGATTTAGGAATCGAAGCTATCTGGTTGATGCCCATCAGTCCCTCTCCCTCTTATCACAAATATGATGTCACCGACTATCGAGACGTGCATCCTGACTACGGCACCATGTCGGACTTCAAGCGGATGGTCGAGCAGGCCCACCGTCGCAACATCAAAGTAGTCATGGACCTTGTAATCAACCATTCTTCTAGTGAGCATCCCTGGTTCATCGAGTCTCGCAAAGGGCCAGATAATCCCTACAGAGAGTACTATGTGTGGAGAGATTATGAGGAAGTAAAAGATGAAATCAGCAAAAAGACCATTTCATTGGATTCTGACAACATCACCCAATGGCATCCCAATGGAGACGATGCAGAGCGATACTATGGATTCTTTTATGGAGGAATGCCCGATTTGAATTTTGATAGTGAGAAACTGCGAAAGGAAATCTATGATATTGGAAAATTCTGGTTAAAAGATGTCGGCGTCGATGGATTCCGACTGGATGCAGCCAAACACATCTACCCAGATGATCGGGCAGCAGACAGCCATGCTTTTTGGGCAGAATTTCGGCAGGAGATGCAGTCTGTGAAAAAAGATGTCTACCTCGTAGGGGAGGTGTGGGCAGATGTCGCCCATGTTGCGCCCTTCTTAGAAGGATTGCCTGCACTCTTCAACTTCGACATGTGGCAAGCATTTGAGCGATCCTTGGTCTATCAGCACGATTCAGGCTTGGTGGCTCTCCATGCTTCGATCCAAAATAACTATAAGCGCATCAATCCCGACTTCATCGATGCCACGATCCTTTCCAACCACGATCAAAATCGCATCATGTCTGTCCTCAAGGGGGATGTAAGCAAAGCCAAAGTAGCGGCATCGATGTTGCTGACCCTTCCAGGTTCTCCTTACATCTACTATGGAGAAGAAATCGGTATGCGAGGTATGAAGCCTGACGAAGAGATTCGCGAGCCTTTTGTCTGGGACGAACCTGGACAGGATGCAGGTCAGGCACGTTGGATTTCCCATCGTCACAATGTCCCTGACTCCACGCGTAGCCTCGCCAGCCAAAGGCGAGAAGGAAGCTCCCTCTTTCAGCATTATCGCCGCCTGATTAAGACACGCAAAAACTCATTCGCACTCACGCTAGGAAAACTGGAACCCTACGAGCGAACCGTCGATGGATTGGTCTGCTTTTATCGGGTGCATAAAAAGGAGAAGGTACTGGTCTTCCACAATGTGACAGATCGAGCCATAGATGCTCCATTGCCTATAAGTGCCTTTGGCGAAAAGGGCATTCAATACGTCTATCCCAACAAGGCCTATTTGAACATGCCAGATCTATTTAGGGAGAAGATGCTGCCGATTGCACCCTATAAATCTGTTGTATTGAAGATCCAAGACTAGTTGCAACGAGCCTCTTTCAACTTGTAACTGAAGCAGAAAATGTGTTTCAGATACCATAAATTCTATTTTCGACCTATTTCATTATTCCTCCCCCAAACCATTTGTAACAAAGTCTCATGTACAAATTCCTATTATTCTCCCTTGTCTTATGTATGCCATTTTTTAGTTTCGGACAAGACCGTTATAAAAAAGGAGATATTTTATACGTGATGGCTCCTTCAGGACTACGCATGCGCCAGTCGCCACAGAAAGGAGCAACTATGACGACCATTCCTTATGGTGCCAAAGTAAAAGTCGAGGGCTTCCCAACAGGAGAGGAGATTAACAAATATAGACAGAAGGTGGACGGAATATGGGGTTTCTGGCCTAAGGTGACCTATGATGGAGGAACGGGCTATGTATTCGATGGATTTTTGTCTCGTCTTCCTACACCTGCATTAGGAGATGGAGACATCAAGGCATATCTCCTCAATCATTATGAAGCCATGTCTGAGACCATCACCAGACGGAAATATTTTCCTGAAGAAGAACAATGGACAGAGGATCGCCTACGTGTATTTAAGTGGAAGGAACTTGTCGTGGTATATGAGTCTCTCAACATTGGGTGGGGTGGGGAAGAGCATATACTCGAAGTGCGTGGGGCAGACTGGCAAGAAATGTACCTCCTGCTAAAAGCCTTTTATCATACCTCATTTCAAAATGTCCTGAAAAACATAGAAAAAGCTCGAAATGGAGAGAAAGAGGCCCTATGTTACACGGGATATACTGAAGAAGATTACCAAAAATTTTATAAAACCTACTCGGAACTCACCATCCCCAATGGTTCTATTGCCTACGATTTCTTTTTATGCGAATGTTATGAAGGGGTGGAACTGAAGGAAATGGGGCACACCATCCGTTTGAGTTATGGGATGGGGTGCCATTGAGCTAGGCAGTGTTTCAAGCCTCAAGAACAGGCGGGGCAAATACCTTCCCAAAGTGAAAAGCCGCTGCGCTAGGTCCGATTTCTCTTAGGAGATCTAGGCGATGTTTCGCTTCCGCAAGCGTAGGGGTGTGTCCTACAGGAACATACCACAACACCATGTGCATGGCTTCAAGATGCTGGAACCACTCCTTCTTACGACGCATGATCTCCACATGATCGCTCTTGTAGACAAAGAGCTTCAGCGCATCAATGGATTTCCATACAGAAAGATTGACTAACATCCGAGGATCACGGAAGGGGTTTGTCGGATCACTCGATTCGTCTACCAATCGCCACAGGAAGGCAGGATCAGACTCCGCAATAGCATTGATCCGCTGGATATTGGCGACAAAATCAGCCATGATAGGATCTTCCACGCTCTCTCCCTTCATGTGGGCAATGTTGAGCTGTGCAAGGTGATAGGTTGATTGAGACATGGGCTATATGTTTGGATGGGTGAAAGAAGATCAAACGTAATATATGAGATAGGGTTCATATTTCATGGTTTATTTTTCAGCATCCAGATAAGTATTACTATCTATCCTATAATATACAGCCTCGGCGATCCCCTTGCAGCCATCGTGCTTCCAGTAGGTCATCCCAATCTTTTCGAGTACGCGGATGGAAGGAGGATTGGCGATGGCTGAGCGTCCGACGATATAGGGCAATGCAAAGGTACGAAAGCCCAGATCTAGACTTGCTTTGGCACTTTCGGTCGCGTAGCCCTTACCCCATTTTGACTGAAAAAAACGATAGCCTAGATCTACGTCGTCCTGTTCATTTTTAGACAAACCACAGAAACCGATGAAGGTATCTGTATCTTTTTCTATCACAGCCCATCGACCAAAGCCCCATGTATGATAGGCAGTATACTGCTCGATAAATGTCCGCGCCGTTTCTACTGACTCAAAAGGTGGATCCCCTGTATGCCGAATGACTTCAGGATCTGAGTTGAGCTGGAAAAAAGCTGCCGCATCATCTGGCACAAACTTTCTAAATAACAACCTTGAGGTTTCTGCGATTATTTCTTCTTTCATAGATGAGAAATTCAGTCTTGTTAATCTACCCATTATTTTCCAACCGATAATATGAGGAGTTCTCCCCTCGCCAGCAACCACGTCCCGTTGGTGCTACATAGAATTATTTCTCCCATTAGTAAATACCAAATTCACAGGCTAATTTACCGTCAAGCCTTTGAATGAAGCGCACGCTCCGAAATTTGTCTATACTCGAAGGTGTTTGTTCTTTCAGGTTCCTTTCCTCGATTTAAACTACATAAGCAAGAACTCATTATGTTTACTGAACAAGATCTCCTGCAAATAGAGCAGCGCGGGAGTGCCCTTGATACTGTCAAACAACAAATTGCCAATTTTGAGCAAGGTTTTCCCTTCATGGACATTGTACGGGCAGCGACCATCCATGATGGGATCATTCGCCTAGATGAAGAGACCCTGGATCGCCTCGTGACCTCCTATGATGAGCGTTTGCCCAGACTAAAAGTCGTCAAGTTTGTCCCTGCATCTGGGGCTGCAAGCCGAATGTTCAAGGCATTGTTTGCGGCCATGTCAAAATACCAAGCAGATCCAGCTGCTGCCCATGATTTGGTCCATGAAAAAGGGCCTGTATATGAATTCTTCCAGCGCATAGCAGACTTTGCCTTTTACCATGATCTTGCCGCGACCTTTACAGAGGGAGAGCTAGCCCAACTCTTAGAAGAAAAAGCCTACGGTAAAATCCTCGCTCACGTATTGACAGAAGAAGGACTGAATTATGGCCAGCTTCCCAAAGGACTTCTTAAGTTTCACGTGTATGGAGACAATGCGCGTACTCCTGCGGAGGAACATATGGTAGAGGCTGCGAACTATGCTGCGGCAAATGGAGGAACAGCATACCTACACTTTACCGTGTCTCCTGAGCATCAAGCTAAATTTACTGAAACGATCAACGCAACCAAGGAGGCTTACGAGTCTGCTTATGGTGTGCAAATAGAAGTATCATATTCGATTCAAAAACCTGCCACGGACACCGTTGCAGTAGATATGGACAATCAGCCATTTCGACTGGACGATGGACACGTATTGTTTCGTCCTGCTGGACATGGTGCTTTGATTGAAAATCTCAACGACATTGAGGCGGATCTGATTTTTGTCAAAAACATTGACAATGTGGTGCCCGATCGAATCAAGGATGTGACCTATACGTACAAGAAGGCGCTCGCCAGCATGTTGTTGGATGTACAGCGACAGATTTTCAATTATGAGGAAGAGCTTGCAGGCGATGCTTCAGCAGCATTGGTAGACGAGGTCGCAGCTTTTATCGAGTCTGTCCTCTGTGTGGAGCCTGAGCCTGGATTTACAGATTTGGATCACGAAGGGAAAAAGGCTTATGTATTAGGTAAACTGCACCGTCCTGTCCGTGTATGTGGCATGGTGAAAAATGAAGGAGAGCCTGGAGGAGGACCTTTTTGGGCGACCAATGAAGACGGAACAGTTTCCTTACAGATCGTGGAGAGTGCACAGATAGACAAGGCAAATGAAGGGCAGGTGACCATCATGAAGGGTGCGACCCACTTCAATCCTGTAGATCTGGTATGTGCGACGAGAGATAAAGACGGTCAATCGTATGATTGTCTGGATTTTCGCGATCCGCGCACGGGATTTATCTCTCAAAAATCGAAGGAAGGACGAGAGTTGAAAGCGCAAGAATTGCCAGGTCTCTGGAACGGTGCTATGGCCAATTGGAATACATTATTTGTCGAGGTACCGATTGTGACCTTTAATCCAGTCAAAACCGTGAATGATTTGCTTCGTCCCAATCATCAGCCTGAATAAAAAGTCAGATTTTTTTCAAGAAAATGGAGCCACCTCTTGGGTGGCTTTTTTATTTTTCTTACCCTTGTAAATATTAATATTTTCCTTATTTTAATTCGATTTTCGAATCATTTCGTCTCTTAGTCTCCATCCCTTGTTTGGAGGATAAATATTTTGATTGAAATAATCCAACAAGTTTCTTTTCATTATTACAATACCGATTGGGAAATGAATTTGACTATTCACACAGAAAATACGACCCACGCAATAAATCCAATCTATGGAAATCCAATCAGGTGTTTTTATGTTTATTCGAATTATCGGATTATTGTTAGGAGCCTATTTTTGGTTTAATTGACTGTTTTACAGTATTTTAATAATTAAGTTATTATTTAATAAATTATAAATAGAAGTATTGTAAGTATTAGGAGTGACTAAAAATGGTATAAATGATCAAAAAGTTGCGTCTTGCGAATCAAGGAATAAGCGATTACTTTTGAATTGTTAGTGGGAAAAATATTACATGAGGTAAAATAGCGAAACGCTTCTTAAAAAATATTTTACAACCAGGAAGGAATTGCGGGGCAGATAAATGGAGTTTTCCTTTGAATCTGTCCTATATATTTTGGAAGAAGTCAATAAAAAAGCATCTTTTTACCATTGAGTCATCCAAATTATCCATTAAAACAAGCTTTTTAACAGCACATATTTTACAAAAGGTTACTGCATCATCACCCTAGCTTATGAGATCTATGGGATTTTTACGATTCTTTTTCATCCTTGCCGTGAGTAGCGGTATGTTACTAACTACGAGCCAGGCGCAACGGGTCACGACCGATCTGCTTGCGCTTTACGAATTTGATGAAGGAGCGGGAAGCACGGTATACGATAAGTCCAGCGTGGGAACTCCTCTCAACCTTCAAATTGGGAACACAGGAAATATTCAATGGTTATCAGGCAACGGAATTAACATCCAGTCTGCGACCATTTTACAGACTTCAGCTGCAGCCAGTAAGATCATGACTGCCTGTATGTCTAGTCACGAGGTCACCATGGAAGCGTGGGTGCGACCTCAAAACTCGTCTCAGAGTGGTCCTGCCCGTATCATGTCGATATCTGAAAACACCTCCCAGCGCAACATGACCCTTGGTCAATCTGGTTCGCGCTACATTGGACGCGTGCGCACAGGTACCGCCAGCAATGGGACACCAGATAACCAGGCACCCTCTAGCTCCGTCAGTACCTCGCAGGTTCAGCATCTAGTCTACACCTATGAAAACGGACAAGACAAAGTCTACCTTGATGGTGCACTTGTCGCTACGAGATCTCGTTCGGGAGATTTCTCCAACTGGAACACAGGCTACCACCTGATGATGGGCAATGAGATGACCCAAGATCGTAAATGGCTAGGAGAGATCTACCTGTCGGCTGTCTACTCACGCGCACTGACGCAGACGGAGATCAACCAAAACTACCAAGCGGGTTATGTAACCACACCACCTAATCCAAATGAAGATTGGGTAGAAGCTGAATGTGGAACAGTAGGTTCCCTTTGGCAACAAAAACTAGATGGTGATGCATCGCAAGGACAATACGTAGAAATCCAGTCTGGATACACAAGCTACAACAGTGCCACTACCTCTCTAAGTGGCCAACTTCGATATAATGTAGAGGTCAGCTCAGCTGGTTACTACAATGTTTTTGGCAGGATCCTTACGCCTTCCTATTCTGAAAACTCTTTTTGGGTAAAAGTCAACAATAGCTCATGGGCTGAATGGCACACAGGCGTCTACAGTGCATGGTCCTGGGAAAAGGTAACAGACTATGGATCTAACCCATATTTTTATCTCAACAGTGGATCAAACACCATCACGGTCGCTTATCGTGAAGCTGGCTCCAAGCTGGATAAGCTGTTTGTCTCTCAGAGCAATACGGTGCCTTCGGGCCTTGGAGGTGCTGCACAGGGCTGTGCGCCAACATTTGAAGCACCCGAAGGATGGTCTCACGAGTGTGGATCTGGGATAGAAGTAGAAGTAGTCGGACAAGGGGTGAAGGGATACTCAAGCGCCACCTTGAACTTTGCCAATTCTTCTTCTGTAGACAGTGTGATCTTAATTGTCACCGCAAAGGGAGGAGGATATCCTTCTAGCGTTACTTTCACTGGAAGCAATGGACAAACAGCAGTCGCTACGCCTGAGGTGATGCCATCTGCAAGCGGAAGCTCGACATCTTCTGTACGTGAGTACAAAGTGAAAATAGATGGAAGCCTTTCATCTGCCACTGCCTCTGGACTGAATAGCAATACATATTCTTATGTCGCATATGTATTCAGATCCAATTCGAGCTATGAAAATGGAGAAATCGCCATTCCTATCGGAGAGTATTTCTACCATAGTGACAAGACCTACACCATGGATATTCCTGCTTCGAGCGATGATCGCAACATCACGATTCAGGTACCACTTTCAGAGATTAATAATGATTCCCGAATCGTCAATATGACCGTTGAGGCAGGGGGTGTTACGGAGACGGTGACTGCGAATACTTATGACCAGGGCAACTCTCTCCTTTTGTTGACAGCAACCCTTCAGAATGTACCCGCAGGTACGGATGAGATATCTATAGAGATAGAATCGCCTTCTTCCAATGGAGATAGCTTCGGTGCCACTGGATACATTACAGCAGATATTGATTGCAATACTTGTTCGCTCCCTACAATCTATAAGTGGGTGCGTATCAACTATGGTTCATGGCAGAGCACCACAGTCGCCAATGCTTGTGTAGGTGATATCGTAGAACTCTGTGTGGATCCAGTCAACCTTCAGGGTTACCAGTGGGCAGGTCCCAACGGATTTACATCTATCCTAAGTACGCCTATCATCAGCGATAGCATCACAGCAGCAGAAGAAGGTGTATACACCCTGACATATACAGATCCTAGTGTAGCCAACTGTGGAACGACCATTAACTTTACAGTCAACGTAAGTGAGCCGATGGTTCCCACCATCAATCTCTCGGCTAACCAGATCAATGCCAATCAGACGGTTACCATCAGTACAAATGATGTCAATGACTACCAGAGAATATACATTCCCGTAGGTTCTTTCTATACAGGAAGTATGGATAGAATGGTCTTTGGAGCTGATGATGATGCGACGGGAGGCAGCAACAGTATGTATAGAGATGTGCAGGTATATGAGTCCAATACGGGCAATGGCGTCAATATCGACTTTAACAACTACACTATCTCATCTTATGGCACGAGCCAGGACAACGGAACCTATACAGTAAGCAATAATGGAGGCGATTTGACGATCCAGGACAATGCTTGGAAATCGATTGATCTCAACTACAGTGTGACTATTTATACCATTTTGTCATTCGAAGTGAAGACTACCGATATGGGAGAGCTGCACTTCATCGGATTTGACAATGACATGGATGAGCAAAACTCTCTGGCCTATCTCTTCATGTTGTTTGGTTCAGATGCTTGGGGTACGACGTCCAACGAGCATGCCTATGGTGCATACAAAAAACCCGAATACAATTGGAACTTTGGTTCTAGCGCTTCTCCAGCCACAGGGACAGGTCTCGGACCTTTCAGTGTGACCTATGCAGGAGGCACACAGGTTGTCTCACTCGAGGTAGACCAGGGATATTGTGAATACACTTATACAGACACGATAGAGGTAGCTTGCCCGACGGTAGATGCAGGAGCAGATGTAGAGATTTGCGAATGCGACGATGTGTCCAATGGAGTATGTCAGGACAACGGTCGTGCTGTTACATTGACAGCTACAGGTGGATCTAGCTATGCATGGAGCAATGGAGCGACCACTCAGAGCATCACTGTTAGTCCTCTTTCGACTACCACTTACACAGTTACAACTTCAGGACCCGGTTCATGCTCGAATACAGCTGATGTGACGGTAACAGTGATTGATGGACCTGATGCAGAATTCCAGCAGATCCCAGCAGTTGCGCTTTGCGAAAACGAAACTTTTGTATTCGAAGCAGTAAATCAAGGACCTGGTGTAGCCTCTAGCGAATACGTGTGGGACTTTGGACCGACAGCGAGTCCTTCAGGTGCCATCGGTATCGGACCTCACCAAGTACGCTTCCTGGTGACATCAGGTCAGACAGATTGCCGTGAGGTCACACTGACTGTAGGAAGTGGCGATTGTATGGATGTCAATAAGGCCAATGTCTTCATTGCACCTACAGCCAATATTGACTCTCTCGTCGTCAGTGATCCTTCTTGCCAAGAGACAACAGGATCTGTAACTGTCAATACAGAAGGATGGATCATCGGTGAAAGCGGTATGGTTACAGTCAGCCAAAATAACTTTGGCCAGTGGCATACCCTGAACTACAACAACACCTATGAGAAGCCTGTGATCATCATGCAGTCCCTTACGTCAGGCGATGTCAATCCTGCCCACGTGAGAGTGCGCAACACAGGACATAAAAAAGCAGAGTTCCAGATTGAGGAGTGGGATTACCAGGATGGTTACCACGGAGCAGAGAATATCAGCTACATCATCCTGGAGAAGGGCACACATACACTTTCTGATGGGACGACAATCGAGGCAGGATATGCAAACATCGGTTCAGGATTCTCTAGTGTGAGCTTGAACGGTGGATATACGGCTACACCTATCGTATTGACACAAGTTGCTTCTAACAATTACTCACGGAGTGTCGTCACACGTCAAAAGAGTGTAGGAACGACTTCATTCCAGGTGCGTCTCCAAAATAAGGAGTCCTATGAGAAGAGCAGCAACTTACACCCTGGTGATGAGAAGGTCTCTTTCATCGCGATAGAGCAGACACAGGGAAGTGCCAATGGGCAAGCATTTGAAGCAGGCGTATTGCTTGACGTTACGCATTCTTTCAAGCAACTGACCTACAGCCAGACCTTTGGTGCTACGCCTGCACTCGTCTACAGCATGCAAAGCTATGATGGAGGGGATCCAGCGGCGATACGTCACCAGAGCCAAGATCAACTCGGTGCGCAGCTACGTATTGAGGAGGAAACTTCGCATGATTCTGAGACAAACCATACGACGGAGCATATTGGTTACATTGCCTTCGAGATGGGAGACATCTACGCAGGAATGGAGTACCGAGTGGATGGTGGTACATGGACCATAGGAGAGAATAGCTACACGTTTGAGAATCTCGCTTTGGGATCGCATACGCTTGAAACACGCACGATCAACGGTTGCAACACATCTGTAGCGGATACGACCGTGAGCATCGGTGCGGGTCAATGCGCGAGCCTAGGAGACTTCATCTGGGAGGATAGCAATGAAAATGGGGTGCAAGATGGAACAGAGTCTGGAATTGCAGGAATCAAAGTATATCTGCTTGAAGGATGCAATAGCCGCGTGAAGTTGGATTCTACCACCACTGATGGAAGTGGAATCTATACCTTCGACAACCTCAATGTAGGCGATAGCTATCGCGTCCAACTCGCACAGGAGGTACTAGACAATGGCTACACTGTGACAGGACAGAATACAGGCACAGATGAAACCGTGGATTCTGACGCAGGAGCCAATGGTGTGACAGATTGTGTGACACTCAGCCAAGCGGGTGCTTACAACGATTTGGACATCGGACTGAACTACGAGTGTACAGTTACTGATCCAGGTACGATTGCAGGTGACCAAAGCTACTGTACCGTACTCGGTGTATATCCTACACCTATCACCAATGTCTCTGAAGCAGATGGAGGCGTAGGGGTAGAGTACCAATGGCGTTGGTCTGAGCGTACAGACATCCCATTTGAGTTCTGGGTGGTGAAGCCTAACTCAAACATGGCTTCTATGACCATCAACCATATCGTGAGCAAGACTTGCTATCTGGTGCGTATGGCGAGAAAGTGTCCAGGAGAAGCATGGGTCCCTTCCAATGTGATTGCCATTGAGATCAATTACACACCCAAAACTTCATTCTCTATCACTTACCCAGAAGGGACTACCGTCCAGTCTTCTAACGACTCTGTGAAAGTGATCTTCGAGGCGCGTACGTGGCCCAATGCTTCTTATTCATGGGACTTGACAGGTAGCTTGAACCCTATGGGAATTCCCATGGATTCTACGGGACGTAAAGTATACGCTTATTATACTTCGCCTACAACCTATACAGCTTCACTTACCATGTCTACACCTGAGTGTGACTCTACATTGAGCATTTTTGTGAAGATTGACGATGCGGCAGGATGTAGCAACATCACAGATCCTGGTACGATCTCAGGTGATCAGTACAGCTGTAGCGTACCATACGATGCATCGACCATCGGTGGAGATGCGGCTACCGGTGCTGTCGGAGTGGTAGAGTACGAGTGGGCTTACAGCAACGATTTGAATATCCCTGTTCAGCTTTGGGAGGCGATCCCAAGTGGCAATAGCACGAGTATAGATCCCGATCAGTATCTGGGACTGCTTATGCAGACGACCTACTTCGTCAGAAGAGCGCGTTCCATCGGATGTAATGCTTTCCGCCACTCCAACGTGGTCACCATCGAGGTGCAGGAAAACTTGCAGTCTGCTTGTGAAATCACAGAGCCCGCCAGCCAAAACTTTGGCGCTAATCTACCAGGTGTGATCCAGGGAGGAACCTCTAGCGAATACAGCTGGCACTATGAGACCGCACAGGTCCTCACCTATGCAGACGGTACAGCCCGCGTGACAGGATTGCTTCGCAACAACGAGAATGAAAACATGCAGTGGAGAGCGTCGATCCAATTGAAGGCGCGCCAAGACTGGATGCAGTGGGAGATCAATACAAGTGCCTATGGTGGCACCTATCGCCCCTCGATTGCAGCAGGTTCTATGGATTACTACGCGTGGGACTACTACGAGATTGATGTAGACAATAGCTACCTCATTGGAGATGCTTACAACCTTGGAGATAGCTTGACAATCAGTCAGGGATACGTACAGGTTGGAATCGGTGCCAATGGATTAGATTTGGGTTATGGCGTGTATTCAGAGTTTGCCTTTGGAAGTGTCTCTGGCAACTACTCAGGAACAGGTACACTAGCCAATGAACTACAGAACTGCCGTGAGGTGTGTCTACCAGAAGTACGCGTGGCCGCCCGTGTCCTCATGGAGGGTGCCTTCAATCAGACGCAGGGTGCGATGAACAACAACCTCGCAGTCAATAACATGATCCCACTCTCTCAGCCATTTGCTCCTTATGGATTCACGGACGTCGTGACGCTGGATAGCATTCCTACAGGTGTGGCAGACTGGATGTTGCTGCAAGTTCGCTCAGAGTCTGATTCTGCACAAGTCGTCGCACAGGCTGTAGGATTTGTGAAGCCTGATGGAGACTTGGTAGGGCTAGATGGCCATTCATTGATCAGCCTCCCGATAGATCCTCGTAAGGATTACTACATCTCTGTAATTGCCAAGGGACACCTAGGGGTCATGACTAAGAATGCCAAAGTCCGTAAGGGGGTCTCACTCATGCATGACTTCACAGCAGATATATCAGAGATCTATACCCTACCTGGAACAGCCAATCCTGCCATGGTACAACTACCGACTGGCCAGTATGCCCTCTGGGCAGGAGACACAGATCTCAACGGTGCGGTCAACTCTGTAGACTTCAGCCAGGTGTTGATCAACTACTTCCAGACAGGATACTTCCTGACAGATATAGACCTTACGGGTATCATTAACTCTGTAGACTATCAGTTCGTAGCCAAAAACTACTTCAAGTTTGCCCAGCTGCCTCGCAAAGACTGATGATAAGATACTGGATCGTGTACCCTCTCCAGGGTACATGATCCCCTCAGCTTCATTTCTGCAATTCAAACAATGCCAATATAGTTAATCATGTTCAAGCACCTTTACGCTTCATTCTTGCTCTTTACCCTTGCTGTAGTCAGCATGCCTCAGATATGTGCTCAAGACTTCACCATTTACTATGAGTCTATCCCTGATGAGGTAAATGACGTAGATTCTGTCAAGCTCTATTTATTCAATAATACAGGTAGTGCCATCAGCCTAGAAGCGGCCAATATTTCGATTGCCTTCGATCCCGCGCTTTCAGAGGTCAATACAGCAGCACCCCCTGTAGTCGATAACCTCAACGATGCCTACAATTCTTTCTACTTTGTAGGAGGTCCTTACCAGGCAGAGGTAAACTCGAACTTTATGCCTTCAGAATATGATGGCGTAAACTACACAAACCGCTTCCAGTACGCGAATACATACTTTCCATTCCTCCCAGGTGCGTCACCTTTCTCTATTCCAGCAAATGCTTCGTTGAACCATGCGTTGACCGTCGTATTCTCAAGAAAAGTAACGGGTACTCCTGGACAGTTTTATGTAGAAGATGCCGATGAGTATGCAGGTGTCAATATGCAAGCCAATGGCAATCCTTTCTTCCCTTACAATGCATTGCCCATTCTTCCTACTACCTTCCCTGTGGAGTTGTTGGACTTTACGGCTTATCAGGTAGGAGAAGCTACGGTACAGCTGGACTGGATCACTGCACAGGAGGAAAACTCGGCTGTATTTCAGATTGAGCGCAGCGTAGATGGAGCCGTATTTACCAATATCGGAGAAGTGGCAGCAGCAGGAAACTCTCAAGAGACCTTAGAATATACGTTCCTAGATTTTCCAGTACCCACTTCTACACTTTTGTATCGCCTACGTCAGGTAGATATTGATGGGTCATTCACCTACTCAGATAAAGTAGAAGTAGTCATCGGGAGTGGATTCCAGGTCAATCTGGATCTTTTCCCCAATCCTACGACAGACCTGCTCAATATCCGTGCACTGGTGTCTGCCGAACGCAAGTTTGACCTCTATGTACTAGATGTGCAGGGAAAGATCTTGATTCAGAAGAATACAGTTGACTTCTCTAACTCTACCATTGATGTAGATGTATCCAAGCTAGCGGCTGGACAGTACATGGTACAGTTGATAGAAGACAGTAGCGACGAAGTGTACGCAGAAAGATTCACCATCGTACGCTAATCATCTAACTTGTAAGAAGAGCGTAAAGTAAAGTTAAAGCGTAAGCCACTCCTCTTGGGGTGGCTTTTTTGTATGCAGAATATAAACAATGGGGGAAAGGGCCTGTTGGGAAATGTCTATAGATGTGATAAGAATGACATCAGGAGTGTTAATATTGTAATATAATTGAAAAGAATTGGGACTTTCTTGAAGAAAGACGCAAGACGAAGTACTTCAAAACATCTAACTCGTGGAAAAAAGTCAAACCCTTACCTCTGCTACGCCTATACACATTGTCCTAGATTTTGACAGCACCTTTATCCAGGTAGAAACGATGGAAGAGTTGGCTGATATCGCCCTAGACAGCCGCCAGGACAAGGCAGCCATTCTCTCACAAATACAAGCGCTCACGCAACTAGGACTCGTCGGTAAAATCCCCTACAATGAATCCCTCAATCGTCGCTTGAAGCTGATTAAAGCCCATCGAGACCATTTGTCCGCACTGATCGATCGACTGAAGAAGCGTATATCGGTGAGCATCAACCGCAACAAATCTTTCTTTCAGGAAAATACAGACCAGATCTATATTATATCACAGAGTTTCAAAGATGTGATTTGGCCCGTGGTAGAAGGGTTTGGGATTAAGGAATCGAATGTATTTGGCAATTCTTTTGTCTTTGATGAAGAGGGAAATATTACGGGGGTCACTGAAGAGAACCCACTGGCCCACAGCTTGGGGAAGGCGAAAGTACTAGAATCTCTAAAGTTAGAGGGAAATGTGCAAGTTATAGGAGATGCGATTACGGACTTGCAGATGAAGGAAAAAGGATTGGCGGATACGTTTTTTGTCTTTACAGAAAATGTCTATCGAGAAGGTATCCTCGGACAGGCCGATCACATCACGCCTAGCTTTGATGAGTTCCTCTTTGTCAATCAGATTCCAGGTGCTATATCCTTCCCCAAAAATAGAATCAAAGTACTACTTCTGGAAAATATTCACCCCTTTGCAGAAGATGCCTTCAGACAGGAGGGATACCAAGTCGAGATCATCGGACGGGCGCTGAGTGAGGACGAACTCTGCGAAAAGATCAAAGATGTATCCATCATTGGCATTCGTTCCAAGACACATATTACAGAGAAGGTACTTACCCATGCCAATAGATTGCTCGTAATTGGTGCTTTCTGCATAGGGACCAATCAGATTGACTTAGGGGCTGCCTCGGAGAGGGGCGTAGTCGTTTTCAACGCACCTTACAGCAACACGCGGTCTGTGGTCGAGCTCGCCCTAGGAGAGATGATCATGCTGATGCGCCGTATTCCGTCTATGAATGCAGGAATGCATCGTGGAGTTTGGAATAAATCTGCCAAAGAAAGCTATGAGATCCGTGGCAAGCGACTAGGGATCATCGGATACGGCAACATTGGAGCCCAGCTCTCTGTCCTAGCCGAGGCGATGGGCATGCAGGTATACTACTATGACCTCATAGAGAAGCTAGCCTTAGGAAATGCGGTGAAGATCGGTTCTTTGAGGGATCTGCTTTCTGTGGTAGATGTGGTCTCACTCCATGTGGATGGACGACAGGAGAATCAATTGTTGATAGGAGAGGAGGAGCTAGCTGCAATGAAGCCAGGCGCAATCCTACTCAACCTCAGTAGAGGGAAGGTCGTGGACATCCCAGCTTTAGTCAAATACTTGAAAAACGGACATCTCCGAGGAGCTGCCTTGGATGTATATCCACTCGAACCCAAATCCAATCAAGATGAATTTGTTTCAGAGCTTTTGGGACTAGACAATGTGATCCTGACGCCGCATATTGGGGGGAGCACGCAAGAAGCCCAGCAAAATATCGCACAGTATGTCCCCGCACGCATCACGGATTACATCAATTCAGGAAATTCCTATGGCAGTGTCAACTTCCCTGAGGCGCAGATCTCTGGCAAGGGCCATGCACACCGCCTTCTGCACATCCATCATAATGTACCAGGCGTGATGAGTAAAATCACTCAAGCCATGGCCGACCACGAAGTCAACATCGAGGGCCAGACCCTCAAGACCAATGAGCAAATCGGCTATCTGATCATGGATATCAATCAGGACTATGATACAGTGGTACTAGACAAGCTCCGCACCATCGAGCACACCATCCGCTTTAGGGTTCTGTACTAGTAGGACCCCTGCCATGGCGTGGTCAAATCCCCGTCATCGCCACGGTACAATCATCCTATGTAGATACGTCCATTTATGGCGTATCTACATAAAATATGGTACATTCATGTAACACACGACATCATGACGAAAAGCTTCGTATATCCAAAAACCTATCCTAGAGCCTCCATTGACCGAAAGGGAAAATTTTTTTAAAAAAAATCGCTCGGATATTTGGTTAATAAAATTAACTAGATTATTATTGTAATAAGTTAAAGAAATTTAGGAAAGATCAAATGGATCAAGACCCAGATTTAATGGATATGGATGCCCTCAGCCCGAGAGAAAGTCTCAATTTGATTACAGACATTCTCCAAGAAGCGAAAGAGCGTCAGGAGCAAAATGGAATCATCTACATCTTCTGGGGTATTTTGGTAGCGGGCGTCAGCCTGGCACAGTTTATCCTCCAAGAAATGGGTATGTACCACTGGATTTTTTTAGCTTATATGATTATTCCTTTGGGAGTTGTGGTGAACTACTTTGCCTTTCCCAGGTATAGAGAGCGAGGAACAGCGAATTTTATTGGTCAAGTGGTAGGAGTTGTGTGGATATTCGCTGCAGCTAATATGATGATCTTAGGATTTGCGCTTTATGGAGAGTTGACAAAGCATCTTTCGCCATTTATCATGATTTTGTTAGGATTGGCACTAGGAGCTTCAGGTTATTTACTCAAAGTACGGATCTTGTTTTATGCAGGAATATTAGCCAATGTCGTCGGATTGATATGTTTTTGGGTGCCCTTAAATTATCATCCACTTACGATGGCCTTTGTAAGTATGATTTCTGTATTTTTGCCAGGAGTTATTTTGAATAGAGCGTTTATCGCCCGAAAGCATGTATAAAGACCTAGATCCGCTGATTCATTCTAAACTAAGGCTTACTATGATGTCTCATCTAGTAAAGTCAGGAAAGAGTGACTTCAAAGAATTGAAGGCGTTAACAAAGGCAAATTCGGGAAATATCAGTATTCAGTTAAATAAGTTAGAAGAAGCTGGATACCTCCATGTGAAGAAAGGCTTTAAAAATAACTATCAATATACAGAAATCATACTTACAAAGGCCATCGTAAG
>JBCBPW010000082.1:0-31586 GCA_039820545.1 Bacteroidota bacterium | reverse complement strand
GTAGCTTTGAGAAAAAACGAGGGGTCGGTTCAGATAATAGCTCCAGAAGACCACTATAGCCGTAAGCATACAGCAGATCAAAATCGAGGCTACATAAGACCATGTGGGATGATCAGCAGAAAAAGTCATTATTTCTAGCCTTTCGAGAATCACACAAAATAGCCATAACGTAGTAGCGATACCGACAAAGACCGTTCCGATCCTTGCCAATAAATTTTTTAGTAGCATAGGGAACAATATTTAGTGTTACAGTAGTATATGGCTGGCTCTGCTAGACAGAGTCAGAAGAATTTTGCGGTTGAGAGGATGTAGGAATAGTATATGTATGTGGGGATTTTCTATATACTTTCCTAACTAATGTTAGTTTATGCTATAATCCTAATATAGCATTTTTTGATTAATTTTCAAAAACAGACTTTCTTATCTACAGAATTAGTAATTTTTCAACTGAAACAATAAAGGAATTACATATTTTGCAACGATCATGATGATCAGTCTATCTCTTCAAAATTCTATTAACAATTTGGTAATACCCTGTGCCCATGTAGATTTTTGGGCTATTCACCGAGACAATCACCAACCTAGCAATAGGGATGCTATATTTTGCTGATAAATCTGTATAACTGATACTTGTAGTTTATCCCATAAAAAAAGAGCTGCCCAAACTGGACAGCTCTTTTTTATTTATCAGGTATTAACCTGCTGTATACATTTCCTTACTCAAAAGGAAGTGCCTCAGACTTGTTGGCTACCAAGATAGCGTTCAAGTTGTGCTTGATGGTACAAACACGAGGGAATACAGCGGGATCATATGTGATTTCGTCAAGCTCAGTCTTGATTGCATCGATGTAAGCAGGAAGGCTAGCTGTAGTAGCAGCATCTCCTTCGCTTACATTGGGGTTGTTTTGTACCTCTACGAAAGATACAACAAAACGGATACCCAAATCAGTCATACGGCGACCTTCTGCGATGAAGATCTCCTGACGCATCAGATACAATACTTCATAAGCTTCGTCTTGAGAAGCAATCGCGTCTACCATCGCTTCTGTTACAGACGTACCAGATACAACAGGAACAACGATGTTATCGCCTTGGCGATCAAGTACAAGACCTGGACGTTCCATGTCAGTTTCAGATGCCTTCACTATTACGTCAGTAGAATCGGGACGAGAACCAGGTGCGTTGTGTGTACGTCCTTCACGATTGTCATCGATAGAAAGTGTACGACGCGTAGCAACCAATCCGATGATGTCCTTCATTGTCTGCTGAGCATCAGCCAAAGAATTCTGAGCAATCTGCGCTTCACAAAGGATCAAATGTGCTTCTTCGATCTTGACAAGGGCAGCTGGAGATTCAGCTGTACCGCCGATCAAAGAATACTTAGGATCTAGGAAGTCTAGGCGAGGCAGAGGCTGTAGGTCATCAAACGTACCACGGTCATACAACGCGTTCTGGATGTTGCTAGTAGGACCATTGTTGAAGTCAAACTGGATCTCACGTAGGTGGTCAGGACCTTCAGCGATCGCCTGCTCAGCAAAGTTAGCCGCATTGTCACGGTCACCTAGTAGACGGTAAGCACGTGCGAGACCGATCAAAGAAGAAGTCTTAGCAGAAGAACCTACACCAGCTAGGTTCACAACTGCCTGAAATTCAGCAATTGCAGCTTGTAGGTGTCCTTCTTCAGAAACTACAGGACCGTTAGGCTCACCAGGAAGGTCACCAAAGACCTCAGCCATGGCTAGGCGCGCATATCCAGAATAGAAACGAAGTTCTCCTTCTACGATAGCATCAGCAGCAGGGTCACCAGGAAGAATGGTATTCAAACCAAACAATGCCAACTCGCTCACACGTGCGAGGTCAAAGTGTGTATCTTCCAAGTCATCGTCTGTAAAGTCGATGTCTAGACGATCCAAAAACTGATTGTAGAACGTACGTGTATTTGTGTAGTTGTCAGACGCGATCTCTGAGATAGGAAGAATCTCATTCAAGTAAAGCGCAGCTTGACGCTCTACACCATTCAGTACTTGCTGACCTGATCCTGCGACACCTAGTACAGCATCCTCAGTCAAGTCTTGGTTGATGGGAGGCTCAACGATACCGTCAAGCAACTGACAGGATGTGACTGTCAGCATAACTGCCAACAACATCGCTGATATTTTAAGGAATGATTTGTTCATGATAAAAAACGATTTCTTTGAAATAATGCGTGAATTACAGGCTGATGTTGACGCTACCGATGAACATACGTGGCGCTGACTCAGTACCGAATCCAAAACCACCAGCAGAGAAACGTCCTTGCTCACCAACGTTAGAACCCGTTACCTCTGGGTCGAAGTTAGATGCGACAAAGTTGAAGGGGTTCTGAGCATTGAATCCAACTCTCAGGCCTTTGATGCTGTTATTCGCGAGGCTTCCGAAGTCATAAGACAAAGAAATTGTACGAATTTTGAAGAAGTCAGTATTTTCTACCCAGACACCTGCAATGTCGAAGAAGCTGCTACCGAAAGCTGCTTCAGGTACATTGGTAGAGTTCACAATCTCTCCCGCTCCCAAGTCGTTGAAGTAACGCAGTACGTCGTCTACGTTTACACCTTGAGCACCTGTCTGGTAAGAACTGTTGATGAAGGCTGTAAGCTTCTTGTAACGGAAGTTGATAGCAAATGTACCGAAAGTAGTCGCCCAAGGCGTACCTAGGTTTGCGTTACGCTCTACATCTACCAAAGCTCCTGTTTCGTCGAAGATAGGATTCGCACCGCGGAAGTAACCCAAAGGCAAGCTGTCCTTGATGAAAGATCCTAGGAAAGTAAATCCACCTACTACGAATTCAGGCGTGCCACCATTGCTAGTCACAATGTTTTGGTTCGTGTTGACAGAAACTGTGAAGCTCAAGTCTACATCAGCTGTCTTGATCGGACGAATCGTCAACGCGCTCTCAATACCTTCATTGTTGATCTCACCAATGTTGAATGCCTGCGCAAGCTGTCCTGTAGAAGGAGCCTGTGGTGGAGAGAAGATCGCATCTACTGTAGTTGCATTGTAGTAAGTGAACTCCAAGCTCACCAATCCGTTCAATGCTCCCAAATCCAAACCTGCCTCAATCGTACGTGTACGCTCGGGACCTAGATTCGCGTTACCAGGGTTACCGAATGTCAGTGCTTTGTTACCATTGAATGGGTTTACAACGAGCAGTCGGTCTCTTGCAAATGGACGAGGGAATAGACCTGCTTCACCGTAGTTGGCGCGAATCTTAGCATAAGAAATTGCCGTTGTAGGAATCGCATTTACAAACCAGTCTTCCTCAGAGATGTTGTAGCTGATACCCACTTTAGGGAACGCCTGGGGACCAATGTCTTCACCGAAGGCAGAGTTTGCATCTACACGCACACCCAATTCAAGGAAGAAACGATCCTTGATACCAAAGTTCTCTGCCAGATAAATACCACCGTTTGTCAATGCTTCATTGAAAGGAGCATCAGCGTCAAAGTTTCTTTCAGCTGCATTACCAATTGTCAGAGATCCCTCTGCCACATCACTACCAGAGTATCCCAACTGGTCGTCAGACGTACGGAAGTACTGACCACCCAAAGTCGTAATGAAAGAGAAGTCACCAACCTCTTCTGTATATACAAAGTTGAAGTTACCAGTAGAGCTCAAGAATTCACGTTCTGCAACAGAAATAGAACCCTGGTCATTGGTACCTGGAGAGGCAGATCCTTTAGAAACTAACAATGCATTGGTACGCACATCAGTGTATGTATTCTTACGGAAGTCTACACCAAAGCCTACCTGTGCCACAAACTTGGGAGAAATATTCCAAGTCAAGCTATTGGCAGTGGTAAAACGACGTACACGGTCAGTAATATTGGTCAATTCTGCCTGCAGATCTAGGTTTTCCTTCACTGCATTGAAAGCATCTTGGTTCAGTGTATCTAGTACTCCAAAGTCACCAGATTCTGCATTACCAAAACGCGCAAAGCTTGTGTTTGCGTTGAAATCACGTGTGTAAGCAAGCTGAGAGTAACCGTTAGAAGAAGTGAACTTTAGATCTTTTGTCAGATTAGCAGACAAAGTATTACGGAAGCTGTAACGCTCTTGCTCGTTTACTGCGTTGAAACCATCGTCATGGTATCCACTACCTGTGAAAGAATAAGAAACACCTTCGTTTCCACCTTCTACACCCATACGGTAAGATTGTAGCAAACCTGGCTCGAAAATCAAGTCCGCAGTCTCTTCGAAACGTAGGAAGTCAGTGGTACCTACAATGCTACCCAACTGTACTTGAGCGTTTACACGTGGACGGCCAGACTTACCTGTTTTGGTGAAGATCTGAAGTACACCATTCGCCGCATCCGAACCATAAAGTGTCGTCGCAGCACCACCTTTGATAAATTCGATACGCTCGATGTTCTCAATTGGAAGGTCAGCCAATACAGAAGATGAAGCACCACCAGAACCCTGGTTTACCTCAGGGTTACCATTCAAGTTATCTACACGAACACCATCAATGTAGATTACAGGTGTCGTACCACGTGCAGCAGATACGGGTCCACGCGCACGGATGATAGAAGCTGTACCAGGCTGTCCAGAAGATAGCTGGATCTGAGCCGTAGGAAGTTTGGACTGTAGGACTTGGTCTAGCTGAGTAAGCGGTGTTTTCTCAATATCTTCAGAGGTAATAACTTCCAAAGTAGTAGAGAGACGACGCTTCTCGATACCTACCCCCTGACCAGAGATAATTACTTCTGAAAGCAAAAGAGGATCTTCTCCCATCTCAATGTCGATGCTTGTACGACCGTTGATAGGCTCCTCTACTGTTTGCTTACCAACAAAAGTGAAAAGTAGAACAGCTCCATCACTAGGAACTTCTAGTTCATACTTACCCTCTGAGTTGGTAAACATACCGATCGTCGTACCCTTGATCAAGACGGCTACGCCTTCCAAGGGCTCCTTCGTATCGGTATCTGTGACAGTACCTGATACTGTCATTTGTGCCATAGCTATTTGCAAGCCAAGCACAAATACTCCGATTAGGAATAAAACTCTTTTCATTTAATAACGCTTTAGTTTGACGTAAGAATCTGAAAAAGAACGAGTAAAGTGCTATTTACAAAGATGATTTGTATAAAGCAGCCTTTAATTTATGTGATAAATTTATTCAATCAAACGCCAAAGTAAACCGCTTAGGTTGCCATAATGACACAAAGAATTGCATTTTTTATTCCCCAACACTCCTTAAAAAACTGAAAATCAGAAAATTAATTTCTAATATTTATTGCACACTTTGCTTAGTGTTGCGACATATATTTTTCTTAATTTTTTTAACAAATGCACTATTTTTCATATCTAATAACTAAAATATATACCCCATTTTTACCCAATTCTCCCCAAAATTACCCATCACATTTATAAAATTTCCTCATTAATAAAGCGGCCACTGTCAGACAGCGGCCGCTTCCTTATGTCAAGCGTTATGTATAATCACTTTCCTAGTTGTCCCAAGTCACACGATCAAAAATCGTCAACTGAGTAGGTGTGTTAGAGTTGAACAGGATCTCCTGCTCAGGGTAAGGTAGACGACGAGGTACCTGAGTTCCAGAGTTAGGAGTCAAAGCAGGAATACCTGTACGACGCCAGTCAACGAATACCTCAGGATCAGCAAACATCGCGATGTATTTCTGCGTCATGATGTCTTCCAATGTCAAGTTTGCTTCTCCTGGATCTACTTCAGCCTGTCCGATGTAAGTATCAAGATCAGCAGAAGTCAAGAGTCCCAAACCTTCCAACTCTTGGAAGTCAGCCGTAATCGCATTGATGTAAGCCGTGTAAGCTGCCGCTTGCTCTCCCTTCTGGAAGTTGGCCTCAGCCAGCATGAACTGTACTTCCTTGTATGTACCCAATGGATAGTTACGGGCACGAATGAACAATGGATGATCGTTGTCCAAGACAGCACCATAAATCGCTACACGGGGGTCATTCAATGAGTTCATCAAATCGACGTAAGAATCACCAATTGCAATGTCACGACGCTGCTCGTTGTACTGGTACCATGGAGCCGTCTCAGTAGGAGCCGTGCTAAATGGGAAGTACGCACCTTCAGCATTCGCAGTAAATGATCCACCAAGGGCAGAGATTGCCGCATCTAGGCTAGAAGTTCCACCCGTCTTAGACCAGTGTAGATTCGCACGCGCCTCGATGAAGTTGGCAAACTGAATCCAAGAAGCTGTACTTCCTCCGAAGATGAAGTCGTCACCACCAGGAACTTGGCTACCACCATCAGCCGAACTCAGGTTACCTTTAGCACTCGTCAACAATGTAAATACCGTGTTGTAAAGTTGGTCCTGTGTATCGAAACCAGGCTGTAAGTTGTCTACACCCTGAAGTGCATCCGTGTAAGGCGCGTCTCCCCAAGTGTCTGTGATAAACAAAAGGGCATAGGCTTCCAGTACTTGCGCAGCTCCTAGATAATGGTTCAAACCATCTGTCTCAGAAAGCTTCTTCAGTTCAAGGACATCTGTCAATACACCTGCGTAGAGGTTCGTCCCCCACATCGTGTTGACGTCAGTCGTCGCGATACCATAATCTTGGATTACAGCAAACTGACGACCAGCTCCATCTACATGCTGCGTGTAGATACTCAAGTAGCGAGAGGCGTCTCCTCCCATTACATAGGCCAAACGGGCCTCAATAGAAGGCAGCAAAATCGCAGGCGTCGCTACCGTCGGGTTATTTGGATTTACGTTGATCCCTCCCAAGAACTGCTCACAAGATGTCATCCATCCAGAGAGAAGCAAAAGGGCCAACGAGAATATCTTAATTTTCTTCATTGTTCTTGATAAAAAATTGAAACTTCGATCTTCACTAGAATGACAAGTTGATACCTACAGCATAGCTACGCGAACCAGGCATGTTGAAATAGTCAAAACCTTGTCCGTTACTTCCAGATCCCAACAAGCTTGTCTCAGGGTCTACTCCTTCATATGGAGTGAAGAGCAACAAGTTACGACCTGTAACATTGATGTCTAGTCTAGAGAATGGCGTGTTGCTCAAGATAGAAGCAGGTAGTGCATAGCTCAAAGAAGCCACACGCAGACGGTAGAAAGAAGCATCCTGTACGAAGCCTTCGTCTACGTCACCGAAACCACCACCATTTCCGAGGTACCAATCTTCAGTCAATCCAACTTTGATGTCGTTGGCAGATCCATCAGACTCCTTGATTGCACCCTGATCGTCATAGTCAAACTTGTCACCAAACTTGCTGTCGTCACGTCCAAATACGAACGCATCCTCAGTCAATGGCGCACCAAACGCATCACGATCTTCTGTCAACTGACTTGCACCGAAGAAAGTCAAAGCACCTTGTGTACCGTTCCACATAGATCCACCCTGCTTGATGTCAAATACAAATGAGAACGTAAGTCCTTTGTATGTCAAGTTAGAGTTGATACCTAGCAACCAGTCAGGGTTCGTATTACCCAAGTTACGTGGCAATGGATCCGCCAATGGGAATCCGAAAGTCGCAGATGCTGGATCGTCATCGATGATGATCGCTCCGTCTGGGTTGTAAGGCATGTCAATATCAAATGCCTTTCCGTCAGCTGTATTGGCACGCATGAAGGCACCACCGTAGATCTGTCCATAAGGCTGTCCAGCCAAGTTGTAGATACCTGTACCTGTAAATCCACCCAAGAAGAGTGTCTCTACACCATCAGCTAGTTTGTCTACGACTGTACGGTAGCGTGTGAAGTTCAAGTTCAAGTCCCAAGTCAGATTCTTTGTTCTGATAGGCGCAAGATTCAATACAACGTCAAATCCATTGGTCGTCAACTGTCCAGAGTTCAATACCGCACCAGAATATCCTGTAGAACGAGGAAGTGATACAGCTAGGATCTCGTCAATTGACTGACGTGAATAATATGTAAAGTCTACACCTACACGGTTGTCAAAGAAGCGTAGGTCAAGACCTACTTCTAGACCATTCGTGAAGGCAGGAGTCAATGTCGTGTTACCCAGTGTGTTGCTCAAAGTGTAACCAGAGATACCACCAAAGGGGAAGTTCAAACCATTTGTCCATCCATCGCTAGGAGCACTAGGTACAAACGGTGTAGATGTGCTGTAAGCAGTTGGAGGACCATTACCTACTGTAGCATAAGAAATCAAGAACTTACCGAAAGTGAAGGTGCTGGAAGGCTCCATCAACTCGGAGAATACGAAACTCAAGTTTACAGAAGGATAGGTTACACTGATCGCATTAGGATCAAATTCTGCGGAAGGTACATCTAATGTAGTAAGATAATCTCTACGTAGTGTCGCATTCACATAGAGGAAGTCATCGTATCCGAATCCAACGTCACCAAATACTGCAAAGGATCTCTGGCGAGTCAATGTTGGGAATACTGCCTTCGTAGCTGTGTTACTCAACTCAGGGAAACCAGGGAAGTTCAGCCCATCACCCTGTACAGTCAGACGAGAGAAACGAGTGTTGAAGATGTTGCTACCTAAGTTGTAAGTGAAGTTCAACTTCGTATCTCCGATATCTGTGTTACCTCTAGCGAAGAAGTAAGCATCCAATTGACGGAATGAAATACGGTCTTCGATTACCTGTCCAGCAGGTGCTCCACGAGAACCAATCTCATAGCGCTGAATACGATCATCACCATAAGCATCAGAACCAATGTTTGTTGCAAGTGACAACCAGGGAGCGACTTCATACTCCAAAGAAATGCTCGCACGTACACGGTTTACAACATCATTGAATGGCGTATTGTTGACAATCCAGTAAGGGTTGTCATATCCACCACCACCACGATAGTTACGCTGTGTCCCGTCAGGAAGCGTGTAAGAAGCAGGATTATTTACGGCTTCTTCTGCACCTAGACCATTTGTGTTATCAAATGTAGGAGGTGTACGAAGCAGACCAAGCATGATACCTGAGATGTTAGATCCCTGCTGAATACGTGAACCACCAGAGTTGGTGAAGTTGAAGTTAGACTGCATCTTCAGCTTGCCATTGAACATGTCAGCAGAAGAAGTCAAGCCCACAGTCGTACGACGGAATGTGTTGTTAGGAATAATCCCTTGCTCGCTGTAGTTAGAAGCAGAGAAACGATAAGTCGCGTACTGGTTACCACCAGAAAGCCCAAGGTTTGTCTGGTTACCAAATCCTCTCTGGAAGAATGTACCCAAGTTGTCATAGGGGACAACAGCTGCACCCGCACTAGGATCGTTCTGGCTTACCAGACGTCCGTTGGGATCCCAAGGATACGCGCTACCATCATAACGCATCGTATCAATCGCAGGTCCCCAGCTCGTAGCTTTGAAGAAACCAGGAGCGTCAGGGCCTAACCAAACACCAGATACACCCTGTGCATAGGTATTCTGAAGCGCAGGTAGCTGATTGGCTTCCTTCCAAGTGAAGGTAGAGCTCACGTCTACACGTGCACGAGAGTTTTTCGCTCCCTTCTTGGTTGTAATCAATACAACACCACGAGAACCATCCGCACCATAAAGCGCAGTTGCAGCAGCACCTTTCAGTACCGTTACATTTGCAATGTCGTCAGGGTTCAAGTCCATCCCACGGTTGGACAATGCCACACCCGCAGTACGTCCTTCTGTCGCAGTCTCAGAGTTGTTGATTTTTACACCATCTACTACAAGAAGCGCTTGGTTGTTGCCACTCAATGAATTCTGTCCACGTACAATCACACGTGAAGAACCACCTGCAGCACCAGAAGTGTTGATAATGTTTACACCAGACACCTTACCGTTCAATCCGTCGATAAAGCTCGTAGCATTTGTTGCCTGAATTTCTCCACCATCAACGTCCTGAATCGCGTATCCCAAAGCTTTTCTTTCTTTGGTGATACCCAGTGCCGTCACGACTACCTCGTCAAGTACGAGTGCATCAGGCTTCATGCCCACGTTGATTGTAGTACGACCTGCAACAGCTTCTTCTGAAGTGGCCTTTCCTACATAGGTGTAGATGAGGGTAGCATCTCCCTCAGCAGTGGCGGGAATTTCGATTTTATAATCCCCGTTTTCATCGGTAAACATACCGATTGTTGTTCCTTTAATCAGGACTGCGACCCCTTCTAATGGGTCTCCTGACTCAGAATCAGTAACTTTTCCGGATACTGTTGTCTGAGCAAAGGCAATAGTTAGCCCCAAGCTCAGCAGCCCCAGTAGGAGTACTAATCTTTTCATGTAATAAAGCGTTAGAGTGTGATTAGAACAATGTGAAAAGAACGATGTACAAAGACATCTGTCGCAGTAGTTTGGTCAAGCGCAGACGCCTTTATTACAAGATTGCTCGTTTGTTAAGCAATCATTAAGATAAATAGGTTTTTGAATCTATCAAATGAACCTTATAATTCCGTAACGGGAAAACATATCAAAATGTACCTATAGCTATTTTGTCTCATATATCAACAAACTGATTACCAGAATATTATTTTTTAAAATAGTTGTGGAGATTTTTTTCAAAAAAAATTAGCTTTTGTATATACGAATCATAAACTATCTCTGGATTTTTCTCTTTTTACATAGGTAGGATAAAAATGAACCTGCCCTGTTTTGGTGGAGATTTTGATCTAAATCAAGAGAGGACATCGCCCCCTCAAGGAAGAAAAATCCAGGAATAAAAAGGAATTGGAGTTTCGCCGATCTTGTAGTCCTCAATTCCCTACGGCAAAGTCCTATTTTTATGTATCTTTGCAGCTTAGGAAAGAGAGGATGTTTTTATTTATCTGAATTCAAGGCAAATTAGGGATAGTAAGAGATACACTATTCTTTCCAAATGGATGAGATCATCTCGTCACAGAATGATCAAGCCTTTGTACACGATATTTTACTAAACACTTATGAGCTGGTTTAAGCGTGTTAAAGACAATATTAGGACCAAAACAGAGGACAAGAACAATACACCTGAGGGTCTATGGAAAAAATGTCCCAACTGTAAGAAAGCTCTTCAAACCAAGGGGTTAAGATTGAATCAGTATGTCTGTATGCACTGTGATCATCATCTGAAGATCGGCAGTGAAGAGTACTTTGAGATTCTGTTTGACGAAGGGGTGTTTGAAGAAGTGGCCGAAAATCTGGTTTCTGCTGACCCGCTTCAGTTCGAAGACACCAAAAAATATACACAGCGCATCAAGTCCACGCATCAAAAAACGGGTTTACCAGATGCGGTGAGAGTAGGTACAGGCAAAATTCACGGAATGCCGATCACCATTGCTGTCATGGATTTTCGTTTTATCGGTGGGAGTATGGGTTCTGTAGTGGGAGAAAAAATTGCGCGTGGCATAGATGCAAGTCTCAATAAGCAGACGCCCTTCCTTATGATCTCCAAAAGTGGGGGTGCCCGTATGATGGAAGGCGCACTAAGCCTGATGCAGATGGCTAAGATCAGCGCAAAATTGACGCGCCTGGCACATGCCAAGCTTCCTTATATTTCCCTTTTGACAGATCCGACGACGGGTGGCGTGACAGCCAGCTTCGCCATGCTAGGTGATCTCAACATCGCAGAGCCTAAAGCACTCATCGGATTTGCAGGTCCACGTGTGATCAAGGAGACCATCGGAAGGGACCTTCCCGAAGGTTTTCAGCGATCAGAATTCTTGCAAGAACACGGATTTCTAGATTTCATTGTCCACAGAAAGGACCTGAAAAACAAGATTCATAGTGTGACTTCTATGCTGATGCAGACACATGTGGCCTAAGAATCACCGAAGGATTGCAGTATATGACAAAAGAAATCGGGCTTGCTCCTAGGAGTAAGCCCGATTTTTAGATCTCAATATGTTTACCAACTAAGAGTTACGCACTCACATGCGCCATCAGCTTATTGGTCAAGATCGCTTTGGGTGCAGTACCTACATGGCGATCTACCATCTCTCCATTCTTGAATACGAGCAAAGTAGGGATGCTCATCACACCAAACTCTCCCGAAATCGTAGGGTTGGCATCTACATCCAGCTTTCCAATCACTACTTGCCCATCTAGCTCCTCAGCCATTTCTTCTAGTACAGGGGCAATGGCCTTACATGGTCCACACCAAGCAGCCCAGAAATCAACCAAAACAGGCAAATCAGACTTTAGTACTGCCTCTTCAAAGTTGGCGTCTGTAATTTGAATTGTCTTTGACATAACTTATAGATAAAACATTTTAGGTCATAAAAAGAAGCCCGAGTTTCTACATCTTTTAAACTCTATACAAATATACTCTTTTTTGTCCCAATAGTTTATCGCCTATCGGACACTTGATATCAGGATTGAAACGCGAGATTGAGTTTCTATTTATCCCTAGTACCCATACATAGGTTCTTCTTTCAAGATTGACCCACGACCTTATGGTAAACAAACATTTATACGTAAAAGGTACGAAGAGATGAAGAATAATTCCCTGATATTCAATTCAATCGCAAAAGCCTTCAGGTGAGTCCCATTTTTCTACTGAAAAGGAGCGATTCTTAACTTGAGAAAGGCATTTTGGTTATTTGCGAAGAATCGGGCACGAAAATTGTGCTTTCAAGAGAAATTCCGTTACAAAATTCACGGTTCATGATTTCTTTTAACCTACAAGTTCCCCCTTGCAACTCAGATATTATTATCTGGCCCTATTAGACCAAGACAAGTTTAAGAAAAGACACATGATGACTCGTCCCCTTCACAGGGGCGAGTTTCTTTTTGGTTGCAATAGGTGCTTTCTCTCCTTGCATCCTAGGGTGGACTACCCTACTCGCTGCTTTTTCTCTTCATCTTTCAGGAACGCTAAGGTAGCTGCGGTCACGCCCAAGATAGGAGCCAAAAACCAACCAATCACAGGTACAAGTGACAACAAAAGGAAAGGGGCACCATTGCCGATACTCATCCCTTTGTGTGCGCGAATGTAGCGAACACGCTGACTCACATTTAATCGCCTTCGCTCCAAAATCAAATCTAGATTCCCAAAACCCGCAAAGTAAGATTGAAAGAAGAAGATCCCTACCATACTCAAGATACTTCCTACGACAGGGATGAATAAACCCACTATGTTGAACAATAAAATCCAAAAAAGCTCTCGGATTACATTGCGAATGGCCAAACGCAAGCTTCGCATAATATCCTTCATCGAATCCTGAAAGGAGACCTCTCCTGGCTTATTTCCATTGATCTGATATTCTACCTGCTCCGAAAATGTACTCAAGAAGGGAGATAGGACGATACTCACAATATATTTGAAAAGAAACAGAACGACGACCAAGGAAATACCAAAACTTAGGATGGCACTAAACCACGAGTCTTGTAAAAAAGAGGCAGCCTCACAGCCCCAATCTGTCTGAAGCCATCCATCGCAAAAAATAGCGAAGAAACGATCTAGCGCGTAACTTCCCAGCGTACCAAAACTCATAAACAATACAGCTCCTACCCCTAAACTAATCAAGCCAGATAGGGTGGCTTTTGACCAGAGATTGTGCTGACTGATGAAGCGAAAAGCTGAAAAGTACGTCGAGATACCTGAAAAAATTCCTGAAATCATCGTGGTGCAGGTTTAAATAGACATGGATACTTGAGTAAGACGTTGGAGAATACATATAGTTCCCATGTAAGGACACCCATTAGACAAAATAGACGAAAAGCACGCTACTTTTCGTCTATTTTTTAGTCTTCCCGATCGGATGCTAGATGAGCACCCTACATGTTCATCTCTTTATAAGATCCCTACTGGATCTTGAAGGGGATGATTTCTTTGTATTTGTCCGTTTTGATCGTGATATAATAGTCACCTGCCAGCCAATACTTCGTTTTGATCTTGGCAGAAGTCGTTTTAACTTTCATATTTTTGGTAGGGATGATGACTTGCTGGTCACCTTTCATAATCACCATCTCTTCAATTTTTGCCTCATTGCCTGTTGCCACGCTTAGTTTTTTACCCTTGACTGCTACTGTAGAAACAGGATTGGGGGTGAATTTCACTTGAGAGGATGCGACAGATGTCTGAGGTTTTTTTCCTCTCAGTGGCATTTCTCCTATGGCTACGACTACTTTGTCTAGGCTCTTTCCAGAAGAGAGATACTCGTCAGCCACAAGTGCGTTGGGGACACCATAACCATAGGCTGAATCAGGTCTCCAGGCCTGATCTCCTGACAGTCTGACTGCCTGGATGATGTCCGTATGGGAGCTTTCAGGGTGCGCCTGCTTCAAACAAGCGACAAATCCTGCCATCAAAGGTCCTGCATAAGAGGTTCCATTGCCTGCAGTAAGCGTTCCTCTAGGGCTAGCGAGGGTCGTACGTGTACCTAGTGCCACAACATCAGGTTTGATACGGCCATCGTAGGTAGGACCATAGGAAGAAAAGCGAGAGTGCTTGGTATACTTATCCACGGACCCTACGCAGAGTACTGTGTCCGCATCACAAGGAGCTGCGATGTAGTGCCACTTGCTGCTCCCCTCATTCCCAGCTGAGATCGTAACCAAAATCCCACGGGCAGCCGCCATGTCTACAGCCTTGGTCGTGATAGCTGTATTTCCGTCCATGTCCTCATAGGTGTAATCTCCTTCTCCTTCATCAAATTTGGTATATCCCAATGAAGCATGAATAATGTCTACACCCACAGAGTCTGCAAATTCTACTGCTTTCATGAAGTTGTACTCCTCCACATGGCGCTCCGAGCCTGAATTCTCCGTGCGACACAAGACAAAAGAAGCATCAGGCGCTGTACCGATCATTTTCCCAGGGAGGTAAGCGGCGATGGTAGAAAGCACTTGGGTACCATGTGAGCTTTTGTGGAAAACAAAAGGATCATTCTCTACAAAATCGTAGGTGGCCAATAGACGATTCTCATCTCTCATTTTTTTGAACACAGGAATAGTATCTGTACCAGGAAAACCTGCATCAAATACAGCTACTCGCACGCCTTTGCCTGTCATTCCTTTTTCATGATAAGCAATCAGATTGAGCATCTCGACTTGGCGCTCGGCTTTGCCGTAGGCTTCTGCCCCATCAAAATCAGGATTCAGTACCTCCTCTTGTCCTGCGCTGTGCGTCGTAAATGTTGCACAAGCTGTTTGTCCATTGACAAAGGGCAGTGAGTTCGCAGCTTGAAGCTGGCTGGGTTGTCCTTGTACAGCCACTGCATTTAACCAGCGAGACTTCCCGACAATCTGAAGGCCTGTAGCTGCGATCTGAGCAGTATAAGTGGGATAGACGGGAAGGTCTTCAAATGTCAGATTGATCCCCTTGGCGGCACGCATCGCCCGCGCTGTTTCGCTTAGGATATGTTCAGGATGTGCGAGTTGTTCAGATACTTGAGGGCCTTTATCTGTGAGCATCAGCCACACAGCTTCCTGTGCTTGCAGACCGCTACTCAAAACCAGCAGGATTGCCCCTAGCCATACATTTCTCATAAATTGTTTCAATATTAGGATTAAGTCGTCAGAATCAAATAAGGATGGGATTCGAGCCACACATGGTTGGTTTTTCCCTTTAAATGTAGACCCAAGATATCTTTTTTCACACGATGGACCCTATCTCCATTCATCGTAGATTATGGAGAGTCATCTCAGATTGTCTCGTTGTGTATAAAATCACTTGTGTTCGTCATGCATGATTTTGTTACAGATCAACTACTGCTAGCAGTCGTATTGGTATGGCAACTTAAACAGTTTCCTAAAATCATGATTCTAAAAGTAAATCAAGGGTTGCACCTTTGCAATTCAAAAGAAGGCCATTTCTACCTATCCCCCTTTCTCTCCGACCAAATGATCTAAGACTAAGACCATGTTTGGAAATTCAAATCTGCGAGAAGTTTGTGCTTTTTACCTAGATTTCCATTATCCCAAACACGGTCTAGCGTAAAATGGGGAGCCGCGCGATAAAGATCCCTTCGACCTCCTCAAAGTGAGGCAAGCCCTGACCCAGCAACTCGTATCTCGCCCGAATATTCTTCAACCCTTTCCCACTGGAAGGCTCAGGATCTCTTTTCAACTGAACTGGATTACTGATCCACAATTCATTTCCTACTTCTTTTATCTCTATACTTAAGGGATAGATCTTCGAGATTTCATTGTGCTTGATGGCATTCTCTATCATCATTTGTAAAGAAAGGGGGGGAATAAAACCTTTGGTATTTTCGGGGACTTGCCAATCGATATGAAGATAATCTCCGTGACGCATCTTCACTAGGTAAGCATAGTTTCGTACACCATCGATCTCTTCACTCAGAGGCACGACTTCCTCCATCGCCAAATCAAGCATGTAGCGGTAGAGACTAGAGAGTTTTTGAATGAAAGCAGAGGCTTGATCAGGACTTTGATAAACCAGAGCATTGAGGACGTTGAGGCTATTGAAGAGAAAATGTGGATTGAGCTGCTGTGTGAGCGTCGTATACTTGGTCGCGATTTGCTCTTTCTTCAATTTCTCGGCTCGGACAGCCGCTTCCCGCCAGTTGAAAAGAAAAGAATGTGTATGAAAAAAAAGGGTAATGATAAATGTGATGCCAAGCGAAAATTCTATCGTATTGATGATCGTAGGAAGTTGCTCTTCTAGCTTGTATCCATGCAGTAAAATGAAAAAACCGAAGTAGGCTAGCACGACAATCAAGGTACTATAAAATGTTGCGGATAGTACCCCAGCGACTGTCCTCCACACAGGATACTCCAGCCATGGGAATCTTAAACTCAGATAACTATGGATATGCGAGTTACCCTCCCAGAGAGAGACCATCAATATGAGGGAGAAGAGATAGTTTTGTCCAACCTCTGACCAATCAAATAGACAGTCGGGGCAGTGCAGCAGGAGAATTCCCAAATTGAGTGCCATGTATACAGGTAGGCGAATGTACCAATTGTCCCAAGAGATGTTCATCATACCAAAATACTCATGCAATTAAGGTTTTCAAAACCCAGAGTGAGGACCTATTTTTGTATACTTTGTAATTAGTAAGAAATATCGTTCTTGAAAAGCAAACACATTGATATTCTGTCATTTGATAGAACGATCTATTTTGTAAATATATTCATTATCACACAACCCAATTGGGTAGAAAAATCTGTATTGATCACTTATGCCTGCATTATCTAGACGCGCAGAAATCATCCCTTCCTCCCCTATCCGTAAGCTCGTCCCTTTTGCAGAGGGGGCCAAAGCAAGAGGAACACATGTGTACCACCTAAACATAGGCCAACCAGACTTGGAAACACCTCCTGCTTACTGGGAAGCCATCGAGCAAGCAGACCTCAAAGTCCTTGCCTATAGTCACTCAGCAGGGCACATAGACGTACGTACAGCCATCGCCAATTACTATGGAAATCTAGGATATCCATTGACTACCGATCAAGTGATCGTGACGACAGGGGCTTCTGAAGCTTTGAGCTTTGTATTTGCTGCTTGTATGAATCCCGAGGATGAGATCATCATTCCCGAGCCCTTCTACGCCAACTACAACAGCTTCTCCATATTTACAAATGCGAAGGTTGTCCCCATACAGACGGATATACACGATGGCTTTGCTTTGCCACCGATTGAGGAGTTTGAGAAGTTGATCACGCCACAAACAAAGGCCATCATGATCTGCAATCCTGGTAACCCAACAGGAATCCTATATCCCAAGGAGTCTCTAGAGAAGTTGCTAGAGATCGTCATGAAGCACGACTTATATCTGATTGCAGACGAGGTATACCGTGAGTTTGCCTATGACGGCTTAAAGCACCACTCGGTACTGGAACTAGAAGGAGCAGAAAAAAATGTCATCGTGACAGACTCCATCTCCAAGCGTTTCTCCGCTTGTGGGGCCAGGATCGGCTGCGTCGTATCGCGCAATGAGGAGGTTATGGCAGCTGTGATGAAGCTAGCCCAAGCTCGTCTCTCCCCTCCTACACTGGGGCAGATAGGTGCGGAAGCTGTATACAAGTTGCCCAGCAGCTACTATGAAGAGGTGCGGGAGGAGTATCGCCAGCGACGCGACATCCTATTGGCGAGTCTACAGGCGATGCCTGGCGTGGTCGTCCCCCAGGTCAATGGTGCCTTCTACGCGATGGTCAAGCTGCCTGTAGACAACAGCGAGAAGTTTTGCCAGTGGATGCTAGAGGAGTTCGCCCACGAAGGGACCACGGTGATGATGGCACCTGGAGGCGGATTCTACTCCACCGAAGGTCGCGGACAAGACGAGGTACGTATTGCCTATGTCCTCAATGGAGAGGACCTGAAGAAGGCAATGAACTGCCTAGCCGAGGGCTTGAAGGCCTATCCCGGTAGGGTCGAGGTCGAGGCGGAAGCCGAGACAGTGGCTTAAGCAAGTGATAAGACCTAAAAATAGAAACAGACCCTCAGTAATTCCTGGGGGTCTGTTTTTTTAAGTAGGTGACGCAGAAAGTACCAACCCTTCTATATTTTTTCTCCGCAATCGGGACTGAAGGGATAGGTCGTAGAATAAAACATCTTGTCTATGTATATATCAGAGAGCCATTCTCTTTCTTCATCCTTCACCTTATCCATTCCCATACAAAAAAATGTCTGTGCCTCCACAGGTCGATCCAGCCAAGATAAAGCCATCGCCTTTAGATGGTAGCCAATGAACAGCTCTGGCGCTGACGCTATGATTGCTTCGGCGTCCTTGAGCGCCTTCTGTGCAAGCCTAGGTACTGCTTCTTCTGTAGCCTGCTTACGCCGCCTTAGATCATCTATTCGGTCTTGCAGAGCCTGCCTCTCCTCTCTGGTGAGGGGACTCGGCTCATCAAATATTGTTACTCTATTTCCTGCTCTATTCCCAAACACACTGGGTGATAGCGAATCTGGCGTTCCTAAATGATGCCAGGCCTCCGCCTCGTGCCTTCTATATATACTATACAGATAAATCTTGGATACAATCAAGTGTTTGAGTGTCTTCTGCGCACGCCAAGCCTTTGCGAGCCATTCCTGAGGGAAACGCTCGACAATCAGATCTCCTAGATCCTCTGATTGCTCATATAAATACGGACTATTAGCAAGGGCCTGCGCACTCCTGGGACTACCTGGCGTGTAAAAAAGCGCTCCGTGGAGATGAAGGGAATCTTTCCCCAATTCCAATATGCTATCTAACCAATCCTCTACCATACGTGGTGAAAGCTTTAAGTCTTTCAACTGTTCTTCCTCGCGTGCACTTCCAATCATTCGAAACTCTAGTGAATCACCAAAATAATTCAATTCTCTAAATATGGAATATAAGGCCCTGAAAGGCTCTATTCTATCAGGATATTTCTGATTCAACATGGTGAGCTTTTTGTATGCCTTGACATAAGAAAATGAGGAGGCTTCTTCAGCACTATTTGAAAATCGATACTCAAACGCATGCAAGATCTCTGCTGTCACAGCCAAGACTTCATCCTTACTCTTTAAGTCCATGTTTAACTTGCGCACGTCTGCCAGTTTCTCCTCCAATACTGCCTGCTGGTAACTAGATCCTAGGGGAATGGCTTTCTCCAGTTTCGGTATCATTTTCTCCCAATTTTTACTACGCTCATATAGGGTAATCTCTGCCTTGTAGCGTTCAAAAGGTGTCAGATGCTTCTGAAATTCTCTAAATGTCATTTCATACATCTCCTTTTCTCGAGGGGTATACAGCACCCAGGCCGTATTTAATGGATGACCTACAGATAAGATGCTGACACTGTAATCCTCTGTTTTTTTGGGGGAAATAGGGAAAGCTTTTTTTTCAGGCTTAAGCAAGGTAGGCTCATCGTCAAAGCCATCAAGTCCATTAGGAGAAAATTTAATTTCACTACCCAACACATCAATCGGGAGGTGAAAGGTTTGGGCATGATCCTGCCACATAAAACGCTTTTCTAGTGTACCTATATGGCGAGGATTGATACGGATCTGTGGCAGATATTTGTACGTATTTCGATACTCAATCTGGCCAGGAAATATCCTTCCTGTCGAGAAGTCCGCCTCCACAAATATGATAGAATCTGGTACCCGCGTGTGGCGCAACATGATCCCTCTATGCAAACCCGCTGTGACAGCAACTTGAATAATTTCAGGAAAACGATCGAGCCCTTCAAATAAAGCAGATACTTCCGCATCTTTTACGATTCTCTCGGGATAATGGTAGCGTACTTTCTCAGCTCTGTGATGCTGGCCACCTTCATAGGAAAAGGTCTCTCCATCTACAGTAAACAGCGTATCTCCTTTGAAGCTCTCGCCTTCTTTTGGCCAATTTTCCACAACAGCAAGGGAATCAATCCTCGCATTCCAAATTTTTTGGAGGGCGTAGACCCGTGATAGGTAAGATTCAAAAGCGGGTAAATAGGATCTTGCAATAGACTGCTTTATCTGATCCGATTGGTTCCTCTCACTACTTATCTTTTCATCCTGGTATTTCTCCTTGAGTAATGCACGTTTTTGTAGGTGAAAACAGGAGGATGTAAAGATGATGATGAATACGAGGAACAATAGCTTTAGAAACGAAGGTATTTTCATGATTGATGCTAACTTATATATCTATTGTTTTAAATATATAAATTGATCTACCATTTACATAATATTCGGCACAAAAAAATTCCGAGTAGACTTATCCCTTTACAGACCACAAAAACTGCAGATCTGCCTCGGACATAGAAGCATAGTCCATCAGGCGGCGGGTCAGCACACATTCTTGTGTGTAGATTTTTTCATGCCAGTCAGACTGCTTGACGCCCAGACATAGTGAAAGCCCAACCTGAAAAGCGTCTTCGGTAAGTTGAATCGGCTGGACTTTGAGGGTGGTCCTGAGTATGGGTAAAGGCTTCCATACTTCCTCCGAAGCATGCGTGATATTGAAGCGTTTCCTGATTTTGCCAATGCCCGTACCAAGAGTAAGGATCATTTCGGCCACCTGTGCATCATAGCACATATCAGCCTGTGGTAGCACTCCCTCAAAACGATCCATCCTCCATTCTGTACACAGAAGATCATCCCAGGGGCTGTCTACGGATTGTGGAGATTGAAAAGGAGCAAGAGAAGGGTTGTGTGTAGGGTTAAAAATTGTCATCGGGGTTATATTTGAAACCACATCAATATCCTAACACATTGTACTTGCGTCATATATCAACACAATTTCTTTGATCCGCCTCTTTGCTACTGATAAAATAACAGATTATAGATTAAATACTAGTTTAATAGTGACGGAAATCAAATAAGCAAGATCAAAGGGTAAAATGCGTGCACGGGGTGTGTTTGAAGAGGGATTTCTGGGTCTTTTTCCCATCATTTCCTTACGCAAGCAGACATAGAAAAATGAGTAGTTTTAAATGATGTATCACCCAACCCGTTTTGCTTATAACTCGATTTATTATATCCAGCTACTCATAACCATTTTGAATGTTGGGGGTTCCTAGTTTTCTCCCGATACAACAATTATTTTGGGCTCAATGGCTGGAATCTATTTACATATCCCTTTTTGTCGCAAAGCCTGTGTGTATTGTGACTTTCATTTTAGTACCTCACTGAAGCAAAAAGATGCCATGGTCTCTGCCCTACAGCGGGAAATTCAGCTGAGGAAAGATTTTGGAAAAAAGTCCCCTTTGATCGAAAGCATATACTTGGGTGGCGGCACCCCTAGTGTCCTGAGCAGTACCGAAATCCAGTACTTGATCGCAGAAATACACCAGCATTACCCTGTATCTGAAAAAGTCGAAATCACGCTGGAAGCCAATCCAGACGATTTAGACGCTGCCTATCTCAAGTCCTTAGCCCACACACCCGTCAATCGCTTAAGTATCGGCATACAGTCTTTTGACGAGTCGGTCCTACAAGCCATGAACCGCTCCCACAATAGCCAGCAAGCAGTTTCTGCCGTCAAAACAGCCCAGGATCACGGCCTCGAAAACATCACCATCGACCTGATCTTTGCTATTCCTCAGCAATCGACAGTCCTTTTTGAGCAAAACCTCCGACAAGCACTGGATCTTCACGTCTCCCACATGGCGGTCTATGCCCTCACGATTGAAGAAAAAACGGTACTTGCCCATCAGGTCCAGTCAGGCAAAGTAAGGCCCGCTGAAGATCATGTCTATGAACAGGAATTTATACTGGCTCATGATGCACTGATAGCTGGAGGCTTTGACCACTATGAGCTTTCTAACTACGCCCGGCCAGGGGCTTACGCCGTCCATAACAGCAATTATTGGAAAGGAATTTCTTATCTGGGCATCGGGCCTTCTGCCCACAGCTACCACGCGGGTGTCCGCAGTTGGAATAGAGCGAACAACGCCCACTACCTGCGCGACCTACAGCAGGACATACTCGCTATTGAAGATCGAGAGACGCTCACACCAGCAGATCAATACCATGAGTACATCATGACGCACCTTCGCAAAAAAGAAGGAATTGATCCTACTTGGATGGAAGCACACGGCCTCAAAGATTGGAAGGCCCATTATGGAGGCTTTCTGGAGCAATGGATCCAACAAGGCTTGATGCAGGAAGTGGGCGGTCGCTATGCCTGTACCCCTAAAGGCTGGCTCGTTTCTGATCACATGATCAGCGAGCTATTCCTGGATTGATGTCAAACAGACCGTAGGCCTTCTTCAGCTTGTAACTGAAGCTAAAACATACGCCAGTTCCCGTCCAGAAGACGTTGGGCATGATCGTCCTGCATTTCCTTCCTTTGCCTTCTCCTACCTTTCGTTCCATACATCTCATAAAAAATGAAGCATGAAACTGTAGGTTTATTCTCCTAAATTCTACTATTTTTGCGCCTTAGAGAGTTCAGGGAGAATGGATTTTGAGGGGAATGAAAAAACGGAAAAATTCTTGCACCACTGGACTTTCTGAATTTTCGTTCATTCATATCGTATACCTAAAACCTCAAACGATAGACCTATGCAAAAGGCCACTACAGATAATGCCTTTAGCCTATTATACATCTTTCAGACCATTAGAAAATATCTCCTTTATATTGGAGGGGTTGTTTTACTGGCCTGTATATTGGCGTTTGTTTTTACGACACCTTACTTTTATCCACCTGAATTTGAAGCTTCTACCATCATTTATCCCAACAGTGCCGAGCGCGCCGATCTGGATAACTTATTTCATAAAGAGCCCAAACAGTACGTGTATGGCAGTGGGAAGGAAGCAGAGAAGCTGGTCAATATCGCAAGTAGTCGCACGCTAAAGTTTGAGGTCATCGACTCACTCGACTTGTGGACTGTCTATGATATCAACAAAGACGATCCTGATGCTTACCCCAAGCATTATGTATTGCAGACTTTTGACTCTTATGTCAGCATCGGTCGTGCAGCAGGTGACGGAGTGGAGATTGTCGCCCTCGACGTAGATCCCCAACGCGCCGCTGATATCGTGAACCTGGTCGCCTATAAAATCAATGAGCACAATCGCGAGATGCTCAACCGCAACAAGGAATCGATCATCAACCTCTACAAGAGTGGTCAAACTAAGCTCGAACAGCGCCTCACGCTCTTGCAAGATAGCGTGCGCATCATCCGCAAGGAGTACAACATCCTTCGGTCATTGACGCAAACAGAAGTCATGGTCGAGCAGATCATGATCGCCCAAGGCGAGCTAGCCGATGCGCAGGGGCGCCTATCCAATGCCACCAACCGATACGGTGGGAGCTCCGTTCAGGCCAAGGCCATCAAAGGCGAAGTAGCAGGCTACCAAACGAAAGTGCGTGCCCTCACCACCGACGATAGGGGCACCGCCATCAACCTAGAAAAATTTAGAGAAGGAATCGACCAAGTCATGTCGCTCGAGGAGCAGATCGAGACCATGGCAGAAGAACTCGCCTTCACCCGACGAAAGATCGAGTACCAAGAAACGATGGATCGCGTACCTTTCTCGACCATCATGACACCTGATCCAGCGATCCCTACAGACAAAAAGGCGCGGCCGATTCGCTGGCTAATCATGGCCATGACATTCTTGATTTCTTCTGTCGTCATGATCCTCGGTACAGTCCTTATCGACCAAATCACAAGAACCTCAGACAAACTAGAAGCCTGAGCATGGATATCATGCTCTATTCGTCTTTTGACCTATCTCTCCGTATCTGAAAAAACGCTTGATTGGAAAAGCTCCTGGATCGTATATCACCCAAAATGTGGCGCATCATCCTCCTGACAGGATTGGCGCTCTTGGTATGGTTGACGGTTTATGCGACCCTCAAGTACAGGATCAATGTAATAGCTGCCCTCCCCATCGTGGCTGTCATGGGCCTACTGGTATTGTACAATTATAAGATCATTTTCTACCTCCTGATTTTTTGTATTCCTTGGTCGCTCCATCTAGAACTAGGTGGGGGCTTGGCAATGGATATCTTTACAGAGCCTTTGATGCTGGTGTTTTTGGCTGTATTTCTAGTCGAATTTTTGGCAGGAAGACAGTTCTCACTGAAGAAAAAGGTCTTTCCCTTCCACATATTGATCTTTCTGATTCTCTTTTGGACCTTTTTCACCACATTGACTTCTGAAATTTTCCTCCGCTCCTTCAAATTCCTCCTGGCCAAAGTCTGGTATCTCTGCACCTTTGTATACATCGCCGAGCGGGTCATCACATCCGTCAAAGACATCAAGCGTATATTCTGGCTTTTCTTCATCCCGATGGTGCTTGTGAGTCTGTTCATCTCGATCAAGCATGCCACCTTTGGCTTTTCATTTGAAGAATCCAATAGCGTCCCCAACCCCCTCTTTGTCAATGGAGTCATCTATGCAGCTACGCTGGCCCTTTTCACACCTTGGGCTTTCTTCGCCAGAAACTGGTATTCACCCAAAACACTCGAATGGTACCTCATACACATTGGCCTTTTTATCCTTATGATGGGCGTCGTCTTCGCTTACAAAAGAGGGGCATGGCTAGCTGTGGGTGTACTTCCCTTTGTGTACTTACTGATCAAGCGTAAACTCTTTGATAAAGTCATCTATGCAGGATTGATTTTCCTGTTTTTGGGGCTCGCATACCTGTTGACAGATAACAATTACTATTACTTTGCGCCGAGCTATCGAAAGACCATTTTCCATGAGGGCGACCTAGAGGGACACTTAACAGCCACTTTTGAAGGAAGAGAAATATCCGCAGCAGAACGATTCTATCGCTGGGTAGCAGCCAAAAATATGGTCGCTGATATGCCTTGGGTAGGCTCAGGCCCCAGCACCTTCAATAAAGTATACCAGGGATATACGGATGATGCATTTAAGACATATGTGAGTGACAACGAGGAGGAGTCTACCACACATAATTACTTCCTTATGACCTTTGCCGAACAAGGGTTTGTAGGGGGCATATTATTCGGATTTTTGACGATATTTATGCTACTGAGGGGATACCATATCTACCACAGATTGCGTGATCCCACCCATCAGAATATCCTCATGATGGTCATGCTGGGCTATTGCACCATCCTATTTCATAGCTTGCTCAATGAGTTGATCGAGGTAGATAAGATTGGATCGATGTTTTGGCTCTCTCTGGTCATTATCCATAAATTTGAAGTCTGGGATGCAGAAACCACAAAATGATTTTTTCCAAAATGTCTATGAAGTCGTTCGTTTGATTCCTCATGGACGCGTCTCTACTTATGGCGCCATCGCTTCCTATCTAGGAGCCAAGCGAAGTGCCCGTATGGTTGGCTACGCACTGAACCAGTCTTTTGCCCATCCTGACATCCCTGCACATCGCGTCGTAAATCGCCTAGGCCAGCTCTCCGGCAGACACCACTTCCCAGAGGAGCGTCCCATGGAAGCCAGTCTGCTAGCTGAAGGCATCCCCGTCAAAGAAGCGACCATCCAAAACTTTGATCAATACTTCTGGGATCCCGCCATAGAGCTCGCCCTTTAGGGTGTTTTAAATAAGGCTTGTAGAAGAATCAACTGTCGATCCAAACGATCAGGCTTTATCACAGGTTAAACAGGATACATGGTACATTTTCCAAATGTAACGATCCCGAATGTAATGTTTATACTTATCGAGATCGAGCTTGTATAATTAGACTTCTCAAATACTCATTTTTCACCCAATAGACTTTAAGTCCTTATGCAAAGGCTATTATTCCTAGCATTTCTCGCCATCATCTTGACCTCCTGTGGGTCATCCAAGAAAATCCAACGCTACAAATACTTAGTAGATGAGTCTGTAGCTTCTCAGAGTGATCCCAAAGCAGAACCAGAGGCTACACCTGCGCCAAAACCTACTCCTACTCCCAAACCTGCACCTCAGTCTCAATCAAAGATCCAGAAGGTAGTCAAGAAGGCAATGTCCTACGAAGGTACGCCTTACAAATACGGAGGAACGACTAGCAAGGGCATGGACTGCTCAGGCTTGGTATACACCTCTTATCAATCCATCGGGAAGACGCTCCCTCGCGTCTCACGCGATATGCCTACTGCAGGTACTCCCGTCAAACGAAGTAGCTTGAAAAAGGGAGATTTAGTCTTTTTTAATTCGGGAGGAGGAAGAACCATCAATCATGTGGGCATCGTCGTTTCTGTCTCAGGTACCAACGTGCAGTTTATCCACACGACGACAAGCAAAGGAGTCAGATTAGATCCATTGAATGAAGGGTATTGGAAGGATAAATATCTCAAAGCGGTGCGTATCAAGGTTTAGAGAAATGAACCTGGTACATTAAACCTTTTCGTCTTTCTTTAATCTAAAATTTCAGAACCATATTGTCATGAAACGAACCCTCCTCCTCCTAGCCTGCTCGCTCATCCTCTGGACGGGATGTAAACAAGACGAATTGCCCAATGACATTCTCTCTCCTGTCCCCCAAATATCTTTGATCGATGTCAGCCCTACTTCAGTACAAGCATTGGATGACGAAATCCGATTCGAAGTTCAATATCAAGACGGAGACGGAGATCTGGGATCTTCTGATGATGCCAAGAACTTGTTCATTCAGGATTTGCGCATCGACAATCCACATGCCTTTCACTTGCAGCAGCTTGCACCCGATGAGGCCAACGTCCCCATCCAGGGAACATTCGTCGTAACGCTTCCCTTCACGATCCTCACAGACAATGCAAGTGAGCAAAATGTGCGCTTCGAGATTTATGTGGTGGATCGAGCAGGAAATCAAAGCAATATCCTCACCACGCCTGAAATCGTCGTCACAGAGTAGCATCGATTGTAAAAAGGCCGCTCATATCATTCTATCCTGGAGTTCCATATGAACCAGTCGCTACAGATGGTATTTGAATGTAAGCAGCTCCTTCCATTTTTAGCCGAAACATAAGTACCCGATTCCACCTGGCCGGGCATGTTCATAAGGCGCACCTTTTGAGAATCTACGGGTTTTCCTGTAGAAAAAAACATGAAACCATGGTGGATCATAGGATGAGAAATGAGGTAATTGAAACCAGTCCCATACGCACAACTTAGAGAAAACGCTTACAGCGGGTGTTGGTGATATTGATACAATGCGCCAAAGCCTTTTTTAAATACTATCCAGGGAAAGGTAGTCGTTCTTTTCACCATGTTCTTCATAACCAATCTGGAACTACGGGAAGATCTAGTATACTAGTGCTTCCCTTTTTTTTATCCATATTTTCGGAACACGAAGCATGGGGCATTTCGATTTCAAAATTTCTTGCAGGCAGTTAACCTTTGATAATGAATAGATTATTCATTGATTACATATTCATTTTTTGTTTCTATTATTAAAATAGCCAATTTTTATAATTTATCATAAAATAATTTATACGTTTAAAAGGTTACGGTAGTAGAAGTACTTAAATGATTAGCCTATGGTTTAACATGATTCGAAACATTAACCCCCAAGCAAATGAGTATTCGACGCCACATGACGCTGGACAGCTCAGGAAGCGAATTTCTTTTACTAGGATCACTTCCTTTCACAAAGAAGTTGCAGAAAAATCCTATTTTCATGATGCCTGATCCTGATGGAGCAGCAGGAAAGGAAGGCGACAAAGGCTCAGACCCAAAGATTCCTATTCCAAGATCTCCTGGTAAAGGAAATGGAAAATTAGATTCCGAAAAGTCAAAATCAGAGAAACAATCTGATTCAAGCGAGCCAAACTGATCCGTTTATGACACATGATCATGCCACACGTCCTTAACTCCTATGAGCAAAAGCTCATCTCACATACATTCGTATGTTTTTGCACTAAGTCTTTTTGGAAGACAAGTTGCCATATTACGTGCACCAGACTTTCTCTTTTAGGAGTAATCTGGTGCTTTCTTTTAAATTATGCCTACACTCAAGAGAGCGTGAATTACAAAACAGACTCACTCCTTCACATTATTGAGCAGGAAGATGGGTATGAAGCGCAAATAGACAAACTCCTTGATATCAGTTTTCAATTACCTGTCCAGGACGCACAAACTGCACTTGCGTTACTTGACATAGGAGAACAGCGGGCTGCGCATCAGAAAGATACCAATAGGATCAGAAGAATTGTGGGCACCAAAGGCCTCGTTTACAAAGATCAAGAAAACTATCCAAAGGCCATTGAATATATAGAAGAGTGCCTTCGACTTTCTTATCAGCTATCCAATAAAGCCTCCATTCTCTACTGCTTAAATAGACTCAATATTGACAATAATAAAATCTCCGACTATCAATCAGCTCTAAGATACGCCCTACAATATCTCGAAGCCGTTCAAGAGTTTGGTGAAGATGACTTACTTCCAAAGGCCTACGCTAAGATAGGGGATATATATTCCAATATTTATAATTATGATAGTGCCATTGTCAATCACAAGAAAGCACTCAGTATTACCTCACTCGAAGACAATCCCCTAGAATATCTCTCTTATCAGCGAGCGATAGGCTCCGAGTTCCTTCAAAAAATAAAAGAAGATCCTATTTATAAAGACTCTGCTTTATTCTATTTACTCGGAAACTATGCTTTGTTAGATTCCTCTATAGGTCCTAGCTATTGGGTTAATAATCAACGAAAACTAGCCAGATACCATCTCATCACAGGGAATCCTGAACAAGCGATCGCTTATCTAAAAAAAAATTTACAGATCATAAATGAAGTAAATGATGGTACGTGGCATCAAGACCTATTGACAGATCACTCTACACTTGTCAGATTATACTCAGAGCAAGGGGATGTTGCCAATGCAGTCATCCATCTAAAGGCGGTAATACAAAATCCCCTGAGAAAAACGACTCCTTTTAGGAGGTCTAGTCTCTACTACCATCAAATGAAATACTTCGCTGGAGCTGAGCAGTACGACAGTGCATTTCACTATTCTGTCCTTTACAAAAAGGTCCAGGATTCTATCAACAAAGCCAGCTTCGAGCAAGATGTCGCACACTTGACCAAAAAATATGAACTCGACGTAAAAGATGAGCAGCTCATGGCCAAAGAGGCCTTGCTCAAAGAGTCAAATAGAGCGGCACGCAACATGCAAAACTACCTGTATGCTCTGGGAGGACTCATGATCTCGGGCGTAGTCATCGCATTCTTGCTCATTCGCAACCGCGAAAAAAAACGCCAGCTACGTGAAGCCTCACTGGAGCGCGAACTGGAGCAAAACCGCCAAAACCTCATCTCTACCCTCAACCGACACGAGATTGAAGCCCTCAGCAAGATGATCGAAGGACAAGAGATGGAAAAGCGTCGAATCGCCGCAGAGCTTCACGACGCGATTGGAGGGACAATGGCTGCACTCAAAATGAACTTTGCCTATATTCTACAGGCCATCAAACTCTCTGCTCCCGATCTCAAAGAGCCATTTGAACAAACCCAACAGATGCTGACTACAGCTGTGCAGGAAGTCCGCGGCCTGTCTCACCAGATGTCAGCCAAACCCCTCATAAATGCCAGTCTCTATGGTGCTGTCCATGAATTAGGAGAAAACATTTCTATTGGTGCGGATTTTGAGCTTTCTCTTGAGATTGAATCTATCCGAAAAGTAGAGGTCCCTTCACATGTTAAGCTTCACCTCTATCGCATCATTCAGGAGGGATTTCAAAATATTATCAAATATGCTTCTGCTACCCATGTCAAATTATCTCTTCATACGCGAAAAAATATACTCGTCATGGAAGTTGTAGACGATGGCAAAGGCTTTCATTATACAAAAGATCAACCCTTACCTGGCATAGGTCTCAATAATATCCAACGCCGTGTCCAGCAAATGAACGGAGACTGGCAATTGGTCACCAGCACTGGCCAGGGAGTCAGAATATTGGTAGAAGTTCCCTTAGCACAGGAAAATGAGACAGAAATACTGTTTGAGAGTTAAAACTTTAACTAATTCCATCACAATAACTCCATTTTATCGTTAGATCTTTATGCCTTATTCATTCTTTAAATATGTGATGTCATGATTCGTATACTGATCGTGGATGATCATCCGTTATTTACTAAAGCATTGCAGGCCATGCTGGAACGGCAAGACGACCTAGAGGTGGTAGGAACTGCCCCATATCCAGAGGTTGCCTTTCCTATCATGGACATGCACGAGGTGGATATTGTCTTGATGGACTACAGAATGGGGGAAGGACATATGAATGGTGCAGAAGCTGTAGGACATATTGCCGAGCACTATCCTCAGGCAAAGGTTCTAATTATCAGCATGTTCAAGCAGGGTGGATTGATTCATAAGGCTTTACAGGAGGGAGCGGCAGGATTCATGCTCAAAGAATCCGATCCAGAAGATCTCTTAAAGGCCATTCATACGATCTCGAGGGGTAAGACTTACTTCAGTGTAGAGGTCATGAAAGCGCATATGGATTTTCAACGCAGTCAGATGCTCCGTAATGCAAGAATCAAACTGACACCAAGAGAAAAAGAGGTCTTACAGTTGCTGGTCGATGAGTTAAATACATCCGAAATTGCCGATCAATTGTGTATCGGAGAGGCAGGAGTCGAGACCCATCGACGACATCTCCGTCAAAAGTTAGATGTCAAAAATACTGCAGGCCTTATTCGTGAGGCCATCATTAGAGACCTTGTGGATATGGAAAAATATAAAACTGAATTCTAATCAATCATTGGGTACAGCCTATGTAGATAATGCTAACAGACACACTACGCACAATGGACGTATGAAGCGCATCGTCACCATCATCAAGATACTAGGTGGAGTCATCATCATCCCAGGAATGTTTCTGCACATTCTCCACTGGCCCTATGGCAAAGAGCTATACCTTACGGGTAGTAGCCTCCTCGTTCTTGGCTACGTCCTCTGGATCATTCAGTTCATCCTCAACCGCAAATCTTATACGCCCCGTGAGATGATATGTGAAGTGACATTTGAGTTGAGTGCCGTCACTTTCGCATTTGCCCTCATTCACAAGATTGCCCAATCTCCCTACACCAACGGATTACTCATTGCAGGTATCATATTGGGCCTTATCTATTTCCTACTTATCAGCACAGGTAAACGCGCCCCTCAAATCTATAAATTGGATATGTATAGAGGTGATTCGTCTGAAAAAAAGAAGGATTAAGGTCCTCCTTTCAATGGAAATTTGTTCGATTTCGCCTCTTGTTTTTCCTTCCATTTGATACACTTTCATTCCCATTTCTCACATATCTTACACCAAGATACTCATAATCAATATATTCAATCCTGACTCCTCTTCCTCTACTTATTTTCTCTTTTACTTCTTAAATACTGTTATCTAAGCGGTCTCTATTGGGAATACATGAGTTTTTTT